>JBOHYB010000039.1:0-31573 GCA_050737695.1 Lysobacter sp. | reverse complement strand
GCCCCTTCGCCGCGCGAGGCGGCGGCGCGGGCAGCGCCGGTCCGGGCGATCGCGGCGATGCCGTCGTCCTCGGCGCTTGGTTCGCGCGCGGCGGCCTCGAGCAGCTTCTCCGCGCGCGCCCACTGGCCCTGGTCGAGCGCGTCCAGGCCGTCGGTGAGCTTGGCCCGCGCGGCCTTCTTGCGGCGTCGGCGCAGGGCGACGAAGGGCAGACTCAGCATCTTCCAGACCAGCCACGCCGCCAGCAGCGCGCCGACGCCGACCAGCAGCGCCGCCGCCAGGGTGGTGGTGTAGCGGGTGCCGCGGTAATCGACCGTCACCACCCCGGGGTCCTGTACCAATAGCTGTGCGATCAACGCACCGACCAGCACCAGCACCAGCAGCAACAACACGTTGCGGAAAAGGTTCATCGTCAAGACTCCTGGCGCGTGGTGCGCGACTGACGCAATTGCCGCAGTGTGGTGCCCAGGGTCGGAAGCGAAAGTGAAAGCGGCAGCGAGGCGATCTCGCGCAATTGCCGGCGCTGGCGTTCGCGCGCGTCCGAGGCCGGCCGCAGCCGGGTCAGCCAGGCGTCGGCGCGGGCCAACGCGGCGCGGTAGCCGTCGACATCGCGGCGTTCGGCGGCGGCGCGGGCGAGGCTGATCTCCAGTTGCAGGCCGGCGCGGGCGGCCGCGATATCGGCCGGCTGTACCGCGACCGCGCGGTCGGTCGGCTGCACGTCGACGAGGCCGGCGAAGGCGCGTCGCCACCACGGTTGTGCGGCCGGCGGCGCCGTACTGGCGCCCGGGGTCGGGCTGTCGGAGGCGACGCCGGCGGCGAACGCGGCCAGTCGCGCCAATGCCTGCGCCCGCGGTTCGGCTTGGATCGCGTCGAGCGCGGCACGTTCCTGCCCGAGGGTCTGGCGCAGGCTGAGGTAGGCCGGGTCGTCGATCCCGGCGAGCACGCCCGCGGCCAGCGCATAGGCGCGGCGCGCGCCATCGAGGTCGCCGGCGACCAGCAGGCGCTGCTGGCCCAGCGACAGCAGCAACTCGGTCTCGTCCAGCCGCAGGGCCTGGGCGCCATGGCGGTCGGGATCGGCGAAGCGGGCGAAGCTGTCCTCGATGATCGCCGAGCGTTCGCCCAGGCCGAGCAGTTCGTCGCGCAGCACGCGGTTGGTGGCGTCGGCCTGTTGCAGCCGCTGGGCCTGCGCGCGCTGGTCGCGGCGCAACGCGGTGACGCGTTCGCTCAGGGCGTCCAGCTGCATCGCCGCATCCGCGTCGACGGCCGCCTGGCGGGCCTGCCACCAGTGCCAGCCGTACCAGCCGGCGGCCGCAGCGAGCAGCAGCATGGCCAGCAGGAACAGCAGCCACGTCGACAGGCGGCTGCGGCGGCGGGGACTCGGATCGGGGGTCGCGGACACGGCGGGAACCGGTGGATGAAGTGTCGCCATGCTACCGGATGGACCGTCCGGCCCGGCGCCGGCAACGTCTCAGCGCAGCAGCGAGGCGACGGCTTCGACCAGCGTCGCCGGCCGCGCGTCGGCGGCCCGGTAGCGTTGTTCGAAGCCCAGCGTAGCCGCCAGGTCGAGCAGACGATCGCTGGCGCCGACCAGCGGCAGTGCGCGCAGGCGCGCGGCGACGTCATCGGGCACCGCGGCCGTCACCTGTTGCAGCGCCTCGCCACTCGACAGCGCGATCGCCGCCGGCCGCGCCATCGCGCGCAATGCCGCCAGCGCGGGCGGCGCGGGCGGCACCGCGACTCGCTGGTAGACGTCGGCGCGGCGGACCTCGGCGCCGCGTGCTTGCAAGGCTGGCACCAGGGTGCCGCGACCGCCGGGGGCGGTGAGCAGGCCGATCGCGTCGCCGTCGAACCGCTGCAGGCCGGGCAGTGCCAGCAGGCCTTCGCTGTCCATCCGCGCAGGGGCGGCGACCCTGCCGATGCCGGCGCGCCGCAACGCCGCCGCGGTGCCGGCGCCGACCGCGAACCAGCGCTGGCCGTCGCGCATCCGCAGCGGCTGCAGCGCGCTCGCCGCGCGCACCGCGGCCGGGCTGGTCACCAGCACCTGCGGCGCCGCCAGCGCGGCGTCGAGGGCGGCACGGGTAACCGCGTCGTCGCGCAGCTGCAGCGCCCACGGCGACAGCGCGATCACCGCACCGCCGCGGCGCGCCGCCGCACGCCGCATCGGCGCGTGCTGGCCGCGGGGACGCAACGAGATCACGTACCATTCCGGAGCAGTGTCGGTCGACATCGCCCCAGCATAGCGATGCCGCCCGCGCCCCCTCCAGCCAAGGTCGAACATGCCCCACAGCGACGCCCTGCAACGCCTCCTCCAGCATTACCAGTCGATGCCGCCGGTGGCGGTGATGGACCTGCGGATCGCCGGCTACGACGGCCAGCGCCTGCAACTGCACGCGCCGCTGGCGCGCCACGTCAATGACAAGGGGTGCGCGTTCGGCGGCAGCCTGGCCTCGATGATGACGCTGGCCTCGTGGGGGCTGGTATCGCTGCAACTGGATGCCGCCGACATCGACGCCGACGTGTTCGTCGCCGACAGCCAGGTCCGCTATCTCGCGCCGCTGTTCGGCGACCTCGAGGTCAGCGCCAGCCTGGCCGAGGGGGAGGACTGGGCCGACTTCCTCAAGACCCTGCGCCAGCGCGGCCGCGCCCGCACCCATCTGGTCGCGCGGGTGCCGCTGGCCGACGGCCGTCCCGCCACCACGTTCACCGCGCGCTACGTCGCCATCGCCAAGTGAGGCCGCGGTCGCCCGCATCCGGCCGCTGGCCGTTACGATGGCCGCTTCGTCACCGTCCTGGAGCGCGCCCATGCACCTGACCGCCCGCCTGACCGTCCTGATCCTGTCGTGCCTGCTCGGGCTTGCTGGCTGCACCAACTCCAGCCCGGCCGCCAATGCGCTCGACGAGTCCCAATACGCCTGGTCCGGCGCGATCCGCTGGGGCGACTTCGGCGGTGCGCTCAATCTGGTCGACCCCGAACGGCGCGAGACCGATCCGCTGACCGACCTGGAGCGCAAGCGCTACGAGCAGATCAAGATCTCGTCCTATCGCGACGTCGGCGCCAACCGCAACATCAAGGCCGGCACCGCGGTGCGCAGCATCGAGATCGGGGTGATCAACCAGCACACCATGGAGCAGCGCCAGGTCCGCTACCAGGAAGTCTGGCGCTGGGACGAGGAGGGCAAGGTCTGGTGGAACACCAGCGGCCTGCCGGACCTTTGGGCGGGTCAATAGCAAGGCGCGCATGAGCGGGGCGGCGCTTTCTGCGACAATCGCCGCCCCGCTGCCGCTGTCGTGATGCCGTGACCCTCGATGAACTGCTGGCCTTCGCCGGCCGCCACCCGTACCTCTCGCTGGGCCTGGTGGGCCTGACCCTGGCGATCGCCTACACCGAAGTGATGCGCCTGTTCCGCGGCTACAAGGCGCTGCGTCCGGCCGAGCTGACCGGGCTGATCAACCGCGACAACGCGCTGGTGATCGACCTGTCGGCCAGCGCCGAGTTCGAGAAGGGTCACATCGCCGGCAGCAAGTCGGTCCAGCCGAGCCAGTTCGACCCCGAAAACAAGCTGCTGTCGGCGGCCAAGGCGCTGCCGGTGGTGGTCACCTGCCGCAACGGCCACGCCTCCGCCGATGCCGCCAAGCGGCTGAAGAAGGCCGGTTTCGAACAGGTCCACTGGCTCGAGGGCGGCATCCAGGCCTGGCAGCAGGCCGACCTGCCGCTGGTCAAGGGTCGTCGCTGATCGCGCAAGCGTCCGAACCCTTGCAACGCCGCTGATGGCCCCCCATGCCTGAACCCGGGGGGCACGGTTCCACGCGTGCCATACTTGATTTTTTACCGCCCTACGCTGGAGTTCGAGATGTCCGAAGAAACCCTCAACGGTGCCGCCGCACCGGCCGACGCTGCCGCCACCGGCCCGGTGTTCACGGTCGACAAGATCTACACCAAGGACCTTTCGTTCGAAGTCCCGGCCGGCCCGGCCGCGTTCAGCGAGCAGACCCAGCCGCAGCTGCAGATGAACCTCAACCAGAGCGTGCAGCGCCTCAACGAGAACGCCTATGAGGTCACCCTCGGCGTCACCCTGACCTGCAACGCCGGCGACAAGTCGCTGTACCTGGTCGAGGTCAAGCAGGCGGGCGTGTTCACCATGAACGGTTTCGAGCCGGCGCAACTGGACAACCTGCTCGGCACCCACTGCCCGTCGGTGCTGTATCCCTACGTGCGCCAGCTGATCAGCAGCCTGGTCCAGTCCGGCGGTTTCCCGCCGTTCTTCCTGCAGCCGATCAACTTCGACGCGCTGTATGCCGAAGGCCTGCGCCAGCGCGCGGCGAAGCAGGCCGAAGGCCTGACGTCCGACGCCGAGACCGCCGGCAACGCCTGACCGGCCGCGCATGCACGCCGAATCGGACGCTCCCGCCGCGACCCGCGTCGCGGTGCTCGGGGCCGGTTCCTGGGGCACCGCGCTCGCCGCCCTGATCGCCCGCCACGGTCACCGCACGGTGCTGTGGGGGCGTGACGCGGCTGCGATCGCGATGATCGACCAGGGCCAGCACAACGCCCGTTACCTGCCTGACATCGCCCTGCCCGACACTTTGCGCGCGACCACCGACCTGGCCGCCGCGCTTGAAGGTGCCGACCTGGTGCTGGTGGTGGTGCCGTCGCACGCGTTCGCCGACACTTTGCGCGCGTTGGCCCCGCACCGGCCGGCCGCGGCCGGAGTGGCGTGGGCGACCAAGGGGTTCGAGCCCGGCAGTGGCCGTTTCCTGCACGAGGTCGCCGCCGAAGTCCTCGGCGACGGCGTGCCGCTGGCGGTGGTCACCGGGCCGTCGTTCGCCAAGGAGGTCGCGCTCGGCCTGCCGACTGCGCTGACCGTGCATTCCGACACGCCCGAGTTCGCCCAGACGGTGGCCGAGGTCCTGCACGGCCCCAGCTTCCGCGCCTACACCGGCGATGACATGCTCGGCGCCGAGCTCGGTGGCGCGATGAAGAACGTGCTCGCCGTGGCCACCGGTGTCGCCGACGGCATGCAGCTCGGGCTCAACGCCCGTGCCGGCCTGATTACCCGTGGCCTCAACGAGATGCTGCGGCTCAACCGCGCGCTCGGCGGCCGACCCGAGACCCTGATGGGCCTGGCCGGCCTCGGCGACCTGGTGCTGACCTGCACCGGCGATCTCTCGCGCAACCGCCGCCTCGGCCTCGCGCTGGGGCAGGGGCAGGGCATCGACGAGGCGGTGCGCGCGATCGGCCAGGTGGTCGAATCGGTGCAGACCGCCGACGAGGTCATGCGCCTGGCCCGCCGCCATGAGGTCGAGTTGCCGATCGCCGAAGCGGTGCATGCGGTGCTGCACGGCGAGATCACCCCCGGCGAAGGCCTGCGCCAGCTGATGGCGCGCGAGCAGAAAGCCGAGTACCCGAGCGCGCTGTTGGGCTGAACGCGTTCTCGGCAAGGCTCTTGTCCGATTGGACTTCCTGCGCTCGTAGGAGCGGCTTCAGCCGCGATCTGGAGTTGGCGCGAGCGAATGATTTCCGATCGCGGCTGAAGCCGCTCCTACAAAAAGCCGCTTGGTCCTTTCACGAAAAACCCGGCCGAAGCCGGGTTTTTCGTTGTCGCCGACAACCGTGCGATCAGAAGCTCGCGCGCACGCCGACCAGGTACTTGGTGGTATCGACGTCCTCGAGCAGCTCGCCGCTCTCGGCCTCGACGAATACGCCCCAGTTCGGGTTGAACTTGACCTGGACGCCGACCAGCGCCGAGAACGAGCCGTCGAAATCGCCGCCGTCGTTGTAGCTGGCCTTGGCCCAGCCTTCGACGCGATCGGCCAACAGGCCACGCAGGCCGACGCTGAGACGGCCGCCGTCGATGGCATCCGAACCGCTGACGCCCAGCACGTTGGTGACCTCGAAGTCGTAACGGACATAGCCCAGCTCGGCGATGAAGTCGGCGCGCTCGCCGAGGTCCGAACGCAGGCCCACGCCCAGTTGGCTTTCCTCGATCTCGATATCGAAGTCGTCGGCTTCCACGCTGGAGTAGCTGCCATGCAGGTAGACGTGTTCCGCCACGGCTGCCGAGGCGCGCAACTGGAAGCCGTCGGCGGCCTCCTCGCTCTCGATGTCCATCCGGGCGTAACCACCCTCGACATAGGTGTAGTCGACGCCGCCGGCGCTGGCGCCGAACGACGCGGTGGCCAGCACGACGGCCAGTGCGATCTGCTTGTTCATGGGGTTCCTGTTCCTTGGGTTTGGCATGCGACCCGCCTCGCGGGCAGCGGCAAACTTTAACGAAACTTTCACGAATTAACAAACTGCGCGCACAAAAAAAGCCCGGCCGGAGCCGGGCTTCGATCGCGACGATCAGGGGGAGAGAGAGGGTCGCGGGTACTACGGTGCTGCGGGTGTCGCTTAGAACGTGATGCGCGGGCCGACGAAGTACTGGGTCGCGCCGTCGACGAACTTGACGTCGCCGGTGATGCCCCACATCGGGTTGAACTTCACCTGCGCGCCGACGCGGCCGTAGAAGTCGCCGTCGTAATCGCTGCCGTCCTCGTAGCCGGCCAGTGCATAGCCCTCCAGGTTCCGGGTCAGCGCACCGCGCACGCCGGCCTCGACGCTGTAGCCGTCGAGCGAGTTGTCGAACTCGTCCTCGGAGCGCTCGTAGGCGATGCGGGTCAGCAGGTCGGCGCGCGGCGAGATCTCGTGGTTGTAGCCCAGGCCGAGGCGCATCTGGTCGATGTCGACGCCTTCGAAGCGGGCCGGGCCGACCACGAAATCGTCGGTCTTCTGCCCGGCGTAGCCGCCGAACACATGGAAGTTCGGGGCGATCGCGCCGGAACCGTTGACCGCCCAGCCGTCGGCGTCGAGGCCGCTGTCGGTCTCGGTGGCGATGTAGCCGCCCTCGACGTAGTTGTAGGACACACCCTCGGCGGCCGAAGCCATGAACGGGGTGGTGGCCAGGAGGGTCAGGGCAAGCAATGACTTCTTCATAAGGTCTGGGCCTCTTTCTTTTGATGGGGCCGGACCGCGGTGGCTTGCCTGTCGGGGGAGGCAGGTCGGTCCGGACCATCGCAGTATCCGGCGGGCGACCCAATCGCAACTGAATTGTGTACTTCGAAGTTCAGGAACTACACGTCCCATTCAGGGTCGTGCCTGCGCCTCGTGTGCAGAACGGTGGATACACCTTGGTGTGCGAGCCCCGGATGAAGGGTTACGCTTTGACCATGGCATCGACCACGTTGCATGCCATCAGCTTGTGGCGGCGCGAGAGTCGCCGGAGCGAGGCGAGAACCCTGTCCTCCACTTCATCTTGGGCGAAATCCCGTCCATGAACGGCCATCGTGAGGGCCGCGCTGTCGCTGGGTCGGATATCTCCCCTTCCTGTGGCCAACCACTCGAAGTAAACCTTTGTCGCTACTGCGACGCGGGCGAGATGTTCGACACTAGGACAGTTGCCGTCGACGCGCTCCCATAGAGCGACTGCACTGCGACTTACTCCGACCATGGCAGCCAGATCCGCTTGCGATAATTTTTCGAACATGCGGATCTGTCTTATTCGATCTCCAATAGAAAGCACGACAACTCCTTGTCAAGACTATCGAAATAGCTACTGACCATAGCTATATCCCCGGTTGTCAACAAGAGGTCTCGGCAGACGCACCCAAGGGCTGGGTCCACTGGCCGCTGGCGCTGATGGTAGTAGCCGCGACCGAATATCGGCCGGTACCGCTGGCTGTACCTCACGCGTCCGGCACAGGCCTGCGGTCGGCCGCGGCGGCGTGGGGCGCTTGTGCAGGATCGTGCAACGGCAGGATCGCTTCGGCGACGGCGCCGCGACCACCGGCCCCCGGTTTGAGCACCAAAGTCCCACCCTGGGCCTCGATGATCTGGCGCGAGAGCACCAATCCGATGCCCGACCCGCCCGGCTTGGTCGTGAAGAACGGAACGAAAAGGCTATCGCTGGACGGAAGCCCGGCACCGTCGTCGATGATTTGTATGCAGCACTGCCCCCCCTCCGCGCGGGCGCGCAGCCTGACCGGCGCCGTCCCGCCGGCCTCCAGGGCATTGCGCACGAGGTTGATCAGGACCTGCTCGGTCTGGTCCATTTCCGCGCGCAGCCACAGCCCATCCTCGATGTCTAGCGCGAGCGCGTCGTCCATCAGCCGTTGCACCCGTTCGCATAGGGACCGCAACGGGAATGGAGAGATGCGCGGTGCGGGCAAGCGCGCCAGCCGGGCATACCCGCCGAGGAACCGTTGCAACGATCGGCTTCGCTGTTCGATCAATTGCAGGCCATCGCACATGTCGTCCCGAAACTCCCCTTCTAAGGGTATGCCGGCGGGCGGAAGCAGGCGACCGAGCGTGTCCGCGATCGAGGCGATCGGCGCCATCGAATTGTTGACCTCGTGGCTGAGTACACGCAGCACGCGCCTGAACGCCTGTGCTTCCTCCTCCCGCAACTCGCGTTCCATCGGCTGCAGCACGAGCATCCACCCGGACTGGCTGCGGCTGCGCAGCGCGGCGTGCTTGATCTGCCAGCGCCCCCTTGCGCCTTCGAATATCTGCGCGTGGATGGTGCCGCTTGGCAGCTCGAACAACGGCGCCAGCCCGATCTCCTCGGCATGGCGGCCCAGCAATGGCCCCGCGGTTTGTCCCAGCAGCGCCTCGCCGGCCGGATTCACCCAGCGGATGCGCCGGCCGAGGTCGAAGGTGAACACGGCGCCATCGAGCGCCGCAAGGGCGTTGGCCAGCAGGTGCAGGCTTTCCTGCTGCGCACGCTGCTCGTCGTGCAGGTGCTTGGCCAGGGCGTTGAACCGTTCCGACAGAAGCGTCCTCCTGTCACTGCCCCGCACGGAGGAACGCACCCCATGGTCGCCTTCACGGAGGGCGTCGAGCAGGTTCCCGATCGTACGCAGGTGGTCGCGATCATTGCGCGCGATGCCGCGGATGGCCAGCACCGTTGTCACCACTACCAGCACCAGCAGGACGGCGGAGGCTGTTGGAGACGGCGTGCCCGCGAACAGCACCAGCGCCAACCCGACCAGTCCCGGAAGCACGGGCAGCACCTGACGCATCGCCAGCCGCTCAGTACACCGCTTCATCGTTACGGATGCCGTGCTTTTCCATGCGCCTGTACAGGCTCTGACGGCTGATTCCCAACTGGTCGGCGACGCGCTGCAGGTGTCCGTGGTGCCGGACGAGCGCCTGGCGTAGCAGTAGGATCTCGGCGTCCTTGAGTGGGAGGCCATCCAGTCCCGGCGCCGTCGCCATCATGCCGTCGTGCAGACGCAGGTCGGTCGGGACGACTTCGCTGCTCTGCGCCAGCAGGGCGGCGCGCTCCATCACGTGCGCCAATTCCCGGACGTTTCCGGGCCACCGGTACGCGCACAGCTCGGTTTCGGACTCCGGGGCCAGCGAGAGTCCGTTCCGCTGGTAGCGCCTGGCGGCCTGGGAAAGGTAGAAGCGCGCCAGCGGCAATATGTCTCCCTCGCGCTCCCGCAATGGCGGGACCAAGGCGACGAAGGTGTTGAGCCGATACAGGAGGTCCTGCCGGAAGCGTCCCGCCGCGACCTCGGACGCCAGGTCCGCATTGGTGGCGGCCACCACGCGCACGTCCATCCGTTGGGTCTGTGAGGCCCCAAGCCGTTCGAACTCGCCACTCTCGAGGGTGCGTAGCAATTTCGGCTGCAGTTCCGGAGGCAGGTTGCCGATCTCATCAAGAAAAAGCGTCCCCCCGTCCGCGACCTCGAAACGCCCGACCCTGTCCCTATGCGCATCGGTGAATGCGCCCCGCACGTGTCCGAACAGTTCCGATTCGAACAGGGTCGGCGGCAGTCCGCCGATGTCGATCTTCACGAACGGTTTGTCGCGACGCGGCGACCAGCGGTGGACATGCGAGGCGATCAGGCTCTTGCCGGTACCGTTCTCGCCCAGCAGCAGGATGCTAGCGTCGCTGCCGGCGATCCGCTTCAGGTCCTCCATCAGCGAGCGCATCGACGCCGACATCGCGATGAAGCCACCATCGGCGTCCTCCAGTGCCAGAGCCTGGGCGGCGCTCAGATGATCCGCCTCGCGGCGCCTGCGGCGCAGCTCGATGCACGATTGCAGCACGGCAAGCACACGGGCGTTCTGCCACGGCTTCTCGATGAAATCCGAAGCCCCACGGCGCATCGCTTCCACCGCCAGGTCGATGCTGGCCCATGCGGTCATCGCGATCACCGGCAAGCCGGGCGCATCCGTCGCGATCGCATGGATCAGGCCCAACCCCTCCAGGCCCGAAGTGGTGTCGGTGCGGAAGTTCATGTCGACGATCGCCGCCGCGAAGGTCTGGCTGCGCAGGTGCCCGATCGCCGCTTCGGGAGAATCGGACCCGACCATGGCATAGCCGGCACTCTTGAGCAGAAGGCGCAGGGCGTCACGTACCGCCGCCTGGTCGTCGACGACCAGGATAATGGGCATTAGCTCCATGGTTTTTCCCATGGACCGATTCTATAGGTTGCCGGCTTGCGCCGCGCGTCACGCGGCTCGCCGATACAGGCGCCACGACGGCATCGCGGACGCCTGCGTACCGCGGGATTCAATCCATTCTCAGGGCCTGCATCGGCGGCACTCTGTCGGCGCGCATCGCCGGCAGGAGACAGGCCGCGAGTCCCGCGCCCGCCAGCACCAGGACCACGATAGCGATGGCCATCGGATCCGCCGCGTCGACGTCGAACAGGAAATTCTGCAGCAGGCGCGATGTCGCCAACGCCGCGGCCAGGCCGATCGCCAAACCCAATGCCAGCTGTCGCCCGCCCTCCATCAGGACCTGGCGCAGCAGCCGTCCCGGTGGCGCGCCGAGGGCAGCGCGGACGCCGAACTCATGCCTACGCGCGGCCACGGCCACCGCCATGACCGCATACAGCCCCACCGCCGCCAGCAGCAATGCCAGTACCGAGAACAGGCCGACCAGCAGCAGGTTGAGCTTCTGGTCGTGGGTCGTCGCCGCGACCACGGCCCGCATCGTTTCGACATCGGTGATCGGCTGGTTCGGCGACACTTGGCGGATCAGCTTGTGCAGGCGGCCGGCGAACTGGCCTTCCATCCCCGGCCTGACCTTGACCGCGTAGCGCAGCGGAATGTAATCGCGCAGCAACGTCCACAGCTCCGGGCTGATCTGGTTGAGCGCCACATACAGTATCGGCGGCGCGGGCTGCGCCGGTCCGAACTGGCGCACATCGCCAGCCACGCCCGCGATTCTCACCGCAGTGAAGCTGTTGTCTCCGCCATCGGCCACCCGCACCACTCGGCCCAGGGCGTCGCCATCGAGATATTCGCGGGCGAACGCCTCGCTGACGACGGCCACCGGTTCGCTTCCGGCCTGGTCGAGCGACGCGTCAAAACCGCGTCCCATCAGCAGCGGGATATCGAAGATTTCCAAGAACTGCGCCGTCACCGGCCGATACTGGACGCTGACCCCCCGCCCGTCCGGCAGCTCCACGTACATATTGAACTGGGAGCCGGTGGGCAGGTTCGTGGACGCGCCGGCCAGTTCGACGCCCGGCTCACGCCCCAATATCCGGATTACGTCCTGGGTCTGCCGCTTGACCGCCGAGGCTTCCGCGAACTCGGCTCGTACCGGCGACAGGGTGAATGTGACGATGGATCGGCTCTCGAAGCCCATCGGCATCTGCGAGAGCTTTTTCAGGCTCAGCCCGAACAACGAGGCGCCCAGCAGCAGCATCGCCGCGACGCCCACTTGGACGACGATCAGGCCCCGCGCCAAGCGGCCCGCGCCCCGGCTGAGCCCCACTTGCCCTTCGCGCCCGAGCGAGGCCAGTGCCGACCGTCGACGTCCTCTCAGGATGCCCAGGCCGGCGCCGAACAGGGCGACGATGCCGCCGGCAAGCAGGGCGAATACCAGCGCGCCGACACTCAGCCCGGGCGTCTCGCCGCGCAACCACTCGGGCGGTACCCAACTGCCCAGCAGCCGCAGCCCGAACCACGCCAGCACGACGCCGCCGATCGCCCCGAGCAGGCCGATCAGCGCCGCCTCCGCGAACACCGGCAGCGCCAACCGCCCGTTCGACGCTCCCAGCGCCGCACGTACCGCGGCATCGTGATCGCGCGCCAGGCAGCGCAGGAGCATGAGGTTGCCGAGATTGAAGGCGGCGATGGCCAAGACGCACAGCGAGGCCGCCAGGAACATCCACAGGACATTTCCGGATCGGCTCGAGTAAACGCTCTCCCGCAGCGACAATGCACTGAAGCGGACCCTCGCCAACTGCTCCCGCGCGTCGTCGGAGCGCATCTGTTCCGCCATCATTGGCCTCATCGCCGCATCCGCTTCGGCGGACGCGGCGGTCAGCGAGACGTCCGGCCGCATGCGGCCGATGATGTACTCGTTGGTCGCGGTGGACGTGCTGGCGACATCCGGCTGCAAAGGAAGCAGCACGTCGAAACGGTCGGGCCACACGAAGTTCTGCGGCAACACGCCGACCACCGGCACGGTCCTGCCCTCGACGAGCAGTCCCTTGCCGACGATCGCCGGATCACTGCCGAATCCACGCTGCCACAAGTCGTAGGTAATGATCGCCGCGGACGGACCATTGGGCCGGTCCTCGAGCTCGCTGAAATTGCGTCCGAGCAGGGGTCGCACCTCCAGGGTCCGCAGGAATCCGCGGTCGGCCGCCAGGCTCGAGACGACCTCGGCCCGATCCGCCATCGCGACGTTCGTGGTTCGCGTCCGACTCAGCACCATGCCGACCGACGACATCGTCTGCATTTGCCTGGCCGCACCGAGAAAGGCGGGGGCGGCCACGTTCTGGCTCATGTAACCACTGTCGCCCACGCCCTGCATTCCCAGGGTCACCAGCCTGTCCTGCTGTTCGAACGGCAGCGGCTTGAGCAGCGCCTGATTGATCATCGAGAACACGGTCGTCGAGGTCGCCACGCCGAGCGCGAGCGTGAATACCGCGAGCAAAAGGTAACCAGGTCGGCGCAACAGCCCACGCCACGCCTGGATGAAATCGTCCATCCAAAAGCGACTCCGGCTCATCCCAGGACTTCCTGCAGGGCGGGGATCGGCATGTCGCGCTCGTGCCTGAGCCGTTCGAAGGTATCTTCGTCGACGATGCGGCCGTCGAGCATGTGCACGATGCGCGAAGCCCGCCTGGCGAACGCCAGGTCGTGGGTGACCATGCAGAGCGTCGCGCCACCCCGGTGCAGTTCCTCCAGAAGCTGCATGACCGCCTCGCCGTTATGGCTGTCGAGGTTTCCGGTCGGCTCGTCGGCCAGCAGTATCGCCGGCTCGCCCGACAGGGCGCGCGCGACGGCGACGCGCTGCTGCTGGCCACCGGACAGCTGGCCCGGATAGTGGCGCGCGCGGTGGGTCATCCCGACCAGCTCGAGCACCTCACGCACCCGCTTCTGGGCATGGGCGCGGCTGTAGTCGACGCGATAGGTCAGAGGAAGTACCACGTTCTCCTCGACCGTGAGGTCGGAAATCAGATTGAAGGCCTGGAAGATGAACCCGATCTGGGTATTCCGCACGCTCGCCCGCGCCCGCTTGTCGAGACCCACGACGTCGTGTTCCCCGAGGCTGTAGCTGCCGGTGCTGGGGAAATCGAGCAGTCCAAGTATCGACAGCAGGGTCGACTTTCCGCAGCCTGACGGCCCCGTGATCGCGACGAAGTCGCCTTGCGCAATCTCCAGGTTGACATCGGACAGTGCATGCGTTTCCAGCTCGTCGGTACTGAAAACCTTCCCGACCCCTTTCAGTTCGATCAGCGGCGAAAAAACCTGTTCCATCCGGAAATCTCCTTTTGTCAGCGGATCCGCAGACTGTCGTAGTCGTTCCAGCGGCTGGTATCCGAGAGTATTGCCTGGTCGCCAGCGCTCATTCCCTCGCGGATCTCGATACGATCGCTGGAAGCCGGTCCGTAGAGGACACGCACGCGTCGCGCCTTCCGCTCGCCCGGGCGCAGGGCGAACAGGAAGCCTTCGCCGCCCGGGACGGCCAACGCCGGACGGCGGATGCTGACCACGTTCTTCAGCGTGCCCAAGAGGATCGCACCGTCCACGCTGAGGTCCGGCCGTGCGCCGTCCGGAAGCGCGTCCTTGATTTCGACGTCGACGACGACGCTGCCGTTCCTGACCGCGGGGTCGACCCTTGTCAAGCGTCCAGAGACGATGCCGTTGCGGGTGTCGACCCTGACCGGAAGGCCGATGGCGAGGTCCTTGGCCAGCAGTTCCGGCACCTGCAGGCGCGCGATCAGGTCGTCCGGACGCGCCACGCGCGCCAGCTTGGCGCCGGCCTCGACCTGTTGTCCCGGCTCGACTTCGACCTGCTGCAGGATGCCGTCGATGCCGGCACGCACCTGCAGCGCCTCGACTTGGCGCTGCGCGATGTCCAGCGCAATGGCGGCCTCGTCGCGGCCGGCTTGGGCGGCCCGCAGCTGCGCGGCCAGGTTCTGCCGGACCGCATGGACCCGCTCTCCTTCGATGCGGGCGCGGTCGCGGGCTTTCTGTTCGGCGATCTCGCTCTCCTGCACGTCAATGCCGGACATCGCACCTCCCTCGTAGGCGCGCCTGTAAGCCCGGGCCTTGATCTGCGCCAGTTGCCAGTCGCTTGCGGCCTGCGCCTGCGCCGCCTGTTGATCCAGTAGCTGCGAGGTCAGGGACGTGCGCGTCGCCGCGACGTCGGCTTCCGCGCCCGCCAACGCAGCCCTGGCCTTCTGGAGACTAGCCTGCAACTCGGGATTGACGAGGCTCATGATCACCGTGTCGGCTTCGACGTCCGCTCCCGCAAGCACGCTCACCTGCTGCACGGTCGCCGTCGCGCCGGCCACGATCCAGCGTATGTCGCGCGGCACAAGCGTGCCGGTGGCCCGTATCTCGCGCCGCATCTCCCCCCGCTCGGCGGTATCTATCCACAGTTCGCTGCGGGTTGCGCTCGGCACGGCATGTCCCATGCCGAAGACTCCGAACGCCACCACCGCCAGGACGGCGAGAACGGCGACCCAGCGCCATGAGAAGCGGCGCCACTTGTTCGCGGGGGAGGGTTTGACAATATCCATAGCTCTGGGAAACGCATATCGCGTGCCAACATTTTGGCTAACGTCGTTTTACATAAACTATTGATTATAAAAGCTTCAATATCCGGCCTTCACCCCACAGCGTCCGATTTCGGACATTCGCCATCCGAAATTGGACGCTCGGGCAGCGAATCGCGGCCAGACTGGGTGCGGCGCGACGGCGATCCCGGCCACGGGCATCGGTGCGCGGCGCGCATACCGGGAGGCCAGCAGAATCGCGCCCGCTGGAGGCCCGGATCTTGATCGTGGGACGGTCATCGGACGAAAGACGGCGGCCATCCGTGCGACTGCTTGAACCTGGCGTGACGCCTGCCGGCTCCGTTTCCGGCAGCAGGCCGGCCGGCAATGGCGCCGCTTCACTCGACCGCGGCCAAGGAGGCTCGCCGACGGCGTGCGCTCTCCTCCGGCGACGACAAGTCGAAGCGGAGATTGAAGTTCGAGTGCCACTCCACATCGCCGTGCATGACGACGATCAGCAGCTTGCCTTGAGCCCGTTCCAGAATCAGCTTCATGACCTGTTCCTTGCTCTCGACGTCCAAGTTCGATAGCGGTTCGTCGAACACGTAACAGCTCGACTCCCGGGCCAAGACCATCGCGATCTGAAGCTTCCTCTGTTCGCCCGCCGACAGCAGGTAAGGCTGCAGATCCCCGCGATCGAGCAGCCCCAGCCTCTTCATGCAGACGTCAGCATCGTTGCCGGCCACTTCTTCCAGATTCTGCCTGACCGTCCCCGGGAAAAAAGTCGCTTCCGTGAACTGGCAGCTGACCAGCCCCTTGCTCAGGGTGCGAAGCGATCCGCCCGCCGGGTGCCGCAGGCCACAGATCGCATCAATCAACGTGGACTTGCCGCTGCCGTTCGCCCCGACGATCAGCACCCGGTCGCCCAGACGCCATGTGAACGAAAGCGCGTTGCTGACGCGATCGGCGCCGAGGGAAATCCTGACGTCGTCGAAGCTGATCCGATCGTGCTCGGTTCTCAACGAGGCGCCGATTTCGGTACTGGCCGACTGCTCGAAGTCGCGCAGCCTCATCGCGACGCCCTCGAGCCGGCCCATCTGCGGCGCGAGATCGATCAATCTTTGCGCGGCATTGACCGACTTCCAGTACGCGCTCATGAAACTGAATAACCCGCCGACCGAAATCTTTCCGGCGATGACTGTGAATCCAGCCCCCAGCATGACGGCCATTTCGGCGTAGGACAACGATATCCCGCTGGCCATCCGGAACAGCGCAGAATGTTTGTTGAGGTCGAGCCGGGCATCGACGTTTTTACCGATGCTCGCCCTGAGCATCGTGAACGGCAGCTTGGCTTCGACGACGTTGAAGTACAGCCTGTAACTCGACACCACCCGACCCAGGGTGTCCCGGACGTAGGCCTCGGTCTCCTGGACTTCGGAGCTGGACGACGTGATCTTCTTGGTGAAGCGCTGCGCGATATACAGCAACAACGGAACGACGACCGTGACTACTAGCGCCAGCTGCCAGGACAGCCACAGACACACGGCGACCGCACTGAAGAACCCGATCACCGACCGGTAGATGTCTATCGCGGTATCGAGCGTTCCGGCCAACTCCTTGGATTCATCGAAGATCCTGCCCGTGTAATAGCCGTTGTCATGCCCACGGATGTCGGAGAAAGGCTGCTGGTAATACAGCTCTGCATATCTCTCACTGTAGTCGGCCATTATCGCTAGACGGACCTTGGCCTTCAGTATCGAATAGGCATAGTCCAGAACCCGGGTGCCGGTGTAGAAGACGACCGCTGACACACCGATGATCAGGAACAGTTTGAGGTCCCTGGCGGCCAGGCTGTCGACCAGCCATTTCAACACCAGCGGGTCGCCCGCGGTCGCCACCACCGTCTGCACGGTGCAGAACAGGAACAGGATCAACAGCCGGCGCCAGCGCTGACGCGCGAGGGAAACCAGAAGATGGCGAACTTGCGGGGGTATCAGCATGGCCGGTTCACGATATCTCCATTGCTCCGCGCACGTCATGCAGCGCACGGTATCCGCCGTTGTGGAGGCGATGCAGAAAACATCCGACGCCCGCGGCTCCGTAACCGTAGTCGCAACTCAGGCGCCGCAGTCCGCGCCCGAGGTACCCGACGCTCTGCTGCCCGTTCACCCTGTAAAGGCAGATGCTGCGCGCAAGTTCCTTGGCGCGGCCCAAGTAGGCATCGTTGCGGGTCGCTTGGTACATGTCGAGCATGAACTCGCCGATTCCGCTCATGCCCTCGAACTGCCCCGGATGCACCGTGAAGCGCGAGTAGCTGCTTTCGGCGACCTGAGCGGCCAGATCCAGGTAGCGGCTTTCACCGAGCTCGGCATGGAACCGGACCAGCGCGGTCCCGACGCCGCTGCCTCCATGGAGCCAGTAGGGCTCGGATACGGCACTGTCCGTGTCCGCTCCCCACACCAGCCGCCCGTCCCGCTCGAAAGCGGACGCGAGTTCGCCTTCCATCGCGGCCCGGGCAACCTCCACGTAGCGTGCGCGATCCGCCGCCTTTCCCAAGCCCAGGAGGGCGAAGGCGATTCCGCTTCCTCCAAAGGCGAAACCCAGCTGTCGCTGGCGGTCGTCTACCGGGTTCCAGCAGACGCCGCCTTCGCAGGCACTCGCCGATTCGACCAGTCGGTCCGCTATCGCGCAGGCCCAGTCAACAGTCTCGTTCCGCGAAGCCCAGCGACGGGACAGCAGGCAGGCCTGGATGATGCCGGCATCGCCGTGAAATAGCCCCGGATCCTCGCCCACCAGCCCGGAGCTACAGGCGGCCTCGAGGGCGCGCATCGCCCGCTCGTGCTCGCCGAGCAGGAACAGCAGGTAGGCAACCCCGGCGCGACCGATATACAGGCCGGGTGGAAGGTCGTCGTGCTCTTCGATGGCCGCGAGGAACCAGTTTTTCTGCTCCTTGGGGATCTCCGCCCCGCGCGAGATCTTGTAGAGCAGCGGACCGCCGGCGCCATAGGCGATGCTCAGCGGGTTCGTCGCGAAGACCTCGGGATCCGGCGGCCACAGCCTGTCCCTGCGATTCGGGCCGCAGGTGACGTCGATGAACCTGTCGATGCCCTCGATGATCTCGGGCACCTGTTCGTCCAGACCGCTGGCGGTCGAGGGATCTTCATCACGTGAGGGATCAGCCGACAGCTGCGCCAGCACCATGCGCAGACGGTCCGCCGCCCCGGAGGCATCCGATGCCCACAGGCACCGGATGGCTTCTTCCACCTCTACCGGCAACGCAGCGGTCGCGCACAAGGTAGCGAGGAACAGTTCCTTGTTCGACGCCTCGAAGTCGAACAGTTCCTGCATGGGCAGGATCGTGCTGAACAGAACCATCCCCAGGGCGTACCAGTCGTCGTCCTGGGTCACGCTGCGGGTGGCTTCTCTGCGTTCGTGCTTGAACCCCTGTGTGGCCCATCGGGCGGCGAACTCCTCGGGCAGGATGCCCTGGTCGATGACCGCGCCCTCGAAGTCGATGATCCTGACCTCGAGCGACTCCGGGTTCACCAGGATGTTCGATGGCGACAGGTCCGCGATCACTACGCCGCGCCGATGGATCTGCGAGATCGTATCGATCAGGGGAACGAAGATCCTAGCGATCTTTCCGCAGTAGTTTTCCGCCCGGGCGCGATCGCCGTCGAACGGCAGGAGGTTGACGTCGTTCCTGGCCCGATAGCGCCTGAGTGGGGTGCCGTCGAAGTGTTCCTCCACCAGGAACTTGTGCTCCCACTCAGTGAAAAAGTCCAACAGCCGTATGACGCCGGGAATGCCCTCCAGCTTGCCCAGCACGAAGCGCTCGTGCTCGAGCAGGCGGAACGCGTCGATGTCCTCGCTTTCGAGCTGGAACTGGGCGGTATACGGCCTGGCCTCCTTGAGCACGACGTCATGGCCCAAGACCGTGTCCTCGCTCTTGTAGATGCCGCCGCCATTGGAGAACGCAAGCGCCTTCTCCACCTTGTAACGGCCCCCGATCAGGCCATTGCCGGCCGCGCCGACCTCGGGTTCCACCGGGAACGGTTCACTCACCCACGGCGGCAGGCGGTAGTACGGGAGACGTACCTCCTTGTATGCGGATCCGTCCGGTGCACTCAGCTGGCTCTGCTTGTATCCGGCAACCGTCCTCCTCGCCTTGGACAAGATCTCGCCGTACCGGTAGTAGACGACACCCGCGTTTCCGTATCGTTTGTCCGACAGGATATAGGGACCTTTGAAGTGCTCCGTTGCCTCGTGCACCTCTTTGATCAGGGCCCGGAAATGCGTTTCGTTCACCGGGTAGATCGTCATCAGCTTCCCGGCATTGCCGCGCGGGTAGTGCTTGGAGTTCATGATCGACAGCATGCGTGGGTCGCGCGACACCTTGAAGGAGGTGTTATTGTCGAAGCACACCCTGGATGCCGCTCGTATCACGTCCGTGGCCGCAGACGGCGTCGTCGACAAATGGATCTTGAATCCCTGCGCGGGCAGGCGATGCTCGGGGTGTCGCGCATGCAGCCACACGCCCGAGAGACGCGTTTCCCAGCCTTCAGGAAGCAGGGGGCTCAGCAGCTTTTCGAAGTCATCGGTGTGCTCTATGTTTTCGATGTCTTCGAAAAACTTCTTGTTGGCCAGCGTATGCAACATGCTTGTCTGAACTCCCATGCTACGGGCCCGGCTCATGACGACGCGGCGGGGCGCCACGCCCCCGCCCGGCATCGGGTCCGTGAGAAGACTAGTGTTCCGCCCGATCCGCGCTGCGAATGCACGGATTCCCAATATTGCCGCGGGGTTCAGCCGCCCTGACCCGAGCAAGGCTCCGGCCGGCTCCGCGAGCCGCCCATGCGACACCGGCCCGGCATTGCCGCAGGCCGCCTGGGGCATCGCCTTCACGGCGCGTGACTCCAGCGCGCCCGGATCGAACGCCGACGCCGGCAGATGCCGGCGCCGGCGCATCTGGATCAGAACCGCTCGAGCTGATCCGAGTCGCCGCCGCAGTGATTGCTGACGCTGCTGCCGGAGGTGCAGTTGTTGCTGACGCCGCTGTTGCCCTCCTCGTCCCGGACGCTATCGAGTTCGAGGGCCTGAAGAGACAGAATTGCGTTCATTCAATTACTCCTTTTTGATTGACTGACAAGTTGACCGGCCATCACACCGATGGCGGCTTCATTGCACGACACCATCCTCGCTCCAACAGGATTTCGGATGACATGCGGCAATACGTAATTTCCCTTGGTCAGGCTATTGGTGAACGTTCTGGTCGGCGCTTGATATTCCCTGCAAGGAGACAGCTGCATAGGCCGATCGACTGATCGTCATGGCTTCAAAAGCAGATTCTGTTCACCGTCGGAACCGAAGTCATCGGCTTCGATTACGAGCCCCACAGCATATTGCCGCATCTTCAGATTCGATAGCGACACAACGCGGCATGCCAGGCCACGCGCGAAACTTTCGCAACGGCTTAAACTTTCAAGCTCCCATTTAAATGGGTATCTTCATCGTCGGTGCCTGCGTACATGGCCTGAGCCTACCACCACATAGCAAGGCCGAACAAAGGACAGATACGGTTGATAACAGCACCGATCGCGGCCTGAAACTGCGCGAACATGGCGACGTGTTATCGATACTCAACCAATTAATGACAGATTTGGTATCTAGTTACTATCGATATCCAACACTTCCGGGCCGGCACGCTCGCCACATCCGGTCCTAGGCTTGCGGACTGGACCACATCTGCAACCCCGTCCCGACAGCCTTATCCCAACGACATGCAGGAGAAGAGCAAAGTTGCGACACGCCCTTGATGGGTATGAACTTTGATTCATGAATTGGCGCCAAGTGCGCTATTGCCCACGTGCCCCGATCTGCCGCCCGGTTCAGGCCGGGTGAATTGACCCGGGCTTAATGCCGACGCGCCTACGGTGGTCGTCCGATGCGAAGGACACGGTGCTGGCAATGAAGATGGCGACGGCAAACCCCGCGGCAACCCGCAAGACGAAGGCCGCGGCGACCGCGGGGCTGATGGATGCGGCGCTCGCCGCGGCGTGCACGATCGGGATCGAGGCGCGGTCCTACTTCGGCAGCCGGCCGTGGGTAGAGATCGAACCGGCGCTGTCGACCTGCTGGGCGCGCAACTACGCGCGGCTACGGGTCGACTGGATCCACGTCGCCGAGATGGCCTACACCGCGTGGAGCTACCAGGGTTCGCGACTGGTGCTGGCGCCGGAGCCGCCGTTCCGCGAGGTGGCATCGTGATGCCGCGGCCGCACAGCTGGCACCTGCCGTCGCCGGGGCATCGCCCGCCCGGGCGCCCGGATCCGGTCGAACGGCTGGCCGTGCCGGTGGCCGCGCCGGAGTTGGCGCGGGACGACACGACGCGGCCGGCCGATGACGCGACGGCAGCCGCCGGATCGCGACCTGCTCCGCGTCCACACTGAGGTCTCCGCCGCGGCGGAGACCCGGGCAGATTCGATTCCCGGGCGATCGTGGCGTTGCTGGCCGCGGTGGCGTGGGCGTGGATCGACGGCGGCGCGCTGCCGCCGGGCGGTTGAGTTCGCGGCGCCTGCAAACGTATGCAGGTGCACCGATCGCGTGCCCGCATTACCCTGCGCATTCCCCGCACGGAGCTTGCGATGAATGCCGCGCCCGCGTCACTGCTGACCATCTTCGGCGCCACCGGCGACCTCGCCCAGCGCATGTTGTTGCCGTCGCTGCTGGCGCTGGAGGGCGAAGGCCTGCTGCCGCCGCAGCTGCGCATCCTCGGCACCGCACGCAGCGCGCTCGACGCCGAGGGCTTCCGCGCGCTGGTGGCCGAGGCGATCGCCCGCCACGTGCCGGACGCCGAACGTAACGAGGCGACGCTCGCCGCGTTGCTGCAACGCCTGCACTACCAGCCGGTGTCGCTGGACGACGCCGACTCGCTGCGCGCGTTGTGCGAGACCACCGCCGGCTTGCGCGACGGCGACATCGTCTACCACCTCAGCACTGCGCCGCGCTGGTATGCGTCGATCTGCGACTCGCTGGGCGCGCACGGGCTCGGTGGCGCCGGCACCCGGGTGATGCTGGAGAAGCCGCTCGGCCACGACCTCGCCAGCGCGATCGCGATCAACGACGGCGTCGCCCGGGTGTTCGACGAGGAACGGGTGTTCCGGGTCGACCACTACCTCGGCAAGGAGGGCGTGCAGAACCTGCTGGCGCTGCGCTTCGGCAACGCGCTGTTCGAGCCGTTGTGGAACGCGCGGCATATCGAACAAGTGCAGATCACTGTCGCCGAGACGGTCGGGGTCGAGGGACGTGGCGACTACTACGACGGTTCCGGCGCGATGCGCGACATGCTGCAGAACCACCTGCTGCAGCTGCTGTGCCTGGTCGCGATCGAGCCGCCGTCGCAGTTCGAGCCGACCGCGGTGCGCAACGAGAAGATCAAGGTGCTGCGCTCGCTGCGCGCGATCGGCCGCGACCAGGTCGCGACCGAAACCGTGATCGGCCAGTACGGCGCCGGTGCGGTCGGCGGGATCGCGGTGCCGGGCTATCGCGACGAATTGTCCGATAGCGGCCGGGGACGTCCGAGCGACACCGAGACCTTTGTCGCCCTGCGCGCGCAGATCGACAACTGGCGCTGGAAGGGCGTGCCGTTCTACCTGCGCACCGGCAAGCGCCTGCCGCAGCGCTGCACCGAGATCTACCTGCAGTTCCGCAGCGTGCCGCATTCGATCTTCGACCACGGCGGCGCGCCGCTGCAGCCCAACGCGCTGCTGATCCGGCTGCAGCCGGAGGAGCGCATCGAGCTGCGGATGATGCACAAGACCCCGGGACTCGACCGCGCCGGGTTGCAGCTGTCGCAGGTTGCGCTCGACCTCGACACCCAGGAGCAGTTCGCCACGCACCGGCGCCGGCTGGCGTATGAACGTTTGTACCTCGATGCGATCGAGGGCAACGGCACCCTGTTCGTGCGCCGCGATGAAACCGAGGCGGCATGGCAATGGGTCGACGCGATCCACGACGGCTGGCGGGCGACCGGCATGGTGCCGAAGGCCTACCCGGCCGGCACCTGGGGGCCGGGCAGCGCGGTGACCCTGACCGATCGCCACGGGCATGCCTGGCGCGAATGACGACGATGCCGGGAGTGATGCGCTGATGGGTTTCGTCGAACATGACTACAGCGACGCCGACGCACTGGCCGCCAGCCTCGCGGAGCAACTGCGGGTGACCTGCACCGACGCCGTGGCCACGCGCGGCCACGCATGGCTCGCGCTTGGCGGCGGCAGCACGCCGTTGCCGCTGTACCGCCGGCTGGCCGCGAGCGACTTGCGGTGGTCGCAAGTGACGCTGGTGCCGACCGACGAGCGTTGTGTGCCGCACGACCATCGCGCCTGCAACCTCGCGGCGATCGGCGCCGCGTTCGAGTCCGCCGACGGCGTGGACTTGCTCGCACTGACCACCACCGATGGCGACCCGCAACGCTCGCAAGCCCATGCCCGTGCGGCGATCGCACGCCACCCCGAGCCGTTCGACGCGGTGGTGCTGGGGATGGGCGCCGACGCGCACACGGCCTCGCTGTTTCCCGGGGTGCCCGGGTTGGCCGAGGCGCTGGACCCAATGTCAGCGGTCGAGGCCTGTCGAATCGACCCGCAACCGCTGCCCCCCGAGGCGCCGTACCCGCGGATCACCCTGACCGCCGCGCGGCTGCTACGCGCGCGTTCGCTGCACCTGGCCATCGTCGGCGCCGCCAAGCGCGCGGTGCTGCGGCAGGCGGCGGCGTCGCGCGACGTGCTGCAACACCCCCTCGCCGCCTTCCTGCATGACGCGACCGCGCGACTGCACGTACATTGGAGTCCGTGATCAGCCTGCATCCCACCATTGCCCGCGTCACCGAACGCATTATCGAGCGCAGCCGTGGCCCGCGCGCCGACTACCTGCGACGGATGGACGCGGCGCGCGACACCGGCCCGGCGCGGATGCAGCTGGCCTGCGGCAACCTCGCGCATGGCTTCGCGGCGTCCGGCGACGACAAACCGACCCTGCGCGCCGGCCACGCCGGCAACATCGGCATCGTCACCGCCTACAACGACATGCTCTCCGCGCACCAGCCGCTGGAGCCGTACCCGAGCCTGATCCGCGCCGCCGCCCGTGCGGTCGGCGGCAGCGCGCAGGTCGCCGGTGGCGTGCCGGCGATGTGCGACGGCGTCACCCAGGGCCGCGCCGGCATGGAGCTGTCGCTGTTCTCGCGCGACACCATCGCCTTGTCCACCGCGGTGGCGCTGTCGCACGACATGTTCGACGCCGCATTGCTGATGGGCGTGTGCGACAAGATCGTGCCGGGCCTGCTGATCGGCGCGCTGAGCTTCGGCCACCTGCCGGTGATCTTCGTGCCGGCCGGGCCGATGACCTCGGGCCTGCCGAACAAGGACAAGGCCGCGGTGCGCCAGCGCTTCGCCGAAGGCAAGGCCAGCCGCGCGGAACTGCTGGAGGCCGAGTCGCAGAGCTACCACGGCCCCGGCACCTGCACCTTCTACGGCACCGCCAACTCCAACCAGATGCTGATGGAAGTGATGGGCCTGCACATGCCGGGCACCGCTTTCGTCAATCCGGGCACGCCGCTGCGCGATGCGCTGACGGTGGCGGCGACCGAGCAGGCATTGCGGATCAGCGCGCTTGGCGACAACTACATTCCGCTGGCGCAGACCGTCGACGAAAAGGCGCTGGTCAACGCGATGGTCGGCCTCGCCGCGACCGGCGGCTCGACCAACCACGCGATCCATCTGGTTGCGATCGCTCGTGCGGCCGGCGTGTCGATCGACTGGGACGACCTCGACGAACTGTCGAAAGTGACCCCGTTGCTGGCACGGATCTACCCGAACGGCCGCGCCGACGTGAACCACTTCCAAGCCGCCGGTGGCCTCGGGTTCGCGATCCGCGAACTGCTCGATGCCGGCCTGCTGCATCCCGACATCGCCTGCGTGCATGGCGGCGACCTGCGCCAACAGGCGATGGAGCCATACCTCGACGACCTCAGCCTGCGCTGGCGCGAGCCACCGGCGGCATCGCTCGACCGCGAGGTGCTGCGCGGTTGCGCCGAACCGTTCGACAACGAGGGCGGGTTGCGCCGACTGGCCGGCAACCTCGGCCGCGCGATCGTCAAGATTTCCGCGGTCGCACCCGAGCACCGCGCGATCACCGCACCGGCGCGGGTGTTCGACTCGCAGGACGCGGTGATCGCCGCGTTCAAGGCCGGCGAACTGACCGGCGACTTCATCGCGGTGGTGCGCGGCCAGGGCCCGCGCGCCAACGGCATGCCCGAGCTGCACATGCTGACCCCGACGCTCGGGGTGATGCAGGACCGCGGCCAGCGCGTCGCATTGCTGACCGACGGCCGCATGTCCGGCGCGTCGGGCAAGGTGCTGGCGGCGATCCACGTGACCCCGGAGGCGGCCGACGCCGGCACGATCGCGCGCATCCGCGACGGCGACATCGTCCATATCGATGCCGAGGAAGGGGTGATCGAACTGCAGGTCGACGCGGCGCAACTGCAGGCGCGACCGCTGGCCTGCCCGTCGCGGCTGCACAGCCACGTCGGCTTCGGCCGCGAACTGTTCGGACTGATGCGCGCCAACGCCGGCACCGCCGAGCAGGGCGCCTGCAGCCTGTTCGGCGATTCCGCCGCCGCCGGCGTCGTGCCGCCGACCGGCACCGCCGGCGCCGACCCGACCGCCGCCGAGCCCCACGTCGGCCCCGCCAGCGTGCGCCCGCTACCGGGTGCGGAGATCGACGCGTGAGCCACAACCTCGAACTGATTGCCGACATCGGCGGCACCAACGCGCGCTTCGCCCTGACCGATCCGACCGCGGCGACCCCGCAACTGCTGCAAGCGCAGTCGCTGGAGAACACCGACTTCGCCAGCCTGCAGCACGCCGCCGAACACTACCTGGCGTCGGTCGGCGTACAACCGCGCCGCGCCTCGATCGCGCTGGCCTGCCCGGTCAACACCGACGAGATCCGCCTGACCAACCGCGCGTGGTCGTTCAGCCGCGACGAGTTGCGGCAATCGCTTCGCCTCGACCAACTGCTTCTGCTCAACGATTTCGGCGCGGTCGCCTGGGCGGTGCCGGCGCTGCAGGCCGGCGACCGCACTGCGCTGTACGGGCCGATCGACCAACCGCTGCACGGACCGGTCAGCGTGCTCGGCCCCGGCACCGGCTTCGGCGTCGGCCTGCTGGTCGGCGCCGAGGCGACGGGCTGGCACCCGGTCGAGACCGAAGGCGGTCACGTCAGCTTCGCCCCGCTCGGCGACGAGGAGCACGCGATCGCGCGCTGGCTGACCGCGCAGCACGGTCGCACCTCCTACGAGCGGGTGTTGTCGGGCAACGGACTGGCGCGGATCGACGCGGTGTTGCGCGGCGTCGCCCGCGCCGGCGGCGACGCACCGCCGGTGGTGCGCGACCCGGCCGAGATCGTGGCGAAGGCGTTGCAGGGCCACGACGTCGCCGCGCGCCGTGCACTGGCGCGGTTCTGCGCGATCCTCGGCAGCATCGCCGGCGACGTCGCGCTGGTCCACGGTGCCCGCACGGTGATGATCGCCGGCGGCATCGTCCCGCGCTTCGTGCCGTTCCTGCGCAGCAGCGCCTTCCGCGAACGCTTCCTCGCCAAGGGCCGCTTCGCCGCCTACCTCGAATCGGTGTCGATCCAGGTCGTCACCCATCCCAACCCCGGCCTGCTCGGCGCCGCGGTGGCATTGCGCAACGGCACCGGTGACGGGGCGTCGCCATGAATCGTCCGGACGCGCAACGCATTGCCGCCATCGACGCCATCCTGCAACGCGCACCGGTGTTGCCGGTGCTGGCGATCGAGCGCCTCGACGACGCCGTGCCGCTGGCGCGCGCGCTGGTCGAGGGCGGCCTGCCGGTGCTCGAAGTGACCCTGCGGACCGACGTCGCGCTGGCCGCGATCCGCCGGATCGTCGACGAGGTTCCCGATGCGATCGTCGGTGCCGGCACCGTATTGAACGCGGCCGACCTCGAGGCGGTGGCGGCGGCCGGCGCCGCGTTCGCGATCTCGCCCGGCGCCACCGACGCGCTGTACGCCGCCGCGCGCGGGGTTTCGATCCCGTGGATTCCGGCGGTCGCGACCGCCAGCGAACTGATGCGCGGCCTCGAACACGGCCATAGGCGCTTCAAGTTCTTCCCGGCCGAGGCCGCCGGCGGCATGGCGGCGTTGAAGTCGTTCGCCGGTCCGTTCCCGCAGGCCAGGTTCTGCCCGACTGGCGGCATCGATGCCGGCTCCGCCCCGCGTTACCGCGCGCTGGCCAACGTGGTCACCGTCGGCGGCTCATGGATGGTGCCGAAGGATGCGTTGCAGTCGCGCGACTGGGAGCACATCCGCGCGCTGGCGCGAGCTTGCCTCGCCTGACACCGGCACTCCTGTAGGAGCGGCTTCAGCCGCGATGTGGAATCGGCGCGGGCGAACGGTTCCCGATCGCGGCTGAAGCCGCTCCTACAAAAGCACCATCATTGCGCGGCGTCAGGCGCGGTCTGTCACCCGCGCCCCACGCCCCTCCAGCACCCGGCTCAACCCCCACGTCAGCAGCACCGTCGCCAGCAACGTGATAAACATCAGGTGGATGTAATGCAGCGGCGTCCACGCAAACGTGAACACCGCATACAGCGCCGCGCCGAACACCAGCCCGATCCGCACCGCGCGCGAATCGATCCGTTTGAACACCACCGCCACGACGAACGCCGCCAGCACCGGCATCGAATACAGTCCGTTGAGTTGCTGCAGCGTCGCGATGATGCTCTGCGCATGCTGGTACAGCGGCACCATCGCCACCGACACCGCCGCGAACACCACCGCCACCCATTGCCCGATCCGTTTCACGTCGGCATCCGGATTGACCTTGGCCAGGTGGATGTCGCAGGTGTACAGCGCCGACGCCGAGTTCAAACACGAGTTGAAACTCGACAGCACCGCGCCGGTGATCACCGCCGCGAACGCCCCCGACAGCCACGGCGGCAGCACGTCGCCGACCAAGCGGCCGAATGCGACATCGCCGACATCGCCGTACAGCTTGTACGCGATCACCCCCGGCACGATCACCACCAGCGGCGTCAGCAGCTTGAACGCCGCCGCCGCGTAGATGCCCTTCTGCGCCTCGCGGATCGACTTGGCCGCCATCGCGCGCTGGGCGATCACCATGTTGGTGCCCCAGTAGAAGATGTGGATGAACACCATCCCGGTCAGCAGCGTGTGCCACGGGATGTCGGAGTCGCTGTCGCCGATCAGGGTCCAGCGTTCGGCCGGAATGCCCGACAGGTCCCAGTCGACCGCGATCATCGCGAACACCGTCACCGCGATTCCCATCACCAGCAGGCCGAGGCCGTTGTAGGTGTCGGAGATCGCGATCGCGCGCAGCCCGCCGAACGCGGCGTAGGACAACCCGCCAAGCGCGAACAGCGCGGCGATCGTCAGCACCGACATCTGCAGGCCGAACATCGATTTCATGAACACCGCGCCGGTGTACAGCACCACCGGCAGCAGGATGAACATGTAGCCCAGCAGGAACAGCACCGACACCACCCGCCGCAGCGCCGGATCGCCGAGGCGCTTCTCCAGCAGCTCGGTGGTGGTGGTGCAGTTGTACTTGTAGTACATCGGCACCAGCACGTGGGCGAGCACCAGCAGGCCGGCGGCGGCGCCGAATTCCCACCACGCCACCAGCATCATCTGCGCACCGTTCATGCCGACGATCTGCTCGGCGCTGATGTTGGTCAGCAGCAGCGAGCCGGCAATGAACGGCCACGCCAGCGTGCCGCCAGCGAGGAAGTAGTCGCGCGAGGCATTGCCGCTACGCACCGCGCGGCGGCAGCGCCACCAGGTCAGCAATGCCACCAGCGCGGTCAATGCCGCGAACACCGAAACCTGTACCACGCCGCCATCAAGACCGTTGATCAAGCGCACGTCCTCCCCGTCGATCGGCCCACGCTAACCCCGGTTCGCACCGCAGCATCAACGTGGACGCGCTGAATACGTATGCAGTCCGCCGCCGCCCCGCGCCCCTGTAGGAGCGGCTTCAGCCGCGATCTGGAATCGGCGCTCGCGACCAAACATCCGATCGCGGCTGAAGCCGCTCCTACAAGAGCACCACCAAAGAAAACCCCCTGCCGGCGCGAGCCGACAGGGGGCGGGTATCCAACCACGGGGTCCGACGGTCAGAACTTGTAGCTGGCGCCCAGCAACACCTGGCGGCCGTACTCGTTGAAGATTCGCGGCAGGTTGTTCGAGTCCGGGAAGTACTCGCGGTACGGCTCGTTGGTGATGTTGTTGACCTGCAGCAGCAGTGACAGCCCCTGCAGCCGGGTGCCCTCGGCGAACGCATAGCCGACCTGGAAGTCGACGATGTCCTCGCTGTCGATGTAGCGCTTCTGGCGGTCGCCGCCGAAGCCCTGCACCTCGCCCAGGAACGGCGAGCGGTGGCGCTGGCTGACCCGGGTCGAGAAGCCGCTCTTCTCGTAGTACACGGTGATGTTGGACACCTCCTCCGACAGGCCCGGCAGCGGCTCGTCGCCGCCGTCGGGACCGAGCGGATCGATCGCGCTCTTGGTCCTGGAGTAGCTGGTGATGACGCCGAAGCCGTCGAGCGGCTGCCACAGCAGGTCCAGCGGGATCGACAGCGCGGTCTCGAAGCCGTAAAGGATGCCGCCCTCGCCGTTCTGCGGGGTGGTGAACTCGCCGATCGGCGAATCCGGATCGAACCCGCGCGAGTCGTAGCCGCTGAAGTCGTAGGCCACGGTCTGGTTGTAGATGTACGACTGCAGGTCCTTGTGGAAGCCGGCCAGCGAGAAGTAGCCGCGGCCGCCGAAATACTTCTCGTACGACACGTCGAACGCGGTCGCGCGCCACGGCTGCAGCTCGGGGTTGCCGCCGCTGCCGCGCCACTCGCCGTTGACGCCCTGGCTGGCGTCGATGCTGACGTTCTGGTTGGCGCGCAGGTCGTCCATCCGCGGCCGCGCCATCTGCTGGCCGAGGGCGAAGCGCAGGGTCTGGTCGTACGGCATGCCCAACGCGAGGTTGAGGCTCGGCAGGATGTCGGTGTACTCGTCGCCGCCGGCCAGCGCCACCGGCGCGTCGGCATCGCCGAACGGCACGATCAGGCCGTCGGAGCTCTGGTCGGTGCGCACCACCTGCACGCCGACGTTGCCGCGCAGCGACACCGTGTCGCTGAGGTCGGTGTCGATGTTCCACTGCACGAAGCCGGTGGCGATCTTCTCGTTGACCGTCCAGTTCTTGTTGGCGATGTCCTGATGGCTGTGCTGCTCGATGTCGTACAGGCCGAGCACGCGGTCGATGTCGTAGCCGACGATGCCCGGGATGCCGGTGAAACCCAGGTCGGCGTTGCCGGTCAGCATCTCGGTCGGGATCGCCATCTCCAGTGCGCCGCCGGGCAAGCGCAGGAAGCCCTCGAAGCCGCTCTTGCGCAGCTTCTCGCGGTCGGCGTAGTTGAGGCCGAACTCGACGCTGCTGAAGATGCCGTCGAGGAAGCTGCGCTTGGCGCTGAGCCGGAACGAGGTCAGCTCGTCCTCGACCCCGGGATACTTGATGAAACCGTTCTGGCCCCAGCCGGCCGGGTCGGTCAGGACCAGGTTGGACGGATCGGCATAGTCTTCGCCGTAGCTGAACTGCGGCAGCCCGGTGTCGCGGTCGATCACGAAGTCGACGCTGTCGGTGCGCGCGCCGCTGACGTGGCCGAGGCCCGAGTAGGTTTCCAGCAGCATCTCCGAACGTTCGGCCTTGGAGTAGCTGACGTCGGCGACGGCGGTCCAGTCGGGGCCGAAAGTGAACTCGTTGCGCCAGCCGGCGGCGAAGATTTCGTCCTCCTGGGTGTTCTTGTCGTTGCGAATCACCGGGCGCACGCCTTCGAACGCGCCCGACATCACCGAGCCGTCGACGATCACCGCATTGCTGAGGCTGGTGCCGGCGCCCCAGGCCAGGCCGGTCTCCATGAAGCGCAGCGTCTCGGACTTGTCGAAGGTGGAGTAGTAGGCGTCCAGCACCGAGGAGTAGCTGTCGCTCGGCTTGTACTCGATCACCGCCATCAGGCCGTCGCGGATGTTCTCCACCGACGAGGCCTGCGACTTGCTGCCGCCGATCAGGAAGCTGCCCGGCGCGCCGGCGTTGTCGCTCGGGTAACCCCAGGATTCCCAGCGCTCGGCCTGGCCGGGCGAATCCATCCGCGCGTAGCCGATCGCCACGCCCAGGGTGTCGTCGGCGAACTGGTCGATGTAGGAGCCGCTGACGCGGTAACCCATGTCGTCGTAGCCATCGTTGAGTTCGCCCAGCGAGTTCTTCTCGCCGCGCACGTTGAGCGAGATCACCCGCTCGGGGAACGCCAGCGGCCGCACCGTCTGCAGGTCCACCGTGCCCGACAGACCCTGGCCGACCAGCGAGGCGTCCGGGGTCTTGTACACGGTGACCGCGCTGATCAGCTCGGACGGGTACTGGTCGAACTCGACGCCGCGGTTGTGGCCGACGCTGACCTGCTCGCGGCCGTTGAGCA
>JBOHYB010000038.1:0-32915 GCA_050737695.1 Lysobacter sp. | reverse complement strand
GATCTGGAGTCGGTGCGGGTGAACGATTCCAGATCGCGGCTGAAGCCGCTCCTACACAGAGCGTGCAGCCCTGGCGGAAGTCACCAGCGCGTCGGCTTGCTCAGCGGCGGGGCTTCGCGCTGGCGGTCGTAGGCGCGCAAGTCGTCGCGGATCTGCCCGATGCGGTGGCGGCCGAGGATTTCGCGCTGCTCGTCCAGCACGATGCCGCCGAGCAGCTCGGCCATGCGCTCGGCCGTCGGCAGCATGGTGTCCCAGGCATCGAGCGCGGGCACCGGGGCCGGCAGGGTCAGGAAGAACGCAATCGCCGGGGTCTGCAGCGACTGGATGTCGGCCATGTCGAAGTTGCCCGGCTTCAGGATGTTGGCCACGCTGAACACCGGGCCGCGCTCGGGGTGGTTCTCGACCAGGCGGTGGAACACGCCCATGTAGCCGTACACCAGCCCGGCCTTTTCGGCCGCAACCACGATGTCGGGACCATGCAACTTCTCGCCGGCTCGGGCGGCGAGATAGACAGTCACGATCTTGTCGAAGTCCTCGCTGACCCGGCGACCCAGCTCGCTGGTCGCCGGCGCGGTGGCGGCGGGATCGAGGGTGCGGTCGAACAGTTCCAGTTCGGCCTGGGTGGTCGACTCGCCGGCCACGCCACTGCCGCCACCCGGCTCGCGTTCCAACTGCTCGCCCAGGGTCGGTTCGCGGCGCTCGCCCTCGGCGCGATCCTCGCGGGCCACGCGCTTGCCCTGCCCGGGTTTGCGTGGGCGGCCGAAGAACACGATCGCGGCGATCAGGATCAGTCCGGCAATCAGGATTCCGATCCGCAGCAGGGTCACGTCGGACATGGTTACTCCTTGAAGACTAGGCTGCGCCGACCAGGCGAGTCGCCTCGGCCAGGTCGACGGACACCAGCCGGCTGACGCCCGGCTCGCGCATGGTCACGCCCGACAACTGTTGCGCCACTTCCATGGTCGCCTTGTTGTGGGTCACGAACAGGAACTGTACCTGCTCGCTCATCTCGCTGACCATCGCCGCGAGGCGGCCGACGTTGGCTTCGTCGAGCGGTGCGTCGACCTCGTCGAGCAGGCAGAACGGCGCCGGGTTGAGCTGGAAGATCGCGAACACCAGCGCCACCGCGGTCATCGCCTTCTCGCCGCCCGACAGCAGCGAGATGTTGGACACGCGCTTGCCCGGCGGGCGCGCCATGATCGCCACGCCGGTGTCGAGCAGGTCGTCGCCGGTCAGCTCCAGATACGCGTGGCCGCCGCCGAACAGCCGCGGGTACAGCTGCTGCACGCCGGAGTTGACCCGGTCGAAGGTGTCCTTGAAGCGGCCGCGGGTCTCGCGGTCGATCTTGCGGATCGCGTCCTCGAGGGTTTCCAGCGCGCTGGTCAGGTCGGTGTTCTGGGCGTCGAGGTATTCGGCGCGTTGCGCGGCTTCGGCGTGCTCAGCGATCGCGGCGAGGTTGACCGGTTCCAGCCGGCGCAGCTTGGCGTCGAGCTCGTTGACGGTGCGTTCCCAGACTTGTGGCTGCATGTCCTCGGTCAGGGTGTTGACCACGTCTTCGAGTACGAAGCCAGCCTCGATCACCGCCGCGCTCAGGGTTTCGGCTTTCAGCACCAGCGCTTGCTGGTCGAGCCGGCGCTGGCCGATCGCCTCGCGTTGCTGCAGGGCCTGCTCGTCGCGCTGCTGGCGGGTCTGTTCGAAGCGGCGAAGATCGTTGTCGATGCCGTCGAGCGTGGTGCGCGCGGCGGTGAGTTTTTGTTCGGAGTCTACGCGCTGTTCCAGTGCGACCTGGCGTTGTTCTTCCAACTGCACCACCGGGGCGTCGCCGTCGGCCAGTTGCGCGGCGAATTCGCCGAGCCGGGTATCGAGTTGGCCGCGCTGTCCGCCCATGCGGTCGAGCGTCTGGGTCAGCGAGGCGATCTGCGCGCGCTGCGATTCCAGGGTCAGTGCCAGCGAATGGGCGGTGTCGCGCGACTCGCGGGCCATGGTGCGGGCCTGGTCGCGGGCCTCGGTCAGGCGCCGGCGTTCGGCGTCGAGCGCCTGCCGGGTGTCCTCCAGCTCGGTCATGCGCATGACCGCTTCTTCCTGGCGGCCACGCGCCTCGCGGCCCTGCTCGCGGGCGGCGTCGAGCGACTCGGACAACTGCGCCAGTTCGGCTTCGATCTTTTCGATCCGCCCGCGTGCCGAATCCAGCCGGCCCTGCTGGCTCTGCAACTGGCCGGCGAGTTCGGAGACGCTGCGGTGGGTCATGTACAGCGTGCGCTGGGCGTCCTCGCGCTGCTGCTCGGCGGCGAGCAGGCGGTCGCGCATCTGGGTCAGGCCGGACTCGAGTTCCTGCTCGCGCGCCTGCAGGGTTTCGATCTCGTCGCGCAACACGTTGATCTCGCGCTCGCGCAGCAGTGCACCCTGCTTGGCGGCACCCGAGCGCAACACCCGCACCCAGCCGGCACCGAGGCGCTCGCCGTCGCGGGTGATCACCGATTCGCCATCGCCAAGCCCCGGCAGCAGCGCACGCGCGGCTTGCAGGTCTTCGGCGGCATGCAGTTTCGACAGGATCCGGCGGATCGCCAGCGGGCCGCGGACCTTCGAGGCCAGCGAGGTCGGGGCGAAATCGACGGAATCGTTCTGCGCGGCGACCAGCGCCAGCCGGCCATCGCCGAGCTCGCCGATCGCATCGACCAGCGTCTCCGGCGCCTCGACCAGCACGCCCTCGATCAACTGGCCGAGCGCGCTTTCGACCGCGTTTTCCCAGCCGTCCTCGACGACGAGTTTCTCACCGACACGCGTAGCCGAATCCAGCCCGCGCGCCTTCAGCCAGTCCAGCGCCGCGCCCTGCTCCTGCCCGAGCGCGGCGTGCTGCAGGGTTTCCAGCGACGACAGCCGGCCTCGCGCGGCCTGCGCCTGCTTGCGCACCTCGGCCAGCTCGGACTGCATGCCGCGCTGCTGTTCCTGCAGTCCACCGACGTCGCTTTTCCGGGTTTCCAGCGTCTCGGTGAGGCTGTCGAGCGAGAGCTTGCGGGTCTCGTGCTGCTCCTCGATGCCGGCAAATGCCTCGGCCAGCGCAGTCAGGTCGAGTCCGGTGCGTTCGCCGGTCAGCGCCTCGCGGCGGCGGTCGGCGTCCAGCGCCTGGCGGTCGAGGTGCTCGATCCGGGTGCGTTCCACATCGGCTGCGCGAGCGGCCTCGGACTGGGCGCGACTGTGCTCGTCCCAGCGCTGCTGCCAGCTGGCCAACGCGGTTTCGGCGTCGCGCAGGGCGTCCTGGCGTGCCTCGTCTTCGGCCTGCAGTTGCTCCAGGCGCGGCTCGTCGTTGTCGATCGCCGCGGTCAGCACGTCCAGCCGCGACTGGTCGTTGCCGATATGCGCCGCGATCTCCGCCAACGCGGTCTGCGCCTCGTCGCGCGCCTTCTGCAGACGGGTCGACATCTCGCGCTGATGCTGGATCTGCTGCTCGATCCGGGCCAGCGCGCCGCCGACCTCGTAGCTCTCGCCCTGCGCCTTGTTGAGTGCCTCGGCGGCTTCCTCGCGCTTGACCCGGCCGGTCTCGATCTCGCGCTCGGCTTCGCGCTGTTCGGCGATCAACTGCTGCAGCCGGGTTTCCTGCTGCGCCAGTTTCTCGCGCTGGCCCTGCAACTTGAGGTCGAGGGCGCGGTGCTCCAGCGCCTTCCACTCGGCGTCCTTGATCCGACGGTCGGCCTGGATCGCCTGGTACTGCTCGGCCTGACGGGCTTGCCTCTTCAAATGCTCAAGCTGCTTGCCGACTTCCTCACGCAGGTCGCCGAGGCGATCAAGGTTCTCGCGGGTGTGGCGGATGCGGGTCTCGGTTTCCTTGCGGCGCTCCTTGTACTTGGAGATGCCGGCAGCCTCTTCGAGATAGACGCGCAGGTCCTCGGGCCGGGCCTCGATGATCTGGCTGATCATGCCCTGCTCGATGATCGAGTAGCTGCGCGGCCCAAGGCCAGTGCCGAGGAACAGGTCGGTGATGTCGCGGCGGCGGCACTTGCTGCCGTTGAGGTAGTACTGGCTGGCGCCGTCGCGGCTGACCAGGCGCTTGACCGAGATCTCGTCGAACGCGCCGTACTCGCCGGTGATGGTGTGGTCGGCGTTGTCGAAGATCAGCTCGACCGTGGCCTGCGACACCGGCTTGCGCGCCGAGGAGCCGGCGAAGATCACATCGGTCAGCGAGTCGCCGCGCAGGCGGCTGGCCGAGGACTCGCCCATCACCCAGCGCACCGCGTCGATGATGTTGGACTTGCCGCAGCCATTCGGCCCGACCACGCCGGTCATGTTGCTCGGCAGGTGCAGGGTGGTGGGGTCGACGAAGGATTTGAAGCCGGACAGCTTGATCGTGGACAGACGCATGCGTCGCGGGAGCCTCTGGCACGCCGGCAGGATATGGCCGCACGTTCCAATTCAATGGAAAAACAGCGCCTATCTGCTTGATTCAAATGGGCGCATAGCGAGAATTTTCAGGGAAGCCACGCGAGTATAACGGCCATTGGTACCCCACGGGCGAGCGCCAATCCACGCGGTGCCGTGGCGCAAATCATCCGCCTCTTCGACCGGCAACACATGGCCTACCAGAAACGAGGGGGCGAGTGAACTCCGTATGCTTTCCACGCAGGCACAGCGAGCCCGAAGCCTCGCCGAGATCGACAGCGGCAAGCTGCTTCGGCGGCTCCGATATGTGCCAGAACGTATGCACGCCGGTTCGCTTTTCGAGCAGACATACATCGAACGAGGACGTCACCATCTCGTCCACAGCGTTCTGGCGGGCGAAGAACGTCTTCAGCAGGTCAATGTGATAGTGGCTGAACGCAGCGGAGTCCCCGAAGAATATGGCCGGGCGCAGGCGGCTGGTGAAGGCTTGGCATACGGACTCGTCTGGCGCCCGCTCTTCCCGCATCGAGAATCGCGTGCCGATCGCCTCGATGATCTCGAAGTCGATCATGTCCGTCGTGACGCAAACGTGGTACAGGCTGAACCCTTCGGCCCCGGGCAGCGTGAGGAAAATGCTACCGGCGGAAGCATCAGACCGTGCGCCGTTGCGGACGCAGGCCATCTTCGCTTCCTTCGCAATCTGCAGCAGGTCGAGCGGGTGGCCCAAGCCTTCGTGATGCAGGAACAACCGGCAGAAATGCACCATCAGGAACACATCGCCGGAAGCAGCAATGGCGCCGTACTTCCATGGGTAGACCTTGCGGTAGTTGTCGAGCGTGACTTCGGGTGGGCCTTGCGTTGACACCCGCGACATTACCGCGCAATGATCGCCGGCCACTATCAGATGGTCCTGCACGTCAGCGGCAATGAGGAGAGTCATTGCCGGTAGGTTGCCATCCAGGATGCATCGGAAACAAGGACGCGCCGAGTATGCCAGGGACCTTCATCGTCAAGGCTTCGCAGAATCCGTTCATTGCCGGCGAGAGCCGGGCGGCGAGATTGGATGCGCTGCCCGACAGCAAACTCAAGCTGGACAACTGGATCGAGGTCAACCATCGCGATGCCGACGGCCAGCCGTTCGCCGGGCAGGGCTACACGATCTTTTTCGAAGGCGGCCAGACGATCAAGGGCAAGCTAGATGCCGACGGCCATGCGCGGCACGAGAGCGTGCCGGAGAAGGCCGAACGGGTCGAGTACGAGCCGCGTGAGCCGCTGGACGATGAGCCGTGGAAGGCGATTGGACTGATCGCGCAAGCGGCGCGCTCGAAGCTGGGTTAAGGACAACCGAACATGGAATGGGACGAACTGGAAAACGCGCTCGCGTGGTTCACATCCGCGCCGGCCGAATGGATCGACAGCGCAGGAGAAAGCCTTTCCGCCGCCGCCGAATGGATCTGGGAGGTGCTGCAAGGCGACTTCAACGAGGAGCAAAGCAATGCCCAGTTGGTCACCGGCATGGTGATCTCGATGATCCCCGGCGTCGATCAGCTGTGCGACGTCCGCGACGTGGTCGCCAATTGCAGGAAGATCAACGAAGACACGTCCAACACCTGGGCATGGATTGGGCTGACCATCACCCTTATCGGCCTGATTCCGGTCCTCGGCTCACTGGCCAAGGGCTGCTTCAAGGTTCTGGTAGCCTCCAGCCGCAAAGCCACGATCCGGGTCGCCAGGAACACCGTCGATACCGACCTGTGGAAGCACACCTCGTACTGGGTGGACGTGGGCATCGTCAAGCTCAACAAACACCTGGATACGCCAGCCGTGCGCGCCACCCTCCGGCTCATGAAATTGGACAACCCGTACAAGTGGTTGGCCGGGAAGGTGCGCGAAGTTGCCGGCGCGCTCAACGTTTCGCATCTGACCAGAGCCTTCGACGAGATCGTGTCGGTACTGCGTGATCTGGTGGACTTGATCCAGCGGTGGGGCTCGGCTGCGATGGGCAGCCAGGCCGGACAACTGCTGCAGATGGTGTTGCGCATCCGCAGGGTAGCCAATACGCAGTTGGCGAAGGTGCTGCGGCCGGTGACGGACTGGCTGAACCGTGTCGCACGGCGACTGGAAATCGAGGCCGATCAGGCATATCGGGCACGGGTTAACTCGATCAACCCGCACAACTTCAAGCGTCCGACCGCCGAAGCCGAGCTGGAGGCGTTCCGGAAGGACAAGCCGGACTGGGTGGACGAAGGGGCTGAGCTGGAGTACTCAGCGTCGAGAGCAGTTCCTCGACAGCCAGGCCATCCTGACATTGGCTCCAATGCAGCCCGGCCACTCAAAGACGCATATAAAACCTTTCACGGCACGATTAACGCCGTAACGTACCCTCCGGGAACCGTGTTGTACCGCATCGTCGATCCGGGTTCGAACGACAACTCGATCTGCTGGATGACCAAGGCCGAACTCGACAAGCTCAAGAGCAAAGCCGAGTGGCGGCGTCGGTTTGCGGTCAAGGCCGAGTGGAACAGCAACGGCGAGTACGTCACCTACACCGTGCCGCCCGGTGAAGGACTGCGAGCCTGGGAGGGAGCGGTAGCATCGCAGGCGTACAAGAATCCCGTGACCAAGCGAACAGAATTTGTGCTCGAAGGCGGCGCGCGCCAGATCGTGATCGATCCCGGCCATCTCGATGCCGCCTACCTGGGTAAGCGCCATGCCACCGCCTGGGGCTACGGCAGCCTGGCAGGCGAAACGGTCAACCTAGTCGGGGTGCCGGTACTGAAGAACAACCTGTTCGTGAAAAAGGGCTAGGCATGGCGACGCCACTGATTCCGCAAGAAGTGTATCTGCTGGAGCGATTCAGCTCGCTCGACTATTTTCGTCCGATTCGCGACAACTACGAAGCAGCGGTAAAGCATGCCGAGCACTGTCTAGAGGCGTTCGTCAACGACCTGCCGCCGGACTACCGCAGCCGCCACCTGAGCCGGCAGCCGGATGTAGTCTGGGGTGAGCGAGTGTTGCCGAACATGCGCCGCACCCTGCGAAACCTGTGTGAAGGTTACATCATGGTGTCGCATGACGAGCTCAATGGGCTTGGGGCGGCGTCTGAAGTTGGCAGTGACCGTCGCGGCATCGTCGATCACGACATGAGTTGGATGGACGAGCCGCAGGTGACAGCAGTTGTTCCGGGAGGCGCCGACAAGTTCTGGGACAATTTCGCCGCTGCGGACACACCAGCCATAAGAGTGACCGATACCATTGATCGATACTGGGAGAGTGGTGATCTCGCAGATCGATACTCTGAACGCGATTTCGGCCCACTGTGCCCCCCCGAACGCTGGCCACACTACCGCCTCAATTCGTCAATTCAAGTCGCCACCGGCGAGCCAATCCCGCGAAACGGCATCTACTTGCCTGACATCAATTGCAGTTGTGCTTCGTTGCTGGTAGCCGGTGACAATGCGCCCAAAGCCCGATACTTGGTCCGAATTGATGAAAGCGTCGACGAAAGCGGTGTCGTCTGGCAGCGGGTCCCGGTCTCGGAAAAACGTCCCGCGACGTGGACCCTGATCGAGCGCGTCCCCGGCGAAACCATCCCGTTCGAGGAAGGCCTCGGTCCGATGGATTTCGCACCACTTCGTGTTCCGGCCGGCAAGGCCTGTGCCCGTGCCGGCTACTGGTTCACCCCGGCCAAGCAAGGCAGCCGTCGCTACTTCAAGCTGGGGGACACGTTCCCCGAAATCGAAGGGAGCAGCTATGGCGCCACCTTCTGGCAATGGTCGCCGGACCAGTCCGATCCCAAGCTGTAGCAGGCTGTAGATGGAGAACGATGTGCAGATAGATTTTGTAAAGCTCTTGATGCTGGGTTGTTTGAGCTTCGCGCCACTATGCGCAAAAGCCGAGACCGCACAGACCGCGGTGGAAATTGCCGAGGCTGCGATTGAGTGCCGGAGAAGCGAACTGGCTGGGCCGTTGTCTCCCAGTGATCTGTTGCAGTCGATGAAGTCGATCGTGCCGGGTGAGGGCAACTACGAGGAGGATGTCCCGTACGGCCGATACGAGCTTTCCGAACCAATCCACCCGTACGGCGTGGAGGTAACCAATCTGGGCATCTACCGTGATTGGCTCGTAGTCGAAGTTCCGGAGTCGACTGTCGATGATCTGATCCAGCGTCTTGCGCTAGAGCGCGCACCGCTGGACAGTGAGGAATTCTGGTTTGCTGGCGCGGATGACCTTGAGCGCGGATTCGTGGCGGTGTTCGACAGCGGCTCGGGAATTGCCTTTGGTCTCGCGGCAGCGGATGGGCCGACGAAGGCGTTGGTAGGGTGCAACTTCCTCTCGTTCTCAAGACAGGATTTTCTCGGCGACCTTGATCGGCAGCGCAAGATTCTGGAGATGTTTAGCGGTTTCGGCGCTCCATCCAAGAGCGAACGCCCCTAACATCGAAGTTGTCAACGCACATATTTTTCGCAAGGAAGTGAAATCATGAACAATGTTGTTGCTTGTCCTCACTGTCACGGCGAGGTGCCTTTCGGCGCCAAGGTTTGTCGCGGCTGCCAAGCCGAGGTCGAGTACGGAACCCCGCCTGCGGCGGCATTGTTGGTTTTTCTGCTGGCGTTCTTCGGTGCGTGGTACGTGGGGTCGTCGTTCGGTTCGGCTTTCGGCTGGGTCGCATTGGTCGTTTTTTTGGGTGGAGGAATCTATCTCTGCCAACGCGCTTTCAAGCATCGCGTCAGCTTCAAACGTATTTACCGCACCCGGTAGATAGACGCCCTGCTGTCGCAAGACACCCGCCTGATCGAGATCGACACCGCGTTGCCCGATGAGCTGGTGGCATCGAAGGCATCGCCTACGGCACGACCTTCTGGCTGTGGTCGCCTAGTCAGCCCGACCCGAAGCTCTGACCATGCTGCCTACTCCGCTGTCGTCCTCGACCTGCAGGAACTGCGGCGCCAGCGCGTCTTGCAGCGCCACCCGGATCGCGGCAACACGCTGCTCGCGCGGCAGCGACGCGTCGCTCACGGCAGTACTCCCTTGAACGGCCGCACCTCGGTACGCGCATAGACCCCGGCGGCGGCGTACGGGTCGGCGTCGGCCCACGCCTTGGCGGCCTCCAGCGATTCGAACTCGGCCACCACCAGGCTGCCGCTGAACCCCGCCGGCCCCGGATCGGGCGCATCGATCGCCGGGCACGGGCCGGCCAGCAGCAGGCGCCCCGCCTCGGCCAGCGCGGTCAACCGCGCCAGGTGTTCGGGCCGTGCGGCCAGGCGCTGGGCCAGCACGTTCTCGCCGTCATATCCTTCAATCACGTACCACATGCGCCGGTTTCCTCGATGGATTATCTGTTGCCCGGAACGGGCTCGCCGGATTGTAGCGGCAGCACCGGGTGAATCCCGACGTAACCCCCGCTGGACAGCGGTTTCGCCAACCCGTACCCTAGATGTCAATATTGAGGCCGGAAGCAGAGGCCCGTCGCGACCCGGCCCACGCCATCGCGATGCCCGTGCCCCCAACACGGCCTGCTGCCCACCACGGCCCGCACTCGACGAATCCAAGCCATCCGCCGCCACGTCCCCGACGCGGCGCGCTTGCCCGAAGCCGTACGAGCGCACACCGATCCGCTGTCCGAACTGGACAGCACGACCGGACGCACGCATGACCCGAGCTTTACTGTTTGCGCCACGGCCCGGAGGGGCCGGCCTTGCATGATCAATGATCCCGCGTCCGACGCGACCGACAACAACGTGTCCGACGACAACCAGACTCCCACGGCCGCGGCCGATCCCGAAGCGACGGAAGCGTCCGCGTCGCCAGCCAAGCCGCAGCAGGCGGAAATGCCGCTGGCGATGGTCCACGGCCAGCCGGTACTGCAGATCCCGCAGGACCTGTACATCCCGCCGGACGCGCTGGAAGTCATCCTCGACGCATTCGAAGGCCCGCTCGACCTGCTGCTGTACCTGATCCGCCGGCAAAATCTCGAAATCCTCGACATCCCGGTGGCCGAGATCACCCGCCAGTACGTCGACTACATCCAGGCCATGCACGAGATGCGCTTCGAGCTGGCCGCCGAATACCTGGTGATGGCCGCGATCCTGGCCGAGATCAAGTCGCGCATGCTGCTGCCGCGCGCGGTCAACGAGGAAGGCGAGGAAGAGGACCCCCGCGCCGAGCTGGTGCGCCGGCTGCAGGAGTACGAGCGCTTCCAGAAGGCTGCCGAAGACATCGATGCCCTGCCCCGGCAGGATCGCGACACCGCCCCGGCACAGGCCTTCGTGCCGGACCGGGCCTCGATCAAGTTGCCGCCGGAGGTCGACCTGCGCGAGATGCTGCTGGCCCTGCACGACGTGTTCAAGCGCGCCGAGCTGTATACCCAGCACGCGATCAAGCGCGACGCCCTCAGCGTCCGCCAGCGCATGGGCGAGTTGCTGTCGCGGCTGGAGGACGGCGCGTTCCACCGCTTCGAAAGCCTGTTCGAACCGCGCGAGGGCAAGGCCGGCGTGGTGGTCACCTTCCTCGGCCTGCTGACCCTGGCCAAGGAGCAGCTGATCGAGATCGTGCAGGAAGCACCCAAGGACAGCGCCGGCAACGCAGCTCCGCTGGCGCCGATCTACGTCAAGTCGCTCGCGCTCAACACCGACCCGTCGGAACTCCAGCTCAGCAGCGAGTTCGATGACGCCGCCAACGACGACGCCTGAGTCGCCAACCAAACGAATTGCATGGACCAGACCCTGATCACCCGCATCATCGAGGCCGCGCTACTCGCGGCCAACCAGCCGTTGACGCTGGCTCAGCTCAACGGGCTGTTTCCCGAGGACGAGCCGGCGCCCGCCGGCAGCGTCGGGCAGGCGCTGGAAACGCTGCAGGCCGACTGTGCCGAACGCGGCGTCGAGCTGGTCGAACTGGCCTCGGGCTTCCGCTACCAGGTCAAGGCCGACGTCCACCGCTGGGTCGCCCGGCTGTGGACCGAACGCCAGACCCGCTACACCCGGGCGACGCTGGAGACGCTGGCGCTGATCGCCTACCGCCAGCCGATCACCCGCGGCGAGATCGAGCAGGTCCGCGGCGTCGCGGTCAGCAGCAACATCATCCGGGCGCTGGAAGAACGCGAATGGATCCGCGTGGTCGGGCACCGCGACGTACCCGGCAAGCCGGCACTGTTCGGCACCACCAAGGTGTTCCTCGACTACTTCGGATTGAAGCGGCTGGACGAGTTGCCGCCGCTGTCGGAATTGAAGGACATCGGAGAGCTGGAGCCGCAGTTCCAGTTCGATGCCGAGAAGGATGCTCCAAAGACCATCGATGCCGGCGGCATTGGCAACGAGGGCGAGCCGGAGTTCGCCGACGCAGCCCCGGCCGAAGAGGCGGAGGCGGAAACCGACATCTCCATCGATGCCGATGACCGCATCGACGCTGAAATCGAAACCGCAACTGGAACAGAAATCGAAACCGACACCGCGCCGGAACCAAGCGCGGACGACGCGGACGAATCCGCACCCCACACCCACGCCGTCGAATCCTCGACCGTGGACGAGCAACCCCAGGATGACGACGCCGAACTGGCCTCGTCGGAGTTACAGAAATGACTGAAGAAACACGAAACAAACTGTCCCTGAAGCGCAGCGACGCCGGTACCGGCACCCCGCGCCTGGAAGAACGCCTGCACAAAGTCCTCGCCCAGGCCGGTCTCGGCTCGCGACGCGCGCTCGAACAGCGCATCGCCGACGGCCTGGTCAAGGTCAACGGCGCGGTCGCGCAGGTCGGCCAGAGCATCGGCAGCGGCGACAAGGTCGAGATCGACGGCCGTCAGTTCGTCGCCAGCGCGCTGGTCGAGCCCTCGCGCGTGCTGATGTACAACAAGCCCGAAGGCGAGGTGACCACCCGCGAGGACCCCGAGGGCCGGCCGACCATCTTCGAGGCCCTGCCCGCGCTCAAGGGCGCGCGCTGGATCGCGATCGGCCGCCTCGACATCAACACCACCGGTTTGCTGATGCTGACCACCGACGGCGAGCTGGCCAACGCGCTGATGCACCCGTCGTTCGAGGTCGAGCGCGAGTACGTCTGTCGCGTGCGTGCGCCGGAAGGCCAGGACCGCGTGCCCGACAACATCCCCGACCGGCTCAAGCGCGGCGTCGCGTTGGACGACGGCCCGGCGAAATTCGACGACATCGAGCGCATCGGCGGCACCGACTCGCACGACTGGTTCCGCGTCGTGGTCAAGGAAGGCCGCAACCGCGAAGTGCGGCGCCTGTGGGAATCGCAAGGCTGCCAGGTCAGCCGGCTCAAGCGCATCAGCTACGGCGACGTTTCGCTGCCACGCGAGTTGCTGCGCGGACAGTCGCAGGAGTTGGAGAACGACAAGGTCGAGAAGCTGCGCGCCGACCTCGGCCTGGAAGATGGCGCTCCTTCGGCACTGACCCTGCAGCCGGTGATCGGCCAGCGCAAGGCCAGCAAGTCGACGATCAATCTCAGCGGTCGCAGCGCCGGCCCCGGCTACGTCGGCGGCCATGTCACCACGGCCGACGAAGGCCGCGAACTGCGTCGCTTCGACAACGTCCGCGAGGACCGCGGTGGCCGCGGACGCGGCGGCCCGAAGCGCCACGGCGGCCTGACCGTCAGCGGCGAGACGGCGGCCAAGCAGTCGCAGAAGCCATTCAAGCAGCGCAAGGACAAGGGCCCGCGTGCCCTGCCCGACGGCAACCCGGCGGCGTTCCGCACCTGGTACGTGCCCGAGGGCGTGGAGACCGGTCCGAGCGGACATCGCAACGCCGATGGCCGTGGCCCCAAGAAGCCGTACGGCAAGCCCGGTGGGCGCTCCGGTAGCGGCGCACGGCCGGGAGGCGGTGGCGGCGGATACCAGGGTCGCAGCAGCGGTCCGGGTGGTGGCGGCCAAGGCCAGGGGCAGAGCCAACGCGCCCCGCGTCCCTACGGCCACCCCGGCAACGCGCCGACCTTCCCGTCCGACCACGCCAACCCCGGCGGCTTCAATCCATATGGCGACAAGCCGCGTGGCGCGCGTCCGGGCGGCAAACCCGACGGACGTCCCGGCGGCCCGCGCCCGGGCGGCAACAAGCCCGGCGGCCCGCGTCACGGTGCGCCGCGCGGTGGCAAGCCCGGCGGTGGCAATCGCGGGCCGCGCGGCGGCGGTTGATATCGACTGATGCAATCAAAAAGGGCGCCTTCGGGGCGTCCTTTTTCGTATCCGAGCGCAATGGCGCGACGAGAGATCTCGACGCCCTCAGACATTTTGTAGGAGCGGCTTTAGCCGCGATCGGAAATCGTTCGACCGCACCGATTCCAGATCGCGGCTAAAGCCGCTCCTACAAAAGCGCCATCTAGCGCGGGATGGCCAGGTGACTCGCGTCGAGCGCTTTGTCCGCGCCGCGCGGAGTCGTCTCGATCACCGCATCGACCGGCAACGGCGTCCCGTCCTGCAGATGTGCCCAGGCCCGCTCCAGCGCTTCGTAGACATACGGCAGCAGCGGCACGTATTGCGCGCCGTAAACCGGCAGGCCGAGGAAGGCGTCGAAATGCTGGGCGTTGCGCACCTGCCAATAGCGCACGTCGCGACCGACCGCCTGCGCGGCGGCCACGTACGGCGCGCTGCTGAAGGCCGGCGGGATCAATCCGTCGTCGAGACCGTGGATCACCATGATCGGCAGGCCCTCGCGCGGCAGGCCGGCACGGACCTCGACGATCCCGGCGCGGACGCGCTCGGCGTCGGCGCCCTCGCCGTTCCACAGCGCCCGCAGGCACCGCAGGTCCGCCAACGGATCATCCACACCCGCCGCGGGCGCAACGATGCCGACGCCGGCGCCCGGTGGGATGCCGCTGCCGTCGGCCGGCCAGACGGCGCGTTCGGCGGCGGTCGCCGGCCGTGGCCTGCCGTCCTGGTCCTGCGCGGCGAACGAATATCCACACGGATGCTCGCCCACACCATAGCGGCCGTAGGCGGAGGCATAGGTGACCGCGACCGCCCGCCACAGGTCGAAGGCGACGCTGATCGAGCCGGCGCGCAACGCGGCATCGGTCCAGCCGCTCGCGCGCAAAGCGTCGTAGGCGGATTGCTGTTGTGCTTCCAAAGTGGTGCCCGCGACCAGCCCAGCGTCGACCAGCGTGGCGCAGTGGGCCGCGGCGGTCGGCATCGGCGGGATACCGGCCGCCGGCAGCGCGCACGGCATCAGCAGTGCGGCCTCGGTGGTGTAGTCGTACAACGGGTGCGCCCCGGCGACCTGCACGCTGGGCTCGCCGGCAACCACCGCGTCGAGCCAGTCACCTTCCAGCTCAGCGGCGCGCAGCACCGCGCCGCCGCCGTTGGAGATGCCGACCGCGATTACCGTGGTGTTGTCGAATACGAACGGCGCCGCATCGGGGAACGCCTCGCCCAGCACCTGCAACGCGAACTCGGCCGCCTGCTTCACATGCCGGCCCCAGTCGGTCTCGGGGTTGTCACGCGAATGCGCATGCTTGACCGCGATGCCGCTGCCAGTCGCCAGCTCCGACACGAACGCCAGCGGTGCTTCCACGCTCGGCGCGCCGATGCTGCCGTCCAGTCGCACGCCCAGCCCCGCATCAAGGTCGAAGTAATCGTTGCCGGCGCCCTTGTCGGTGTATGCCACCGCACATCCCTTCGGCAGCGCCCATGGCGCGGCGACCGCGATCGCGCCGAGCACCCCGCGCGAGCCCGAAGCCGGCGCGATCACTACACAGCGCGCCGCCTTGTCGAAGTTGTCCGGCACCTGCACCAGCACTCGATGCGGCTGGCTGGCACCGGGAACCTTGGCGAAGGCCTGGTATTCGCGTCCCGGCACGTCCACGATGTTGCCGTACAGCTCGCCATAGCCACCGCCCGGCGCGAGGTCGGCGATGCCGCGCCAGTTGCTCCAGATCGCGCGACGGCGCAGTTCGGCCGGCGTGGGCGCGGTGGCGTCGGCAAATCCGGGCGGCGTCATTGCGCGCAGACCCTCGAGCCCGAGCCCCGCGGTCAGCAGGTCGTCGTGGCCCCGGTGTTCGGTGACCGTGATGGCTGAAACCAGGTTCGGTCCTGAAGTCATGTCACCGGCGGAGTCACTGTGGGGAGCGGAAGTCGCACAACCGGCCAACAGGGCAACGGCACCGACTACGGACAGATCGAGCATGGGCATCTTCATGCCACGACCTTAGCAATCTGCCGGGTCCGCGCCATCGTACCTTCGTACCACGCCGACCGCGGTGGCGCTTGCTAGTCTGGGCGCCAGTCCGCCCGCCCTTCGTCGATGCCCACCTGTCATGCCCGCGCTCCTGATCGCCGATGATCACCCGCTGTTCCGCTCCGCCCTGCGCGGCGCGGCGGCCGATGCCGTGGCCGACCTGGTGGTGCACGAGGCGGAATCGCTCGATGGCGTGCTGGCGGTGCTGGAATCCGGGGCCGGGGCCGACATCGATCTGGTCCTGCTCGACCTGCACATGCCCGGCAACCACGGCCTCGCCGGCCTCGCCGCGATCCGCGCGCAGTACCCGGGCGTGGCGGTGGTGGTGGTGTCGGCCAACGACGACCCTCGCGTGGTGCGTCGCGCGCTCGACCACGGCGCCGCGGGTTACCTGCCCAAAAGCTCGGGACTGGACGAGCTGCGTGACGCGATCCGGGCGGTACTGGCCTGCGAGCAATGGCTGCCGCCGGCGCTGCGTGCGTCGGTTGCGCGCACGCAAAGTTCCAGCAGTGACGCCGAGCTTGCGGCACGGCTGGCGAGCTTGTCGCCTCAGCAGTTCAGGGTGTTGACCTTCGTCGCGGAGGGGCTGCTGAACAAGCAGATAGCCGACCGGCTGGACGTGCAGGAACGCACGGTGAAGGCGCACCTGTCGGCGATCTTCGAACGACTCGGCGTGCGCAACCGGACCCAGGCCGGCGTGGTGCTGCGGGAGTTGGAGCTGAGCGATCCGTCGCGGCGTATCGAGGGTTGACGTAGCCGTCGCCCGACAGTCCACGGTTACGGATCCTGTAGGAGCGGCTTTAGCCGCGATCGGAAACCGTTCGCCCGCGCCGATTCCAGATCGCGGCTAAAGCCGCTCCTACGCCCCGAAGGAAGTCCCCTTGGGGGACAAGAGCTTGGCGGTGGGACGGATTTCGGTAGCGGCGATCAGCCGGTCGAGCACCGACTTCAACGCCAGCGGCTTGAGTGGCTTGGCCAGCAGCGAATAGCCGGCCTCCAGCACCGCGCGACGCACGGCGTGGGTGCCGTCGGCGCTGAGGATCAGGGTGGGCCGCGGGCCGTGCCGGTCGCCGAGGTCGGCCGCCAACGCGACGCCGGTATCGCCGTCGTCCAGGTGATAGTCGAACAGCCATAGCGACGCCGGCTTCTTCGCCATTCGCTGTTCGGCACTCGCGCGATCCACCGCGGTCGCCACCTCGCAACCCCAGACGCGCAGCACGCCGGCCAGCGCCTCCAGCGCCTGTGCGTCGTTGTCGACCAGCAGCACCGGCAAACCGGCGAGGCCGCGGACGGCATGCTGCATGGCGGCCGCCACCGGTACGCGCGCTTGCAGCACGCGCACCGCAAACACCGTGCCGCGGCCCGGTGTGCTGCGCAGGTCCAGCGGCGCATGCAGCAACTGGGCGATGCGGTCGGCGATCGACAGGCCCAAGCCCAGGCCCTGCCCCGGCGCGTCGTCGCCGCGACGGAACTCGTCGAAGATCGCCGCCTGCATGTCGTGCTCGATCCCCGGCCCGGTGTCGTGAACCTCGATGCGCAGGCCGTCGCCGTCGCGCCGCACCCCGAGCAACACGCCACCGGCCGCGGTGTAACGCACGGCATTGGCGAGGAAGTTCTGCAACACCCGGCGCAGCAGTTGCGGGTCGCTGTGCACCCATGCCGCCGTGCCGACGAAGCGGAACGCCAGCCCGCGTGCCGCCGCGATCGCGCCGAACTCCGAAGCCAGCGGCTCCAGCACCTCGGCCAGCGGAAAGTCGCGAGGTTGCGGCACCAGTCCGCCGCCCTCGAGCCGCGACATGTCGAGCAGGCCGGTCAGCAGGTCACCGGTGGAATCGAGCGCACCGCCGATCTGGGACAGAACGCCGCGCTGCACCGGGTCGCCGAGTTGGCTCGACAACGCGTCGGTGAACAGTTGCGCGGCATGCAGCGGCTGCATCAGGTCGTGGCCGATCGCGGCGAGGAAGCGGCTCTTGCCATCGTTGGCGCGCTCGGCTTCGCGGGTGGCGATCTCCAGCTCGTGGGTCCGCTCGACCACGCGTTGTTCCAGGGTTTCGTTGGCCTGCAGCAGCCCGGCTTCGGCGCGGCGGAACGCGGTGACGTCGGTGTAAGTGGCGACGAAGCCACCGCCGGGCATCGGGTTGCCGCGGATTTCGATGATCGCGCCCTCACTTCCACTGCCGTTCGGCATCACCCGCTCGGTGAGGTGGGCGGTGCCGGCGCGCATGAACGCGAGCCGTCGCTCCAGCGCCCGCTCCAGGTCACCGCGCGGCGGCAGTCGCTGCAGCGCCCATCGCGACAGGTCGGCAATCGGACGGCCGACCTGCAACAGTTCCGGCGGGAAACCGAACAGTTCGGCATAGCGCCGGTTCCAGGCCACCAGCCGCAGCTCGGCATCGACCACGCTGATGCCCTGGCTCATGTTCTGCAGCGCCGCCTCGAGCACGCGCTGGTTGAAGCGCAGGTCGGCCGAAGCTTCGCCGACGATCGCGGCGACGGTATCGAGGTCGCCGGCTTCGCGGCGCGCCGCGTCCAGCAGCACCCGGGCCGAGGCCGATCCCAGCACCGCCGCCAACTCGCGCTCGACGCCGGCCTCGACCTGCGTTGGCACCGCCCCCGTGTCGGCAACGCCCCGCAGCAACTCCGCCACCCGCTCGCGCGGCAGGAACCGCATGCCGGCATCGCCGAGGGTCTTGGCATCCAGGCCGCGGTAGGTCCGCCTCGGCGCATCGCGTCGCCATACCGCGGCCAACACCGTCGCCAGCGTGCCGAGAAACAGACTGGTACCGACCGCGCGCCCCAGCCGACTCCAGCCGGTCAGGCCAAAAAAGCCATCCGGCGACAACCAGCCCAGTCCGAGCGGACCCGCATGCACCCAGCCTGGCACATCGCCGCCCAGCTCGAACACCGTCGGCAACAGCAACACCCACGCCCACGCCGCGAACCCCACCACGACGCCGATGATCGCCGCGCGCGGCGGCGTCTGCGGCCGCCACACCGCGAACCCCAGCGCCGGCGCCAGCGTCGCCAACGCCGAGAACGACACCGCGCCGACATCGGCCAGCGCCTCGCTGCCCGCCACCAGCCGGCTGTAGGCCCACGCCAGCAGCATGATCACCACGATGCCGGCGCGCCGCAGCGCCAGCACGCTGCCGCGCAGGTCGCTGCCGTCGTTGCGCGACCACGCGCCGCGCAGCAGGCCCGGCGCGAACCAGTGGTTGCCGATCATCAGGCTCAAGGTCAGCGTGCTGACCACCACCATGCCGGTCGCCGCGCTGAGCCCGCCGAGGAACGCGAACAGCGCCAGTCCGTGCTGCCCCTGCGACAGCGGAAGCGCCAGCACGTACAGATCCGACGGTACCGAGTCGCCCAGCAGCGCCGCGCCGGCGGTCGCCAGCGGCAACACCGGCAGCGCGATCAGCACCAGGTACAGCGGGAACTGCCAGCGCGCGGTGCGTACGTCGGCCTCGTCGCGGCACTCGACCACGCCGATGTGGAACTGGTGCGGCAGGATGAACATCGCCAGCGCGCCCAGCAGCACCAAAGGCATGAAGCCACCGGCTGGCGCGGACGTTTCGGGGGCGGCAACCACTTCCGGCAACGCATCCAGTCCAAACCACACGAACGCCCCGATCGCCAGCATCGCGGTCAGCTTGAACACCGACTCCACCGCCATCGCCAGCACCAGCCCGCGGTTGTGCTCGATCGCACTCGCCCGCCGGGTGCCGAACAACATCGCGAACAACGCCATCGCCAGCGCCACGTACAGCGCGCTGTCGTGCCATGCCGGCGCCGCCACCGCGCCGCCGTCGCGGGTGGTCAGCATCGCGAAACTCATCGCCACCGCCTTCAGCTGCAGCGCGATGTACGGGATCAGGCCGAGCGCGGCGACCAGCGTCACCGTCGCCGCCAGCCAAGCATCCTTGCCAAGGCGTGTGGCGATCAGGTCGGCGATCGAGGTCGCATTGGTCTCGCGCGCCAGCCGCACCAGCTTGATCATGAAGCCGACCGCCAGCGCGTACAGCAGGATCGCGCCGAGGAAGGTCGGCGGCAGCGGCCAGCCGTAGCGCGCGGCCTGGGTCACGGTGCCGTAGAACGTCCACGAAGTGCAGTGCACCGCCAGCGACAGCGCGTAGACGTGGCGCCAGTGGCGCGACCACAGTCCCGGCCGGCGCTCGGCATAGAGCGCGGCGCCGAACATCAACCCCAGCCAGACCAGGCTGGCGAGAGCGACGGTGGTGAAATTCAGCATGGCGCGAGAATACCCCGGCCCCCGGGACCGCCGTCGTCAGGTAGAAAAACGGCGACGACGGGCCGAAGCCCGCCGCCGCCGCCCGACCGGGGGTCACCGGCTGTCAGAGTGCGTGCCGTCAGAAGTCGTAGCGCACGCTCAACGAGTACTGACGCGGTGGACCATAGAAACCGGTCAACACGCCCAGCGCCGCGTTGATGTTGTAGCCGGTGGTCCGGTATTCCTTGTCGGCCAGGTTGCTGCCCTGCAGCTTGACCGACCATGGCCCGCCGTCCTTCCAGGTGATGCCGGCGTTGACCAGCCCGTAGCCGTCCTGGGTGATCGGCATCGCGCCGGTGCGGATGATCTCGGTGGTCGCCACCACGTCGCTCTGGTAGCTGTAGCCCAGCCGGGTCGACAGGTTGCCGCCGCTGGCCAGGTCGGTGCGGTATTCGAGGTTCAGCGCACCGGAGAACTCCGGCGCATTGGTGAACTCCTGCTCGTCGGCGATATCGGCACCGGCGAACAGGAACTCGTCGTACTTCGCGTCCAGCCACGCCAGGTTGCCCGACAACAGCCAGCTGCGGGTCGGCAGCCACTGGTACTCGACCTCCACGCCGTTGACCGTGCCCGAGCCGGCGTTGGTGAAGTCGCCGAAGAACGCATCCTCGGTGCCGTCGCCGTCGCTGTCGAACGCGGTGAACACCGACAGCTGGATGTCCTCGTACGTGTTGTGGAACGCCGCCAGGTTGAGGAACAGGGTCTGGTCGAGGAAGCCCATCTTGCTGCCGACCTCGAAGCTGTCGACTTGCTCGTCGTCGAACGGCTCGGCCGAACGCGGCACCGCGGTGGCCTGCGCACGGATGTTGAAGCCGCCGGATTTGAACCCGCGCGACGCCGACCCGTAGACCATGATGTCCGGTGTCACCTGATAGTCCAGCGAGATCTTCGGCGAGGTGTTCTTGAAATTGATGGTCTTGTCGAAGTCGGCCACCGTCGCGGTCGGCACGCTGTAGGTGTCGTCGGTGTAGCCGCGGTTGAGCACCACCGCGTTCTTGTCCTCGTCGGTGTAGCGTGCGCCGACGTTGAGGGCCAACTGGTCGGTCAGGTCGAAGGTCCAGTCGGCGTAAAGCGCGACGCTCTCAGTGTAGACCGTGCCCTGGGTGTCGCCGAACAGGAAGTTGAAGAAGTTGTTGAGCACCTGGCCGCCGGCCTCGCCGTCGAACGCGTACAGCCCGACCACGCCGCGGGCGCGGCCGCCGGCATCGTAGTTGGCCTGCAGCTCGTGGCTGACCTGCTCGTCGGAGTAGAACGCCTTCACGTCGGCGATCTTGGCCGGCAGGGTGTCGAAGTCGATGTTGGTCTCGGTGTCGGACTCGCGCTTGGCCAGCACGTACTTGAAGTACCAGTCTTCGTTGGCACGCCAGTTGACCGTCGCCGAGGCGCCACCGATGGTGGTGTCGTTGATGTTGGGCATGCCGTTGCGCACGTCGTAGCGGCTGTCGAGCGGATCGAGGCCCGGCACGAACGGGTTGGGCGCGAGCATCCTGGCGCCGCGCACGCCGGACTGGTCGTCCATCCAGTCGAACGCGAACTGGATGTCCAGGTCCTCGCTGATGTAGGCGCCGAGGTTGGCGCGCAGCGCGAGGATCTCCTTGTCGCTGACCTCCTGGTCGGTGATGACGTTCTGGCCGAAGCCGTCGCGGTTGAGGCTCGCCACCGCCAGGCGCGCGCGCAGGGCCTCGTTGCCGCCGACCGCGCCACCGACCGCCGCCTTGACGTCGAGCTGGTTGTGGTTGCCCACGGTGACTTCGGCGAAGCCCTCGAAGTCCTTCGGCAGGCCGCGCGAGATGTACTTGATCGCGCCGCCGATGGTGTTCTTGCCGTACAGCGTGCCTTGCGGGCCGCGCAGCACCTCGATGCGCTGGACATCGAACACGTCCAGCAGCGCACCCTGCGGCCGCGCGATGTAGACGTCGTCCATGTAGATGCCGACGCCCGGGTCCACGCCCCACAAGGGGTCGGACTGGCCGACGCCACGGATGTAGGCGGTGATGGTGCTGCTGGAGCCGCGCGCGGCGTAGAGGGTCAGGTTCGGCACCTGTGCGTCGAGGCCGCCCAGGTCCTCGATCGCGAGCCGGTCCAGCGCATCGGCGGTGAACGCGGTGACCGCGACCGGCACGTCCTGGATGGTCTCCTCGCGCTTGCGCGCGGTCACGGTTACCGCGCCGAGGTTGACCGCCTCGTTGCGAACCCCGGTCTGCTCCACCGGCGCGGCCGGCTCCTCGGGTGGCGTGCCTTCCTGCGCCCACGCCGTGGGCGCGAGCAGCGCGCAGGCGATGGCGACGGTCAGGCCGCTCCGATTCAAGGTGCTCCGACTCATGGCGCTGCGATTCATGGTGTTGCGACCCATTACGACCTCTCCCCAGATGCAAACCGGCGCGAACCGGATATGGAAACCACCGACGGACGATCCGTCATGCCGGCAAGACTAGGTGCGGCCGCCGTGGCGGACAGCTGTACCTTCGGACAATGCCCCCATGGCCGCCGCGCGCCGACACTGCGACGCTACTGAGGTCGGCTGGGAGTGTGCGGGCGTATGGATTTCCTGATCGTGCTGGGCGCGCTGGCGTTCCTGATGTTCGTGGCCTATCGCGGTTACAGCGTGATCCTGTTCGCCCCGGTGGCGGCACTGGGCGCGGTACTGCTGACCGACCCGTCACTGGTCGCGCCGATGTTCACTGGCCTGTTCATGGACAAGATGGTCGGCTTCCTGAAGTTGTATTTCCCGGTGTTCCTGCTCGGCGCGATCTTCGGCAAGGTGATCGAGCTGTCGGGCTTCTCCAAGGCGATCGTCGCCGCGACCATCCGGCTGTTCGGCGCCAGCCGCGCGATCCTGTCGATCGTGATCGTCTGCGCGGTGCTGACCTACGGCGGGGTGTCGCTGTTCGTGGTGGTGTTCGCGGTCTACCCGTTCGCGGCCGAACTGTTCCGCCAGAGCAACATCCCCAAGCGGCTGATCCCCGGCACCATCGCGCTGGGTGCGTTCACCTTCACCATGGACGCGCTGCCCGGCACGCCGCAGATCCAGAACATCATCCCGACCACGTTCTTCGGCACCAACACCTGGGCCGCGCCGTGGCTGGGCACCATCGGCGGCGTGTTCATCCTCGCGGCGGGACTGGCTTATCTCGACTGGCGCCGGCGCGTCGCGCTCAAGGCCGGCAAGGGCTACGGCGACCAGGCGACGCTGGTCAACGAACCAGTCGCCTTCACCGGCGGCCACCTCGCCAACCCGCTGGTCGCGATCCTGCCGCTGGTGCTGGTCGGCGTCGCCAACAAGCTGTTCACGATCGGGATCCCACGGTTCTACGGCGAGAGCCACTCGTTCGACCCGGCGGTGATCGGCGATGCCGCGCCGATCGTGCAGCAAGTGTCATCGGTGACCGCGATCTGGGCGGTCGAGGGCGCGCTGCTGGTCGGCATCCTCAGCGTCATCGCGTTCGCCTGGAAGCCGGTGATGACCAGCTTCGCCCACGGCACCAAGGACGCCATCGGCGGCGCCCTGCTGGCGGGCATGAACACCGCCTCCGAGTATGGCTTCGGCGCGGTGATCGCCGCCCTGCCCGGGTTTCTAGTGATTGCCAACTCGCTCAGCGCGATCAACGACCCGCTGGTCAACGAAGCCATTACCGTCACCGCACTGGCCGGCATCACCGGCTCGGCGTCGGGCGGCATGGGCATCGCCTTGGCGGCGATGGCCGAGACCTTCATCGCCAACGCCAACGCCGCCGGCATCCCGATGGAAGTGCTGCACCGCGTCGCCGCGATGGCCTCCGGCGGTATGGACACCCTGCCGCACAACGGCGCGGTCATCACCTTGCTGGCGGTGACCGGCCTGACCCATCGGCAGGCCTACAAGGACATTTTCGCGATCACCGTGATCAAGACGCTGGCGGTGATGGTGATCATCGGGGTTTTCTATGCGAGCGGGATTGTGTGATCGCAGAGCTTCTAGTCAGAGCATGACCTGCCAGTAACCCACGTCGACCCAGCGGCCGAACTTGAAGCCGACTTCGTCGAACTGGCCGACCTTGCGGAAGCCGAGTTTCTCGTGCAGCGCGATGCTGGCGGGGTTGGGCAAGGCGATGCCGCCGATAGCCACGTGCATGCCGGCATCCCGCAACACCGCGAGCAGTCGCTCGTAGAGTTGCCGGCCCAGACCGCGACCGTGTGCCGCCGCGTCCAGGTAGACCGTGATTTCCACCGCGAAGCGATAGGCGCAGCGGCCTTTCCATTTGCTGGCATAGGCGTGACCCAGCACCCCGCCGGCATCGTCCTCCGCCACCAGCCACGGCAGGCTCGCGCCCTGGACCTCAGCGATTCGCGCAGCCATTTCCGTCTCGGACACCGCCGACTCTTCGAAGGTCACCGTGGTATCGAGTACGTAGCGGTTGTAGATGCTGGCCAGCGCAGAGGCGTCGGCGGATGTTGCATTACGGATCACGATTCGCTCCCGGTCAGTGCTCCCGCTTCATACCAGCGTTTGCTGCGATTGACGATACGTACCACCGACAGCATCACCGGCACCTCGATCAGCACCCCGACCACGGTCGCCAGCGCGGCGCCGGAGTGCACGCCGAACAGGCTGACCGCCGCGGCCACCGCCAGCTCGAAGAAGTTGCTGGCGCCGATCAGCGCCGACGGCCCCGCCACGCAATGGGCCACGCCGACCCGGCGGTTGAGCAGGTAAGCCAGGCCGGAGTTGAAATAGACCTGGATCAGGATCGGCACTGCCAGCAACGCGATCACCAGCGGCTGCCCGATGATCTGCCGCCCCTGGAACCCGAACAGCAGCACCAGCGTCAGCAGCAGCGCGGCCAGCGACAGCGGCCCCAGCCGCGCCAGCCAGCGCTCCAGCAGCGCCTGCCCGCCACGCGCGACGATCAGCCGGCGCGCAATCACCGCGATGACCACCGGCACCACGATGTACAGCCCGACCGACAGCGCCAGCGTGTCCCACGGCACGGTGATCGCCGAGATCCCGAGCAGCAGCGCCACCAGCGGCGCGAACGCGAACACCATGATCGCGTCGTTGATCGCCACCTGGCTCAGGGTGAAGTTCGGCTCGCCGTCGCACAGGTTGCTCCAGACGAACACCATCGCCGTGCACGGCGCCGCCGCCAGCAGGATCAGCCCGGCGATGTAGGAGTCCACCTGCCCGGCCGGCAGCCACGGCGCGAACACGTGGCGCAGGAACACCCACGCCAGCAGCGCCATCGAAAAGGGTTTGACCGCCCAGTTGATGAAGATCGTCACGCCGATGCCCTTCCAGTGCCGACCGACCTGCCGCATCGCGCCGAAGTCGATCTTCAGCAGCATCGGGATGATCATCAGCCAGATCAGCACCGCGACCGGCAGGTTGACCTTGGCCACCTCCATCGCGCCGAGCGCGGCGAAGCTGCCGGGCAGGAAGTGGCCGAGCGCGGTGCCGACCACGATGCACAGCGCCACCCACAGGGTGAGGTAGCGCTCGAAGAAGCCGATGCCGGGGTGCGTCTGCGCCGGCGCGGCGCAGGCACTCGCCTCAGACATGCTCGCCATCCGTCGACTCGATGAACCCGATCCGGTCCAGCGCCTGCTTCAGCGCCTCGCGGTCGCTCCATTTCTCCGGCGCGAGCGTCAGGAACGCCATCAGCCGCTTGCGGATCAGCGCATGCGCCTCGGCGAACGCCGCACGCTTGTCGTTGTCGCTGCCCTCCACCGCCGCCGGATCCGGTAGACCCCAATGGGTGCGCACGAAATCGCCGAAGAACACCGGGCAGGCCTCTGCCGCGGCGCTGTCGCAGACCGTCACCACCACGTCGATGGCCGACGCGTCGTCGCCGGAGAACTCGTCCCACGACTTGCTGCGCAGTCCCGAGGTTGAGATGCCCTCTGCCGCCAGTTGCTCCAGCGCGAACGGATTGATCTTGCCGGTCGGTTGGCTGCCGGCACTGAAAGCCTCGAAACGCCCGCCACCCCAGGCGCGCAGGGTTGCCTCGGCCAGCACGCTGCGGGCGGAATTGCCGGTGCACAGGAACAGCACTCGATGGCTCATGGGGTCTTTCCCTTGGAAGGCGTGGCGGATGGCGCGCAGTCGGCCGAAGCCGAACCGGCGCAGCAGTTGTGGGTGAGGAAACCGATCAGCGCGTTCATCGACCCGAAGTCGGCGCGGTAACAGACATAGCGGCCCTGCGACTCGCCGTGCACCAGCCCCGCGGCCGAAAGCTCCTTGAGGTGGAACGACAGCGTCGCCGCCGGCACCGACAGCGCCTCGGCGATGTCACCGGCCATGCGCCCGGCCGGCCCGGCCTCCACCAGCAGGCGGAATACCGACAGCCGGGTGTTGTGGCCCAACGCGGTCAGGGCGCGGATTGCATCGTTTATTTCCATTTTTGTAGAATAATCAAATCAAATGACCGCAGGCAAGTCCCGCCCATGACTTTCGACGACCTTCCCAACGTCACCCCCGACGCCATCGACTTGCCGGACCTCGGCAAGCTCGGCCTGCCCGCCGAAGCCGACCACGCCCCGCGCATCCTGATCCTGTACGGCTCGCTGCGGCCGCAGTCCTACAGCCGCAAGCTGGCGCTGGAGGCCGAGCGCATCCTGCAACGCTTCGGCGCGCAGACCCGCGTGTTCGACCCGCACGAGCTGCCGCTGCTCGACAGTGTCGGCAAGGACCACCCCAGGGTCCGCGAACTGCGCGAGCTGTCGCAATGGTCCGAAGGCCAGGTCTGGGTAAGTCCCGAGCGCCATGGCGCGGTCACCGGCGTGTTCAAGAACCAGATCGACTGGCTGCCGCTGGAAGACGGCAGCGTGCGCCCGACCCAGGGCCGCACCCTCGCGGTGATGCAGGTCTGCGGCGGCTCGCAGTCGTTCAACGTGGTCAACAGCCTGCGCCTGCTTGGCCGCTGGATGCGGATGGTGACGATCCCCAACCAGTCGTCGGTGGCCAAGGCCTGGCAGGAGTTCGACGACGCCGGCCGGATGAAGCCCTCGCCGTACTACGACCGCGTGGTCGACGTGATGGAGGAACTGGTCAAGTTCACCCTGCTGGTGCGCGGCCGCAGCGACTATCTGGTCAGCCGCTACAGCGAGCGCAAGGGCGTTGCTCAGTAGTCCAGTTGTTCAAGCAACTCGTAGTCGCCATCGGCAGAACGGCGGGTGAGCACTAGCATGCGCACGGCCCGATAACTGCCGCCCTTTACCGAGTCGAACGACCTGATCAACACATCCTCGATGCCATCGGTATTGAAGTCGCCATGCGCCACCAACTGCACCTCCTGATCCCCACCCTCATCGCCATAGATCGCGCAGTGGTCCCCGCACGCCGAGAATTCGGTCAGTGGCGCGAACAGAGCCTCACTCCACAGTGCATCAGCGCGCTCGGCTGCGATCCGCTCACGCTCTCCGCCGGAAATGATCATGGCCACCTGCCATGGCAGTCGTTCCGGCAAGGTCTTGTCGAATGCCATGGAACGCACATGGGAGGTCGTGGCAGGCTGCGCATCCAGTATCAATCTGGCCGCCTGACATGTCAGCGCACGGTCCATGAAGGGAACCCATGCCGTCGGATCATCGGCCGGTCGCACCCGACGATCCGCTACCCGTAAATAATCCGCACACGACCGCAGCGAGAAGCGCTCGCCGCCGCTGCTACCTTCTGGGGTAACCGCAATGGGGGCGTACCAAGGCAGAAACAGTGCTTGCCGCACGGCATCGCGCGTCTCGGGTTTCGAACGGCCCTCCCCGAGCTGTGCGAGATTGAAGCCATCGAACCACTCGACAGTGTAATGGGCACCGGCCGGGTCAGTGGTTGCACAGGCGCTTGCCAACACCAACGTAGCGGCACCTATCAGAAGCGATCGGATCATTGCGCAACCTCCATGGCTGCAGCTGCATTGAATAGCTCGCGTACATAGGTGTTGCGATCCAGTCCGACTTCGGGCCGGTTCGACTCTCTGCCCGCCTCCTCCCAGTCCTGCACCCGTATGGCCTTGTTCATGCTCGGCCACTTTGTCCGCAGATCGGTCGCTCCCACATTGAAGATCAGGTCGAACAGCGCCAACCGGACAGGGCTCGGAAAACGATCGAACTCTCCATAGATGACTCTCAACTCGCGATGAAAACTGGCTATATGCCGCTCTGTAAGGCGATCGATCTCGTGATTGGGCAGCACCAATTTTGTGTACGCGCGATAGAAGCCAGCAGCGTTGTTTCCTTCCGGTGCCTTCTTGACCGAATCGTAGTCCTCGGCAATTTGGTCCGCCGTGGCTCGCCTGCCCGAGTGGTCGACAAATGCGCAAAGCTTCGCATCGGAAACACTGGCGAGCAGGTGTCCGACTCCAACGGTCACATGGCCTTTCGAGTCGCAATACATGTGTGGAATGCGCGATTCGTAGCGTTCGAGCTTGCGGCGCAGGATCGATCTTTCGGCAGCAGTCAGCATGCCCACCCTCCTTGGCTGGTTGTGGTTGTCGCGCATTCCATTGCAGCGCGAGTGAAGCGACGTTAGCGATGGCGGCCGGTATTTGCAATCCGGGGTGGCGGCAATTCGCCGGCACTGCCCCACGAATCCAGCCATGCATGGACGACGTCGCCCGCGACGAGCTTGCCTTGCCCCACCGATGCCATCGCCTCCAGCGTTTCCTGCCATCGCACCTGCTCCAGCGATGCTCGCGTGTGCGGCCCTGCCGGGGCCGACATCATGCGGGCGCCTTGCGCGCTGACGGCTTGCGGAGCTTCTTCGGCTTGGCGACCGGCAGCAGCGAGGTCAGGTACTGGTAACGCTCGAACAGGAAGGTGACGCGCTCAGCGTCGGTATCGAAGCGGCGTTTGCCGTAGGCGGCATCCACCGCGCGGTCGAGCGCCTGGTGGGCCTTGACCAGTGCCGGCGGCATCGTGGTCGGGTCGTAGAGGTCGGCCAAGGTGCTGTCGGGGAACGCGGCGCGGGCGTCGAGCACACCTTGGGCGGCAGCTTCGATATTCGCAACATGCTTGTCGGTCGGTCGGTCGGTCGGTCGGTCGGTCGGTCGGTCGGTCGGTCGGTCGAAATGCTATCCGGCCAGGGAAAGTTGTTGTAGACGATACCGGCGGAATAGCGGTAGCGGCTTTCGAGGCGCCCGCAGGTATAGCGCACCCACGCCATATGCATGGCAGACTCGAAGACGCCAAACACGTAGAGAGACGGATCGGCGATCAGCAGGTTCGCGTCGCCACAGATCACACTCGGATCCACCTGTGTTACAGGGATGATCTTTCGATCCTCTCCCGTGTGTCGAGGCACGATCAAATAGGTGCTGGTGGGCTGGCGGATCTCGCCAAACAGAGAAGGAAAGGCGGCTAAGTCTTGAGTAGTTTTGCGCTTGCTAGCGGCGCAGTACTTCCTAACGCGATCAATCCGTGCGGCAATCTTAGGCAATCGAGACAGCTCGACTGGAGAGATGCCGGATAACCAAAGGCACCAGCGCTTAGTGCCATAGAGCAGCTCATCGACCTGCATGAATGGTCGAATCCATGCTGCTGCGCCCGGCTCTTCAGTGACAAAATCACGCATCTGCTCATCGGACAGCAGCAAGTTTCCGTCATCGTTCGCCATGCTTCCGAAACAGATTGCGGGAGCGGTTGCTTGTAACGGCTTTGAACGCTTCTCCAGCAGGACTTCAACGGCGTCGGCGAGATATGCATTGATGTGGTTCGCCTCAGTCAGCGATGGCTCGCCATCGGGCTTGGCGTAGTCAAACAACAATTTGGGCCCGGCATTCGCCTGACCGGAGAACCCAATGATTACGCAATGCACGGCCGCCTTTCCCTTGGCTTCGTTGCTCCACTTGAACGAGCGATGGGCGAACTGGATGTGCATTCCACGGCGATACAGTTCGCTCCAAAGGACGCCGACCTGCTCGCCCTGTGCAATCGAACTCGTGGAGACGAATGCACATTGGATGGTTGGTAGAGCCGTGCCACCCCAAGTGCCTTCGCTGTCCGGTCCTTCGGGCGAAATGTAGTCGGCAGCCTTGAGGTACCACGCAGCAACGAAGTCCAGAACCCCCGCTCCTTTTACTCCCACGAACAGTCGACTCATATCCTCTTTCTGGTCGGCGCTTTGATTCTGCTTTCCCACAAAAGGCGGATTCCCCAGGATGTAATCCAACTCCCCCGCCGGCACCACCTCGTTCCAATCAATCCGCAGCGCATTGCCGTGGACAATCGTCGCCGACTTCTTCAGCGGCAACCGTTCGAACGGATTGCCGAACATCTCACTGACCCGCAGGTTGACCTGGTGGTCGACCAGCCACAGCGCCAGTTGCGCGATCTGCGCGGGGAACTCCTCGATCTCGATGCCGTAGAACTGGTCGACGTTGCACTTGATCAGCAGCCGCGGGTCGGTGACCTGTCCGGCCTCCTGGTCTTTCTGGTACAGCACATCGATGACGTCCAACTCCAGCAGCCGCAGCTCGCGGTAGGCGATGACGAGGAAGTTGCCGCAGCCGCAGGCCGGGTCGAGGAACTTCAGCCCGGCGATCTTCTCGTGGAACTCGTGTAGCTTCGGCCGGCTGCCCTTGACCTTGTCCAACTCGGCGCGCAGGCCGTCGAGGAACAGCGGCCCGATCAGCTTGAGGATGTTCTTCTCGCTGGTGTAGTGCGCGCCAAGATTGCGTCGCGCCTTGCTGTCCATGATCGACTGGAACAGCGCGCCGAAGATCGCCGGGCTGATCTCGCTCCAGTCCAGCCCGCAGGCATCGAGCAGGCGCTCGCGCATGGTGGCGTTGAACGCTGCCGGCGATAGGCGCTCGTCGAACAGCTTGCCGTTGACGTAGGGGAAGCCAGCCAGTTGCGCATCCAGCCCTTTCTGGCGCTGGTCGGGGGCGGTATTGAGTACATCGAATAAGGTTGCCAGCTGACCGCCAAGGTCGCTGCCGTCCTCGGCGGTGCGCTGCTCGACATAGTCCTGGAAGCGTCGACGCGGCTCGAAGATGCCGGTGTCCTCGGCAAACAGGCAGAACAGCACGCGCACCAGCAGCACTTCGAGCTTGTGGCCGGTGTAGCCGTCGTCCCTGAGCGCGTCGTGCAGCTTGCCCATGCGCTCGGCGGCCTTGATGTTGACCGGGTCCTGGTCCTTGAACGCGCGCGACTGGTAGCCGGCGACGAAACCGAACAGGCGGATGTTGCGGTGCAGTTCCTTCAGCGCGAACGCGTGCTGCGCGCCGGTTTCGAGGTCATGCAGGCGGAAATGGGCGAAGTCCGAAACCAGCACGTAGCGCGGCAGGTCGCGGTCCTTGAGACCGGGGAAATAGTCGCGTGCCTGGCCGTAGGCGCGGTCGAGGTCGCGGCCCAGTGACTTGTGCTCAACCAGCAGGATGCCCTTCCACAACAGGTCGATGAAGCCGCCGGAGCCGTCCTCGCGCTTGATTGGCACCTCGAAGCTGGCGATGCGGCGGCGATGCACGCCGAACACCTCGAAGAACGCATCCCAAAACGACTTGGCCTCGGCTTCTTCGGAGGCCTCGCCTTCCCATTCCTTCGAGAATGCGATCGCGCGGGTCTTGATCTCGTTCCAGCTCAGCGGCATTGCGGCTCCCCTTGTTGGTCCGAGGATACTGCGGGGCAGCGCTATCGGCGTGGTTCAAGGCGGATCGATTGCCGAGATTGCCTGCCCAATGGACGCCGCATCCGTCGGCCGCACCAGCCGCGCCACTTCCTCCCCATCGCGCAGGAACACCAGCGTCGGCCACAGCTTGATGCGGTACGAGCGGCCCAGCCGCTGACCAGGGCCGTCCTCGATCTTGAGGTGGCGCACGTCGGATGGTCGGCGAAGGCGTCGGCGATCAGCGGCTGAGCGGTGATGCAGTGACCGCACCAGCCGGTGCCGAACTCGACCACCGTGGCGCCGGGCAGTGCGTCGACTTCATCCCGGTCAGGCGCGGCGGTGGCGTAGTCGCGCTGCACCCGCCTAGTTGCTCGAAATGCTGACCTGCGGCCCCGGATAGTCGACCACCAGCGCAATGCGGCGGTTATCGCGACCGCGTTTGCCGGTGGCGCCAGGACGGACCTGGCGGTTCTCGGCCTCGCCATAGCTGACCGCCTGTACCTGCATCGGGTGCAGGCCGGCCTGCTTGACCAGGTAGTCGCGCGCGGCGTCGGCGCGGCGCTGGCCGAGGCGCTTGTTGAAGGCGGTGGACCCGGCCGGGTCGGCGAAGCCTTCGACGGTGATCATCGCGTTGCCGTGGCTGCGGTTGACCGCGCGTGCGAAGTCGTCGAGCAGCGCCTTGGCGCGCGTGCTGAGACTCGCCTTGCCGGTGTCGAAGTACGCCGCGGTGGTGTCGATGCGGATGCCATTGCTGGTGCCGTTGCCGTGGTCGACGCGACTGATCGAGGCTTCGTACTTATCCGACAGCGATTGCAGGTCGCGGCCGAGATCCTGCAGCTGCGATTCGAGCCGGGCGTCGGTCGCGCGCAAGTCGCCGATGGCGGCATCGAACTCGTCGCGCTGGACGAAACGGCTGCAACCGGCGGTGGTCGCGGTGGCGATGGCCAGGACGATGAGCGTGGTGCGGACCGTGTGACGGATAAGGGCGGTGGCCATGGTTCGTCTCCTGGAGGAACGTGGCGATGTCACGGCGCTTCTGCGCAAGCTTGGCGGAGCCGCCGCGCAACCGACCTTAATCGGGTGTTCATTCGCCGCGGGTGAAAGCGCCATCATGGCGGCGTTGGCGAAGTCGTCGAGCAACGGCTTGGCCTGCTCGCCGAGGGTGGCGCCGACGGTGAAATAGGCGGCGGTGTCGACGCGGGTGCGAGCGGCCAGCTTGGTCACCAGCGCGTCGTGCTTCTTACGTTGCGCGACGAAGCGTGATGGGTGGCCCAGCGTGGAGTTTCCGTGAACGTCTATGCGCGCGCTGTTCGCTTTCCGTAGGAGCGGCTTTAGCCGCGATCGGGAGTCGGCGCGGGCGAACGATTCTCCGATCGCGGCTAAAGCCGCTTGTGTCTGCACTTTGCTCTAGCTTGGAGATGAGAGCGGAGTGCGGGACGCCGACCAGCCGGGGTGCCCGAAAGCACGTGTAGGAGCCAGGGCGCCCGCACTCCAG
>JBOHYB010000037.1:0-39582 GCA_050737695.1 Lysobacter sp. | reverse complement strand
CCTCACCCGTCCGCCACTCGCCACCCAGGGAGCAAGCTCCCCTGTGCTGCCGTTCGACTTGCATGTGTTAGGCCTGCCGCCAGCGTTCACTCTGAGCCAGGATCAAACTCTTCACTTAAGTATTGCGGCGCGGTCCGAAGACCTTGCCTATGCTTTGAGTGCAGTGTCGTCCCAGCCCAAATTACTCGATCACTCACATCTTGCGATGCTTGTTCTTGATTCATTTGGACTGTGTCGAACATCTGCGATGGACAGTTATCCACCCGCCAGACGCCCGCACAAGTCACCTGCGCACACTGTCAAAGATCGCTGGAACCGGCCTCAGCGCCGCGTTCCGTACTCGTTCACCGTAGTGCCCGAGTGAGCCGCACATCTTACAGCAGATTTCGGGGCCGTCAACACCTTGCCGACCTCTTTTTTCGTCCTGCTGCCCCCGCCAATTCCGGTAAACCGTCCGTGGCGGGCCGCGCATTATGCACACCTGAATCGGATACGGGAAGGGGTGAGCGAAAAAATCTTTTGCCGGCGCATGCTCGATTCAGGTGGCAACCAGTCGCACCCGCGCGAACGTGCGCTTGCCGACTGCGAGCACGCCCTCGAAACCGGGCGTCAGCATGCGTTGGGCGTCCTCGACCACCTCGCCATCGATCCGCACCGCGCGCTCCTTGAGCTTGCGGTTGGCTTCGGAGTTGCTCGGGGTCAGGCCGGCCGCGGTCAGCACCGCGGCGATGCGCAGGCCTTCGGCCGGCACCGCCACGTCATTGAGCGGCAATTGCGCGGTGTCGCCCTGGCCACGCACGGCGGCGTTCCAGCCGGAAATGGCGAGGTCGGCGGCGGCGTCGCCATGGAAGCGCGCCGCCAGCTCACGGGCCAGGCGCAGCTTGAGGTCTCGCGGGTTCAGTTGGCCCGCGTCGATCTGCTGCCGCAGGTCGACAACCTCGGCGATCGATATCTCGAAGCTCAGCAGCTCGATCCAGCGCCACATCAGCACGTCGTCGATCTTCATGGTCTTGGTCACCATGTCGATCGCCGGCTCGTCGATGCCGATGTAGTTGCCCAGCGACTTGCTCATCTTCTGCACGCCGTCGAGGCCTTCCAGCAATGGCATGGTCAGCACGATCTGCGGTGGCTGGCCATGCGACTCCTGCAGGCCGCGGCCCATCAACAGGTTGAACTTCTGGTCGGTGCCGCCGAGCTCGACGTCGGCCTTGAGTGCGACCGAGTCGTAGCCTTGCACCAGCGGATAGAGGAACTCGTGGATCGCGATCGACTGCTGGGCGGCGTAGCGCTTGGCGAAGTCGTCGCGCTCGAGCATGCGCGCGACGGTGTGCTGGCCGGCGAGCCGGATCATGTCGGCGGCGGACATCTGCGCGAACCATTCGGAGTTGAACCGGACCTCGGTCTTGTCGCGGTCGAGCACCTTGAACACCTGCTCGGCGTAGGTCTGGGCGTTGGCCAGCACGTCCTCGCGGGTCAACGGCTTGCGAGTGACGTTCTTGCCACTCGGGTCGCCGATCATCCCGGTGAAATCGCCGATCAGGAAGATCACCTGGTGGCCGAGGTCCTGGAACTGGCGCAGCTTGTTGAGCAGCACGGTGTGGCCCAGGTGCAGGTCCGGCGCGGTGGGGTCGAAGCCGGCCTTGATCCGAAGCGGGCGGCCGAGCTTGAGCCGGGCGGCGAGTTCGTCGGGCTTGAGGATCTCGTCGGCGCCGCGGCCGATCAACTCGAGCGCGGCCTGCACCCCGGAATCATTCTGAACAGACGGCTGGGCGGACGAAGGGACTGGCGGATGGACTGGCAAGGCGGGTTCGCTCGGGGTCGGGTCATGACCGCAGCGTGACCACGATCATAAACGTGAGTTAACTATGGCCAAACTATGACGGAGTCGAAAAACCCTATTCAGGACAAGGGTTTGACGCACACTCCTCGCGTCACTATGGTAACGCCGCTACGCCGCTTTCACATTCAACCGCGCGCGGGAGATATCGATGGCAACACCCCAATCCGGCCAGGAACCCGCGCAAGACGCCTCCGGCCAGGCCCGCCGCGAGCGCCTGAAAACCCTGCGTGAAGCCGCGCTGCACCGGCCGGTGCTGGCGCGGCACCTGTCCGATGGGTTCAACGGGCGCTGGTCCCGCCGCCAGTGGGTGCAGGCGAGTCTGTTCGCGACCATCGGCATGCTGGTGGTGTCCATCGTACCCGGCTTTGGCGGCCTCGATACCGTGCCGGCGCAGGTGCAGCGGCAGTCGATGGCGTTGACCCTGCCGCCGTTGCCGCTGGCCCGGGCCCAAGGTGAACAGGGCGACAGCTGGCAGGTGTTGCAGGTGGAGCGCGGCCAGACCCTGGGCGAGCTGTTCGAACAGATGGGCGTGCCGGCGGCGACGATGTATCGCATCCTGGAGCAACCCGGCACCAAGCAGATCCTGACCCGGCTGCGCCCGGGCGCCGAGCTCGGCTTCGACCTGCCGGTCGACGGCAAGCTGCGCACCTTCCGTTTCGACCGCGATGACACCCATCGGGTGGAGTTGGCCATCGGCGAGGATCGGATCACCGAACAGGTCACCGAGCGCCCGAGCCATGTCCGGACCGTGGTCGCCAGTGGCGAGATCAGCAGCTCGCTGTACGCTTCCGCTCGCAAGGCGGGATTGTCGCCGGCGGCGATCGCGACCCTGACCGACGAGATCTTCCAGTACGACATCGACTTCAGCCACACCCAGAAAGGCGACCGCTTCAGCGCGGTGTACGAGCAGGTCTGGCGTGAGGGCGAGCGCATCGGCACCGGCGAGATCGCTGCGGCGACCTTCACCACCGGCGGCAAGACCTACTCGGGCTTCCGTTTCGAGCACGACGGCAAGGTCGGTTACTACACCGCCGACGGCCGGCCGCTGAAGAAGGCCTTTATCCGCATGCCGATCCCGTATGCGCGGGTGACCTCGGGCTTCAGCAAGGCGCGCAAGCACCCGGTGCTGGGCCGCACCCGCCGTCATGACGGCGTCGACTACGGCGCCGGCACCGGCACCCCGATCCACGCCGCCGGCGATGCCCGGGTCAAGTTCATCGGCTGGAAGAGCGGCTACGGTCGCACCATCGTGCTCGACCACGGCCGTGGCTACACCACCCTGTACGCGCACATGTCGCGCTTCGGCAAGTACAAGCGTGGCTCCAGCATCAAGCAGGGCACAGTGATCGGTTATGTCGGCAGCTCCGGCCTCGCCACCGGACCGCACCTGCATTACGAATTCCGCATCAACGGCGTCCACCGCAATCCGCTGACGGTGACGATGCCGCCGGCCGAACCGCTGAAGGGCGCGGCGCTGGCAGCGTTCCAGGCGCAGACTGCGCCGGCGCTGGCGCGGATCCGGCAGGTCGAGAAGGTCATGTATGCCAAGGCCGAGCCTGCCGACAAGGCCAAGCCGGTCAAGGCCGACAGCAAGGCCTGAGCCCATGAATTCCATCGCCGCGGGCCCGGCGGGCGCTGGCTCGTCCGGGCCCGCGGCGCATCCGTCCGGTGACGGTCGGACCGATGCTCCGGCCGATGGACTGTTCGTCGGCCTGATCTCCGGCACCAGCGCCGACGGCATCGATGCCGCGCTGGTGCGGTTCAACCCCTCCGGCGATTGCGAACTGCTGCTGGGTCGCACCTTTGCCTGGGATCCGCTGCTGCGCGGCCGTCTGGTCGAGTTGGGCCAGGGCGGCGCAATGCAGTCGATCGAGGAACTCGGCACGCTCGACGTGCGGATCGCCGAGGCGTTCGCCGACGCCACCCGCCAGTTGCTCGATGCCGCCGGCGTCGCGCCGGGCCAGGTCCGCGCCATTGGCTCGCACGGCCAGACCGTGCGCCATCGTCCCACCGGCGCACGCTTCGACGGCCAGCACCCGTTCACGCTGCAGCTGGGCGACGGCAACGTCATCGCCGAACGCTGCGGCATCACCACCGTCGCCGACTTCCGCCGCCGCGATGTCGCCGCCGGCGGCCATGGCGCGCCGTTGTTGCCGGCGTTGCACGCGGCGGTGTTGCGCCACCCGGACGAGCACCGCGCGGTGCTCAACCTTGGCGGCATCGCCAACTTCACCCTGCTGCCGTCGCACGGCGACGTGCGCGGCTTCGATACCGGCCCGGCCAATGCATTGATGGATGCTTGGTGCGAACGCGAACTGGGCCAGCCCTATGACAGCAATGGCGCATTCGCCGCCCGCGGCACGGTCGACCCGGACCTGCTGGCGCGCCTGCTCGACGAGCCATGGTTCGCGTTGGCGCCGCCGAAGAGCACCGGCCGCGAACACTTCCACCTCGACTGGCTGCAGGCGCGCCTGGCCGGCGACGAGGCCGCCGCCGACGTGCAGGCGACCCTACTGGAGCTGACCGCGGTCACCGTCGCCGATGCGTTGCTGGCGCAGCAGCCACAGAGCCGGCGCGTGCTGGCCTGCGGCGGCGGCGTGCACAACGCGCGATTGCTGCAGCGGATCGGCGAGCACCTGCCGGGCATCGCGGTCGAGTCGACCGCCGCGCACGGGCTGGACCCGGATTTCGTCGAGGCGATGGGGTTCGCCTGGCTGGCCCGGCAAACCCTGGCCGGACTACCCGGCAACCTGCCCAGCGTGACCGGCGCGGCGGGACCGCGGGTGCTGGGCGCCATCTACCCGGCCACGATCCACCCAAGCGGTTTCGCCGGCTGACGCGCGGCGCCGCTGCGACGGCTCAATCGGCCGGGCGTGTCGGCGCCGGGGGCCACGCGGCCGGCGCAGCCTCGGTGGCGTCGATCGCACCGCTACCTTCGATCCGACCGATGTTGGCGAAACCCGGGTCGTCCTGGATCTGCTCCAGCGCCGCGATCGCCGCCTGCAGGGCGTCGGCGTCGGAATCGTCGAACCGCGCCGCCAGTTCGGCCTCGCAGGCGAACAAGCCGTGTTCGAGCAGGTGCGCCAGAGCCTGCTGCTCACTCCAGCCCTTCGCCGTGGCCATCCGGCGTATGCGTACGAGCAGCAGCGGATCGATGTTCAACACAATGCTTTCGGTCATGACGGTTCCCTCTCCGCGCTCCAGTCGCGGCGTGCCCGGGTCGACTGCGGATCGATCAGGCCATTTTCAAACGAGTTAAGTGTCCGGCTCGAGCACGGGTTCGAACAGGTGCGTGCGCCGCCACAGCCAACCCAGCAACAGCAGCGTCGGCACGATCGACAACGAACTGAACACGAAAAACCCCGCATAGCTCCAGTTCTCGACCATGAAGCCGGACATCCCGCCGACGATCTTACCCGGCATGTTGGCCAGCGAAACGAGCAGTGCGTACTGGGTTGCGGTGAATTCGCGGCTGGTCAGGCCCGACAGGAACGCGATCAGCACCACCCCGGCATACCCCAGCGCCAGGTTGTCGCCCGACAGCGCCGCCACGAAGGCCCAGGTCTCGCTCGGATTCATCGCCATCAGCAGGTACAGCAGGTTGGACAGGGCCAGTCCCAGCGCGCCGATCAGAATCGAGCGGCGCACCCCCAGTGCGGCCACCGACACGCCGCCGAGGAATGCCCCGGCAATCCCGATCCAGACCCCGTACACCTTCGACACGGTGGCGATCTCGGCCTTGCTGTAGCCGGTGTCGATGTAGAACGGCCCGGCCACCACGCCGAGCATCTGGTCAGGCAACTTGAACAGGCCGATGAACACCAGCAGCACGATCGCGACCGCCACCCCGTGACGGCGGAAGAATTCGTTGAACGGGCCGACGAAGGCCTCGCCGAAGCTCTTGCGTTCGCGGATCGTGATCTGCTCCGGCTCGCGCGCGAACAGCGCCGCCAGCAGCGGCAGCAGCAGCACCGCGGCCATGGTCAGGTAGGCCACGCGCCAGCCGCTGAAGTCGGCGATGTAGAGCGCGCCGGCACCGGACACGATCAGGCCGAAACGGTAGCCCAGCGTATAGGTCGCGGCCAGCGCGCCCTGCGCTTCGACCGGCGCGATCTCGATCCGGTAGGCGTCGACCACGGTGTCCTGGGTGGCGCCGGCAAACGCGGTCAACGCCGCCAGGCCGACGAACGTGGTCAGCTGCGCCGGACCGGTGAACGCCATGCCCGCCAGCGCGGCGATCAGCGCGAGGATCGCCAGCACCAGCCAGCCGCGGCGACGGCCGAGCACGCCCAGCAGCGGCGCGTTCCAGCGGTCGATCAGCGGCGCCCACAGGAACTTGAACACGTAGAACATGCTGACGTAGCTGAGCAGGCCGATCGTGCTCAGCTCCAGCCCGTACTCGCGTAGCCAGATCGACAAGGTGTAGCCGACCAGCAGGAACGGCAGGCCGCTGCCGAAACCGAGGAAGAACAGCGTCCCCGCCGACGGCGTGCCGAATGCGGCGAGGATGCCGCGCCAGCCCTTCGGTCGCGGCGACGGCGTCGCCACCGGCGCGGCGCTCATGCGAGGTTCCCGGCGTAGTCGACGATGAACGGCGCATGGTCGGAGAACCGCGGCTCACGCAGGATCGAGCAGCCTTGCAGGCGCGTGGCCAACTCCGGCGTCACCAACTGGTAGTCGAGACGCCAGCCGACGTTGTTGGCGTAGGCGGCGCCGCGGTTGCTCCACCAGGTGTAGTCCTGCGCCTCGGGGTTGAGCGCGCGGTAACTGTCGACCCAACTGCGGGGGGTGTCGTCCGCACACAAGCCATTGAGCCAGTCGCGCTCGGGCGGCAGGCAGCCGGAATTCTTCTGGTTGGACTTCCAGTTCCTGATGTCGAGCGCGCTGCGCACGATGTTCCAGTCGCCGCACAGCACGTAGTCGCGGCCGCTGGCGAGCCACTCATCGAGCACCGGCTTGAGCCACTCCATCACCTCGAACTTGAAGCCCTGGCGCAACTCACCCGAGGAGCCGGACGGGATGTAGAACGACACCACGCTGAGGTTGCCGAACCGCGCCTCGATGTAGCGGCCTTCCTCGTCGAACGGCGCCCAGCCCAGCGCGGTGCGGATCTCGTCGGGCTCGCGGCGGCTGTAGATGGCGACGCCGCTGTAACCCTTCTTGGTGGTCGCGTCGCGGAAGAACGCGCGATAGCCCTCGGGAAGGAACTCCGGACCGGCCAGCTGGTGCTCCTGCGCCTTGGTCTCCTGCACGCACAGCAGATCGGCATCGGCGCCGGCGAACCAGTCGAAAAAGCCCTTGCGGGCCGCCGAACGCAGGCCGTTGGCGTTGAAGCTGACGATGCGCATGCGCGCTCCACGACGAAGGTCCGGCGATCATAACAACCGCTTCGCGCCGCGCAGGACCGGCCGCCGGCGGCGGTGTCCTATCATTCACCGCATGAGCGATCCGGCCACCGTCCACGTGCAACCTGTCGACGCCGCGGTGGCCGCGCGGATCGCCACGCTGCGGCTGGCGCCGGGGCAGTATCCGTACATTGGCGAGATCGCGTTCAACCTCGCCGACGCCCGCCGCGACCCGATGAGCGAGGCGATGGCGGTGATGACCGGCGACCACGCGATCGGCTTCTACCGACTCGACCTCGCCCCGCGCGCGGTCATCGGCCGTGAGTTGCCGGCGCCGCACTTGGGCCTGCGCAGCCTGTGGCTCGACCGCGACTGGCAAGGCCGCGGTCTCGGCACCGCCGCGGTGCACGCCTGCTGCGCCGATGCTCGTCGGCGTCACCCGGGCCGGCACTGGCTGGCGCTGCTGGTCGACTGCGGCAACCACGCGGCGATCGCGGCCTACCGCCGCGCCGGTTTCCGCGCCACCGGCGAGCGCCGCGCGGTCGGGTCCTGGCCGCAGCAGTTGATGCTGCGTCGGCTTGGCCTCGACCCGACGTCCGCCTCATCCCTTTCCCAGCACTGACCTGACCACCCCTCATGAGCGACCACCGCACCCGTTTCCTGCAACTCGCGCTGCGTGCCGAAGCCCTGCGCTTCGGCGAATTCACCCTCAAGTCCGGCCGCCGCAGCCCGTATTTCTTCAACGCCGGGCGCTTCGACTCCGGCGCGGCGATGGCCGAGTTGGCCCGCTGCTATGCCGACGCGATCGATACGGCCGCGGCCAGCGGTGCGGTGCAGGAGTTCGACCTGCTGTTCGGCCCGGCCTACAAGGGCATCCCGCTGGCGACCGCGCTGGCCTGCGAGTACGCCGGCCGCGGCCGCGACCTGCCATTGGCGTTCAACCGCAAGGAGGCCAAGGCCCACGGCGAGGGCGGCAGCCTGATCGGCGCGGCGCTGGAGGGCCGCCGGGTGCTGATCGTCGACGACGTGATCACCGCCGGCACCGCGATCCGCGAGGCGCTCGCGATCATCGCCGACGCCGGCGGGGTGGTCGCCGGCATCGTCATCGCGCTGGACCGGCAGGAAGCGGTCGACCCGACCATAAGCCGACGCTCGGCGGCACAAACTGTCGCAACCGAACACGGGCTGCCGGTGATCGCGGTCGCGAGCCTGACCGATCTGCTCGCGTTCGCCGCCGATTCGGTCGAACTCACCGCCCAGCGCGAACAGCTGCTAGCGTACCGCGATCAGTACGGCAGCGCCGATCCCGGCTGAACGCGGCCCGGGCGGCGCGCGGCGCCACACTCACACCGGCTTGGCGGCGATGGCCTGACTCTTGCGTCACAAGCCTTGAGTGCCCAAACCCGCGACCCGTCGAACCGCCATGAACAAGCTCGCCTCCGCCCTGCTCGCCACCACCGCCGTGTTGCTGTGCGCGCCGGCGCTGGCGCAGAAGCCGGCCGGCAAGAAGATCTATTGCTGGACCGAGGACGGTCGCAAGATCTGCGGCGATGCCCTGCCCGCCAGTGCGGTCGACAACGCCCGTACCGAGTTCAACGCCAGCGGCATGGCGACCCGGCGGCTGGACCGGGCGCCGACCGACGCCGAGCGCACCGCCGCCGACGCGCTGGCCGAACAGCAGCGGCTGCAGGCGATCGCCACCGCGGCGAAGGTACGCCGGGAACTGGCGATGGTCGAGTCCTACGCCAGCGAGGCCGAACTGCGGCGCGCGTACGAACATCGGCTCGGCCTGCTGGACGCGTCGGTCAAGAGCTCCAAACTCGGGATCGAGGGCCTGCGCCGCAGCCTGGTCACCCTGCTGCGCCGCGCCGGCGAGGCCGAACTGGCCGGCAAGCCGGTCGCCAAGGCGCTGGCCGGCAACATCCAGACCCAGCACCACGCGTTGCGCCGGCAGCAGTCGTTGCTGGCCGACCAGCAGCTGGAGCGCAACAGCGCCGACGAGGACCTGGCCTCGGCGCTGGAGCGCTATCGCGAACTGAAGAAGCCGGCCGGGGACAGCCAGAGCTGATCCCGGCCCGGCGATCTCCGGCCTAGAACGGCAGCACCAGCCCCGGCGCCAGCGCCCGCAACTGCGTCTTGAACGCGTCCTGGATCCGCGCCAGCGCGTCCTTGTTGTCGGCATCGAAGCGCAGCACCAGCACCGGCGTGGTGTTGGAGGCGCGCACCAGCCCCCAGCCGTCGGCCCAGTCGACCCGCAAGCCGTCGATGGTCGACAGCCTGGCCTCGTCGAACCGGGCTTCGGCGACAAAGCGCTCGACGAACGCATGCGGATTGCCGCCGGGCGCATCGACCTTGATCTCGGCGGTGGCCACGCCCTCGGGCAGCGCATCGAGCACGTCGCTGGGCCGGTCCGGCTGCGCCCCGAGGATCTCCAGCAGCCGTGCGGCGGCGTAGATGCCGTCGTCGAAGCCGTACCAGCGCTCCTTGAAGAAGAAGTGGCCGCTCATCTCGCCGGCCAGTTCAGCCTCGGTCTCACGCATCTTGGCCTTGATGAACGAGTGCCCGGTCTTCCACATCAACGGACTGCCGCCGTGGCGCAGCACGTGTCCCGGCAGGCGGCCGGTGCACTTGACGTCGAAGATCACCTGCGCACCGGGATTGCGCTCCAGCACGTCGGCGGCGAACAGCATAAGCAGGCGGTCGGGGAAGATGTTATGGCCGTCGCGGGTGACCACGCCGAGGCGGTCGCCGTCGCCGTCGAAGGCGATGCCGAGGTCGGCGTCGAGGCGATCGACCATCTTCACCAGGTCGGCGAGGTTGTGCGGCTCGCTCGGGTCGGGATGGTGGTTGGGGAAGTTGCCGTCGATCTCGCAGTACAACGGCACCACTTCGGCGCCGATCGCGGCCAGGGTCCGGGGGCCCAGTTCACCGGCGACGCCGTTGCCGGCATCGACCACGATCTTCAGCGGGCGGTCGATCTGGATGTCGGAGGCGACCCGCTGGACGTAGTCGTCGTCGATCTCGCGCGGTTCCAGCCGGCCCAGGGTCGGGCCGGTGTGCAGGCGGTCGTCGGCGATGCGCGCGTACAGGTCGGTGATCGCGTCGCCGTACAGGGTCTTGTCGCCGACCACGATCTTGAAGCCGTTGTAATCGGGCGGGTTGTGGCTGCCGGTGACCGACACGCAGGAGCCGGCGCGCAGGTGGTAGGCGCCGAAATACACCAGCGGAGTCGGCGCCAGGCCGATGTCGATGACGTTGCGGCCGGCCTTGCGCAATCCGGCGATCAGGCCAGCGGACAGCTCGGGGCCGGACAGGCGGCCGTCGCGGCCGACCACGATGTCGGTCAGTCCCTGCTCCTGCATCAGCGAACCGATCGCCTGGCCGATCAGCTCGGCCACCGCCGGCGACAGGTCGCGGCCGACCACGCCGCGGATGTCGTAGGCGCGGAAGATGCCGCGGTCGATGGCGATCTCGGCACTCGCGGCCGCGGCGGGGGACAGCGAATCGTTCACGGCAACCTCATCGGAATCTGCGGGGACGCCGACCGACTCGGCCAGCGTCTGCAAGGTTGCCTCGTCGTCCGTCGCGATCTCGTCATCGTCGCCACCGCGACGCGCCGCCAGTTGCGGTGCGCGCCAGGCCAGCAGCGCCAGCAGCACGAACACCCCGGCCACGATGAAACAGCCCAGCGCGCCCAATCCGAACGGGGCACCGGCGACATCCGGTACCGCGGCCGCGACCCGCAAGCCGCTGTCGGGCACGGGCTTGGCCAGCACCTCGGCCGCGCCCGCCAGCCCGGCATCGCCGCGCTCGACCACGCTGTGGGTGCCCTGACGCAGGGCGAGATAGGTGGCGTCGCCAACCGCTGCCAACGCCACCGGGCCGGTAATGGGCTTGGGCTCCAGCTGCACCAGCGCCACCGCCACCACCTGTTCGCCGTCGCGCACCGGCGCGGCCAGCGCCAGCTTCGGCTTGGCGCCGCTGCTGATCATCCAGGCCACCGGCGCGCCCTCGACCAGCGCCGCCTCCAGGGTGGCCAGCTGGCCGTAACCGCCGTTGGCCAGGGTGGCGTACGCGTTGTCGAGACCGGGGAGCAGCACCGTGCCGCGGCTGGCGCCGGGCCAGCCGTCGACGAGCAGGGTGCCGGCCTTGGCCAGATCGCCACCCTCGATCGCGGTGCGCACCGTGCGGCTGTCCAGCTGCTGGGCGAACCGCTTGTGCTCGGCCGCCAGCGCCGCGGCGATCGCCTGCACCGCGCTGTCGCGCGACTGCTCGATCGCCGCGTGGCGGGCGTCGTCGCGATACTGCTGCCACGCGTTCCAGCCGAACCAGGCGGCCAGCAGCGCGCAGACGCCGACCAGCAGCGGCAGCAGCGGCTTCAATTGCTCCAGCGACAATTGCGGCCGCTCCATCTTCATGTCGATCATTGCGTTTCCCGCCCCTTGAACCTGGTGTCCCTTGAACCGGCGCGACTCAGCGCACGCCGGTATGGCCGAAGCCGCCGGCGCCGCGCGCACTGGTTTCGAACTCATCGACCACCTGCAGGCTCGCGCGCACGATCGGCAGCACGACCAGTTGGGCGATGCGATCCCCCGCCTGCATCGTAAAAGGCTCGCGCCCGCGATTCCATACGCTGATCATCAGCGGCCCCTGGTAGTCGGCGTCGATCAGGCCGGTGCCGTTGCCAAGGACGATGCCGTGTTTGTGGCCCAGCCCCGAACGCGGCAGGATCACCGCGCACAGGGTCGGGTCGCCCAGGTGGATCGCCAGTCCCGACGGCACCAGCGCGGCATCGCCCGGCTGCAGGGTCAGCGCGTCGTCGAGCGCGGCACGCAGGTCGAGCCCGGCGCTGGCGGCGGTGGCGTATTCAGGCAACGGCCATTGGCGGCCGAAGCGGGCGTCGAGGATTTTCAGTTCAAGCACGTGCTGCATCGATCTGTCCGGTCGGTCGCGGGACGGTGCGCCCCATGGATAAAGCAAAAGTGAGTGGGATGCCGTGCCGTGGTCGGCGCTTATGCGCCTGCGGTCGGCCCGGTCGCGGCAAGGCGCTCGGCGACCAGGGCGACCAGGGCTTCGGCCAGCACGGTTTTCGGCGCCGGCCCCAGCGCGCGCTCGATGCCCGCGCCATAGACCATCAGCGCATTGTCATCGCTCTCGAAGCCGCTGCCGGCCTGACCGACCCGGTTGGCGCAGATCAGGTCCAGCCGTTTGCGCTCGAGCTTGCCGCGGGCGTGGGCCTCGACGTTGTCGGTTTCGGCGGCGAAGCCGACCACCAACCGCGGTCGCTGCCGATGGCCGGCGACCTCGGCGAGGATGTCGCGGGTGCGCACCAGTTGCAGGGTCAGCCCGGCGTCGCAGTCCGCCTGTTTCTTGATCTTGCCGCCGGCGACCCGGGCCGGGGTGAAGTCGGCGACCGCGGCGGCGCCGATGTAGACATCGGCCGGTAACGCCGCCATCACCGCGGCATGCATCTGTGCGGACGAACGCACGTCGATGCGCTCGATGGCGGCGGGGGTCGGCAGTTCCACCGGGCCGGCGACCAGTACCACCTGGGCGCCATGGCGGGCGGCGGCGGCGGCGATCGCGAAGCCCATCTTGCCGCTGCTGCGGTTACCGAGGAACCGCACCGGATCGATGTCCTCGAAGGTCGGCCCGGCGCTGACGACGATGCGGCAGCCGGCCAGCGCGGTATCCACTACGGTGGCGCTCAAGCCGACGCCCGCGCCAGTGCCGCGACGATCGCGTCGGGCTCCAGCAGCCGGCCCTCGCCGACCTCGCCGCAGGCTTGGTTGCCGGCACCGGGGCCGAGCACCAGCACGCCGCGGCTGCGCACGGTCTCGACGTTGGCCTGGGTCGCGGGGTTGGCCCACATCAGCCGGTTCATCGCCGGCGCGATTGCGATCGGCGCATCGGTGGCCAGGCACAGGGTGCTGACGAGATCGTCGGCGAAGCCGTGGGCGAGGCGGGCAATGGTGTTGGCGGTGGCCGGGGCGATGACGATACGATCGGGCCAACGCGCCAGCTCGATGTGGCCCATCGCGGCCTCGGCGGCCTCGTCCCACAGCGAGGTGCGCACCGGCCGGCCCGACAGGGCCTGGAAGGTGGTCGCGCCGACAAAGCGCTGGGCGTTGGCGGTCATCGCCACCTGCACCTGCGCGCCGGCGTCGCCGAGACGGCGCACCAGTTCGGCCGCCTTGTAGGCGGCGATGCCCCCGCAGACGCAGAGCAGGATGCGTTGTCCGTCGAGCGCTGGCACGTTCAGGAAAATCCGACCGCGGAAGTGGCGTTTAGCTTACCCGAAGCCGCGACCGGCCCCGACTCGTGCACCGCGTCTCCGGCGTCCAGCATGTCGGTGCGGAAGTGGGGCGGGCCACGCCCAGCGGCGGTGCCCCCCGCGCGGGGCGTGAACCTTTTTTCCTGCCCGTCCCGCTTCCAACTTCGACCTGGAGATGACCCGTGCACATCCGCGATTGGCCGGCCGACGAGCGACCCCGCGAGAAGCTGCTGGCCCGCGGCCCCGGCGCGTTGTCGGATGCCGAACTGCTGGCGATCTTCCTCGGCTCCGGCCTGCGCGGCCGCGACGCGGTCGGCACCGCGCGCGAATTGCTGGGCGCGCACGGGCCCCTGCGGGCATTGCTGGAACGCAGCGCGGCACAACTGGCAAAGCTGCCCGGCCTTGGCCCGGCACGCGCCTGCGCGTTGTCGGCGGCGCTGGAGCTGGGCCATCGGCACCTGTCGGCCGAGCTGGAACGCGGGGCGGCGTTGAGCGACCCGCAGGCCGCCGGCCGATATTTCGCCCAGCGCCTGCGCGGGCTGCCGCACGAGGTGTTCGCGGCATTGTTTCTTGACAACCGGCATCGGGCGATCGCGTTCGAGGAACTGTTCCGCGGCACCCTCGACGGCGCCGAAGTGCATCCGCGAGAGGTGGTGCGGCGCGCCTTGGCGCACAACGCGGCGGCGGTGATCGTCGGCCACAACCACCCGAGCGGCAACCCGGAGCCGAGTGCGGCCGACCGTGCGGTGACGGCGCGGCTGAAGCAGGCGCTGGCGCTGGTCGATTTGCGCTTGCTCGACCACTTCGTGATTGCCGATGGCCCGCCGGTATCGCTGGCGGCGCGCGGCTGGGTGTAGTTTCTGGCGGCGGTGGCAGGGTCGGGAGGCAAGAACAGGGCAAGAGCGAAGCAGTTCTCGAACGATGGGGGAGCGTCGCCCTGTCGGGGCATTGCTACTCGGTTCGGGCGGCCATCCCTGGCCGCACTCACCGCCGTGCGCCATCCATGGCGCACTCTCCGCAATACCCCGACAGGACGCCGCGCCGCGGCTTGGGGCTGCTTGGTTTCATGCAGGAGCGACCTCCGTTGTTCGCGAGCCCCCGAAGCCTCGCGTCGAAGTGCATGGAACCGCCCACCGCACGGCGACACCCCCATCAAGAATCCTCGCGCACTCACGCATCCCGCCCACGCCGGACGCCATCGCTGGTTCTGCGTAAAATGATCGGTTCCGTTCCACCTGCCGAGATCCCGTGAAAGCCACCCTCCGCGCGCTCGTCGCGCAGGCCATCGATGCGTTGCGCGCCAACGGCACCCTGCCCGCCGACCTCGCCGCTCCCGATTTCGTGATCGAGCGGCCGAAGACGCGCGCGCAGGGCGACTTCTCGACCAACGCCGCGATGCTGCTGGCCAGGTCGGCCAAGTCGAATCCGCGCGCGCTCGCCCAGACCCTGGTCGACGCGCTGCCAGCCAACGACGACATCGCCCGGGTCGAGATCGCCGGTCCCGGCTTCATCAACTTCCATGTCGCCGAGGCCGCCTGGCGGCGCCAGCTCGGCGAAGTGTTCGCCCAGGGCAAGGCGTTCGGCAGCAACGAGTCGGGCAAGGGCCACCGCGCCGGGGTCGAGTACGTCTCGGCCAACCCGACCGGACCGCTGCACGTCGGCCACGGCCGCGCGGCGGTGATCGGCGACTGCATCGCCCGCGTGCTCGCCGCCAACGGCTGGGACGTGGCGCGCGAGTACTACTACAACGACGCCGGCGTGCAGATCAACAACCTCGCGTTGTCGGTGCAGGCGCGCGCGCAGGGCCGGACCCCGGACGACAGCGACTGGCCCGAGGCCGGCTACCGCGGCGACTACATCGCCGACGTCGCCCGCGCCTACCTCGACGGCGCGACCGTCGAGGTCGAAGGCCACAGCGTCACCGGCGCCGGCGATGTCGACGACCTCGACGCGATCCGCCAGTTCTCGGTCGCCTGGCTGCGGCGCGAACAGAACGGCGACCTCGAGGCCTACGGCGTCGATTTCGACGTCTACTTCCTGGAGTCCTCGCTGTACGCCGACGGCAAGGTCGAGGAGACCGTCCGCGAGCTGGTCGCCCACGGTCACACCTACGAGGACGGCGGCGCGCTGTGGCTGCGCAGCACCGATTTCGGTGACGACAAGGACCGCGTCATGCGCAAGTCCGACGGCAGCTACACCTACTTCGTGCCCGACGTCGCCTACCACCTGAGCAAATGGCAGCGCGGCTACGAGCGGGCGATCACCGAGCTGGGCGCCGACCACCACGGCAGCCTCGCCCGCGTCCACGCGGGGTTGCAGGCGCTCGATACCGGCATCCCGAAGGGCTGGCCGGAGTACGTGCTGCACCAGATGGTCACGGTCATGCGCGGTGGCGAGGAAGTGAAGCTGTCCAAGCGCGCCGGCAGCTACCTGACCCTGCGCGACCTGATCGACGAGGCCGGCCGCGACGCGACGCGCTGGTTCCTGGTCGCGCGCAAGCCGGACTCGCAGCTGACTTTCGACATCGACCTGGCGCGCAGCCAGTCGCTCGACAACCCGGTCTACTACGTGCAGGTCAGCCACGCGCGCATGTGCGGGCTGATGCGGCAACTGAGCGAGCGCGGGTTGAGCTTCGACCGCGACGACGGCCTGGCCCGACCGCTCGACCTCGACGACGAGGCCGCGCACGAGCTGGTGACCGCCGTGCTGCGCTACCCCGATGTGGTCGAGAGCGCCGGTCGCGATCTGGAACCGCACCAACTCGCGGTCTACCTGCTCGAACTGGCACAGACGTTCCAGACGTACTACAACGACCACCAGTTCCTGGTCGACGATGCCGGCACGCGCCATGCGCGGCTGGTACTCGCCATGGCAACCCGCCAGGTGCTCGCGAACGGTCTTGATCTGTTGGGCGTCAGCGCCCCCGAGGTGATGTAAGTGGCAGCACGACGCGGCAAATCGCAGGCCCGGCGCAACGCCGGCAACAACGGATTGCCGGGCTGGGCCTGGATGGTGCTCGGCATCATCCTGACGATCGTGGCGGTGCTGTTCGCACCGAAGATCCTGAAGTCCGACGGCGACGGCTTCTTCCGCCCGCAACCCAACCCCGACGCCCGCCCGGCGCCGGTGTCGGGCCCGGACGACGAGCCGGTAGCGACGCGGGCGCCGGCGGTGAAGGCGCCGGCCGCCGACGAGGATGAGACGGCGGCCGACCCCGAGTTCGACTTCTATACCCTGCTACCCGGCAAGGAAGTGCCGATCAGCGATGCCGAACTGGCCGCCACCGAGCGCGCCGAGGCCGCCCGCCTGGCCGAGATCCAGCGCGCCCGCGAGCAGGCCGAGGCCGATGTCGCCGACCGCGCGTTGCCGCGACCGGTCGAGATCGCGCCGGAAGAGCGTTCGCTGGCGACCGCGCCGATCACCGACCGCGACAGTGCCACCGCGGCGGGTGCCGGCAATGGCAAGCGCTACCTGCTGCAGGCCGGTGCGTTCGCGGCCGCGACCCAGGCCGAGGCGTTGAAAGCACGGATCGCCCTGCTCGGCCTCAGCGCACGGGTCGAGCCGGCGACGATCAACGGCGACACCGTCCACCGCGTGCGCATGGGGCCGTACGGCACCGCCAGCGACCTTGCCGACGCCAAGCGCAAGCTCGAGCGTGGCGGCCTGCCGGCGATGGCGATCGAGGTCAAATAGGCCGCGGCCAGCCGGCCTTTGCGGTGCCCGGTAGCGCGACCGCAGTCTCGCTGCATCGCGCAGCAGCTGCCGTAGACTCGGCTTTCGGGTTCGCGTCTTGTGGACCCATGAGGGAGCCCACGACATGAGCAAACGCGCCCTGCTCGGCTGCATTGCCGCACTGGCGACGATGCTGCTGTTCGACCTGTTGATCAGCGTGTCGGGCTGGCAGCTCGACCTGCCACTGGAAACCGGCCTCGGCGGGATCCCGATCGGCAGCCTGCTGGTGACCTTCGGCGCGATGCTGCTAGGCGGCTGGATCGCGCGCCGGCGCTTCCGCTGGATCGCACTCGGGTTGGCTGCGGCGCTGTGGCTGGCCGTGGTCGTGGCGCTGCTGCTGATCGCGCAGCCGCCGATGGACTCGCTGCCGATGGTGCTGAAGTACAACGCGCTGGCGATCGGCCTGAGCCTGGCCGCGGCGTGGTTCGGGGCGCTGTTGGGGGAACGGTTGGGGGAGCGTCGGGTTGGCGCTCCGGACTGACTCCCACAGCTACGAATTCTGTAGGAGCGGCTTTAGCCGCGATCTGAAACCGGTCGTCCGCGCCGACTCCCGATCGCGGCTAAAGCCGCTCCTACGAAAAGCGGGTACGAAACGCAGGAGACCGGCCTCAGTGCTCCAGTTTCAGCCACCGCGCTTGAGGGTGATCAACGCTGAGGTATCGGCATCGCCATGGCCGCGCTCGACCAGTTCGGCGTAATCGGCCAGCGCCTGCTCCAGCGTCGGCGTGCGCAAACCGGTGCCACTCGCGATCGCCTGCACGATGCGCAAATCCTTGAGCATGTGCGCGTTCTTGAAACCCGGCGCGAACTCGCCGCGCAGCATGGTCGCGCCGCGCTTGTCGAGGAACCAGTTGCCGGCGGCGCCGGCCATCAGCGTCGGCAGCAACACCTCGGGATCGAGGCCAAGCTTCTCCCCTAGCGCCAGCCCTTCGCAGACCGCCTCGTTGATGCCGGCGACCAGCACCTGGTTGACCGCTTTGGTCGCCTGGCCGGCGCCGGTGTCGCCCATGTGGCTGATCCGCGCGGCGTAGGCCTCGAGCACCGGACGCGCCTGTTGGACCTGCGCGGCATCGCCGCCGGCCATCACCGACAGCTTGCCGTTGCGCGCGCCCTCGACCCCGCCCGACACCGGTGCGTCGACGAAGCCGATGCCGTGTTCGGCCAGCGTCGCCGCCGCCCGGCGCGCGGTCTGCACCGCCACGGTCGAGTGGTCGATCACCAGCGATCCGGCCTTGAGCACGTTCGCCAGCGCGTTGACGTTCTCGAGTACGTCGATGTCGAGCGACACGCACAGCACCACCACCTCGCAATCGGCGAAGTTGTCGGCCGAGCACGCGGCGCGCACCTTCAGTTCCGCCGCCAGCGCGTCGGCCTTGGCCTGGGTGCGGTTGCCGACCGCCGTCAGCAGGCCGCGTTGGTGCAGGTGGCGTGCCATCGGCGCGCCCATCGCGCCGAGGCCGATGAATCCGGTTTTCATGTTGTTCTCGTTGCCCTCAGCGGGCGTCAGATGGATTCGGTCACGCCGCCGGCGCGTCGTCGAGGTAGGTGTAACCGGTCAGTCCGGCTTCCAGCGCGGCGTTCAGGCGCGCGGCTTCGGCGTCCGGCAACTGCGCGGCAGCGACCTTGTCGCGGTACGCCGCGCGCAACTCGTCAAGCGCGTAGCCGACGTAGTCGAGCATCACGTCGGTGGTGTCGCCGCGACGCTGCTGCACCAGCCGGTAGCCGTCACCGTCGACCCGCACCTCGACCGCATCGGTGTCGCCGAACAGATTGTGGATGTCGCCGAGGATCTCCTGGTAGGCGCCGACCAGGAAGAAGCCGAGTCGGTAGCTCTCGCCCGGCTTCAGCGGGTGCACCGGCATCGAGGTGTTGAGCGCCTCGTTCTCGACGTAGGTGTCGATGCGGCCGTCGGAATCGCAGGTCAGGTCGGCGATCACCCCGCGCCGGGTCGGGGCCTCGTCGAGGCGCTCGATCGGCACGATCGGAAACACCTGCTGGATCGCCCAGACGTCGGGCATCGACTCGAACACGCTGAAGTTGACGAAGTACTTGTCGACCAGCCGCTGGTTGAGCTCGTCGAGCACGGTTTGATGGCTCTTTTCGCCGGCGCTCAAACGCTCGCGCACGCCATGGGCGATCAGGTAGAACAGGTCGTCGAGGCGCGCGCGATGGACCAGGTCGATCTGGCCGAGCGCGTACGCCGACAGGCCCTCGCTGTGGAAATGCACGGCCTCGTGGAACAGCTCGACCGCGGGACGCGAATCGAGCTCGGCGTGAATTCCGCGCAAATGACGGATCACTGCCGGCTCGTCGTCATGCTCGTCCGGCACCCGGCCTTCCGGCGCCGCCTCGACCTCGGAGACGTTGGCGACCAGCACCGCGTGGTGCGCGGTCATCGCGCGGCCGCACTCGGTGATGATCCGCGGCGGTGTCAGGCCATGCTCGGCGCAGGCTTCGGCCAGCGGCTGCACGATGTTGGAAGCGTACTGCTGCACGCCGTAGTTGATCGAGTAGTAGCTGCGCGAGCGGGTGCCTTCGTAGTCGATGCCAAGGCCGCCGCCGACGTCCATGAAGCGCACGTTGGCACCGAGCTTCGACAGTTCGATGAAATAACGCACCGCCTCGCGCATCCCGCTGGCGATGTCGCGCACGTTGGAAATCTGGCTGCCCATGTGGAAGTGCAGCAGCTGCAGGCAGTCGGTCATGCCGGCGCCGCGCAGCTGCTTCCACAGGTCCAGCACCTGCCGCGGCGACAGCCCGAACTTGGCCTTGTCGCCGCCACTGTTCTGCCACTTGCCGGCACCGAGCGAGGCCAGCCGCATGCGCACACCGAGACCGGGTTCGACGCCGAGCGCGCGCGCCTCCTCGATCACCAGCGGCAGCTCCGACGGCTTCTCGATCACGATGAAGGTCTGCAGCCCGAGCTTGCGGCCGATCAATGCCAGGCGGATGTACCCGCGGTCCTTGTAGCCGTTGCAGACGATCACCCCGCCCGGCCGGCTCAGCGCCAGCACCGCCATCAGCTCCGGCTTGCTGCCGGCCTCCAGGCCGAAGCCCTCGCCGTGGTGCGACGCCAGCACGCCGGCGACACCGCGGTGCTGGTTGACCTTGATCGGATACACCGCGGTGTAGCCGCCCGGATAGCTGGCCTCGTCCATCGCCTGCGCGAACGCGCCCTGCAGCTTGCCGAGGCGGTCGCCGAGGATGTCGGGGAAGCGCACCAGCAGCGGCAGCTTGGCGCCGTTGGCGCGGGCCTGGTCGACCACCTCCGGCAGCGCCACCGCCGGCCCGGTCGCGCCACCCGGGCGCACCGTGACCCGGCCGGCGCCGTCGACATCGAAGTAGCCCTCGCTCCAGTGCGGGATCGAGTAGGTCTTGCGGGCCTGATCAATCGACCAGTCGGCCATCGGCGTGACACCAGCAGTTGTGGGGACGCGCATTCTATCGCCCCGGCGGCCGCGCGCCGTGAGCAACGGCGCCGGACAGCACCGGCCTCACGGGCGGCGGGGCGGCATTCGTTACAATTTGCAGCCCCCAACTGCGACGTCGACCGGCTTTCGCCGACCCGGACGTGGCCACCTGCGCTGGACGAACTGCAATGAACGCGAATACGACTTGGCATTACGAGAATTTCGAACCGTCCGGCTCGGCGATCGGCTATCGCATCACCAAGAAACTGGACGAAGTGCAGTCGCCGTTCCAGAAGATCGAGATCTTCGAGAGCACCGACTGGGGCAACCTGATGCTGATCGACGGCGCGATGATGCTGACCACGCGCGACAATTTCTTCTATCACGAGATGATGTCGCACCCGGCGCTGTTCACCCATGCCGCGCCGAAGCACGTCGTCATCATCGGCGGTGGCGACTGCGGGACCCTGCGCGAGGTGCTCAAGCACCCGGGCGTCGAGAAGGCCGTGCAGTGCGACATCGACGAGCAGGTCACGCGAATGGCGGAAGAGCACTTCCCCGAGTTGTGCGAGGCCAATGACGACCCGCGCGCGCAGTTGCTGTTCGACGACGGCATCGCCTACATGGCCAACTGCGAACCCGGCAGCCTCGATATCGTCATCGTCGACTCGACCGACCCGGTCGGGCCGGCCGAGGGCCTGTTCAACAAGGCGTTCTTCGAATCGTGCTTCCGCGCGCTGAAGGACGACGGCATCCTGGTGCAGCAGTCCGAGTCGCCGCTGGTGTTGCTCGACCTGATCAAGGCCATGCGCGCGGAGATGGGCAAGGCCGGCTTCAGCTCGTTCCAGACCCTGCCATTCCCGCAGCCGTGCTACCCGACCGGCTGGTGGAGCTGCACGCTGGCACGCAAGGGCCAAGGCTTCGACTTCCGCGAGGCCGATGCGCGCGCCAAGGCGTTCGAGACCAAGTACTACAGCGCCGACATCCACCAAGGTGCCCAGTCGCTGCCGCCGTTCGTGGCGGCGGCGCTCGGCGAGTAGGCCTTCCGGCCAAGCCGGGCCGAGCCGGCAGCGGCATCGACTGTGTTACGGTCGCCGGCGGACAGTGTGATGGCAGCGCATGGACGGCCTGTACTCGATCCGAGGGGATTGTCTTGCGCGCTTTGTGTTTGCCGCTGTTGTTGCTCGGCCTGGGTGGGCTCGCGCCGGCGACGGCGGCGACTGCGACCGCCCTGCCCGATCCGGCCAGATTTGACGCGCTGATCGCGCAGGTCGAACGCGGCGACCCGGTCATCACCGGCCCGCAGGAGATACAGGCGGTCGTCGCCCGGCTGGCCGCGCTGCGCCCCGTGGACGACCCCCGCCGCGCGCTGCGTCTGCGCGGCTTCCGCTGCGACTACGAGGACCTCGGCCCGCCGGCCAGCGGCCTCGCCTTCGCCCGCGCCGGCCTGGCCGATGCACGGCGGCTGGACGACGTCGGCGCGCAGATCCGCTTCGGCCTGTGCGAGGCCGCCTATCTCGAAGCGGATGGGCAGATCACCGAGGCGGCGATCCCGACCGAAGCCGCCCTGGCGTTGGCGCGGGAACATGCCGAACCGCGCCTGCTGGCCCAGGCCCTCGGCCGTCGCGGCAACCAGCGCTCGCTGCTGGGACAGCAGGCTGCGGCGCTGACCGACTTCCTCGAAGCGCAGCGCGTCTACCGCGGCGGCGGCCTGAGCCGGGAGGCCGAAGCCAACCTGCATGAGGTCGCCATCGCCTACCGGCGTATGGGCGAGCATGACAAGGCGCTCGAGTACCTGCGGCAGAGCGTCGCCTTCGCCGAACGCGAGGCGCGTTGGGGCCTGCTGGCGGTGTCGCTGATCCAGACCGCGTTCGTGCACCAGGACCACGGGCACTATGACCGGGCGCTGGCCGCCCAGCGCCGCGCGGCGCAGGTCGCCACCACGCACGGGCTGGGCTACGAGCTGGCCGCCGCGCACCTGGGCATGGCCGCGGCGCAGGTGAAGCTGGGCGCCTTCGACGCCGCCGCCGACGCGCTGGCCACCGCCCGCGAGGGCTTCGCGGGTTTCGGCGACCGCTCCAACGAAGGCATGTTGCAGTTGCTGCAAGGCCAGGTGCTGGCCGGGCACGGTGGCCATGCCGCGGCGTTGGCGCGCTACCAGGCCTCGGCGCGCGCATTCGCCGCCGACCCCAATCCGCGTTACCTGGTGGAGCTGTACGCCGCGCGTGCGCGCAGCCACGAGGCACTTGGCGACTATCGCGCCGCGCTGGACGACCTCAAGCTGGAGCGCAGCGGGCGCGAGCAAGGCTACGACGGCGCCCGCATCCAGCAATCGCTGCTGCTGCAGTACCAGTTCGACACCGCCCGCCATGAACTCGAGAACGCGCGCTTGCTGGCCGAACGGCGCAGTCAGCAGCAGCAACTGGACGCCATCGGTCGCGCCAACCGCTGGCAGGTGGCGGCACTGGTCAGCGGCGGCCTGCTGCTGGCGCTGTTACTGGCGCTGTTGCTGCGGCAACTGCGGCGCCTGCGCCGGATCAACGCGCTGGCGCTGACCGATGCCCTCACCGGCCTGGCCAACCGCCGCCATGTCGAAACCGCCGCCGTCGGCGCCCTGGCGGCGGCGCGTCGCCGCGAGCGGCCACTGGCAGTGCTCACCTTCGACCTGGACCGGTTCAAGCGCATCAACGATGGCCATGGCCATGCCCACGGCGACCAGGTGCTGATACGGGTGGCGCGCGCCTGCGAGTCGGAGCTTCGGCACAACGACCTGCTCGGCCGCATCGGCGGCGAGGAATTCGTCGTGCTGTGCCCCGACACGCCGCTGGTTCACGCAGGACAAGCGGCCGAACGCCTGCGCGTCAGCGTCGAGCGCATCGACCTGTCCGACATCGCCCCCGGCCTGCGCGTCACCGTCAGCGTCGGCCTGTCGCTGTTGCGCACCGACGACAACGACCTGGCCGACGTGATGGCCCGCGCCGACGCCGCGCTGTACCGGGCCAAGGCGGCCGGACGCAATCGCGTCGAGGCCGAGGCGTGAGTGTCCTGATGCCGGCGTTGCGCGAGTCGCGAACCGCGCTCTAGGCGCGCGCCTAGAGCGCGTCGCCGTCGAGCTCGCCGGTCCTGATCCGCACCACTCGGTCCAGGTCCCACAGGAATATTTTGCCGTCGCCGATCTTGCCGGTGCCGGCGGCCTTCATGATCGCCTCGACCACGGTGTCGGCCTGCTCGTCGGTGACCGCGACCTCCAGCTTGATCTTGGGCAGGAAGTCGACCACGTACTCGGCGCCGCGGTACAGCTCGGTGTGGCCCTTCTGGCGGCCGAAGCCCTTGACCTCGGTAGCGGTGATACCGGCCACGCCGGCCTCGGCCAGCGCCTCGCGGACGTCGTCGAGCTTGAACGGCTTGATCACCGCCATGACCATCTTCATCGGGCTGCCTCCATTTCGATGGCGCCAGAATAGCCGAGCCGCCCCATACCGCCAGCTCGGCCGCCACCCCGGCCACGGCAATCGGTTAAAGTGCCGCCCTCCCGCGCGTCGGATTTTTCCTACGACAGCCCGCGGCAGCCGCTGACGGCGCCATGACGGCGCCCCGGTGATGCTGGCGCTACTGCCGGAGGAGCCACAGCCAATGATCGACCTCAACCACATCGACGAGCTTGCCCGCCGCCTCAGTGGCCTGGTGCCCTCGGGCCTGCGCGAGAGCCGCGACGAGATGCAGCAGAACTTCAAGTCGGTGCTGCAGGCCGGCCTGTCGAAGCTCGACCTGGTGACCCGCGAGGAGTTCGAGGTCCAGCGCGCAGTGCTGCTGCGCACCCGCGAAAAGCTCGAACAGCTGCAGCGCGCGGTCGCCGAACTGGAATCGCAGATCGACGGCGCCGCACCCGTCGGCACCGCGCCGGACAGCAACCCGCTTCCGCCGCGCCACTGAGGCGCGGCCATGAACCTGGCGCTCGTGCACAGCCGTGCACGGACGGGCGTGCGCGCGCCGACGGTGCGGGTCGAGGTCCACCTCGGCGGCGGGCTGCCGATGATGTCGATCGTCGGCCTGCCCGAAGCCGCGGTGCGCGAGGCCAAGGACCGGGTGCGCGCGGCGATCCAGTGCGCGCAGTTCGAATTCCCGGCGCGTCGGATCACCGTCAACCTGGCCCCGGCCGACCTGCCCAAGGGCGGTGGCCGCTTCGACCTGCCGATCGCGCTCGGGATCCTCGCCGCCAGCGGCCAGGTGCCGCTTGAAGCGCTGGACCAGTACGAGTTCCTCGGCGAACTCGGCCTGACCGGGCAACTGCGCGAGATCGACGGCGTGCTGCCGGCCGCGCTGGCCGCGGCCGACGCCGGGCGCAAGCTGATCGTACCGGCCGGCAACGGCGCCGAAGCGGCACTGGTCGGCCGCGCCGAGGTCTACACCGCGCGGACCCTGCTGGAGGTCTGCGCGATGCTGTCGACGGACAAGTCATTGCCCGCGGCGCAAGCCCTGCCAAGCGTGCGCGCCAGCGGCGCCGACCTGCGCGACGTGCGCGGTCAGCTGCACGCGCGGCGCGCGCTCGAAGTCGCCGCCGCCGGGGGTCATCACCTGCTGCTGATCGGCCCGCCCGGCTGCGGCAAGAGCCTGCTGGCCGCGCGCCTGCCGGGATTGCTACCGGAGGCCAGCGAAGAGGAAGCATTGGAATCGGCGGCGATCGCCTCGATGAACGGGTTTGGTGCCGGCGGCCGCGGCCTCGACCCGGCCCGTTGGCGCGCGCGGCCTTTCCGCGCCCCGCACCACACCGCCAGCGCGGTGGCGCTGGTCGGCGGCGGCACCGAGCCGCGCCCGGGCGAAATCTCGCTGGCCCACCACGGCGTGCTGTTCCTCGACGAGTTGCCCGAGTGGGAACGCCGCGCCCTGGAAGTGCTGCGCGAGCCGCTGGAGTCCGGCGTCGTCACCGTCTCGCGCGCCGCCCGCAGCGCCGAGTTCCCGGCCCGGTTCCAACTGGTCGCAGCGATGAACCCCTGCCCCTGCGGCTGGGCCGGCGATGCCAGCGGCCGCTGCCAGTGCAGCCCCGAGATGGTGCGCCGCTACCGCAGCCGGATTTCCGGGCCGCTGTTGGACAGAATCGACCTGCACGTCGAAGTGCCCCGACTGCCGCCGGCCGAACTGCGCCCCGACGCCGCCGAAGGCGAAGCCAGCGCCGAGGTCCGCACCCGCGTATTGCAGGCGCGCACCCTGCAGGACAGCCGCGCCGGCAAGCCCAACGCCCGGCTGAGCCAGGCCGAAACCAGCGCCACCTGCCGCCTGTCCAACCCCGATCACGCCCTGCTCGAACACGCGGTCGAGCAACTGCAGCTGTCGGCGCGCTCGATGCACCGGATCCTGCGCGTCGCCCGCACCATCGCCGACCTCGCCGACAGCGCGCACATCCGCACCCCGCATTTGACCGAGGCTATCGGCTACCGGCGGATGGATCGCGGCGCGGCGGCGCAGACGGCTTGACGCCGGACGCAACCGTGCTTGCGGTTACTACTCGGAACAACCATCGCAGTTGCTGCGACGGTTGAGCATGTCCTGCGCCAACCGCATCTCCTCGCGCCGCTGGGCCACCGTCTTGCAGACGCGCTGCTTGCGGTTGGTCCCGATAGTCGCGACCCGTTGGCACACCATCCGCTGATCCTCCGCCTGGTTGACCAGCGCCTCGATGGCCTCCAGTTGATTGAACAACTCGATGCGTTCCGGTTCGTTGAGCTCCCCGACCGCCTGCTTGCCTTCCATCAGGCGCAGCGCAACGTCCTGCTTGGAAAACAACTCGGCACGCTGCGACTCGGAGAGATTCTCGTAGATGCCGCGCCCGGCCCGCGCATCCTCGCGGATCTCCGTTTGCTGCGAGCGAATCTCGTCCAGGCTCGGCACGCCGGCCCGCGCAGCGAAGGACAGAGTCGCGACCGCCATTACCACCAGTACTGCAAGAAGCTGGATTCGCATCGTTTTCATCCCCATGTGTTTGGATATTATTATTATCCTAGTCTGCCAATGGTGTCGCCTTATGTCTTGTCCGACGCCGCCTCCCACACCGTGCCCGCTGGGTCGAACTCGGTAGTTTCCATCACCTCCCCCCGCCAGCCGAAGCCGCAGATTGCCAGCGCGCCTTGGCAGATCGGGTCGAGACCGAACGCCTGCTCGACCTCGACTTCGTTGATCGCTCCAGTGATAAACGCGCCCAGCCCCGCCTCGGTGGCGGACAGATACAAGGTCTGCGACAGGTGCCCGGCCTCCAGTGCGACCACGCGGTAGGCCTTGGCGTGGTGGCGGTACTTCCAGTTGGTGCGGTCGAAGCGTGGCGACAGCAGCACCAGCACGTGGGCGTCGGCGAACCAGTGCTGCTGGGCGACGGCCTGCATGACGAACTCGCGCAGCGGCCCGTCCGGCGACGGCATCGGCTCCAGCGCGTGCTCGGCGGCGTGGTAGTGGTACAGCCCGGGCGCGACGCCCTCGACGTACTGCACGACCAGGTAGGCCTCAACCGGATGCAGGCCGCCGCCGGACGGGCTGGTCTTCTTCAGGAACACGGTGTCGTCGCTGACCCGCACCTGCGCCTTGGCCGCGAACACGCGGTCAAGCAATTGCGCGAACAACGCGTGCGGCAACGGCCGCGCGGCGTCGAAGTTGCGGCAGGTCGCGCGGCGCGCGAGCAACTCGTCGAACGCGTTCGGTGCGCTGCGTGGCAATGGCAGGCGTTGCGCGCTCCCGCTGCGATCAATGGCCTCGACCGGCGGCGCGCCGAAAACCTCGCGCAGTTGCAGCGCGGTCTCGGTGCCATTGTCGCGCATGCTGGCGACGGCATCCGTCCCGTTCCAGCGCGTGAAGGCATGCAGGACCCCGGCGAGCGGATGCCAGTAGGTCGTGCGCAAGCGCTCGTCGTTCGCACGGTGCGCGGCGTGGCGCTTGCCGCTGCCGATCAGCAGGCCTTTCCTGAGCAGCCGTTTGAGCGCGGCGGCGGCGCATGTTGCGAGTTCGCGCGCGTCGATCCATTCGCTCGGGCTCACCGCACCGAGCAATTCTCGCTCGACGGCATCGACCTCGACGTCCGATCCCAGGTGCGGCGCCAATGCCAGCCAGCGACACTCACGATTCAGGCCATTGCCACCAGCCAGCAAGTGCTCCAGATCGAAACCCACTTCTTCGCGCGGCTCCAGCAACAACACCGCGCAGCGACGGATATGCATTCGAACAGCCCTTGAGGTCCAAAGGCCCATGATGCACGCGGAGCTCGCACACCGGACAACTGTCCATCACTTGGAGGGATAGCCATACGATCCGTAGCAGTCGATACGCACGCACGCATAATTCTTCAGTCGTAGAAGCATGCTCGGCACCTTTAGATCCGAAGTTCGCTAACCGGCTGCTAGATCTGCTTAGTACCGACGACGTATTTCGACGTCGGTTTAAATTGCACCAACTCGGCTTTTTATTGCCAGAGGGCGCCAGCTTTTGGTGCTTGGCAACGGGGAATCTCGCTTCAAGAAGGAAATGCTGGCAGCCCGCGACGCTTTGCGTACCTATCTGACTTCCAACTTGGCGCCCACCAACCCCCCACTGCTTCGAGGCGGGCAGGGTTGCTACGACTACGCGACGCAAGCGAGCTAACTAGGCTTGCGTAGCGACTGAGCACGCGGCGAGAGGAGACACTCTCGCCACATCCGTTCGTCGGCTCACCGACTGCGCCTGCGCGGTTGTCACAGCGCGTAGACAAGGATAAATTCGGTATCCGATGGGCCTGCAACTGGCCTTCGCTAGGGGAAATGGGGAATGCCAATCAAGAAGACCGCCGAGTCGAAGACGACCGCCGGCAAGAAGTCAGCACCACTCGATCCAAAGATGGCGGACAAGCTGCTAGGCCTGCTCAGCACCGACAACGAATTTCGGCGCTTGTTCAAGAGAGACCCCCAAGCCGCCCTCGCAACGGTTGGCTACTCCGACCCCAGCATGAGTACATGCTGTTCCGTCCAGGCCATCGCCCCCAAACGCGAGATCATCGCCGCACGCGAACAGCTCAAGGCCCACTTGGCTTCAGCGGGACTCTTCCGGAATCCCCACTGTTTTGAGGCAGGCAAAGTCACGCGGACCCTACGGCGAGTGTAGCCAAGCGCGCCGGGCAGATTCGGAATAAGTTTCCACGCCAACGTTGCTGCGCGGCGATCATTGCAATCTCGTGGCCGTGGCCGTGGCCGTTCTAGTGTCAGCCACGTTGGCAGCCTGCAGTACGTAGCCGCCGATACGCTCTGCGTACGCGAGCCCTCGGTGTGCACTCAACCAGCGCGCCTGCTCTTGGGCGTCTGCACCACGCCCGGTTGTCCTTAAGGCGTCACACAGCGCGACATGTACCTGGAACAGTTCCTTGCCGTCAATCAAGCGCTGGAGTTGCGCGACAGCACCGGCCGCATTGCCCGTCAATCGCTGTTGATTAGCCTCAACAACGACAAGCATCTGATCGACGCGTGGATGGTCCACCGATTTGGAAAGTCGGGACACTCTCGGGATGGCCTCTTCGGCAATCCCGACGTGGCCTGCGCGCTGTGCCAAATGCGTCGCGGCGAGGGCGATTAGCAGGCGGTCGGCGGGATTAGCACTTTGCGCTCCGTCGAAGTCGGCCAAGGCTGCGTCGATCGCACGCCGGTAGTCGCTTGCGGGAGGAGGATCGCCATCGCGTAGAGTTCGCACCGACAGGTCGATGGTCCGGAACAGGCTCGCAATTGCCGGACTACTATCCTCGACAGCGGAACTGGCCTCAGCAGAAATGCGCAGCGCCTCGTCCCAGCTCCCTTGATCCACCGCGATTGAAATCCTTTCGAAGTTGTTGGTGAGCTCGTCACGGGGTAAGGCTGAAAGCACTGCAGCTGCCTCTGAAAACCGTCCTTCTGCGGCATAAACGGCCGCCATCTGGCGGTTGGGCAATCGACCATCCGTCGCAGCCTGCTTGAATGCGGCAAGCGCATTCCTATACTGCCCCATCGCCAGCTCTGCCTGGCCTACTTGCTCAAGCGCCATGCGGCGCAGCGGGTTCTGTTGCACCGTGGCTGCCCGGGCATACTCCAGCGCATCGCCATAGTCGCCAAGCTCGAATGCCCACGCCGAGTAGTTGGCGTGTCCCGCATAGTAGTCGGGGTACATGCCAGCCAGCAGCTTCCATTTTTCCGGCGCAGTCTGCGCGCCGTCTGGATTCAGATCCGCCGACCAGGCATCCAGGTAGAAGGCATCGCGGGCCGGCAATCGCTCTCGGTGCGATACAGCTTGTGCCAAGAGGGACATGGCCAGCGGGGTTTCGCCCCGGGACACCCGGATACGCAGCGCTCCCATATAGGCCAACGCGAATGTTGGATCCAAGGAGACTGCGCGCTTGAAGTACCCGAGAGCCTCGTCGTACGCGCCGTCACCATAGGCCGCCACGCCCATCGCATAGGCTCTGAGCGCATCTAGGTTCTCTGTCGCCACCTCCGGCAACGGCGCCGAATCCCGCTCCACCACCTCCAACGCCTCGCCCAGCTTTTCCCGCAGCGCCGCCGTCACCTCATCAATCGACGCCAGCGCCGACACCGCGCCCTTGCCGTCGGCGTACTCGGCATACACGGTGGTCTGGCTGTTCGGATCGATCACCTCGGCGCTGACGCGGACCCGGCCGCCGATTTCGGCGACGGTCGGCAGGATCACCGCGCGGGCGCCGTCGCGGATGGCGATTTCGGAGGCGATCGCGCGGTCGATCTCGGTGTCGGGCGCGCGCTGCATCCGCGCGAGGGTGTCGCGGGTCTTGAGGTCGCTGAGCACGTTGACGTGGCGCGACTGCTCCAGGCTGATCCGGAATGCCTGCTCCAGCGAGTCGTCGAGCAGCGGCTGGTCGGTCAGGTTGCGTAGGTCGGCCAGCACCACCCAGTCGCGCTGGTTGAAGGCGATCGCCGGTTGCGGCCGGGTGACGAACCAGATGCCCAGGCCGATCGCGGCGACCAGCGCCAGTTCGACGGCGAGCGCGGCCGGGCGGCGCCACAGCGGGATGTCGCGCCAGGCCTTGGGGCTGGGCTGCGGCGCGCGCAGCGGGGTGATGCCGGGTTCGCCGACCTCGAAGATCTGCTGCGTTTCGGGCACGCCCTTGAAGCGCCAGCGGCCGTGCGATTTCCACAGCAGGTGCTGGCCGCGTTCGCCGAGTTCGCGCGCGGCGCGGTGGGCCAGCGGTTCGGCGACGGCCGACATCAGCAGTTGTCCCGGGCGTGCCATCGCCATCAGGCGGCCGGCCATCGGCTTGGCGAGGCCTTCGACCTCAATGGGTTTGGCGCCAAGCCGCACCGCCTCGTCGCTGTTGCGCCAGCTCAGCACTTCGCCGACGTGCAGGCCGGCGCGGGCCTTGATGTCGGTGCCGTGCGGGGCGCCGAGTTCGCGCAGGCCGCGGGCGTAGTCGAGGGCGAAGCCGAGGCCGTCGACCGGGCGTTCGAACAGCAACAGCAGGCCGTCGGAACGGTCGATCAGGCGGCCACGCCACTCGTTCTGCAGGCGCAGGACCAAGCGGTCATGGGCGCGGAACAGTTCGGCCGCGGCGCCGTCGCCAAGGCGCTCGACCAGCGCGGTCGAGTCGACCAGGTCGGTCAGCAGGATGGTGCGCAGCTGCGGGACGCCGTGCGGCTCGGCAGCGGGGGCGGTGGCGATGCTCGATTGGGCGTTCATCGACGGGGCCGGTTACGCCGGGGCGGGCGCGTCGTCCTGCCACTCTACGCGGTTGCCGCCGAGGCGTTTGGCCCGGTACAGGGCGGCGTCGGCGCGGGCGTACCAGTCGTTCCATTCGCCGGCGTTGTCGACCAGGCAGGCGCCGAGGCTGAGGCTGCAGATCAGCGGCGAGGCCTGCGACATCTGCATCAGGCCCTGGGCGGTGCCGACCACGAAGTCGGCGTAGCGCATCACTTCCTCGCGGGTGTCGGCCTTGACCAGCAGGCAGAACTCGTCGCCGCCGAGGCGGCAGGCGAGGTCGCCGGGGCCGGCCACCGAACGCAGGATGTTGGCGACGCCCTGCAGCACGCGGTCGCCGACCAGGTGGCCGTGCTCGTCGTTGACATGCTTGAAGCGGTCGCAGTCGACCAGCAGCAGGCCGAGGCCGGTGGTGGCGTGGTTGCGCTGGCGCTCCTGCAGGTGCTGCACCAGGCCGCGACGGTTGTGCAGGCCGGTCAGCTCGTCGCTGCGGATCAGCGCTTCGGTCTGGCTGAGCTGGTGGGTGGTCGCGCGCAGGCTGTCGAGGGCGGCCTGCAGGTCCTGGTTGCGTCGGCGCAGGCGGCGGATCAGGCCCTGTTCGTTGAGCACCACGCGCATGATCGCGCGGCGCAGGAAATGCGAGATGAGTTCGGAACTGCGCTCAACCAGGCGCTGGAACTCCTCGTGGCGCAGCTCCAGCAACTCGCCGTCGGTGACCGCGCTGGCGTCGGCGCTGCGGGCGTGGTCGCCGATCAGCAGGCCGAGTTCGCCGAAGAACTCGCGCGGGCCGAGGCATTTGCTGAGGAGGTCCTCACCGAAGTCGAGCTCGACCAGACCGTTGGCGATCACGTACATGGTGGTGCCGAGGTCGCCGCGGCGGAACAGGGTTTCGCCGGCATAGACCCGGCGCATGCGCGCGACCGACGCGAACAGGGCGTACTCGTCGCTCGAGAGTTCGGCCATATCGGTGTCGGGCACGTCGACGCTCGCGAGTTGACCGGTCGGTGCGGCTGGCGTGGCGGGTTTAGGGGCCACGATTGACCCTGCGGTTTCACGGTGCATCCTACGATCCCCGGTTCCGTGGCGGCAGGATAGCACCTGACCTGAATGGTTAAGACAGGTCAACGGGAAGTGACGGGGAGGCCGGCCAAAGGACGGGGGTTTGCAGGTTTTTGTAGGAGCGGCTTCAGCCGCGATCTGGAGTCGGTACGCACGACCAACCGTCCGATCGCGGCTGAAGCCGCTCCTACAAAGGCACGGCATCTCGACCGGGTCAGGCAGCCGCGCGGCGGCCTTCGAACTGCTCTTCTTCGGTTGAGCCCTTCAGCGCGGTGGTCGAGGACTGGCCGCCCTGGATGACCTGGGTCACGGCGTCGAAATAGCCGGTGCCGACTTCGCGCTGGTGCTTGACCGCGGTGAAGCCCTGCTCGGCGGCGGCGAATTCGGCCTGCTGCAGTTCGACGAAGGCGCTCATCTGCCGGCGGGCGTAGCCGTGGGCGAGGTGGAACATGCCGTAGTTGAGGGCGTGGAAGCCGGCCAGGGTAATGAACTGGAACTTGTAGCCCATCGCCGCCAGTTCGGTCTGGAACCTGGCGATGGTGGCGTCGTCGAGGTTGGCCTTCCAATTGAAGCTCGGCGAGCAGTTGTAGGCCAGCAGCTTGCCGGGGTACTTGACGTGGATCGCGGCGGCGAACTTGCGGGCGAACTCGAGGTCGGGCTTGCCGGTCTCGCACCAGACCAGATCGGCGTACGGCGCGTAGGCCAAGCCGCGGCTGATCGCCTGGTCGATGCCCTTGCGGGTCTTGAAGAAGCCTTCGACGGTGCGCTCGCCGGTGGTGAATTCGGCGTCGTTGTCGTCGATGTCGGAGGTCAGCAGATCGGCGGCTTCGGCGTCGGTGCGGGCGACGATCAGGGTCGGTACGCCCAAGACGTCGGCGGCCAGGCGCGCGGCGACCAGTTTTTCGACCGCCTCGCGGGTCGGCACCAGCACCTTTCCGCCCATGTGGCCGCACTTCTTGGCGCTGGCGAGCTGATCCTCGAAATGCACGCCGGCGGCGCCGGCCTCGATCATGCCCTTCATCAGTTCGAAGGCGTTGAGCACGCCGCCGAAGCCGGCTTCGGCATCGGCGACGATCGGCTGCAGGAAGTCGACCTCGTCCTTGCCTTCGGCATGCTGGATCTGGTCGGCGCGCAGCAGGGTGTTGTTGATGCGCTTGACCACCGCCGGCACCGAGTCGGCCGGGTACAGCGACTGGTCGGGATACATCTGCCCGCCGAGGTTGGCGTCGGCGGCGACCTGCCAACCCGACAGGTAGATCGCCTTGAGCCCGGCCTTGACCTGCTGCATGGCCTGGTTGCCGGTCATCGCGCCGAGGGCGTTGACGAAGTCCTCGGTGTTGAGCGAATGCCAGAGCTTATTGGCGCCGAGGGTGGCGAGGCTGTGCTCGACGGTCACGGTGCCGCGCAGGCGCACGACCTCCTCGGCGGAGTACGGACGCTCGACGCCGGCCCAGCGCGGGTTGCTGGTCCAGTCGTGGCGGAGTTGGTCGGCGGTGGGCTGGGCGGTCATGGCGGTGGTCCTTGGGTACGGGATTGGTTGTCTACGGAATGTGCGGGCTGTTGTAGGAGCGGCTTCAGCCGCGATCGGTTGGTGGGTCGCATGCGCCGATTTCAGATCGCGGCTGAAGCCGCTTCTACAGACGGCGATCGCGGGTCAGTCGAGGCGGCGATAGGCGGGGATCGTCAGGAAGTCCTCGAGGGTGTCGGCGTGGCACAGGCGGTCGAGCATTCCGATCGCCTCGTTGATGCGGCTGGCGCCGGGCAGCGCGCGGCGATCGCCGAGCTTCACCGGCAGGCCGATGAAGGCGCGTTCGAGCAGGGCGGAGTCGATCGGTTCGCCGTCGTCCAAATGCAGCGGCTCGGCATCCTTATTGCCGGCGACACGCGCCAGGCGCTCGTGGTGGAGCCACTGCCACAACTGCGCGCGGGCGATCTCGGCGGTGGCGGCGTCCTCCATCAACCAATGGATCGGCACGCAACCGCTGCCGTCGAGCCAGGCGGCGAGGTAGCGCACGCAGACCTCGACGTTGCCGTCGAAACCGGCGCGGGTGACGGTGCCGACCGCGGGCTTGAGCAGGTCGTCGCGACCGACGCAGACCTCGGCGCGGCTGACGTGCTGCTGGTGCGGGCCGGGCATGCGTTCGTCGAACACCTCGCGCGCCAGCGGGATCAATGCGGGATGCGCGACCCAGGTGCCGTCGTGACCGGCGGTGACCTCGCGCAGCTTGTCGGTGCGGACCTTGGCCAAGGCGACATCGTTGGCGTCGGCATCGTTGTTGATCGGGATCTGTGCGGCCATGCCGCCCATGGCGTGGGCGCCGCGGCGGTGGCAGGTCTGGATCAGCAGGTCGGAATACGCGCGCAGAAACGGCGCGGTCATGCCGACCTGGCCTCGCTCGGGCAACACCCGAGAGGGGTGCGCGCGCAGGGTCTTGATGTAGCTGAAGATGTAGTCCCAACGTCCGCAGTTGAGGCCGGCGATGCGGCCGCGCAGGGCATGCAGGATCTCGTCCATCTCGAACGCCGCCGGCAGGGTCTCGATCAGCACGGTGACCTTGATCTGGCCTTCGCGCAGGCCCAGCGCGCGCTCGGTGTGGCCGAGTACGTCGTCCCACAGCGCCGCCTCCTCCATGCATTCGAGCTTGGGCAGGTAGAAGTACGGGCCGCGGTCCTTGGCCGCGAGCGCGCCGGCGTTGTGGAAGGCGAACAGGCCGGCATCGAAAAGACTCGCCGACATCGGCGTGCCGTCGACCAGCACGTGCTTCTCGTCGAGGTGCCAGCCACGCGGACGCACCAGCAGCACCGCCTGCTCGGCAAACGGCTTGAGTTGGTAGCGCTTGCCGTTGTCGGCGACGTGCTCGAGGGTGCCGGCCACCGCCGCGTGCAGCGCCTGCTGGCCGGCGACCAGGTTGGTCCAGGTCGGCGAGGTGCTGTCCTCGAAGTCGGCCATGAAGCAGTGGGCGCCGGAGTTGAGCGCGTTGATGACCATCTTCGGGTCGACCGGGCCGGTGATCTCGACCCGGCGGTCGAGCAGCGCGGCCGGCAGCGGCGCCACGGTCCAGTCGCTGTCGCGGATCGCGCGGGTGTCAGCGCGGAAGTCCGGCAGCTCGCCGCCATCGAAACGGGCCTGGCGCTGGCGACGGGCGGCCAGCCGGGCCTGGCGGGCGGGTTCGAAGCGCTGGTGCAGGTCGGCGAGAAATTCCAGCGCCGCCGGGGTCAGCAGCCGCTGCTGGCCGGGGGCGATCGCGGTCAGCTGCGCCGCCTCGCCGGAACCAACCGTTTCATCCGAATCCTGCTTCAGGGCCACCGCTGGGGACATGCCTGCACTCCGTTGGATATCTGGAGGCCGACCATGCGCCGCCGTCCGGTATATGACAATTGAGATTTTTCTATGTCTTGTATTTGTTTTGCTTATATTTGATTCTCGGATCGCGGCTGAAGCCGCTCCTACAAGGGCTTACTGATGTCGGGCAAGTTGCGCTATGCGTACAAGGGCGATCGGCTCAAGCCGTTGCGGGCGTTCTGCCAGGCGGTGCGGCTGGGCTCGGTATCGCGCGCGGCGGAGGCGCTGTTCCTCAGCCAGCCGGCGGTGACCCTGCAGTTGCAGGCACTGGAGCGCGAGATGGGCACGCGGCTGCTGGAGCGCAGCGGCCGGCGGCTGGTGATGACCCGCGAGGGCGAGGCGCTGTACGAGCTGGCGCGGCCGCTGGTGGAGGGCGTCGACGGCCTCGATGCGGCGTACCGCGAGCGCATCCGCGGGCTCGATGCCGGCACCTTGGACGTCGCCGCCGGCAACTCGACCATCCTCTACCTGCTGCCGCCGGTCGTCGCCGCGTTCCGCGCCGCGCACCCGGACGTGCGCCTCAACCTGCACAACGTCACCGGCGCCAGCGCCATGGAGCTGCTGCGCACCGACGCGGTCGACCTCGCGGTCGGCTCGGTGCTCGACGTGCCGGCCGACCTCGACTACGCCGAGGTCGCGCGGTTCGAGCCGATGCTGATCACCGCGCCCGACCACCCGCTGGCGCGCAAGAAACAGCTGCGCTTGCAGGATCTGTCGCCGCACGGGCTGATCCTGCCGCCGCAGCGGTTGACCACCTACCGGATGGTCGACCTTGTGTTCCATCGCAACCAGGTGCCGTATACGGTGGCGCTGGAGGTGGCCGGCTGGGAGGTGATCAAGCAGTACGTGGCGACCGGGCTGGGGATCAGCATCGTCACCGCGCTGTGCCTGACCGACGCCGACCGCGCGCGGCTGGCGGCACGCTCGCTGGCGGCGTGGTTCCCGTCGCGCAGCTACGGCGTGGTGATGCGCAAGGGCAGGCACCCGAGCCCGCAGGCGCGGGCGTTCGCCGAGTTGATCCGGCCACAACGGCTCGACCCCGCAACCGGCATCGGCCCGACTCTGCCCCGCTGATCGTTCAGTGCCGGCGGCGTTGCCCGCGGCGCCACGGCTCGTCGACCTCGCGCCGCACGTACCAGCCGTGCCGACCGGCCAGCCACAGACCGCCGGCGAACCACAGCACCGCGAGCGGTTCCAGCAGCATCAGCGCATGTCGCACCGGCGTCGCCGCCAGTGCCTGCAGCGCGGCGGCGGCGCGGCGGCCGGGCGCGGCCAGGCGGACGCCGACCGTCAACGCCAACGCGCTTTCGACGGCCACCAGCACCGCCAGCGCGGTCCAGCTGGCGGTCAGCGCCAGCGCGAACAAGGCGACCGGATAGCCGGTGCGCTCCAGCGCGGCCAGCAACAGGGCGCTGCCGATCGGCCGGCCCTGGTGGTGGGTCAGGCGCTCTCCGAACGGCTGGCGATAGGCTTCCTGCACCCGGCGCTGATCGACACCGGGTCCGTTCGCGCCCCCGCGCGACCGTGGCGCGTGGCGGTCGCGGCGGCGGAACCACTCGCGCAGGCGGTGCCGAACCGCGGTATACGGGGTCCGCAGCAGCGGGTTGAAATAGAGGTCGTTCTGCAGCAGCGCCATCGTCCAGTGCCAGGCCTGTTGCGGCAGGTGCTGCCACTCCGGGTACTGCACCCGCGCGACCGCGTCAGCCAGGCGGATGCTGCGATAGCCCTCGGTGGCGAACGCGCGGGCGATGAACAGGTCCTCGACGGCGGTCAGGTCGTCGCCGCGGATCGGCTCGTAGCGGTCGAACAGGTCCTTGAGATAGCGACGGCGGTAGGCGATCGCCTCGCCCGAGGGCATGTCGACGCCGCCATAGCGGCACATCAGGCCGCGGTCGAGGAAGTCCTGCTGCACCCGCGCGACGTGGCCGCGGTAACCGTCGCCGAGCCAACGCCAGAGCCGGTGCAGGCGGTCGGTCGGCGCCAGCGGGTCGCGGTAGTCGTCCTCGCCGAGCCAGCGCCGGAACGCCGGCATCGACGCCAGCGCGCGCCGCTGCGGACCGCGCAGCGGCTCGACGGTGCCGCAGGCGCTGGCGATGCCGACGCCTTGGTACAGCTCGCGCACGCAGCGCTCGATGTAGTCGGGCGAGACCAGCACGGTGCCGGCGTCGAGCACGAACAGCACGTCGCCGTCGAACTCGCGCGCCTGCCGTTTGAGGGTCGCCGCCCGGCCGATCGACCAGGTCCGCGCGACCATCTGCAGGGTGATGTCGTTGGCGCGGGCAAACTCGCGGGCAAACTGCAGGGCATGATCGCGCCGGACCCCGCCGTCATCGACCAGCAGCACCCGCCGCGGCTGGCGGCTCTGCTGCAGCAATGCGGCCAGGCAATGGACAATGGTGTCCTGGTTGCGGCAGACCGGGATCACTACGTCGACCACCGCGCGCTGCCAGTCCTCGGCCGGGGTCGGCACGGTCGGCTCGGGCCCGCGACGGTGGCCGAGCGCGGCCAGCCACGCGGCCGGCCCGCAGACGAACCAGGGCGCGATCGCCACCGCTCAGCCCCGCCCGCCCAGCCGGGGGCAGGGAACCGCGCGCATCGTGGGCTGGCACCATCGCCGCATCGCAGACTCCGCGGCCAGGGTCGGGCCGCCGCGACCGGGGCGGCGGAATGCCGACCCAGTCACAAAATGTACGCAATAGTCGTGCCAAACCGGGCAGGAGCGAAGAAGCACCGGACTCAGGGCGTGCCGTGCAGCTTGCCCTGCCACGGCCGGTACCAGTCGCGCAGTCGCGCGAGGTCGGCCTCCATGTCGTCGCTGGTGGTGAACGCCGGGCCGATCCCGATCACCTTGTCCGGGTAATGGAAGTACACCGGCAGCACCGGCACCTGCGCGGCGTGGGCGATCTTCCAGAAACCGGTCTTCCAACGCTCGACCGCCTTGCGCGTGCCCTCCGGGGCGATGCCGAGCCAGAACCGGTCGGCCGCGTCGATCCGCGCCGCCAGTTGCTCGACCACGCCGCGCGCGGCGGTGCGGTTGATCGCGATGATCCCGAGCCAGCGCATCAGCGGCCCCAGCGGCCCCCAAAACAGCTGGTGCTTGCCGAGGATCTTGATATCGAGCCCGAGCGCGAGCTTGGCCGCGAAGCCCCACACCCCGTCCCAGTTGGACGAGTGCGGTGCGCCGATCAGCACCACCCGCGGGATGTCGGGGAACTGCCCGACCAGTCGCCAACCGCCAAGCCACAGCACCGTGCGGCCGAGCCAACGACCGAAGCGATTGGGCGCCACGCGCGGCACGTTCGGCGGCAGCGGCGGCACGACGTCGTCGGTCGGTGGATGCATCGGCGGTATCAGTCCCAGTCGCGTTTGGTGCGCCCCTGCTTGATCGTACTGCGTTCGCGCTTGCCTGCCAGCCGACGCTCCTTCGAGCCGCGGGTCGGCCGGGTGGCGACCCGCTTCTTCGGTGCGTGCAGGCCGGCTTCGATGAAGTGCGCGAGGCGCTCGCGGGCATCCTGGCGGTTGCGGTCCTGGGTACGGAAGCGTTGCGCGCCGAGCACCAGCACGCCGTCGCCGGTGACCCGGCGGTCGCGCCGGGCCAGCAGGCGTTCGCGCACCGGCTCGGGCAGCGACGGCGAGTTGGCGATGTCGAAACGCAACTCGACCGCGGTCGCGACCTTGTTGACGTTCTGCCCGCCCGGCCCGGCCGAACGCACGAAGCGCTCGACCAGTTCGGATTCGGGGATGCGGATGGCGCCGACCTCGATCATGCCGGTGATTCTAGGGCACGGCTCGTACGCCCTTGTCCGACTGGACTTCCTGCGGTTGTAGGAGCGGCTTTAGCCGCGATCTGGAGTCGGTACGGCCGAACGATTCCAGAT
>JBOHYB010000036.1:0-40323 GCA_050737695.1 Lysobacter sp. | reverse complement strand
AAGTGCGCCAAGGTGGCCCTGGTCGCCTGCATGCGCTCTTTCCTGGGACGACTGAACGCCATGATCCGCGATGGCGCACCTTGGGTCCCGCAGCCGATTTGAAGAAGACAGTTGCTCCTACAAGAGCCCGTGGTCTCAATCCAGGTCGCGCAAATCCAATCGGCGCAACCTCGGCGCGAGCTTCGCGGTCAACCCGACGGTCGCCAGGGTCATGCAGCCGCCGAACACCACCGACGGCACCAGCCCCAGCAGGCGCGCGGCGACGCCCGACTCGAACGCGCCCAGTTCGTTGGAAGAGCCGATGAAGATGCCGTTGATCGACGCGACCCGGCCGCGCATGTGGTCCGGAGTGGCCAGTTGCACGATGGTCGAGCGGATCACCACCGAGATGCTGTCGAAGGCGCCGGACAGCAGCAGCATCGCCGCCGACAGCCACAGCCACTGCGACAGGCCGAAGCCGACGATGCACACGCCGAACGCGGCGACCGCGCCGAACAGCAGCGGCCCGGCATGGTGTTGTGGCGGGTGTCGGGCCAGCCACAGGCTCATCAGCACGGCGCCCGCCGCCGGCGCCGCGCGCAACAGGCCGAGCGCCTCCGGCCCCGCCTCGAATATGTCGCTGACGAACGCCGGCAGCAGCGCCACCGCGCCGCCGAACAGCACCGCGAACATGTCCAGCGCCAGCGCGCCGAACACGACCTGGGTATTGCGGACGAAGCGCAGGCCCTCGCCGATGCTCCGGAACACCGGCTCGCGCTGCAGCGGCAGCGGTGGCTCGGTCACCCGCAGGCCGACCACGACAATCGCCGCCACCACCGCGAACCCGGCCGCCACCAGGTAGGTCATGGTGGTGCCAGCGGTGGCGATCAGCAGCCCGCCCAACGCCGGGCCGAACACCATCCCTGTCTGCATCACCGCCGCGCCGATGCTGGAACCGCGGACATATTCCTCGCGCTTGAGCACGCGCGCGAACAGCGACATGTAGACCGGACTCAGGAATGCCCGGACCACGCCGTTGAACGCGATCGCGGCGTAGATGGTGAAGGCCTGCATGCCACCGACGCCCGCCGGCAGCAGCCCCGCGGCGACCGCGGCCAGGATCAGCGTGGTCACGCCCAGGCCGATGCACGCGGCCATGCCGACCTTGCGCCGCGGCAGGTGGTCGACCGCGTACCCGGCGAACAGGGCGCAGCCGATGTAGGGCAGCACCTCCGCCAGGCCGATCAAACCGAGCGCGAGCGGATCGGACGTGAGCTGGTAGATGTGCCAGCCGACCGTCACCGCGACGATCTGCGCCGAGAACATCGACAGCAACCGGTAACTCAGCAGGGCGACGAATCCCGGATTGCGCAGCAGCACCCGCACGCCCGGCATCGGCGTGCTCACAGGCGGCGTCGGGCCTGGTCGCGGATGAACGCCAGCAACGCGGCCAGGCCGTTGCTGCGGGTCGGCGAGAGGTGCTTGGCCAGCCCGATGTCGGCGATGTAGTCCGCATCGGTATTCGCGATTTCGGCGGCGCTGCGGCCGGAGTAGACCCGCAGGGCGAGGTAGACCAGGCCGGAGACGATCGCCGAATCGCTGATCGCGTGGAAGTCGAGCCTGTCGGCATCACCCTCGACCACGATCCAGACCATCGACTGGCAGCCGTGCAGACGGTGCTCCTCGGTCCTCCATTGCGCCGGCAGCTCGGGCAGCTTGCGGCCGAGGTCGATCAGGTACTGGTAGCGCTCGGACCAGTCGCCGAAGAACGCGAACTCCTCGCGGATCGCGGCCTGCGCCTCGGAGGGAGTGGATTCGAGCGGGAACGGGGTATCGATCACTGCATTGCTCATTCAACGGGGCTTCTTGGTGAAGCAAAGCCGAACCTGGCAGCAGGTTAGGGATGAGGGCGCTCTTACGCGCGTTTCCAACGTACACCCGCCGGCGTGTCTTCCAGCAGGATGCCGTCGCCGGCCAACTGCTCGCGGATCGCGTCGGCGCGGGCGAAGTCGCGGGCCTGTTTGGCGGCGTTGCGCTCGTCGACCAGCGCCTGGATCCGCGCGTCGTCGCCGCTGCCGGCACCGCGGGCGAACCATGCCGCCGGCTCCTGTTGCAGCAGCCCGAGCGCCAGGCCGGCGCCGAGCAGTTCGGCCTTGAGCCGGGCCTTGTCCGCGGCCGACGCCGCCTTGCGCGCCTCGGCGCCGATCCGGGCGATCTCGGCCAGCGCCTGCGGGGTGTTGAGGTCGTCGTCGAGGATCGCTTCGACCGTGGCGGGGATTTCGGCGCTGGCCTCGATATCGGCCAGGTCGCGCAAGGTGCCGTACAGCCGGTCCAACGTCCGCACGCTCTGTTCGATCAGCCCGTCCGACCAGTCCAGCGGCTGACGGTAATGCGCCGACAACAGCGCGTAACGCAACGCCTCGGGCGGGTGGGCGCGGACCAGGTCGTGGACCTTTTCGATGTTGCCCAAGGACTTGGACATCTTGGCGCCGCCGAAATTCAACATGCCGTTGTGCAGCCACCAGCGGGCGAACGGCTTGCCGCCGTGGGCGCATTCGCTCTGGGCGATCTCGTTCTCGTGGTGCGGGAACTGCAGGTCGACGCCGCCGGCGTGGATGTCGATGGTTTCACCGAGGTGGGCGGCGGCCATCGCCGAGCATTCGATATGCCAGCCCGGGCGCCCGCGACCCCATGGCGAGTCCCAACCCGGGAGGTCGGCGGTCGAGGGCTTCCACAGCACGAAGTCGCCGGGGTCGCGCTTGTACGGCGCCACGTCGACCCGGGCGCCGGCGAGCATGTCCTCGGTATCGCGCCGCGACAGCTTGCCGTAACCGTCGAAGCTGGCGACCGCGAACAGCACGTGGCCCTTGGCGGCGTAGGCGTGGCCGGACGCGATCAGGCGCTCGATCATCGCGACGATCTCGCCGATATGGCCGGTGGCTTCCGGCTCCAGGCCCGGCGGAGCGATGCCCAGCGCAGCCATGTCCTCGCGGTAGGCGGCGGCGAAGCGGTCGGTGATGGTCGAGATCGGCACGCCCTGTTCCTTCGCCGCGGCATTGATCTTGTCGTCGACGTCGGTGATGTTGCGGGCGTAGGCGAGGGCGCCGAAGCGCCGGCGCAGCAGGTCGGCCAGCACCCCGAACACCACCGGCCCGCGGGCGTTACCGATATGCACGTAGTTGTAGACGGTCGGGCCGCAGACATACATCGTCGGACGGGCCGGATCGGCGGGCGTGAAGGCGTCGACCCGGCGGGTCAGGCTGTTGTAGAGGTGCAGGGGCATGGGGGCGTTGCGAGAGGTTTGCGACATTCTAGCCGGCGCCACCGGTTCCGGCCGGGCGCCGCATTGCAAGGGGCATGACAGCCGCGATTCAGCCCATCTACACTGGCGCCGCCTACACTTTGTTAACACGCCTTCCGAGCCCGCCGACCCGATGATGCGCCTTGCCCTGTCCTTGCCATTGGCGCTGTCCGCCCTGTGCGCGCTGCCGGCGATGGCGCAGGACACCACGGTGATCCAGGCCGAGAACGTGCGCTTTGCCTACGCCCAGGTGCTGCGGGTGACCCCGATCTACCAGACCCTGACCGCGACCAGCATCGAGCAGCGCTGCGACCAGTCGCCTAGTCCGGATGACAGTTCGGGGCTGTCGCGGGTGGTCGGTGCGGTCAAGGACGCGCTGACCCGCAAGCCCGAGGAGATCGCCGAGGACTGCGTGGCGGTGCCGATCGAGCGCGAGTTCCGGCGGCCGATCGCCTACGACGTCGACTATGTCTACAAAGGCTCCAAGTACCGCTCGCGCCTGCCCGACGACCCCGGCAACCGCCTGCGCATCCGCATCGGCGTGACCCCGGTGGTGACCGGTTCGCGCAGCCACTGACGACGAAGGCAATCGATAAGAGCAGTTGCCCGTAGCCGGGCCACGTGCGAGCATTGGCCCCGATGAACCCGAACCGCGCCGACGCCGACATCGTGACCTCCGCCTGGATGGCGGCGGGGATGACCTCGCGCGCGCGCCGACCGTTGCCCTCCAAACTGGCCGGGTAGCCGCTCGCACGCACGCGACAGACGCGTGACACATGACAAGCCCAGCCTCCGCGCTGGGCTTTTTTGTTTTTTTGGCCCGGCAAGCATCTCCCTCCACGGAACCCTTGCGATGCCTCACAAGCACTTCCTCAATACCCAGGATTGGTCGCGCCCCGACCTCGACGCCTTGCTGGCGCAGGCGGCAGCGTTCAAGCGCGACAAGCTGGGCGACCAGTTGCGCGGCAAGTCGATTGCGCTGGTGTTCTTCAACCCGTCGATGCGGACCCGCACCAGCTTCGAGTTGGGGGCGTTCCAGCTCGGCGGGCACGCGGTGGTGCTGCAGCCGGGCAAGGACGCGTGGCCGATCGAGTTCGAGCTGGGCACGGTCATGGACGGCGACGCCGAGGAGCACGTCGCCGAGGTCGCACGGGTGCTCGGGCGCTATGCCGATTTGATCGGCGTGCGCGCGTTTCCGAAGTTCGTCGACTGGTCGGCCGATCGCGAGGACCGGGCGCTCAAGGCGTTCGCGAAGTACTCGCCGGTGCCGGTGATCAACATGGAGACGATTACCCATCCGTGCCAGGAGCTGGCCCACGTGATGGCGCTGCAGGAGCACTTCGGCACCAGCGACTTGCGCGGCAGGAAGTTCGTGCTGACCTGGACCTACCACCCGAAGCCGCTCAACACCGCGGTCGCCAATTCCGCGTTGACCATCGCCACCCGGATGGGCATGGACGTGACACTGCTGTGCCCGACACCGGAGTACATCCTCGATGAGCGCTACATGGGCTGGGCCGAGCAGAACGTCGCCGAAAGCGGTGGCTCGCTGGCGGTCAGCCACGATATCGACAGTGCCTACGCCGGCGCCGACGTGGTCTACGCCAAGAGCTGGGGCGCGCTGCCGTACTTCGGCGACTGGTCGCCGGAGAAACCCATCCGCGACCGCTACAAGCACTTCATCGTCGACGAGCGGAAGATGGCGCTGACCAACGACGCCGTCTTCAGCCATTGCCTGCCGCTGCGCCGCAACGTCAAGGCGACCGATGCGGTGATGGATTCGCCGCGCTGCATCGCCATCAACGAGGCCGAGAACCGCCTGCACGTGCAGAAGGCCATCATGGCCGCGCTCGCGAACCGTTGACCCCTTCCGAACAACTCCCCCAAGAATCCTGACCATGAGCAAAGACATCGTCCTCGCCTTTTCCGGCGGCCTCGACACCAGCTTCTGCGTGCCCTACCTGCAGGAGCGCGGCTGGGCCGTGCACACCGTGTTCGCCGATACCGGCGGTGTCGATGCGGAGGAGCGCGCCTTTATCGAACAACGCGCGGCCGAGCTGGGCGTCGCCAGCCACGTCACCGTCGATGGCGGGCCGGCGATCTGGTCGGGTTTCGTCAAGCCGTTCGTGTGGGCGGGCGAGGGTTACCAGGGCCAGTACCCGTTGCTGGTGTCGGACCGCTACCTGATCGTCGAGGCGGCCCTGAAGCGGGCCGCCGAGCTCGGCACCCGCGCGATCGCGCACGGCTGCACCGGTATGGGCAACGACCAGGTGCGCTTCGACCTGGCGGTCAAGGCTCTGGGCGACTACGTGATCGTGGCGCCGATCCGCGAGATCCAGAAAGAACACACCGAGGTGCGTGCCTACGAGCAGGCCTATCTGGAAGAACGGGGTTTCGGCGTACGGGCCAAGCAAAAGGCCTACACGATCAACGAGAACCTGCTCGGGCTGACCATGTCCGGCGGCGAGATCGACCGTTGGCAGGCGCCGGGCGAGGGCGCTGTGGGTTGGTGCAAGCCGCGCGCCGAATGGCCGGCGCAGCCGTTGCGGGTGAAGATCGGCTTCGAGAACGGCGAGGCGGTGACGCTGGATGGCGCCAAGATCGCCGGGCACGAATTGCTGGCGAAACTCAATGGCGTGTTTGCGCAGTACGGCGTCGGCCGCGGGCTGTACACCGGCGACACCACGATCGGCCTGAAGGGCCGGATCATCTTCGAGGCGCCGGGACTGGCCGCGTTGCTGGTCGCCCATCGCGCGTTGGAGGAAGCGGTGCTGAGCAAGCAGCAGAACCGCTTCAAGCCGGAGGTCGCGCGCAAATGGGTGGAGCTGGTCTACGAAGGCTTTTTCCATGACCCGCTGAAGACCGACCTGGAGGCGTTCCTCGCGTCCAGCCAGGCGACCGTCAACGGCGAGGTGCTGCTGGAGACCTTTGGTGGCATCGTCAACGCGGTCGCGATCGAGTCAAGTCATATCCTCAATGCCAAGGGCGCGACTTACGCGCAGGCGGCCGACTGGGGCGTGGCCGAGGCCGAGGGCTTCATCAAGCTGTTCGGGATGAGCAGCACGCTTTGGGCGGAGGTCAATCGGACGTGACCATGCTCCCCGACGTCCTTCGCCACCTCGAAGCCCTCGTGTCCTTCGACACCCGCAACCCGCCGCGCCGCATCGGTACCGGCGGGATGTTCGATTACCTGCGCGCCCAACTTCCCGGCTTCCGCGTCGAGGTCACCGACCACGGTGACGGCGCGGTGTCGATGCTGGCCGTGCGCGGCAACCCGCGGCGGGTGTTCAACGTGCACCTGGACACGGTGCCGTCGTCGCCGGCGTGGAGCGCCGATCCACACGTCCTTCGGGTCACCGACGATCGCGCGATCGGCCTGGGTGCCTGCGACATCAAGGGCGCGGCGGCCGGCCTGCTGGCTGCGGCGGCGGTGACCGATGGCGATGCCGCATTCCTGTTCAGTACCGACGAGGAGGCCAACGACGCCCGCTGCGTCCCATCATTCCTCGCCCGTGCGCACGGCTTCACCGAGGTGATCGTCGCCGAGCCGACCCGTTGCGAGGCGGTGCTCGCGCATCGCGGCATCAGTTCGGTGCTGATGCACTTCCGTGGCAGCGCCGGGCACGCCTCCGGCCCCAATGCGATGGAGGCCAGCGCGCTGCACCAGGCGATGCGCTGGGGCGATCGTGCGCTGGACCTGGTCGAGGCCGAGGCACATCAACGCTTCGGCGGCCTGACCGGGCTGCGCTTCAACATCGGCAGGGTCGAGGGTGGGATCAAGGCCAACATGATCGCGCCGTCGGCTGAGGTCCGGTTCGGATTCCGGCCGTTGCCGTCGATGTCGATCGACGGGTTGCATGCGCGGTTCGGCACCCTGGTCGAGGCCGGTGCGGTCGAACGCTACGAGGAGACCTTTCGCGGCCCGCCGCTGCCGTCGGGCGACATTGCCACCGCGGAAGATCGCCGGCTGGAAGCGCGCGATCTGGCCGAGGCGCTGGAGCTGCCGATCGGCAACGCGGTCGACTTCTGGACCGAGGCGTCACTGTTCTCGGCTGCCGGACTGACCGCGATTGTTTATGGACCCGGCGATATCGCCCAGGCGCATACGGCTGACGAGTGGGTGGCGCTGGAGCAGTTGCAGCGGTACGGCGAGTCGGTCGCGCGGATTCTCTCCGGACCCTTGTCCCCCAAGGGGATTTCCTTCGGGGCGTAGGAGCGGCTTTAGCCGCGATCGGGTGCTTGATCGCCCGTGCCGATTCCAGATCGCGGCTGAAGCCGCTCCTACAACAGCACGAACATCGACCTGAAGCCAATGACCATTCCCCCTACCGTCCACGACATCCAGACCCGCCAGACCATCGTGCGGCTGCTGTCCAGCATGGCCAGCGCCAAGGAGATCAGCCAGTACCTCAAGCGCTTCTCGCAGCTGGACGCGGCGCGCTTCGCCGTGGTCAAGGTCGGCGGCGCGGTGCTGCGCGACGACCTCGACGCGCTGACCTCTTCGTTGGCGTTCCTGCAGGACGTCGGCCTGACCCCGATCGTGATCCACGGCGCCGGCCCGCAACTGGACGCCGAGCTCGCGGCGGCGGGCATCGGCAAGCAGACCATCGACGGCCTACGGGTCACTTCGCCGGAGGCGCTGGCAATCGTGCGCCGGGTATTCCACGTTCAGAACCTGCGGCTGGTGGAAGCGTTGCAGCGCGGCGATGCGCGCGCGACGTCGATCGTTTCGGGCGTGTTCGAGGCCGACTACCTCGACCGCGACACCTACGGCCTGGTCGGCGAGGTGTGCCGGGTTGACCTCGCACCGATCCAGGCGAGCCTGCAGGCCGGCTCGATCCCGGTGATCGCCAGCCTCGGCGAGACCGCCGGCGGGCAAATCCTCAACATCAACGCCGACTTTGCCGCCAACGAGCTGGTGCAGGTGCTGCAGCCGTACAAGATCGTGTTCCTGACCGGTACCGGCGGGCTGCTCGACGAGCAGGGTCGGGTGATCGACTCGATCAACCTGTCGACCGAGTACGACCATCTGCTGGCGCAGCCGTGGGTGCATGGCGGCATGCGGGTCAAGATCGAACAGATCAAGCAGTTGCTCGACCGCCTGCCGCTGTCGTCGTCGGTGTCGATCACGCGTCCGGCCGAACTGGCCAAGGAACTGTTCACCCACAAGGGCTCCGGCACGCTGGTGCGCAAGGGCGAACGGGTGCTGCAGGTCGATGCATGGGACGCGCTGGACCTGCCGCGCTTGCGCACGCTGGTGGAGTCGGCGTTCGGCCGGCGGCTGGCGCCGGACTACTTCGAACGCACGGCGCTGCGCCGCGCCTATGTCAGCGAGAACTACCGCGCCGCGGTGATCCTGGTCGAGGGTGGCGGCGAGACCTACCTCGACAAGTTCGCCGTGCTCGACGATGCCCAGGGCGAAGGCCTCGGGCGTGCTGTCTGGCAGGTGATGCGCGAGCAGAACCCGCGCGTGTTCTGGCGTTCGCGCCACGGCAATCCCGTCAACGCGTTCTATTACGCCGAATCGGACGGGCACTTCAGGCAGGAGCAGTGGAACGTGTTCTGGTACGGGATCGACGAGTTCGAACAACTGTCGCACTGCGTGGCGCATTGCCGCGACCGGACGCCGACCCTGCTCGGGCCGCTGCACGGCGATACGGAGAGTGCGGCATGAATGTCTGGGAGACGGTTCCGGTCCTCGTCGGCCGCCACGTCCGGCTGGAGCCGCTCGCGCTGGCGCATGTCGATGGCCTGCGCGCGGCGACCGACGACGTGTTGGCCGCCTGCTGGTACACCAGCGTGCCGGCACCCGCGGAGGTGGAGGCCTACGTCGAATCGGCCCTGCGGATGCAGGCGCAGGGCAGCGCGCTGGCGTTCGCCGTGCTCGATGCCGACGGAACAGTGGCCGGCGCGACCCGCTTCTACGACCTCGACCCGGCGACCCCGCGGCTGCAGATCGGCTACACCTGGTACGCGCGTCGGGTTCAGCGGACCGGGCTCAACACCGAGGCCAAGCGGCTGCTGCTCGGATACGCCTTCGAGACCTTCGGCTGCGCCGCCGTCGGCTTCCAGACCAGTTGGTTCAACCATGCCTCGCGCACCGCGATCGAGCGCCTGGGCGCCAAGCGCGACGGGGTGATCCGCAACCACCTGCGCCATGCCGACGGCAGCCTGCGCGACACCGTCACGTACTCGATCATCGACAGCGAGTGGCCGGCCGTGCGTCGGCACCTCGATGCCAAGCTCGTGCTCCCGCGCGCCACCGGAGTCGCGACATGAGCAAAGACCGGATATTGATCGGTATCGTCGGCGCCCGCGGGCACGTCGGCGTCGAACTGATCCGGCTGGTCGCCGCGCATCCGCGGTTCGAACTGGCCTTCGTGTCCTCGCGTGCATTGGATGGTCAGCGCGTCGCCGATCACAACCCGGGTTACTCGGGCGACTTGCGCTACAGCTCGCCGGACTACGACCAGCTGCCGGACCTGGGCGCCGACGCCGTGGTGCTGGCGTTGCCCAACGGCAAGGCCGCCCGCTGCGTGGCGGCCTTCGACGCGGCGGTATCCACGGCGCTGCTGATAGACCTGTCGGCCGACTACCGCTTCGACCAGGCCTGGTACTACGGCTTGCCCGAGCTGACCCGCGGCGACTACGCCGGCCAGCGCCGGATCAGCAACCCGGGCTGTTATGCGACCGCGATGCAGTTGGCGATCGCGCCGATGTTCGACGTGCTCGAAGGACCGGCGCAGTGTTTCGGAGTGTCCGGGTATTCGGGTGCCGGGACCACGCCATCTGACAAGAACGATCCGGACAAGCTGCGCGACAACCTGATGCCGTACGCGCTGACCGGGCACGTCCACGAGCGCGAGGTATCGGCCCGGCTCGGCCATCCGGTCGAATTCATGCCGCACGTGGCGTCGCATTTCCGTGGCATCACTGTCACCACCAACATGCACCTGGCCCGCGCGTTCGATCGCGACGAGGTGGTCGCGCGCTATCGCGACCGCTACACCGACGAGCCGCTGGTGCGGGTGCTCGATGAGGCGCCGTGGGTCAGCGCGATCGCGGGTGAGTACCATGTCGAGATTGGCGGTTTCACCCTGTCTGCGGATGGCCGGCGGTTGGTCGTGGTCGCTACCGAGGACAACCTGCTCAAAGGTGCGGCGACACAGGCGCTACAGAATCTCAATCGGGCGTTTGCGTTGCCGGAGCTCTCCGGCATTCCGCATTGACGCCAGCGTTCCCCTGTAGGAGCGGCTTCAGCCGCGATCTGGAGTTGGCGCAGGCGATCATGCATCCGATCGCGGCTGAAGCCGCTCCTACAAAAGCCCGGAAACTTCCAAGGACTGCGCAATGACCGACCTCCTCTGGCAAAAGCCCGGCGTCCGCGTCGACGAACGCATCCAGCAGTTCTGTGCCGGCGACGACGTGATCCTCGACCGCGAATTCTTCCTGTTCGACATCCAGGCCAGCATCGCCCACGCCGAAGGGCTGCAGCGCATCGGCATTCTCGATGCGGACGAACTGGCCGGCATCACTCGCGAACTCGATGCGCTGGCCAATGACTTCAGCACCGGTGATTTCGTCCTCGACGATCGCTTCGAGGACGGCCACTCGGCCATCGAGGTGCGCCTGGTCGAACGCCTCGGCGACGCAGGTCGCAAGATTCACACCGGCCGCAGTCGCAACGACCAGGTGCTGGCCGCGACCCGGTTGTGGTTGAAGGACAGGCTCGCGCAGGTGTTCGCGCTCTGCCGCGAAATTGCCGGGGTTGCATTGGATCGCGCCGAGGTCGAGGCGGGCCTGCCGTTGCCGGGCTACACCCACCTGCAGCGTGCGGTGGTGTCTTCGGCCGGCATGTGGTGGTCGGCCTGGGCCGAGGGCTTTATCGACAACGCCATCCGTGCGCGCGACACCCTGGCCTGGGTCGATGCCAACCCGCTCGGCAGCGCCGCCGGCTATGGCGTCAACCTGCCGCTGGCGCGCGAGCACACCACCGAAGCGCTCGGCTTCGGCCGTATGCAGCTGTCGGCGACCTATGCCCAACTCTCGCGCGGCAAGTTCGAGCTGGCCGCGATCGAGGCACTCGGTTCGGCGATGCTCGATCTGCGCCGGCTGGCCTGGGACCTGAGCCTGTTCACCAGCGCCGAGTTCGGCTTCGTCGCGCTGCCGGCGCAGTACACCACCGGCAGCTCGATCATGCCGAACAAGCGCAACCCGGACGTCATCGAGCTGATGCGCGCCAGCTACGCCAGCGTCGCCGCCGGTCGCGCCGAGGTCGAGCAGTTGTTGTCGCTGCCGTCGGGCTACCACCGCGACTTGCAGTTTTCCAAGGGCGCGATATTCCATGCCTTCGGTCGCGGCCTCGGCGCGCTCGGATTGCTGCCCGACCTGCTGCGCAACCTGGAGTGGAAGCCCGAGGCGATGCGCGCCGCGTTGGAGCCGTCGATGTACGCAACCGACCTGGCGATCGATCTTGCCCGCGATGGCGTGCCGTTTCGCGAGGCCTACCGGCAGGTGGCCGATCCGGCGCGCTGGAGCGAAGGCGATGCGGACGCCAGCCTCGCTGCGCGGGTGTCGCCCGGTGCGGCAGGGGACCTGCGGCTGGGGGTGTTGCGCGAGCGGCTGCAAGCACTCGATTGAGGACCCTGTAGGAGCGGCTTTAGCCGCGATGTGGAATCGTTCGCCTGCGCCGATTTCCGATCGCGGCTGAAGCCGCTCCTACAAAAGCGCCCGGCCAAATGTGCGGTCCGGTGATGCCAACATGAACACGGCGCTGGCCTGAAAAGCCCGTAAATGCTAAGCTTCTTGGCTATCGAGTACAGCTTCCGGCGTTGGTGAACGTAACGCCGTTGTCCTGAAAATGCGCTTTGGGCTCCACTCGCGAGCCGTCACGTCGATCCGCAGATCGCCACGAACACCGTTCCCGTGATTCGCAACTGCAGGCAATGATTCCCGGCATTTCCCGGGTATCGGAGCGGGCATGGCTCGCGCCATCCGCACCCCGGCCGGCTGTTCTCCGCCACGTCGACGGATCACGCTTTTCATCAACGTGCATCCACCCACGTGCATCCATCAACGTCCACGGAGGATCCAGCTGCCCATGACTTCAGCTTTCCCGCAGCAACCGATGCCGCGCTGGCAGCGCGCCGTGCTCAAGGTCGGCAGCAGCTTGCTGACCGACGGCAAGGGTGGCCTCGGCAAGCGCAACGCCGCCGCGCTGGCCAACATGATCGCGCGCTTTCACGATCAGGGGCGCGAGGTGCTGCTGGTGTCGTCCGGCGCGGTCGCGGCCGGTCGTGGCCTGCTGGCCAATGGCGGCGCCAACCTGGCCCAGCGCCAGGCGCTGGCGGCGATCGGCCAGACCCCGATGTTGGCGTTGTGGCAAGGCCTGGTCGAGCAGCCGGTGGCGCAGGTGCTGCTGAGCCATGACGACCTGCGCAACCGCCGGCGTTACCTCAACGCCCGCGCGACCCTGCGCGAGTTGCTGCGGATCGGTGCGCTGCCGATCGTCAACGAGAACGACACCGTCGCCGTCGACGAGCTCAAGCTCGGCGACAACGACAACCTCGCCGCCGTCGTCGCCAGCCTGGTCGACGCCGATGTGCTGCTGATCGCCACGGATACCGCCGGCTTGTACACCGGCCACCCAGGCCACGATTCCAGCGCCGTGCCGGTGCCGCGGATCGAGGAAATCACCCCCGACATCATGCTGATGGCGCAGGGCGGCGCCGGTGCGCTCGGCACCGGCGGCATGTACACCAAGCTGGAAGCGGCGACCAAGACCGCCGCGGCCGGCATCGATACCGCGCTGTTCTGCGGCCACGACGCCGGCACCATCTCGGCGCTGGCCGAGGATCGCCTGCACGGCACCTTCATCCCCGCCCATGGCGATCGCCTGGTCGCGCGCAAGATGTGGCTGCGGCATACCCCGCCCAGCGGCGGCGCGATCCGCATCGACGCCGGCGCCGCCGCGGCGTTGTCGGAGCAGGGCGCCTCCTTGCTCCCCGGCGGCGTGGTCGCGGTGGAGGGCGACTTCAACCGCGATGCAATGGTCGATGTGTTGCCGGCGCAAGGCTATCGGCGCCTCGCCCGCGGCCTGGTCCAGTACCAGTCGAGCGACCTGCAGCGCATCGCCGGCCTGCACAGTCGCGAGATCGAGGGCGTGCTGGGTTTCAACAACTGCCATTCGGTGATCCGCCGCGAGGACATGGTGCTGCTGAGCGCCGCCGCGGCTGCCGCCACCCCTGAATTGTTCATGGAGAACTGCTGATGAGTGAGTCAACCACGACTGCATCGACGATGGCCGAATCGACGACGACCGGATCGAAGACGACCGGATCGAGCACCAGCGGCTACGTCCGCCAACTCGCCGAGGGCGCCCGCGCGGCCTCGCAAGCCATCGCCAGCCTCGACAGCGCGCAACGCGTCGCGCTGCTGCAGGCCATGGCCGACGCGGTGGCGGCCGGCAGCGACGACATCCTCAAGGCCAACGCCGTCGACATGCAACGCGCGGCCGAGGCCGGCACCACCGGCGCGATGCTGGACCGGCTCAAGCTCGATGCCGACCGCGTGGCCGGCATCGTCACCGCGATCCGCGAGATCGCCGAACTGCCCGACCCGGTCGGCCAGGTCACCCGCAGCGACGTGCGCCCCAACGGCCTGCGGGTCGACAAGGTCCGCATCCCGCTGGGCCTGATCGCGATGATCTACGAAGCGCGTCCCAACGTGACCGCCGACGCGGCCGCGCTGTGCCTGCGCGCAGGCAACGCGGTGCTGCTGCGCGGCGGTTCGGAAGCGCGCGACAGCAACATCGCGATCGCCGCCTGCCTGCACCGCGCGCTACGCGAGCAGGGCCTGCCGGCCGAGGCGGTGTCGCTGGTCGAGGACACCGCGCGCGAGCACGTGCTGGAGCTGCTGCAGCTGTCGGACCTGATCGACCTGGCGATCCCGCGCGGTGGCGAGAAGCTGATCCGCTTCGTCGCCGAGCACGCGCGGGTGCCGGTGATCAAGCACTACAAGGGCGTCTGCCACCTGTACGTCGACCGCGCCGCCGATCCGGATCTCGCCCTGAAGCTGGCGATCGACGGCAAGCTGTCGCGGCCGGGCGTGTGCAACGCGCTGGAGACGATGCTGGTGCATGCCGACATCGCCGACAAATGGCTGCCCGGCGCACTGGCCGAGTTGAGCGCGCGCGGCGCCGAGATCCGCGGCTGCGATCGCACCCGGGCACTGTTCGCCGACGCACGGCCGGCGACCGAGGACGACTACGACGCCGAATTCCTCGCGCCGATCCTGGCGGTGCGGGTGGTCAACAACATCGACGACGCGATCGCCCACATCCACCGCTACACCTCCGACCACACCGAGGTGATCGCCAGTACTGACACCACGGCGAGCGACCGTTTCATCCGCGAGATCCGCAGCTCGGCGGTGGTGGTCAACGCCTCGTCGCGCTTCAACGACGGCGGTGCGCTCGGCCTCGGCGCGGAGATCGGCATCTCGACCACGCGCCTGCACGCCTACGGGCCGATGGGGCTGGAGTCGTTGACCATCGAGCGTTACGTCGTCCGTGGCGAGGGGCAGGTACGCCACCCGGACCGACTGGCGAGCTGATCGCCGTTGCAGCGGCATGTCGGAGCGTCGTAGCTCCGTCGTGTCGTTATCGGGTTACTTCTCCACGAACGCCCGCTCGATCACGTAGTCCCCCGGCTGGCCGGTGCGCGGCGAGCCGGTAAAACCCAGCGCGTCCAGCAGCGTGCGCGTGTCCTCCAGCATGGCCGGGCTGCCACACAGCATGAAACGGTCGCGGGCGGGGTGCAGCGGCGGAAGCCCGACGGCGCTGGCCAGCTCGCCACTGGCAAGCAGGTCGGTCAGGCGTCCGCGATTTCGGAACGCTTCGCGGGTGACGCACGGGTGGTAGATCAGCTTCTCGCGGATCTGCTCGCCGAGGTATTCATGCTGCGGCAATTCGCGTTCGATGAAGTCGGCATAGGCGAGGTCGCTGATGTGGCGCACGCCGTGGGCCAGGACGATCTTGTCGAACCGGTCGAGCGTTTCCGGATCCTGGACGAGGCTGATGAAGGGCGCCAGGCCGGTGCCGGTGCCGAGCAGGTAGAGATGACGCCCGGGATGCAGGTCGTGGACCAGCAGGGTGCCGGTGGGCTTGCGGCTGACCAGGATGCGGTCGCCGGCCTGCAGGTGCTGGAGTTTCGAGGTCAGCTGGCCGTCGGGCACCTTGATGCTGAAGAACTCCAGGTGCTCTTCCCAACTGGGGCTGGCAATGCTGTACGCGCGCATCACCGGGCGATCGTCCAGGTGCATGCCGATCATCACGAAATGCCCGCTCTCGAAGCGAAGGCCCGGATCCCGGGTGGTGCGGAACGAAAACAGGCTGTCGTTCCAATGGTGGACGTGGGTGACGCGTTCTTCGAAGTGACGATTCATTGCTCGATGGCTCCGATGCAGGAGGGTTTCCGGCTCAGGTCCATGACCCGGCGATCCAGGCCAGTCCGGCCAGTGGCGGCACGACCAGCGACAGCGGCACGATCAGGCGCGGCCGGTACGGCCGAAGGCCGAGCGTCAACACCAGCCCGGCCACGGTCATCGCGCCCAGCCATGTCACCGGGCCCAGCGCCCAGCCGCGCGCCTGCACGCACGCCGCAAACGCCAATCCCAGGCCCAGCCACCCGGCCCAGCGCAATGCACGAAGCCGCCGCGGCGTCGCATGTTCAGCACCGAATTGTTCGACGTGGTGCCGGTGCATCGACAGGCACAGCGCGACCAGGCCGGTGAAACACAGCGCGGTGGCAACGGCGATCATGCTTCCGCGCCCTCGCTCGCAAGACCGGACGGGTTCGCGACGGCGCCACGGCGCTGGCGCGCGGGCGGTGCCAGCGGGCGCTGCATGCGCCGGGCACCGCAGGCCAGCAGCAGCCCGATAGCGAACACGGTGAGGTCGACCCCGGCCAGCGCCCAATCGCCATTTCGCAACGTCACCCCCAGGTGGGCATCGGTGGTCAGCGCATTGAGCACCGGCAGCAGCCCGAACAGGGCGGCGCCGACGTACAACTGCCACGCCCACATCGCGCGCCGCGGCCAGGCGAACGCGGCGGCCAGCGACAGCAGCCAGGCCACGAAGAACAGGTCGATCTCGGCCTCGGCGCGCTCGACCACGTCCAGCGGCAGCAACCGATTGGCCCAGAAGAAGCTGGCGAAGGCGATCGGCAGGCCGGCGACCGCGCCGATGTTCAACGCGTCGACCAGTCGCAATCCGAAGCCGGGTGCGCCGGCCTTGGCGTGCCCGGCTTTCAGGTGCTTGGGGCGCTCCTTGACCGCCCACATGATCACGCCGCTGGCGACCATCAGGCAACCGGCCAGGCCGGACAGGAAGAACAGAAATCGCAGACCCGGTCCGGCAAAACGCCCCAGGTGCAAGCCGTACATCACGCCGCGGGTCTGGCTTGCGGCGCCGGGGTCGGGGCTGGCGCTCAGCACCGCGCCGCTGACGCCGTCGAACCGCAGCGTCGGGGTCTCGATCGACAGCCGGTTGTCGCCATGCTGGTGGACATCGACCACCGCATTGGCGTCGCCGGGGTGGTGCACGACGAAGCCCCCGGCACCGGCGCCATCCCAATGCTGCCGCGCGCGGTCGATCAGGGTGGCGATCGGGTAGGGCGCGGCGGGCGTGGCCGATGCCTCGCGTACCTCGGCCATGCCCCCAAAGGCCTCGGCGAAGAACGCGTCCTGGTCATCGCCATAGCGGGCATCCACCCCCCACGGCAGGTACAGGAACATCAACGTGACGATGCCGGTGTAGGTAATCATCGCGTGGTATGGCAGCGCCATCACCGCGCTGGCGTTGTGGAAGTCCAGCCACGATCGCAACCCCTTGCCGGGGCGGAAGGTGAAGAAGTCCTTGAAGATCTTCTTGTGGGTGATGACGCCGGTGATGATCGCCACCAGCATGAACATCGCGCAGAAGCCGACGATCAGGCGCGCCCAGATCGGGGGCAGGTAGTGCAGGTCAAAATGCAAGCGGTAGAAGAAGTCGCCGCCGCGGGTATCGCGGGCGACGATTTCGGTGCCGGTGCGGGGATCGAGCTGGACACTGCCGAATCGCTCGCCGCGTGCCAGCGGTGCGCCGTCGGCCGGCAGGGGATTGCGCCAGAACATCCGCAGCACCGGGTTGCGGGCGTCGGGCAGGGTCACGTTCCACAACTCGGCCCGTGGCGCCTCGCGCTGCAGGTACTCCACCGCGCGCTCGGCCGCGACCGCGCGGGTGACCTCGACCTTCGGCAGTTCCGGGCGCATCCAGCGGCTGATCTCGGCCCGGTAGTAGCTGGCGGTGCCGGCCATGAACACCATCAATAGCAGCCAGCCGACCAGCAGTCCGGTCCAGGTGTGCAGCCAGGCCATGGATTGGCGGAAACCGGCCTTCATGCCGCCAGCCCCCAACTGGCCAGTGCCATCGCGGCCGCCGGCAACACGATGCCCAGCCACGCGCGCACGGCGGTGCGCGTGGCAAAGGCCCACAGCGCGGCACAGGCGCAGACGACGATGCCGGTCAGCATGCCGATCAGCACCGCCTCGTTGCGCGCGGTCGGCAGCGCCAGCGACAGGAACGTCGTGGTGGTGGCGGCCAGCGCGTAGCCGCCGAACATCGCGGCCAGCGATCGCGACAGCACGCCCAGCCATGGGCGGGCGAAGAACTCGACCAGGCGTCGGCTGGAAGAAGGACGGCTTGGGGCCGGCGTGTACGACATCGTATTCATGGGCGATCTGTGCGCGTGAGTGGTGCCATCCGTGGCGCCGTCTCATCCAACGAAGGGAACCCGGCTCAGCGAACGAAGGTCAGCGTGGCCACGTGGGTAATGGCGACCAGTGGCTTGCCGTTGACCTCACGCTCGACCGGCTCCTCATGCGATGCGCTGAGGATGTAGCGGCCATCCGGCCCGGCCGGCAGCGTCAGCCGACCTTCGGCGTCGGTCGTGAACGTCTTCTGCCAGCGCTGCGGATTGATGACCGTCACCGTGGTGTCGGCCAATGCCTTGTCGCGGAACATCAAGGTGAACGCATCCGCGCCGGAGGCGATCGGCACCAGCTCGAAATCGAGCCGCGATTCGGCCAGGCGACGGCCGGCGCGTGCGTGGTAGGCGACGTTCTCGTAGTTGCCGTCCTTGTTCTCCCACGCATCGAACACGGCATCGTCGAACAGCCAGGCGTCGCCGTCGGACGGCAGCGAGGCGCTGAGGTGATCGCCGGCCGGCACCGGCGCGGCGGCCGCCTTGCTGTCGACGCCGAACACGCGCGGCGTCTTGATCCGGGCCAGTTCGTCGTCGCCGTGCTCGGGCGCGGCTTCGGCGGGTTCGCCGAAGTGGATGTCCACCGGCCCCGTCCCGCCGTCGCGGACGATCCAGATTTCGTGGGCGGCAGCGGGTAGGCTGGCGGCGGCCAGGGCGAGACAGAGCGTCAGGCGCTTGAGCATGATGGGATTCCTCGGGGGATGGGGGTCAGTAGTTCCACTTCAACGTCAGCGAGACGTTGCGCGGCTCGCCGTAGTTGGCGTAGTCGATGTTGGCCCAGTAGGTCTTGTCGAAGGCATTGGTGACGCTGAGCGTGGTGCTCACCTGCGGGTTGAAGCGCCAGGTCGCGTGTAGGTTGGCCAGCGCGTACGCGTCCTGGGTGAAGGTGACGGTGTCCCCGCTCGGGTGCGGGATGTTGTAGCCGACCGTTTCGCTCTGCCAGTTGACGCCGCCACCGACGGTGAGTGCGCTCAGCCGGCCCGACAACTGGTAATGGGTGGACAACTGCAGGTAGTGCTCCGGCAGGTTGGTCCAGATCAGGTCGCTGGCGTGGCGCTCGGTGTCGACGAAGGTGTAGCCGGCGCTGACCAGCCAGCCCGGCCGGATGTGGCCGCTGAGGCTGAACTCGATGCCCTGGCTCTGGGTGCCGTCGACGGCGATGTAAGCCGAACTGCCGTCGGGCAGCGAACCGTCGGGCTGGGTCGAGTCGCGCACCGCGAAGTTGTCCTGCTTGGCCCGGAACACCGCGGCGGTGGCGAACAGGCGCTGGTCCAGCAACTCGGCCTTGATGCCGCCTTCCAGGTTGGAGCCGAGCACGGGTTCGAGCAGGTGGTTGTCCTTGTCCTTGTAGTTCTGCGGCCGGAAGATATCGGTGTAGCTGGCGTACAGCGAGAACCGCTCGCCGAGGTCGTGGACCACGCCGAAGTACGGGGTGATCTCGTTGTCGACCTCGTAGGCGCCGGTGGTCCCGGTGAACGCGCCGGCGGGGTCGTAGTTGTCGGTGCCGGTTTTCCAGGACGTCACCCGGGCGCCGGCGATCACCGACAGCGCGTCGGTCGCGCGGAAACGGGTGGAGGCATAGGCGCCGAACTGCTCGGTATTCGCGATGCGGTAGGCGCCGGTCTTGGCGTACGTGGGCAGGGGCGCGCTGCCGTCGTAATTCCACGCGTTGGGCACGTCATAGGACCAGTCGCGAATCGATGAGTCGTAGCTGGGCGAGTTGGACTCGATGTCGTAGGCGTTGGCGCCGACCACCACGTCATGCTCGCGGCCGAACGCGTCGAAGCTGCCCGAGAGATACACGTCGAAGCTGTCGCGGACGTCCTCGCTCTCGCCAACACTCGCCAGCAAGCGGGTGCCGGCACCGGTGTCGCGGTCCGGGAAGCCCAGCGAGTAGACGCGCAGGCTGAAGACGTCGCCCTCGGTCCGGTTGTAGGCGGCCTTCAGGCTCCAGCGGTCGTTGAAGGCGTGGTCGAGGGTGGCGAACGCGGTGCTGGACTCGCGCTGCCAGCGCGTCCACGTCGGCGAGAAACTGGTCGAGCGCGGCATGTGCGCGACCGAGCCGTCGGCGGCGAACAGCGGGATGGTGCCCCAGATGGTGCCGGTCGGGTTGTTGTCCTGGTTCTGGTAGCCGATCGAGAGGGTGGTGTCGTCGGTGAGATCGCCTTCGATCACGCCCATCACCGCCGCCTTGTGCTCCTGGTAGCGGTCGCGGAAGCTGTCGCCGTCCTGGTGGGCGAACACCACGCGGCTACGGTAGCGGCCATCTTCCGACAGCGGGATGGTGACGTCGCCGACGCCGCGCAGCAGGTTCCACGAGCCCGCCGTTATCCCCACGGAGGCGTCGAACTGGGTGCCGGGCTTCTTGCGGATCAGGTTGACGGTGGCCGACGGCGTGCCGGTGCCGCTGAGCAGGCCGTTGGCGCCGCGGATCACCTCGACCCGCTCGTACAGCGCGGTGTCGTACTCCTGGTTGGTCGAGCCGCTGTAGGTCGGGATGCCGTCGACCTGGAAGTCGGTGATCTGGAAGCCGCGCGCGAAGTACAGCGGCCGCTGGCTGTCGTACAGGGTGACGTTGATGCCGGGGACGTTCATCAGCACGTCGTTGACGTCGGTCATCGAGGCCAGGTCCATCTGCTCGCGTGACACCTCGCTGATCGATTGCGGCGTCTCGCGCGGCGTCAGCGGCAGGCGGGTGGTGGTGCTTTCCTGTTCGACGTGTTCGCCTTCCACCCGAACGGCGCCAAGGGTGGTGGCGTCGGCGTACGCACCCGTGGCTGCGAGCGCGGCGGATGGCTGCGCGCCCGGCGCCGGCTCGGCGGCCACGGCGTAGCCGGATACGGCCAGGCCGGCGGCGACAGACAGTGCCAATGTGTGGTGACGCAGCAAACGGCGCGGGGACGTGGCAGTGTCGGTCTTGACCTGGTCCTGCAAAGTGGGCGAGGTATCTGCCGCGTTCGGCAGACGGTTGTTGGTACGCATGGAATGGGTCCTGGATGGCGACGAAAACACATGTCGAAGCCGGCATCCGAACCACTCGAGCGCCGGTTCATTTGATAATGAAGGCGCAAATGATAATCAGTCGCATTAGATGAGGCAAGCAGGGGGGCCGGACGCGCCCGCGGTTATCGCGAATCGTTCGCTACCTCAACCGGGCAGCGAACACCCGACCCGCACCGCCAGCGGCCGGCCCTCGGTGTCCATCGTCAGCACGGCGCTGTGCGCGTCCAGCAGTGCTGCGCCGAGTTCAGGTGGAGCCCCCAGCGCAAGCGCGACCTCATCGTCGCGGACATCCTGCCGCGGCGTGCGCCGCTCGCGGCCGCGGAAGCGCAGGCGGTTGTACTCGGCCCAGCCGATCAGCAGGGTCGCACAGGCCAGCAACAGCAACGGCAAGGTCACCAGCAGGGCGGCGTCGAGGCGCTGGTCGCGCAGGTACAGCTCGATGTAGCTCAGGCGCACGCCGACCAGCCACAGTACAAGTGTGAGCAACGGCAACCACAGATAGGCGTAGACCGCCCAGGCGAGCAGCGTCATCACGCCGTAGAAGGTGCGCTTGGCACGGTGCTGGCGATGGGGCAGGAAGATGACCTGGCGGTCGGCGTCATCGAAAGTCTGGGCGTTCATCGGTATCCCCGGTCCGGACTGGTCCATACCGCGAGCTGGCCGCGGCGCTTGATCAAGGTCTTGGGCACCGCGGTCAGCGTGGTGGCGAGGCTGAGCAGCCAGTAGGCGGCCGGGTACCAGATCATCCAGTAGTAGTAGCGGCCGATCCTCGCCTCGTAGCGGCGGTCGATCAGCAGGCTGATGGCGAACTGCAGCAGGCAGATCAGTGCCAGCACCACGCCGTGCCAGCCCGGCACCAGGCCATCGACCTGCAGCGCCGGCGGCAGCGGCAGCACCATCCCGGCCAGCCACAGCACGATGATCACGAGCATCACCGTCGCCCACAGCAGGCTCAACAGGTATTCGGCCATTACCCCCCACATCCGCCGGCGACGCCAGGTGAACAGCTTGAGCCCGTGCCGCAGCAAAACCTCGACTCCGCCCTGGGCCCAGCGCAGGCGCTGCCGCCACAGCCCGCGCAGGGTCTCGGGCATCAGGATCCAGGCCAGCGCGTTGGGCTCGTAGCGGATGTCCCAGTGGTGCATCTGCAGCCGCCAGCTGATGTCGATGTCCTCGGTGACCATGTCGTCGGACCAGTAGCCGACCTGGTGCAGCGCGGTCTTGCGGAACGCCGACACCACGCCGGAAATCGTGAACAGCCGGCCGTAGCTGCGTTGGGCGCGCTTGATCATGCCGATGATCGAGGAGAATTCGCCGACCTGCAGCTTGCCCAGCAGCGTGGAGCGGTTGCGGATGCGCGGGTTGCCGGTGACCGCGCCGACCCGAGGCCCGCTGCACAGGTGCCAGGCCATCCAGTGGCAGGCGTAGGGATCGAGCAGGGCGTCGCCGTCGATGCAGACCAGGTACTCCGAGCGTGCCGCCAATGCGCCCATGCGCAGCGCGTTGGCCTTGCCGAGGTTGCGGTCTAGGTGGATCGCGCGCACCTGCGGGTGCTGTGCGGCCAGGGCGTCGAGTCTGGCGCCGGTATCGTCGCCGCTGCCGTCGTTGACCGCGATGATCTCGAAGCGCGGATAGCGTTGGGCGAGCAACGAGGCGATCGTCTCGCCGATGTTCGTCGCCTCGTTGTGGCATGGCACCAGGATCGACACCAGCGGTGACTCGGCCAGCGGTGGCGGCTGGTCGCGTGGCGGCGCGTTGCGCTCGCGGCGCAGGTAGTAGTACAGCCCGCCGACGACCCAGAAGAACGACATCGCCACCGGGTAGAAGAATGCGAACGAGAACAGCAGGTCGAGCCCCATCGCTCAGTCCTCCGGGTACGGGAAGCTGCGCGCGGAGATGGTCTCGCGGGCGACATCGAGGGTCGGGCGATCACGCAGGAAGTCGTCCGGGTAGTAGGCCAGGTGGCGCACGCCGGCGGCCTGCAGGCGACGCGCGGTCTGCGGCAGCAGCTCGCCGGGCGCGGACCTCGCATCGGCGCCGTCGGCGCGCCAGTCGACCGTCTGCAACTGGAACACGGTGCGGTCGAACGCGCCGGGCTCGGACTCGACCTTCGCGACCAGCGCGTCCAGCCATGCCCGTGGGTCGTCGCTGCCCTCCATCCACGGCATCGCCATGATCACGGTGTAGTCGTAGGCGGGGACGAACGCGGCGAGGCTCTGCGCGAACCACGCCTCGCTGGCCGGGTCCAGCACCGGCCGTGCGAACAGGTTGCGCGAGGTCTTCAGCTTCGGCCGCCAGCGTTCGGCGGCACGGTGCAACTCGTGGGTGAAGTCGATCAGGTAGGCGGTACGCGCGGCCGGGTCATCGGGGAACAGATCCGGCAGCTCGCCTTCGCGCAACAGGGCGTCGTCGTGGAAGTGCAGGCCGTCGATCGGGCTGGCGATCGCGAGGTCTTCGTAGATGTCGACGATCAGCGCGCGTGCGTTGCGGTTGGTTGGATCGAGCCGGAACACCTCGGTCGGATCGGCGCCCGGCAATGCGAGCGCGTCGGCGTTGGCGGGGTGGAACGCGAGCACCGGCAGCCAGGCGTACACCTGCACCTGCGCCCGGGTGGCGAGCTGCCAGGCGACCCGGTTGAACAGGTCCGCGCGCATCGGCAGGTGGCGACTGGGGAAGTACAGCGCGTCGGCGGCACCGTCGCCGTCGGGGTCGGCGAAAGCCTGCAGGAACACGTGGCTGGGGCGGATGCGGTGGATGCGCTCGATCAGTACGTCGAGGTTGCGTTCGGTCTGCGCGGGGTCGGGATCGTAGACGTAGTCGAGGTCGACCTGGATCGCGCGCAGGCCTTCCTCGTCATCGGCCGGGCCGCGCAGTTCGCGCACCAGTTCCGGCACGGTCGGGTTGCCCATCACCAGCAGGCGGGCGAGGCCGTGGAGGTCGCGACCGATGGTCTGTTCAGGGCCTTCCAGGTCGAACGAGATCGCCATCCCGAGGTCATCGGCAATCGCGTTGGTCTGCCGGTTGTACGCCGCGTACGGCCAGATCACTGCGCGTGGACGTCGGCCCAGCTCGCGTTCGATCGCCGCGGTGCTGGCGGCGAGGTCGGTGCGCACGCGGGCGTGGTACTGCTCGCGGGTTTCGTATTGGCCGGTGTCGGCGTCGTGGATGCGGGTCACCGCGGCGGGGATGGTGTTGCCCTGCGGGTTGGCCAGCGCCCCGTAGTGCAGGCCGTGGGTGTGCGAGGCCACTTCGATCAGGCCGCTGGCCTGCATCTCGCGCAGCTGTGCCCAGGTCAGGAAGTCGTCATGGCCGTGCGAGGCCGGGCCTTCGTAATTGACGTGTTCGGCGGCCGGCAGGTCGACCCAGCCGGTCACCGGCGCGACCACCGCCGGAAAGCCATACGCACGCAGCAGCGGGAACGCATGGGTATAGGCGCTGCGCAGGCCATCGTCGATGGTGATCAGCACCGCGCGCTCGGGCAGGTCGCGTTCGCCGCGCGAGGCGGCGACCAGGGCGTCGAGGTCGACCGCGGTGTAGCCGTTGCCGTGCAGCCAGTCCAGGTGCGCGGCGAAGTTCTGGGTGCTGATGGCATACGGATCGGGGTCGCCGCGGTGGGCGACGTCGTCGCGGATGTCGTGGTAGCTCAGCACCAGCAACTTGGCGTCGACGGGCGGGGCGCACAGCGACGTTGCCAATGCCAGCAGGAAGGTGAGGACGGTGGTCGGAAGGCCGCGCATGGTCAGTTCCCCCAGCGCAATTGGATGTCGAACGACAGGTGGCGCTCGCGCACGCCGTCGTACATCGGTCGCGACCAGGCCAGGCCGTAGTCGAGGCGGCGACCGGTGCCGAGTTCCCATTCGTGGCGGTACTGCAGGCTGGGGATCGCGGCGCTGCCGAAATCCTCCTGCCAGTACTGGCCGATGCCGACGCCGAAACGCTGGCTGAACGCCATTTCGTAGCGGCGCCAGTGGGTGCTCGTGACCGATCCGGCGAGGTTCCAGCCGGCATCGCGCGAAGGGTTGAAGTACGGCGCGTCGTCGCGGCTGCCGCGGCTGGTATGGGCGCCGCCGCCGAGTTCGACGACCAGCCGTGGGCGCAGCACCCACTGCCGATGGCCGTTGACCGCCACCGACTCGCGGCGGTTGCCGTCGTCGTAGCGCCACTGCCGCAGTTCGGCGCCCAGGCCGCGGCGCGCGTCCGGGGTCCAGTCCAGGCCAATCGCGACGGTGTCGCCGAGGATGCCGGCCTCGCGGGCCTGCAGCGAGGCGCCGGCACTGTTGCGTTCGGCTTGCAGGCGACCGTGCAGGACATCGCTGAAGCGCCAGTCGGCGGCGATGCCGAAAGCGGTGGCATCGACCGCGCGCGGGTCGTCGCGACGGTCGTCGCTGCGCGCGGCGTGCAGTTGCAGCGCCAGGCGGTCATGCCGATAACGCAGGCCGATGCCGTGGCGCAGGTCGCGCACGCGCGGTTCGGAACTGTCGTCGTCGAACTCGGCCCAGCGCGCCTCGCGGAACGCGCCGATCCGCCAACGATCATCCAATAGCGGCGAATACACGCTCAGCGCATGACCACCATCGCGCGCACCCAGTGGCGAGGCGCTGGCGCTGCGGTCGTCGGCATCGCTGCGGCCACGGCGGATGCTCGCTTCGAGCTGCCAGCCGGTGCGGCTGCGCCATTCGCGATCGAGCCGGCGCGCGTGGACATTGCCGGGATAGGCGGCCAACAGCGTGTCGTGGGCTTCGCGCGCGCGCCGCAAGCGCCCGAGTTCGGCCAGCGCCCCGACCTGCCCGATCCGTGCTTCAAGGTTGCGCGGGTCCTGGGTGTGGGCGATGTCGAAGCGCTGCAGGGCCTGCTCGTCCAGCCCGCGCTGCATCAACACCAGGCCGAGCTTGGCCTGCAAGTCGGCGCTGTGCGGCGCATGGGCGGCCATTGGCTCGAGCATCGCCTGTGCGCGTGCCGGGGCCATCGAGTAGGCACGGACCATCGCCAGGTTGGTCTCGGCGCTGTAGCGCTTCCAGTTTGGATACGCCGCCTTGGCGCCGGGCTGACGCTCCCAGGCGGGCTCGTCGGCGACGAGCCGCAGTAGGTGGGCTTCGGCGTCCGCGTGGCGGCCGGCCTCCAGGTAGGCGTAGGCGAGGACGACCTGGGTATCGACCTCGTTCGGCAGTGCCGCGCTCGCGCCTTCCAGCGCCTCGATCGCCTCCCGCGGCCGGCGTACGGCCAGCAGCGAGTCACCGGCGGCGGCCAGCGCGTACGCTGGGATATCGACGCCTTCGCTGCGCAGCTGGCGATAGTGGCTCGCGGCCTGCGCGTGCTGCTCCAGGCCATTGAGGATCACCAACTGGTCGAATCGCTGTCGCGGCGAAGCGGCAACGTCGTCGATCGCTGCCGCCGCACGCTGCATGTCATCCAGCCGCTGCGCCTCGTCGACAGGAGCAACCCCGCCCCAGCGCGCCAGCCGGGCGACCCGGTCGGCGGCCAACCGCTGGTCCTGGGCCGGGCCGAACAGTTCCGGCCGGGCCTGCTGCAGCGTCCACGCCAGGTCGGCGCTGCCGAGGTCGGCGAGGGTCAGCGTCCGCAGGCGATAGACCTCATCGTCGCCCGGCGCGATGGCCTGCAGGCGCTCGTATATCGCCAGGGCTTCCAGCCAGCGGCGCTCGTCACGCAGGGCGGCGCCCGCGGCGAGGGCAACGTCACGGTCGGTGTGGATGGGGTGGCTGGCGTCGGGCCTGCCGCTGGCGGTCGCCGTGGACATTGCGCCCAGCAGGCAAAACGTCACGGCGGCGCACAGCCGCAAGCGGCGCGCGGTCGCGTATTTCATGATCCGGTGAATCCCCCTGTAACGGTCAGCCAAGCGTCCAATGCGGCCGGCTTAACCCCCAGATACGGCGAAAACCCGATTCAGCGGCCACGGGCTCGGATCGCCGGGGAGTGGGGCTGGAAACGAAAAAAGCCGGCGCATGGCCGGCTTTTGTCTTCTGCATGATTGGTCGGGGAGACAGGATTCGAACCTGCGACTTCTACGTCCCGAACGTAGCGCTCTACCAGGCTGAGCTACACCCCGACAGCAGAGCAGCGCATTGTAGAGAGTGAGGTGGGGAGTAGGCAAGGGGGTAGCCGCACTTGCCGGCGAAAGCGTGGCTGCGCCGTTAAACTGTGTCGATCTTTCCGCGTCGCCACCGTCCCTGGAGCCCCGTTCTTGAACAAGTCGCCGATCAAGCCGCGCACCCCGCCCGGGGTCATGGAATTGCTGCCCCCCGACCAGATCGCGTTCCAGCGGATGCTGGACACGATCCGCCGCAATTTCGAGCGGTTCGGCTTCCTGCCGGTGGAGACCCCGGTGATGGAGCTGTCGGAGGTGCTGCTGACCAAGTCCGGCGGCGAGACCGAGCGGCAGGTGTACTTCGTGCAGTCGACCGGGGCGTTGGAGAAGGCGGGTGAAGGCCTGCCGGAAATGGCGCTGCGCTTCGACTTGACCGTGCCGCTCGCGCGCTACGTCGCCGAACACGAACACGACCTCGCGTTCCCGTTCCGGCGTTACCAGATGCAGCGGGTCTATCGCGGTGAACGCGCCCAGCGCGGGCGTTTCCGCGAGTTCTACCAGTGCGACATCGACGTGGTCGGCAAGGACGCGCTGAGCGTGCGCTTCGATGCCGAGATCCCGGCGGTGGTCCACGCGGTGTTCTCGGAGCTGGCGATCGGGAAATTCACCATCCAGCTCAACAACCGCAAGTTGCTGCGCGGCTTCTTCGAGGCCCAGGGCGTGGCCGACGGCGAGTTGCAGGCCCGCGTGCTGCGCGAGGTCGACAAGCTCGACAAGCGCGGTGCCGACTACGTGCGCGACACCCTGACCGGCGAGGGCTTCGGGCTGGATGCCAAGGCCGTCGCGGCGATCATGGCGTTCGTCGAGGTGCGTTCGACCTCGCATGCCGACGCGCTGGCGCGGCTGGACGCGCTCGGCGATGGCAACGAATCGCTGCGCGAGGGCGTGGCCGAACTGCGCGAGGTGTTGGAACTCGTCCGCGCGCTCGGCGTGCCCGAGTCCGACTACGCGCTCAACTTCTCGATCGCGCGCGGCCTCGACTATTACACCGGTACCGTCTACGAGACCACGCTGGACGAGTACCCGCAGATCGGCTCGATCTGCTCCGGCGGGCGCTACGACAATCTCGCCAGTCATTACAGCAAGTCGAAGTTGCCAGGCGTCGGCATCTCGATCGGCCTGACCCGGCTGTTCTGGCAACTGCGCGAGGCCGGCCTGGTCGACAGCGGAGCGAGCACGGTGCAGGTGCTGGTGGCCCAGATGGACGCCGCGTACCTGCCGCATTGCCTGGCGATCGCCAATGAACTGCGCCAGGCCGGATTGAATACCGAGGTGGTGATGGAATCGTCGAAGCTCGCCAAGCAGTTCAAGTACGCAGATCGCGCCGGCATCCGTTTCGTGGTGGTGCTGGGCGAGGACGAGATCGGCAAGGGCACGGTCACGGTCAAGGACCTGCGCCGGGCCGGCCAGTTCGAGGTCGCACGGGTGGAGTTGGCCAAGGCGTTGCGGGTCGAGCTGGCCCAGCCGCAGGTGGAGGCGTCGCGATGAAGCCGGTGCGCCTCGATGGTCGTTCGCTGACGCGCGCGCAACTGGTTGCGGTTGCCCACGGTGCGCAGGTGGAACTGGCCGCGGAGCAGTTGCCGGCGGTCGCCCGCGCCGCCGAGTTCCTGGCCGAACAGGTCCGCCGCGAGGAGCCGATCTACGGCGTCTCGACCGGTTTTGGCAGCAATGCCGACCGTCTGCTCGGCGCCCATCGCGTGCGCGAGCAGTTGCCCGGCGAAGAACGCACCGACGAGACCCTGCACGAGGAACTGCAGCGCAACCTGATCGTCACCCATGCCGTGTGTGTGGGCGAGCCGTTCGCACCGGACGTGGTGCGGGCGATGCTGTGCATCCGCATCAATACCCTGATGCGCGGCCACTCCGGCATCCGCGTCGGCACCTTGCAGGCGCTGGTGGCGATGCTCAACGCGGGCATCGTGCCGGTGGTGCCGCAACTGGGTTCGGTCGGCGCCTCGGGCGACCTCGCGCCGCTGTCGCACCTGGCGATCGTGCTGCTCGGCGGTGGCGAGGCGTTCTACCAGGGCGAGCGGATCAGCGGCGCCGACGCGCTGCAGCGCGCGGGCCTGCAACCGATCAAGTTGTCGTACAAGGAGGGTCTCGCGCTCAACAACGGCACCGCGCAGATGCTGGCCTGCGGCGTGCTGGCGTTGTCGAAGCTGGAGGACCTGCTCGATACCGCCGATCTCGCCGCGGCGATGACCATCGACGCATTCGCCGGCCGCCTGGGCGCGTTCGCCGAGGAGGTGCATGCGCTGCGGCCGCACCCCGGGCAGGTCGAGGTCGCCGAACATCTGCGTCGCTTGCTCGACGGCTCGACCTTGGCCGACATTCCCTACCACCTGGTGCCGAGCTTCAAGCCGTGGTCGCCGCAAAGCTGGGATACCCCGGAAGCACAGGCGCTGCGCTTCGACATCGGCTGGAACTGGGTGTCGTTCAACCAGCGCCACGGCCGCGAGAAGTTCTACACCCGTTTCCGCCCGTTCCGCGGCGGCAAGAAGCACCAGCCGCAGGACAGCTACTCGCTGCGCTGCATCCCGCAGGTCCACGGCGCCGTGCGCGACGCGGTGGCGCAGGCCGCGCGGGTGCTGGAGGTCGAGCTCAACGCGCTGACCGACAACCCGATCGTGTTCCCGGACGCCGACAAGGAGCATGTCGAGCAGCAGGTGATCTCCGCCGGCCACTTCCATGGCATGCCGCTGGCGCTGGTGATGAGCTACGTCAAGGCGGCGATCCCGGTGCTGGCGTCGATCTCGGAACGCCGCCTCAACAAGCTGGTCGACCCGGCCACCAACGACGGGCTGCCGGGGTTCCTGATCGGCAACGAGGACTCGACCGAGTCGGGCTTCATGATCGTGCAGTACACCGCTGCAGCGATCGTCAACGACCTCGCCAGCCGCGCGCATCCGGCGTCGGTGTACTCGATCCCGACCAGCGCCAACGCCGAGGACCACGTCTCGATGGGCGCCAATGAGGCCCGCCATGTGCTGGCGATGGCCGACGACCTCGGTAAGGTGCTGGGGCTGGAGCTGTATACCGCCGCGCAGGCGCTGGATTTGCGGCGCGACATGATCAACGCCGCGCGTGACCTCGCCGATCGCGCCGATGCGGCGGCGCTGGCCGAGAAGGTCCAGGGCGGCCCGCGGCAGGACAGCGCCGAGCATGCCGACTTCATCGCCGAGGTCGAGGAGTTGCGGATCGAACTGGCTGAAGCGGCGGAGTTCCGTCCGGGCCGCGCGGTCGCCGCCGCGCATGCCGCGATCCGCGCACGGATCCCGTTCCTGCAGCGCGACCGCGCGCTCGACGGCGAAGTCGCTGCGGCGGTGCAACTGGTAGTCGACGGCGAGGTGTTGGCGGCCGCGCGACTGGCCTGAGGCCTGTCTTCAGGTTTCGACCGAAGGAACCACCACGGTGTCGACGTCGCGGTCGACATCGGCCGCCCGCACGCAGTCACGGCCATCGGCCTTGGCCCGGTAGAGGGCATCGTCGGCGTACTGCAGCGCGGCCTCGACACTGCCAGCCGGGTCGTTGTCGAGCTGGTGCACGCCGATGCTGGCGGTGATCACGATCTCGTGGCCACCGCTACGGCACGGCTCGTCGCACAGGTGCTGGCGCAGGTTCTCGGCGACCGTCGTGGCGGCGTAGCGATCCATGCCCGGCAGGCCGACCACGAATTCCTCGCCGCCGAACCGCGCCAGCAGCGCCCCGTAGGCCCGCAGCGACTGGCCGATAGAGTGGGCCGCCCAACGCAGGCACTCGTCGCCGGCCAGGTGGCCGTGGCGGTCGTTGATCTGCTTGAAGTGATCCAGGTCGATCATCAGCAGCGACAGCGGCTGGCCCTGGCTGCGCGCCTGCGCCATCAGGTGCTCGAACCGTTCGAGGAAATGCACCCGCGTATGCAGGCCGGTCAGGCCGTCGCGCTGGCTGGATTCGCGCAGGCGCGCGTGGGCATCGCCGAGCTGGCCGAGCGCGTTGCGCAATTCAGAGGTGCGCTGCTCGACCTTCAGCTCCAACTGCTGTTTGGCCTCGCGGACGATGCGCTCGTTCTCGTTGCGCAGCGCGGCGTAGCGGTAGCCCAGGGCGATCGACAGCAACAGCATCTCCAGCGCGGAGCCGAACTGCACCCCATAGGCGGTGGCGAAGTTCTTCGGCAGCAGTCCGAACGCCACTGCGGTGAATATCCCGGTGCCGAGCAGGAACATGCCCCAGGCCAGCAGGAACAAGCGCGCCGGCTTGTAGCCACGCAGCATCACCACCACGCCCTCGATCGCGATCCAGGCGATGCTGATGAACACCGCGGCCGCGGCGAGAGGGGTCGAGATCCGGTACGGCAACTGGGTCGAGGCGATGCCGAGCACGACGAAGAACGCGATCATCCCCAGCCCGACGCGATCGCCGAAGCGCCAGCGCCGCCGCAGTTCGAGGAAGTGCCGGGCGAACTGCTGCATGCCGACCTGGGCCAGGCAGATCGACAGCGGCACCGACTTGTCGGCCAGCCAGGTCGAGTTGGGCCACAGGTACTCGAAGCCCAGGCCGTTGAGGGTGAACAGCACCAGCCCGAACGCCGAGATATGGAACAGGTACCAGAAGTAGCTGGCATCGCGCAGCTTCAGCCACAGCACCAGGTTGTAGACGAACAGCGCCAGCAGGATGCCGTAATAGATGCCGATCCCGAACTGCGCATCGCGCGCGACTTCGGCGAAGGCAGCCGGTGTGTAGACGGCCAGCGGCACCTGCATCGAGCTTTCGCTCTGCACCCGCAGCAGCAGGTCGACCGGCTCGCCCGGCGGCAGGTGCAGCCAGAAGTTCGGCATCCGGTAACGGATGCTGCGCGCGTCGAACGGCAGGGTGTCGCCGCCGGAATGATGCTGGACGCGGCCGTCGCGGTAGACGGTGTGGACGTCGAGGTGATCGCTCAGCGGGTAGTTCTGGACCAGCAGCCAGCGTGGCTCCAGCGGGTTACGGTTGACCAGCCGCGCATGGAACCAGTAGGCGCCCGACTGGAACCCGAACGCGGTGCCACCCCCGGGCAGGGCACTGAAGTCGCCCCGCTGCAGGAGCTGGCGGACCTCGGATATGTCCTTGCTGCCGGCGGCATCGTGGTAGTAGGCGACGTGGGGCGTGAGTTCCGCCTGCGAGGTGTCGATCGCCAGTATCAGCGATTCGGGCGATGCGGGCGATGCGGCAGGGGAAGCCATTTGAGCCCGCGCCCAGCCGCAGGCGAGCGTCAGCACGAACGCCAGACCGAGGCAGACCCCCACCTGCTTGCCACCCATCGCGTGCTCCTGGCCCGTAGGTCCCCGCTGAATCCTTCAGCCGCGTCGAGCCGAGTGTACTGCAGCAAAGGTAGCCAACCGTCGTATCGATGGCCTGCTCGGTGGTGGTGAAACGGTGCTCGATGAAGGGCGGGATTCGGCCCGGGTTGACGGGTTCGTCATGACGCATTAATGTATTAACGTACTATTACAAAGAAGCCGTGCATGAAACGACGACTGGGGGACATCGATGGGCAGGAGGACGTGCTGGACGAGCTGGCGTCGGCGTTCGCGAGCCTGCGTGACAGCGGCGAAGTGCGCGCATTCCTGGAAGACCTGTGCACCCCCGCCGAACTGGAGGCGATGACCGACCGCTGGCGGGTGGTGCCCTTGCTGCAGCAGGGGGTTCCCTACCGCGAGATCCACGACCGCACCCAGGTCAGCGTCACCACCATCGGCCGGGTCGCCCGCACCATTGACCGCGGCGCCGGTGGCTACGGCCTGGCGATCAAGCGCGGTCGCGGCCGTGCTGCCTGAACTCCGGAAGGCCTCGATGTCCCCCTCGATCAATCCCGCTGCCCGCGAGCGCCTGCGCATCGCGATCCAGAAGTCCGGCCGTCTCGCCGAACCCGCCCGCGCCTTGCTCGCCTCCTGCGGTTTGAGCTGGCGCGAAAGCCGCGATCGCCTGTTTTGCTACGGCGAGACTCTCCCGGTCGACTTGTTGCTGGTGCGCGACGACGACATTCCCGGTCTGATCGCCGACGGCGTGTGCGACCTCGGCGTGGTCGGCCGCAACGTACTGGCCGAGCAGGACGGCGGCCGACTCGGTGCGGGCCGCGCATCGGCATTCCGCGAGTGGCGCGCGCTCGGGTTCGGCGGCTGCCGGCTGGCGTTGGCGGTGCCGGAGGCGTCGAACTGGAGCGGGCCGGAGCAGTTGGCCGGCAAGCGCATCGCCACCAGCTATCCGGCGCTGTTGTCGCAATGGCTGGTCGCGCAGGGCGTCGAGGCCGAGGTGGTGCTGCTGTCGGGATCGGTCGAGATCGCCCCGCGCCTCGGCCAGGCCGATGCGGTCTGCGATCTGGTGTCCAGCGGCGCGACCCTCGCGGCCAACCAGCTCAAGCCGGTGGCAACGCTGTTCGAAAGCGAGGCGGTGCTCGCCGGTCCCGTCGCCGAGTTCGACGCCGTCCGCGGCGAACTGGTCGAACTGCTGCTGCGCCGGCTTGATGGCACGCTGCGGATCCGCAACAGCAAGCTGCTGTTCTTCCAGGCCGAACGCGAGCTGCTGCCGGACCTGTTGCCGTTGCTGCCCGATGCCGAAGCGCCGACCGTGATGCAGGTCGACGGCGCCGACCATCTCGCGTTGCAGGCGCTGTGCCATGGCGCGGTGACCTGGCAGAGGCTGGAGGAACTCAAGCGCGCCGGTGCGCGCGGACTGATGGTGTTGCCCGTCGAAGGCATGCTGGCATGAGGGCGGTGTTCCCGGACGGCGTGCTGCGGTGGAGCGCGCTGGATGCTGCGCAACGGCAATGGATACTGCGGCGCCCGGCCCAGCACGTTGGTGCCGAGACCATGGCGGCCGTGGCCGCGCTGATCGAACAGGTGCTCGAAGGTGGTGAGGCCGCGTTGCGTGCGCTCACCGAGCGTTTCGATCGCGTGGCGCTGACGGAACTGGCGGTGAGCGCCGCCGAATTCGCCGATGCAGAGGTCGCAGTATCGGTGACGCTGCGTCAGGCGATCGGAGATGCGGCGGCGCGCATCGAAAGCTTCCATCGCGCGGGCATGACCCCGCCGTATGCCGTCGACACCGCCCCGGGCGTGCGCTGCGAGCGGATGATGCGGCCGATCGGACGGGTCGGTCTGTACGTGCCGGCCGGCTCGGCACCGTTGCCGTCCACCGCGTTGATGCTCGGCGTGCCGGCGCAACTGGCCGGCTGCAGCGGCGTGGTGCTGTGCACGCCACCGCGAGCCGACGGCACCGCCGACCCGGCGGTGCTGGTCGCCGCCGCGCGTTGCGGCGTGCGCCGGGTATTCAAGCTCGGCGGCGTGCAGGCGATCGCGGCGATGGCATTCGGCGTCGGCGGCGTGCCCAAGTGCGACAAGCTGTTCGGGCCCGGCAATGGCTTCGTGACCGAGGCCAAGCGGCAGGTCGCGATGCGCGACGGTGGCGCCGCGATCGACATGCCGGCTGGCCCGTCGGAAGTGCTGGTGATCGCCGATGCCGGCGCCAACCCGGTGTTTGTCGCTGCCGATCTGCTGTCGCAGGCTGAACATGGCGCGGATTCGCAGGTGATCCTGCTCAGTGATGACGACGGCCTGCTGGCGCGGGTCGAGGCCGAACTGCAGCGCCAGCTCGCCAGCCTGCCGCGCGCCGCGATTGCCCGTCGCGCGTTGCAGTCGTCTCGGCTGATCCGGGTCGAGTCGCTGGACGAGGCGTTCGGGCTCAGCAATGCCTATGCCCCCGAGCACCTGATCCTGGCCCTGCGTGACGCCCGCGCTTGGCTCCCTAGCGTGCGCGCGGCCGGTTCGGTGTTCCTCGGAGACTGGGCGCCAGAAGCATTGGGCGACTACTGCAGCGGCACCAACCACGTGCTGCCGACCGGCGGCGCCGCGCGCTGGTGCAGTGGGCTCAACGTCGCCAGTTTCCAGACCGCAATCACCGTGCAGGAGGTGCAGTCGCATGGGCTGCAGGCGATCGGGCCATGCGCGGTGGAGTTGGCGACGGCCGAGGGGCTGGATGCGCACAGGCTGGCAGTCGCATTGCGACTGGAGGCGGTCGCATGAGCACGTCGCCACTGGCATTGATGCGGGACGATTTGCGGGATTTTTCCGGCTATGCCTCGGCGCGCAGCAACCCGGTCGAGGGCGAGGTCTGGCTCAACGCCAACGAGTCGCCATGGCCGAACCGGGCCAGCGGTGCCGGGAACGCCCGCCGCTACCCCGAGCCGCAACCGGCGGAGCTGCGCAGCGTGCTCGCCGGGCTCTACGGTTGCGAGCCCGAACAACTGCTGGTCGGTCGCGGTAGCGACGAGGGCATCGACCTGCTGGTACGCGCGCTGTGCCGCCCCGGCGCCGACGCGGTGCTGGTGACGCCGCCGACATTCGGGATGTACGCGGTGTGCGCGCGGCTGCACGGCACACGCGTGGTCGAAGTGCCGCTGCAGGAGGGCGAAAAGGGCTACCGCTGCGATTTCGCGGCCGTCGCGCGAGCGGCCAGGGCGGAAGCGGCCAAGCTGGTGTTCCTGTGCTCGCCGGGCAACCCGGCCGGCAACCTGCTGCCGCTCGAAGCGCTCGAAGCGCTTGCGCGCGACCTTGAGCGACACGCCGTGGTGGTGGTCGACGAAGCGTATCTGGAATACGCACGGCAGCCGTCGGCGGTTTCCGTGCTGGCTCGTCAACGCAACATTGCGGTGCTGCGGACCCTGTCGAAGGCGCATGCATTGGCGGCGGCGCGGATCGGCAGCGTGATCGCCGATGCCGAGCTGGTCGCGCTGTTGCAACGCTGCCAGGCGCCGTATCCATTGCCGGCGCCGTGTACCGAACTGGCCGAACGCGCGCTTGGCCGGCAGGCGCGCGATGCGACCGACGCCCACGTCGCCACCGTGCTGGCCGAGCGCGGGCGCCTGATCGCCGCGCTCGCGGCCTCGCCGCAAGTGCGCCGGGTGTATCCGTCGCAGGCGAACTTCCTGCTGGTGCGCTTTGTCGATGCGCAAGCGACCTACACGCGCCTGCTCGCCGCCGGGGTGGTGGTGCGCGAACTGCGCGCCGTGCCTGGCCTGTCGGATGCCTTGCGCATCACCATCGGCAGTCCCGCGCAGAACTCGCGCGTGATCAAGGCGCTGGCAACGGGGCCAACGGCATGAGCGCGCCGACGCCGATCCTGTTCGTCGACCGCGACGGCACCCTGGTCGAGGAGCCGGCGGACTTCCAGCTCGACCGTTTCGACAAGCTGCGCCTGGTCGCCGATGTGATCCCGGCGTTGCTGCGCCTGCGTGACGCCGGCTACCAGTTCGTGATGGTGACCAACCAGGACGGCCTCGGCAGCGCGACGTTCCCGCAGCACGCGTTCGATGGCCCGCACGCGCTGATGATGCAGGTGCTGGAGAGCCAGGGCATCGTGTTCCGCGACGTGCTGATCGACATCAGCCTGCCGGCCGACAACGCCCCCACGCGCAAGCCGGAGATCGGCCTGGCCCGGCATTACCTGCTCGACCGCGGCATCGACTGGTCGCGCTCGGCGATGGTCGGCGACCGCGACACCGACACCGCGTTTGCCGGCAACCTCGGGATCCGTGCCTTCCAACTGCGCACCGAGCAGTTCGGCGGCGACTGGGACTGGCCCGGCATCGCCCACGTTCTGGTGGACGCGCCGCGCACCGCGACAGTCGAGCGCAACACCCGCGAGACCCGGGTCAGGGTCGGTCTGGATCTCGACCGCGTGGCCGAGCCGAACATTTCGACCGGGCTCGGCTTCTTCGATCACATGCTCGAACAGCTCGGCAAGCACGGCGGCTTCGCGCTGGAGCTGCGGTGCGAGGGTGACCTGTACGTCGACGAACACCACACCGTCGAGGACAGTGCGCTCGCCATCGGCCAGGCCTTGCGCGACGCGCTCGGCAACAAGCGCGGCATCGGGCGCTACGGCTTCACCCTGCCGATGGACGAGGCGCTGGCGAGCGCGGCGCTGGATCTCTCCGGCCGGCCGTACCTGGTGTTCGACGGCGGATTCCGGCGCGATCGCGTTGGCGACATGCCGACCGAACTGGTGGCGCATTTCTTCCGTTCGCTGAGCGAAGGCGCCGGGCTCACCCTTAACCTGCAGGTGCGCGGCGACAACGACCACCACAAGGTCGAGGCGTGCTTCAAGGCTGTCGCGCGCGCGCTGCGCCAGGCGATCCGCCGCGACGGGCACGAGTTGCCGAGCACCAAGGGCTCGCTGTGAGCCCGAGCATGACTGCAAACACGGAGGCACCGTGACCGAAGTCGTCCTGATCGACGCCGGCGGCGCCAACCTCGGTTCGGTGCGCTACGCGTTGGAGCGCCTCGGCGCACGGGTACGGGTCAGCGCCGTTGCCGCCGAAATCGCTGCCGCCGAGCGGGTGATCCTGCCCGGGGTCGGTGCCGCCGCTACGGGCATGGCGCGGTTGCGCGAACTCGGACTGGTCGATCTGGTGCGCAGCCTGCAACAACCGCTGCTCGGCGTCTGCCTGGGAATGCAGTTGCTGTACGACTCGTCGGAGGAGGGCGATGTCGAGTGCCTGGGATTGTTGCCCGGCCGGGTGCGGAAGCTCGTGCCCGCGGAGGCGGACGCGGTGCGCGTGCCGCACATGGGCTGGAATCGTTTGAGGCACCGGAGCGCAGACCGCCTGTTGGCCGGCATCGACGATGGCGCGCAGGTCTACTTCGTCCACAGCTATGCCGCGCCGGTGACGGCCGATGCGATTGCCAGCTGCCACCACGGTGCCGATTTCGCGGCGGTGGTCCGGCGCGGCAACCGCTACGGCGCGCAATTCCATCCAGAGCGCTCGGCCACGGTCGGATCGTGCCTGTTGGAGAATTTCCTGTCGGAGTCGCTCGGATGAGCGTGACTGCCGCAGACCTGGCGTCCACTGCGGATTTCATTGTCTATCCGGCGATCGACGTTCGCGGTGGTCGCGTGGTGCGCCTGTGCCAGGGCGACTACACGCGGGAGACGCGCTACGCGGGCGAACCGCTGCAAGTGGCGCGCCGCTACGCCGGCGGCGGCGCGGGCTGGCTGCATCTGGTCGACCTCGATGCCGCGCGTGTCGGTGGATACACCCTCCTGCCGCTGCTGGCGGCGCTGAACGCCGCGACTTCGCTGCGGGTGCAGACTGGCGGCGGCGTGCGCAGCACGGCCAATGTCGAGGCGTTGCTGGATGCCGGCGCGCAGCGCGTGGTGGTCGGCTCGCTGGCAGTGCGCGATCCGGATACCGTCATCGGCTGGCTGCGGCGCTTCGGGATCGAGCGCATCACCGTCGCGCTCGATGCCCGGCAGGCCGGCGACGGTCGCTGGCAGCTGCCGACCGCCGGCTGGACCCGGCCCAGCGGCATCGAGCTGGATCCGCTGCTGCGCCGCTACGCCGACGCCGGCCTGCGTCATCTGCTGTGCACCGACATCGCCCGCGACGGCATGCTGACCGGTCCCAACATCGGCTTGTATCGCCACCTCCATGCGCTTGCGCCGGGCGTGCGGCTGCAGGCCTCCGGTGGCATCCGCACTGTCGCCGACGTCGCCGCCGCACGCGGCGCGGGTTGTGCGGGCGTGGTCCTCGGCAAGGCCTTGCTGGACGGCCGTTTCGGCCTCGTTGACGCCTTGGCGGAGCAACGCCCGTGCTGAGTCGCCGCCTCATTCCGTGCCTTGACGTGCGCGACGGCCGCGTGGTCAAGGGCGTGCGCTTTCGCGACCATGTCGACATCGGCGACATCGTCGAATTCGCGTTGCGCTACCGCGAGCAGGGCGCCGACGAGCTGGTGTTCTACGACATCACCGCGAGCCCGCAGCAGCGCCGCGTCGACCGCGATTGGGTGGAGCGGGTTGCACGCGCGATCGACGTCCCGTTCTGCGTCGCCGGCGGCATCCGCAGCGTCGATGACGCGCGCCGGGTGCTGCATGCCGGCGCCGACAAGGTCTCGATCAACACCCCGGCGTTGCGGCGGCCGTCGCTCATCGCCGAACTGGCCGACAGCTTCGGCGTGCAGTGCGTGGTAGTCGGGATCGACAGCCTGCGCGACGAGGACGGTCATTGGCGGGTGCGCCGGGACACCGGTGATCCGGCCCGAACGCGAGCCCTGCCGACCCGAACGATCGACTGGGTGGCTGAAGCCCAGCGCCTCGGCGCCGGCGAGATCGTGCTGAACTGCATGGGCAGCGATGGCGTCCGCGAGGGCTACGACATCGAACAGTTGCGAGCGGCGCGCGAGATCTGCAAGGTGCCGCTGATCGCTTCCGGCGGGGCCGGAACCCGCGAACATTTCGCCAGTGTGTTTCGCGACGCCGACGTCGATGGCGCGCTCGCCGCCAGCGCGTTCCACTCCGGCGCGATCGCGATCCCGGAACTCAAACGGCACCTGCGCGGACAGGGCCTCGAGGTGCGCGATGTCGCCTAGGCGCGCGATGACGCCCGCACAGATCGAGGCGCTGGCCTGGGACAAGCAGGCCGGTTTGTTGCCGGCGATCATCCAGGACGCGGCAACCCTGCGCGTGCTGATGCTCGGCTATATGGATCGCGCCGCGCTGCAGGCCACTCTGGATACAGGCAAGGTCACGTTCCACAGCCGCAGCCGACAGCGGCTGTGGGTCAAGGGCGAGACCTCGGGCAATGCGCTGGAGCTGGTCGGCATCGAAGCCGATTGCGATGCCGACGCCTTGCTGGTTACGGCGCGCCCGCAAGGGCCGACCTGCCACCTCGCTCGCGCCAGTTGCTTTCCGTCCGCGCCGGCGGACTTTCTGGCCGAACTCGACCAGCTGGTCGCCACGCGGGACCGCGAACGGCCGTCGGGAAGCTACACGACCGGCTTGTTCGAAAGCGGGCTGCGCCGGATAGCCCAGAAAGTCGGCGAAGAAGGCGTCGAAACCGCATTGGCCGGCGTGGTCCAAGACGACGCCGCGCTGATCGGCGAAGCCGCCGACCTGCTGTTCCACCTGCAAGTCCTGCTGCGCGCGCGCGGGCTGTCGCTGGCTGACGCGAAAGCGGTGCTGAACCAGCGCCACCGACCTGCGTCCGATGGATCCTCCCAGCTTTTGTAGGAGCAACTGTCTTCTTCAAATCGGCTGCGGGACCCAAGGTGCGCCATCGCGGATCATGGCGTTCAGTCGTCCCAGGAAAGAGCGCATGCAGGCGACCAGGGCCACCTTGGCGCACT
>JBOHYB010000035.1:0-42827 GCA_050737695.1 Lysobacter sp. | reverse complement strand
GATCTGGAGTCGGCGCGGGCGAACGATTTCAGATCGCGGCTAAAGCCGCTCCTACAACAGCAGGAAGGAAGCGCGGGTCAGGCCGACTCGTCATCGTCCGACGACACCGCCGGCTTCTCGCGCAGCAACTGTTCGATGCGCTCGCCGCGGTCGACCGAGTCGTCGTAGTGGAAATGCAGCTCCGGCACATGGCGCAATTTCATCGCCTTGCCCAGTTCATACCGCAGCGGCTTGGTCAGCTCCTTCAACCCCTTCATCGCCTCGGCCGAACGCTCCGGCTGCAACGCCGTCACGAACACCTTGGCGTGGGCGAGGTCGCGGGTGACCTCGACATCGGACACGCTGATCGACGGCAGGCCATGCTCGCGCACGGCCTCGTGGACCAGGGTGCCCAGCTCGCGACGGAGCTGGGCGGAGACGCGGTCACTGCGGTAGAAGGATTTCTGCGCCATGGCCGGTTACAGCGTCCGCTGCACTTCGATGCGCTCGAAGCACTCGATCTGGTCGCCCGGCTTGACGTCGTTGTACTGCTTCACGCCAATGCCGCACTCGGTGTTGACCCGGACCTCGTCGACGTTCTCCTTGAAGCGACGCAGCGATTCCAGCTCGCCCTCGAACACCACCACGCTGTCGCGCAACACGCGGATCGGCTTGTTCCGCTTGACCACGCCCTCGACCACCATGCAGCCCGCGACCGCACCGAACTTGGAGCTGCGGAACACATCGCGCACTTCGGCGGTGCCGATGATCTCCTCGCGGATTTCGACGCCGAGGATGCCGGAGGCGACCTGCTTCACCTGGTCGATCACGTCGTAGATGATCGAGAAATAACGCAAGTCGACGCCGTTGGTCTCGATCAGCTTACGCGCCGAGGCATCGGCACGGACGTTGAAGCCGATGATCGTGGCCTTGGAGGTCGACGCCAGCTGCGCGTCCGACTCGGTGATGCCGCCAACGCCGGAACCGATGACGTTGATGCGGATCGCGTCGGTCGACAACGCGGTCAACGCCTCGCGCAGTGCCTGCACCGAACCCTGCACGTCGGCCTTGATGATCAGCGGCAGGCTGAGCTGGCCTTCACCCTGGCCAAGCTGCGCCATGATGTCTTCCATCCGGTTGCCGCCCTGGGCGGCGACCAGGCGCGACTCGCGGCGTTTGGCGTCGCGCTGCTGGGCGACGTCCTTGGCCAGGCGCTCGTCCTCGACCACGACGAAGTCGTCGCCTGCATCGGGCACGCCCGACAGGCCGAGCACCTGCACCGGGATCGACGGACCGGCCGATTCGACCTGCGAACCGGTCTCGTCGAACAGCGCCCGCACGCGGCCGTACTGCACGCCGCATACCAGGTAGTCGCCCCGCTTGAGCGCGCCCTGCTGGACCAGCACGGTGGCAACCGGGCCGCGGCCCTTGTCGAGCGAGGATTCGATCACCACACCGGCGGCGCGACCCTCGGCCACTGCCTGCAACTCAAGCACTTCGGCCTGCAGCGAGATCGCATCGAGCAGGCCGTCGATGTTCTGGCCGGTCTTGGCCGACAGCTCGACGAACTGGATGTCGCCACCGAATTCCTCGGCGACCACTTCCTGCTCCAGCAATTCGTTCTTGACCTTCTGCGGGTCGGCGCCGGTCTTGTCCATCTTGTTGACCGCGATGATCAGCGGCACGTTGGCCGCGCGGGCATGCTGGACCGCTTCGATCGTCTGCGGCTTGACGCCGTCGTCGGCCGCGACCACCAGCACCACGATGTCGGTCAGCTTGGCACCACGCGCGCGCATCGACGAGAACGCCGCGTGGCCCGGGGTATCGAGGAAGCTGATGACGCCCTTGTCGGTTTCGACGTGATAGGCGCCGATGTGCTGAGTGATGCCGCCGGCCTCGCCGGTGGCGACCTTGGTGCGGCGGATGTAGTCCAGCAGCGAGGTCTTGCCGTGGTCGACGTGACCCATGATGGTCACGACCGGCGGACGCGCGACCTTGTCGCCCTCGCCGCCCTCGACGTGCGCGAGCAGTTCGTTCTCGACGTCGGAGGCATCGGCGCGGACAACGTTGTGGCCGAGTTCCTCGGTCACCAGCGCGGCGGTGTCGTGGTCGATGCTCTGGGTGATGGTCGCCATCACGCCCATCTTGAACAGCGCCTTGACCACCTCGCCGCCCTTCAGCGCCATCTTCTGCGCGAGGTCGGCAACGGTGATGGTCTCGCCGATCGCGACATCGCGCACGATCGGCGCGGTCGGACGGGTGAAGCCGGTGCCCGAACGGGCCTGATCGGAATGGCGCCGCGGCTTGGCGCGGCCACGGGCACTGGTGCTGCGACGCGCGCGGTCGGAGGCACTCAGGTGCATCTGGCCGGCGAAACGCTTGGTGCGGTCGTCGTCCTCAACGCCGGCGGCCATCACGTGCGAACCGCGGGCGGGCTTGTGCTTCGACGGCGCGCTGCGATCGTCGCTGCGCGGCGCGGCCGGCTTCGGATGGCCGTGGCCGTGCGCGGCCGCCGGCTTGGCCGGGGCATCGTCGTCGACGGCCAGCGCACTGGCATCGGCGGCGGCAGCCTGGGCGGCTTCCTCGACCTTGCGGCGTGCGGCGTCCTCGGCTTCCTGCTTCAGCCGCTCGGCTTCCTCGGCGCGGCGCTTGTCGGCTTCGGCCAGGGCCTTCTGCTCGGCGAGGTTGCGCTGCTTGGATTCCTCCAGCTTGCGCAGGATCTCGGCGCGCTCGTCGGTCGGCGCGGGCTGGTCCGCGTCGGAGCGGTTCACGGTCACCTTCTTGCGCACCACCACGTCGACCGTGGAGCGCGCGGTCTTGCCGCCGCCCACCGTCAGTTCCTGCTTGCGGCTGCGGCTCAGGGTGATCTTCTTCGGCGCAGCGCCCTCGTCGGCCGGCTTGTCGGCCTTGCCGTGGGTGCGACGCAGGAAGCCCAGCAACTTGACCTTCTCGGTGCTGGTGACAGCCTGGTCGGGGCCGCTGAAGGACATGCCGGCCTCGGCCAGCTGCTCCAGCAACTTCTCGACCGGCGTGTTCACCAGTTCGGCCAGCTTGCGGATGGTGGTTTGCTGCGACATTCGATTTCCGTGTCCTGTGGCGCGGGGCACTTGCCCCGCGCGTGATCGATCAATTCTAGCGCCGCGACATCATGGGCGCCTCGTTACCCGGACGCCCTACTCGAACCAGTGCTTGCGCGCTTCCATGATCAAGGCGGCGGCGCGCTCCTGGTCGACCCCTTCGAGGTCGGTCATCTCGTCGGTCGCCAACTCGGCAAGGTCCTCGCGGGTGACCACGCCGCGCGAGGCCAGTGCGTAGGCCAGCTCGTCGTCCATGCCTTCGAGCGACAGCAAGTCCTCGGCCGGCTGGTGCTCGTCGAGCTCTTCCTCGGCGGCCAGCGCCTCGTTCAACAGTGCATCACGGGCGCGGGCGCGCAGCTCCTCGACGATGTCCTCGTCGAAGCCCTCGACCGCCAGCAACTCGCCGACCGGCACATAGGCGATTTCCTCGACGGTGCTGAAGCCCTCGGTCACCAGGATCGCGGCGATCTCCTCGTCGACCTCGAGCTTGGCCTGGAACAGTTCGCGCGCAGCGACCTGCTCGGCCTCGGACTTGGCGGTGACCTGGTCCTGGGTCATCACGTTGAGCTGCCACCCGGCCAGGCGGCTGGCCAGGCGCACGTTCTGGCCGCCCTTGCCGATCGCCTGCGCAAGGCGCTCCTCGGCGACCGCAAGGTCCATCGAGTGCTTTTCCTCGTCGACGATGATCGACTGCACCTCGGCTGGCGCCATCGCGTTGATCACGAACTGCGCCGGGTTGTCCGACCACAGCACGATGTCGACGCGCTCGCCGTTGAGTTCGTTGGTCACCGCCTGCACGCGCGAACCGCGCATGCCGATGCAGGCGCCGATCGGATCGGTGCGGTTGTCGTGGGCGAGCACGGCGATCTTGGCGCGGTCGCCCGGGTCACGCGCGCAACCCATGATCGAGACCAGGCCCTGGCCGACTTCCGGCACTTCGAGCTTGAACAGCTCCATCATGAATTCCGGCGCGGCGCGGCTGATGAACAACTGCGGGCCGCGCGGTTCGGTACGCACGTCGAACAGGTAGCCGCGCACGCGGTCGCCGGCGCGCAGCACGTCGCGCGGGATGCCCTTGTCCTTGGGGATGATCGCCTCGGCGTTGCCGCCCAGGTCGACGTAGATGTTGCCGCGCTCGACGCGCTTGACGATGCCGGTGACCAGCTCGCCGACGCGATCCTTCCACTGGTCGACGACCTGGGCGCGCTCGGCCTCGCGCACGCGCTGCACGATCACCTGCTTGGCGGCCTGCGCGGCGATGCGACCGAAGCCGGGGTTCTCGATCTGCTCTTCGATGTAGTCGCCCACCTCGACGCCCTCGACCTCGTCGATCGCGTCCATCAGGCGGATCTGGCGGTCGACCGACTCCATCACGACATCGTCGGCGACGACTTCCATCCGGCGGAAGGTCTCGTAGCTGCCGTCCTTCTGGTCGATGGTGACGCGCACCAGCACGTCCTCGTCGTGGTAGCGCTTCTTGGCGGCAGACGCCAGCGCGGCCTCGATCGCCTCGAAGATCACCGATTCCGGTACGCCCTTCTCATTGGCGACCGCGTCCACGACCAGCAACAGTTCCTTGCTCATCTCTTTACTCCGCCGGGGTCGGCTTGTCGGCCGCCGGCTTGTTGGTTGGTTTGTTGGTTTGCTTCTTGCCCGGCTTGGCCTGGCCCGGCTTCTCCGGCGCCAGTCCCAGCGCGGCCCAGTCGGGGACCAGCCGCGCCTTGTCGATGTTGTCGACGTCCGCCGTGAACTCGGCGCCATCGACGAGGAAGGTAATGGCCTCGCCTTCGATCCTGGCGATCACCCCGGTCAGGCGGCGACGGCCTTCCTGCGGCAGTCGCAGGGTGACCTTTGCGGTCTCGCCGGCGAAACGTTGGAAGTGCGCCAGCGTGAACAGCGGCCGGTCGATCCCGGGCGACGACACCTCCAGGGTGTAATTGCCGCTGATCGGGTCCTCGACATCGAGCTGGGCCGAGACCTCGCGGCTGACCGCTTCGCAGTCCTCGATGCTGACCGAGGCCGGCGGCTCGTCGTCCGCCGCGCCCGCTTCGCCATCCTGGCCGTCGGTTGCCTGCTCGTCGGCCGGCCTGTCGATGTACAGCCGCACCAGCGCACCACCCGAAGCCGGCAGGTATTCGATGCCCAGCAGTTCGACGCCCAACGACTCGACGGTCGGGGCGAGCAATCGGGCAATTTCGGCCGCTTTGTCCGTCACGCGCTGGTACTCCTGCGGTTGCGTTGCGACTGGCGAATCAATCTGTAAACCGAATCCGCAAAAACGAAAAAGGGCCCGAGGGCCCCTTGTCCGTACCGCTGGATTTCGGTGTGACGCGAGAGCAGATCGCATCACCAAGCCCGAGCCGTTGGCTAAAAAAGAAGCCCCTTGTCAGAGGCCTGCTTGTTCAGCCGAAGCTGGTAGCGGGGGCAGGATTTGAACCTGCGACCTTCGGGTTATGAGCCCGACGAGCTGCCAGACTGCTCCACCCCGCATCAGGCCGATCATAATACTGATGAACTTCCACTTTGGCAACCCTGAATAGGGTTTTATTTACGTTAGTTGCCCAGGATTCCAAACGCGTGCTGGCACCACGCCATGATCGGGTTCCATGCGAAACCCAGCGCCAACAGCGCAAGCGCATTGACGCCGAACACGATGCGCATCGGACGGTTGTTGCTCGGCGCCGGCATCTCGCCTTCGGGTTCGTCGAAGTACATGACCTTGACCACCTTCAGGTAGTAGAACGCGCCGATCACCGCGAACACCACGCCGACGATCGCCAGCCACAACATGTCGCCTTCGATCGCCGCTCGCAGCACCGACAGCTTGGCCCAGAAGCCCAGGAACGGCGGCACCCCGGCCATCGAAAACATGACCAGCATGATCATGCCCGCCAGCCACGGGTTGCGTGCGTTCAGGCCCTTGTAGTCGTCGATCCGGTCGGCCTCAAAACCGCGGCTGGACATCACCACGATCGCACCGAAGCCTGCCGCTGCCATCAGCGCGTAGACCAGCGCATAGAACATCGCCGCGGCGAAGCCCTCCGGCCCGCCGCCGGCAAAGCCGAGGAACAGGAAGCCGACGTGCGACACGGTCGAATATGCGAGCAGACGCTTGAGGTTGGTCTGCATGATCGCGCCGAGGTTGCCGATCGCCAGCGACAACACCGCCAGCGCGGCCAGCATGATCTGCCAGTGGTCCTGCAGCGGCCCCACTGCCACCTCGAGCAGGCGGTAGGTCATGCCGAACGCCGCCAACTTCGGCGCGGATCCGATGAACAGCGTGATCGGGGTCGGCGCGCCGTGGTAGACGTCGGGCAGCCACATGTGGAACGGCGCGGCGCCGAACTTGAAGCCGATGCCGGCGACCATGAACGCCACGCCGGTGACCAGCATCGTCATCGACGAGGTGGTCTGCGCGGCGGCGGCGATCTCGTGCAGGCCGAGCGTGCCGGTGGCGCCGTAGACCAGCGACAAGCCATACAGCAGCAGGCCGGACGCCAGCGCGCCGAGTACGAAGTACTTGATGCCGGCTTCCGAGGCGAGCGGGTTGTCGCGGTCGATCGCCACCAGCGCGTAGGAGCACAGCGCCAGCATCTCCAGTCCGACATAGACCATCACCAGGCTGTCGGCGGACACCAGCAGCATCATCCCGAGTACCGCAAACAGCATCAGGATCGACATCTCGCCCTTGTACAGCCCGCGCTCGCGCATGTACGGCCACAGGTACACCATCGCCAGCGCCGACAGCACGGTCAGGCCGACCTTCAGCACGTCGGCGACGACGTCGCGCACGAACATGCCGCTGAGCACGCTGCCATGACCACCGACGCCGCAGACAATCAGCGCGGCAACCACCAGCAGCAGCGCGATCGACAGCCCGTGGGTGGCCACGCGCTGGCGCTCGGACAGGAACAGGTCGAGCATCAGCAACGCGAAGGCGCCGCCGACCAGGACTAGCTCTGGCAGCAACGGCATCAACTCGGCGACGGAACGGAGGGGAACGGCGGTCATCTTCGGCTCTCGGTCCGGTTAAAGCTTGGAGCCCGCGATCTGCATCGCGAGGTTGGCGATGGACGGCTCCATCAGGTCGGTCAGCGGCTTCGGCCAGACGCCGATCAGCAGCGTACCGATGGCGAACACACCGAGCACGAAGGTCTCGCGCGCATTGATGTCCTTCATCGTGGCGACGTTGTCGTTGCCGACCTCGCCCCACAGCACGCGCTTGACCAACCACAGGGTGTAGCCGGCGCCGATGATCAGGGTCAGCGCGGCGACGAACGCGATCAGCGGGTGCTTCTGGAACGAAGCCAGGATCACCATGAACTCGCCGACGAAACCCGAGGTACCCGGCAGACCGGAGTTGGCCATCGCGAAAAACACGTAGAACACCGCGAACCACGGCATCACGTTGGCGACCCCGCCGTAATCCTTGATCCGGCGCGAATGCAGGCGGTCGTACAGCACGCCGACGCCGGTAAACATCGCCGCCGAGATGAAGCCGTGGCTGACCATCTGCACCATCGCGCCCTGCAACCCGAGACGGGCGGCGTCGAGGTTGCCGTAGTCGCGCACCAAGCCGAATGCGATGAAGGTGCCCAGGGTCACGAAACCCATGTGCGAGACCGACGAGTACGCGATCAGCTTCTTCATGTCGTCCTGCGCCAGCGCGACGAGGCCGACGTAGACGATCGCGATCAGGCTGAGCGCGATCACCAGCCACGCCCATTCGGCGCCGGCGTCGGGCACGATCGGCAGGGTGAAACGCAGGAAGCCGTAACCGCCGATCTTCAGCATGATCGCGGCCAGGATCACCGAACCGGCAGTCGGCGCCTCGACGTGCGCATCCGGCAGCCAGGTGTGGACCGGGAACATCGGCACCTTGACCGCGAACGCGATCAGGAAGCCGAAGAAGATCCACATCTGCTCGGTGGCCGACAGCTGCAACTGGTACAGGTCGGCCAGCTGCCAGCTGCCGCCCTTGAGGTACAGATAAATCAGCCCGACCAGCATGAACAGCGAGCCGAGGAACGTGTACAGGAAGAACTTGATCGAGGCGTAGACCCGGCGCGGGCCGCCCCAGACACCGATGATGATGAACATCGGGATCAGCATGCACTCGAAGAACACGTAGAACAGCATCGAGTCGAGCGCGGCGAACACGCCGATCATCAGGCCTTCGAGGATCAGGAATGCGGCGTAGTACTGGTTGACCCGCTTCTCAACGTTCCAGGCGCCGATCAGCACCAGCACCGAGGTCAGCGCGGTCAGCCCGATCAGTGGCACCGAGATGCCGTCCGCACCGAGGTGGTAGCGGATGTCGAAGGCCGGGATCCAGGCGCGGTCCTCGACGAACTGCATCGCCGCGGTGCCCATGTCGAAACCGCTCAACAGCGGCACGCACAGGGCCAGCACGATGGTGGCCACGACGGTGGCGAACCAGCGGGCGGCGTTGGCGCGCTCGTTGCCGAAGGCGAGGGTCAGCAGGCCACCGATGATCGGCAGCCACACCAGCAGGCTCAGCAGGGGCAGCGCGTGTTGCAGGGGCTGCAAGGGCTCAGGGTTCACGTAGCAGTCCTTGTCAGTTCAGGTAGCGGATGAGCACGGCCAACATCACGATCAGGCCGACAATCATCGCGAAGGCGTAATGGAAGAGGTAACCCGACTGCGCGCGGCGGCTCAGCGCGGCGACCAGCTCGACCACCCGTGCGCTGCCGTTGACCGCAATGCCGTCGATCACGTGGGTATCGATCGCGCGCGACGCCTTGCCGAGGCCGAGGCTGCCGCCGGCGAAACCGCCGATCCACAGGGCGTCGAAGCCGTACTTGTTTTCCAGCACCCGCACCGGCCAGGCGAACAGCCTGCGTGCCTTGGCCGGCAGCTCCGGCTTCCACCAGTACATGACAGTGGCCAGCGCGAAGCCGGCGAACGCGAGCCAGAACGCGGGCGCCTGGAAGCCATGCAGGGCGAACTTGACCGGGCCGTGCCAGACCTCTTCCGCCAAGGCGGCGATCACGTTGTGGCCGTCCTTGACGTACATGTCGATCGCGCCGAGGAAGAACGGCAGTTGCTCGTGGTGCCCACTCCAGTCGGTGCCGAACAGCATCGGGCCGGCGGTGAAGAAACCGATCAACACCGACGGGATCGCCAACAGCACCAGCGGCAGGGTGACCACCCACGGCGACTCGTGCGGCGTGTGCGCATGGCTGTGGTCGTGGTCATCCTCATGCTCGTGAGCAAATTCCGCCGCGTGTCCGGCCGAATCCGCCTCGGGCTCGACGTAACCCGCCGGCGCCTTGTCGTGGAAGTGCTCTTTGCCGTGGAACGTCATGTACAGCAGGCGGAAGCTGTAGAACGCGGTCACGAACGCGCCGAGCAGCACCGCCCAATAGGCGTACTGGTTGACCCAGCCGCCATGCTCGCTGGCATGGTGGGCCGCCTCGATGATGGTGTCCTTGGAGTAGAAGCCGCTGAAGAACGGCGTGCCGACCAGCGCCAGGGTGCCGACCAGCATGGTCCAGTAGGTGATCGGCATGTACTTCTTCAGGCCACCCATCCGGCGCATGTCCTGCTCGTGGTGCATGCCGATGATCACCGAGCCGGCGCCGAGGAACAGCAACGCCTTGAAGAAGGCATGGGTCATCAGGTGGAACACGCCGGCGCTGTAGGCCGACACGCCCAGCGCCACGGTCATGTAGCCCAGCTGCGACAGGGTCGAGTACGCGACCACGCGCTTGATGTCGTTCTGCACGATGCCGATCAGGCCGGTCCAGAACGCGGTGGTGGCGCCGATGAACAGCACGAAGTTGAGCGCAGTCTGGCTCAGCTCGAACAGCGGCGACATCCGCGCGACCATGAAGATACCGGCGGTGACCATCGTCGCGGCGTGGATCAGCGCCGAGATCGGGGTCGGGCCTTCCATCGAGTCCGGCAGCCACACGTGCAGCGGCACCTGCGCCGACTTGCCCATCGCGCCGATGAACAGGCAGATGCAGATCACCGTCGCGATCGACCATTCGTAGCCCGGCACGATCGCCATTTTCATGCCGGCGATGCTCGGCGCATTGGCGAATACGGTGCCGTAGTCGAGCGAGCCGAACATCAGCAGCACGCCGGCGATGCCGAGCAGGAAACCGAAGTCGCCGACGCGGTTGACCAGGAACGCCTTGAGGTTGGCGAACACCGCGGTCGGCTTCTTGAACCAGAACCCGATCAGCAGGTACGACACCAGGCCCACCGCTTCCCAGCCGAAGAACAGCTGCAGGAAGTTGTTGCTCATCACCAGCATCAGCATCGAGAAGGTGAACAGCGAGATGTAGCTGAAGAACCGCTGGTAGCCCGGGTCCTCGTGCATGTAGCCGATGGTGTAGATGTGCACCAGCAGCGAGACGAAGGTGACCACTACCATCATCATCGCGGTCAGGTTGTCGACCATGAAGCCGACGTGGGCCTCGATGCCGCCGACCTGGAACCAGGTGTAGACGTTCTCGTTGAACGCCGGCGCACCCTGCCCCACCAGTTGCCACAGCACGTAGGCGGACATCGCGCAGCTGGCGGCTACACCGAGGATGGTGACGGCGTGCGCGCCGACGCGACCGATCCTGCGACCGAACAGGCCGGCGATGATCGCACCCAGCAGCGGCGCCAGCACGATCGCCAGCAACAGGGACTTGGAAATGACGTACTCCACACCCGGCATCGGATCAGCCCTTCATCGAATCGAGTTCGGCGACGTTGATCGTGCGCCGGTTGCGGAACAGCGTGACGAGGATCGCCAGGCCAATCGCGGCCTCGGCCGCGGCCACGGTCAGGATGAAGAACACGAACACCTGGCCGGCCGGATCGCCGAACTGGCGCGAGAACGTCACGAAGTTGATGTTGACCGCCAGCAGCAGCAGCTCCAGGCACATCAGCAGCACGATCACGTTCTTGCGGTTGATGAAGATGCCGGCGACGCTGATGCAAAACAGCGCGGCGCCGAGGGCGAGGAAGTGGCCCGGGGTCAGTTCGAACAGGTTCACGGCTTCACCTCCGGATCAGGTGCATCCGCGGCAGGCAACGGTGCCGGTCGGACCGCGTCCATCTTGACCATGCGCACGCGGTCGCTGGCGCGGACCCGGGCCTGGTCGCCCGGGTTCTGCCGCTTGCCGCCCTCGCGACGACGCAGGGTCAGGGTCACCGCCGCGATCACCGCGACGGTCAGGATCACCGCGGCGGTCTCGAACGGCAGCAGGAACTTGGTGAACAACGCCTGCGCCAGCCACTCGGTGTTGGGGATGTCGGCGGCCTGCGCGGCGTCGGTCGCCAGCGGCACCGACATCTGCACCTTGACCCCGATCAGCACCAGCATCTCCACCAGCATCACCACCGCGACCAGCAGGCCGACCGGCAGATAGCGCACGAAGCCTTCGCGCATCGGGGCGACGTCGATGTCGAGCATCATCACCACGAACAGGAACAGCACCATCACCGCGCCGACGTAGACCAGGATCAACGCGACCCCGAGGAACTCGGCGCCGGCGATGAGCCACAGGCAAGCGACCGAAAAGAACGTCAGCACCAGCGACAGCACCGCGTGGACCGGGTTCCTGACGCTGATGACAGCCAGCGCCGAGGCAATGGCCGTGGCGGCGAAGACGATGAAGGCAATGAAAGCGAGGTCCATGGCGGGCACTCAGCGGAAAGGTGCGTCGGCAGCGCGGCGTTCGGCGATCTCGGCTTCGAGCCGGTCACCGATCGCCAGCAACTGCGGCTTGGTGACGATGTTCTGTCCGCGCTGGTCGAAGTGGTATTCGTGGATGTGGGTCTCGACGATCGAGTCCACCGGGCACGACTCCTCGCAGAAGCCGCAATAGATGCACTTGAACAGGTCGATGTCGTAGCGGGTGGTGCGGCGGCTGCCGTCCTCGCGCTTCTCGGAGTCGATGGTGATCGCCAGCGCCGGGCACACCGCCTCGCACAGCTTGCAGGCGATGCAGCGCTCCTCGCCGTTGGGGTAGCGACGCAACGCATGGATGCCGCGGAAGCGCGGCGACTGTGGCGTCTTCTCCATCGGGTACATCAGCGTGTACTTGGGCTTGAACAGGTACTTGAGCGTGAGCCACATGCCAAGCAGCAGCTCGACCAGCAGCAGGCTCTTGAAGTAGGAAACGATGCGCGTCATGTCAGTCTCATTGCCCCGGCAGGAACACGTCGTAATAGGCCATCAGCGACACCACCACGATCCACGCGATAGTGATCGGGATGAACACCTTCCAGCCCAACCGCATGATCTGGTCATAGCGGTAGCGCGGGAACGTCGCACGGAACCAGATGTAGCAACTGGCGAAGAAGAACACCTTTGCCAGCAGCCACCACCAACCGTCGACCGACAGCAGCGGGATGCCCAGGCCCTGCAGCGGGCTCAGCCAGCCGCCGAGGAAGAAGATCGAGACCAGGAAACTGATCAGGATCATGTTGGCGTACTCGGCCAGGAAGAACAGCGCGAACAGCGCGCCCGAGTACTCGACCATGTGACCGGCGACGATTTCCGACTCGCCCTCGACCACGTCGAACGGCGCGCGGTTGGTCTCGGCCACGCCGGACACGAAGTAGATGACGAACAGCGGCAGCAGCGGCAGCCAGAACCATTCCAGGAAGCCGGCGTTGCCGGCCTGCGCCATCACGATCTCGGACAGGTTGAGGCTGCCGGCGGCGACCATCACGCCGACCAGGGCGAAGCCCATCGCGATTTCGTAGGACACCATCTGCGCGGCGGCGCGCATCGCGCCGAGGAACGCGTACTTCGAGTTGGAGGCCCAGCCGGCGAGGATGATGCCGTAGACGCCCAGCGAGGTCATCGCCAGCAGGTACAGCAGGCCGGCGTTGGCGTTCGACAGCACCAACTGCGCGTCGAACGGCACCACCGCCCACGCCGCAAACGACGGCACCAGCACCAACAGCGGCGCCAGCTTGTACAGGAACGGCGAGGCGCTGGTCGGCTGCAGGACTTCCTTGAACAGCAGTTTGAAGACGTCGGCGAAGGTTTGCAGGATGCCCATGCCGACGTACATCGGCCCGCGGCGCACATGCATCCAGCCGATCAGCTTGCGCTCCCACAGCACATAGAACGCGACGGCGATGATCACCGGCATCGCGATCAGCAGGATCTTCAGCACGATCCAGGCGCCTTCGCCGAGCATGCCGAAGGACTGGAAACTCTGGTGGATCGAATCAATCACGCCAGCCATCATGCTCAAGCCCTCCCCGCCTGTACCCGACCGGCGCCCAGCGGCGCGGTGGCGCCGTGGCCGCCTTCGATCCAGACCGTGCCAGGCGCGACCTTGTCGCTGATCGAGACCGGCAAGGTCGCGGTGCCCGCGTCGGTGCCGAACTTACCGCTGGCGCCGTCGGCCAGGCCGAGCGCATCGGCATCGGCGCGGTTGAGTACCGCGCGCGGCGGGATGTTCAACGGATGCGACTGCAACGCGGCGGCGCGGCGGACGACCGCATCGCTGCGGTAGATCGCGGTGCTGACGGCGACTTCGAGGCCATCACTGCCGGTCTTCGGCGGCTGGCCCACCATCGGCGCGAGTTCGCGCTTGGTCAGCCCCGAACGCAGGCTGGCAAGATCGGTGAATTCGAATCCGGCGGCTTCAAGCGCGCCGCCGAGGGCACGCAGCACGCGCCAGCCGGCGCGCGCCTGGCCCGGCAGCTTGCCGCCGGCGGTGGTCGACTGCTCGCGGCCGTCGAGGTTGGTCAGGGTCGCGTCGATCTCCGGCAGCAGGCCGATCGGCAGGATCACGTCGGCGACCGCGCGGGTCGAGCGGCAGGCGAAGTGGCTGAAGGCCACGATCTGCGCATTGCCGAGCGCCTTCATTGCAGTCGCGGTGTCGGCGAAATCCAGCCCGGGCTCGATGCCGTAAAGCACGTAGGCGGTGCGAGGGTCGGCCAGCATCGAGCCGGCGTCACGACCGCTCGGCAGCACGCCGTGATCGGCCAGGCCGACCGCGTTGGCGCCCTGCGGAATCCGGCACAGAGCGGCTCCAGTGACAGCAGCAAAATCGTTCGCGGCAGCACGGATCGACGACGCATGCGGACCGTGTTCGGCCAGAGCGCCGACAATCACCACCGCGCTCGAACCGGCCGTGGCCGCCTCGCGCAGTTCGGCATTGCCCAGCGCCGCGGCCAGCTGCGACGGCGCAACGATCTGCTTGCCGGCAACGTCGAAGGTCTGGTCGAAGTCGACCGGGTTGACCACATGGACCTTGGCGCCGTTCTGCCAGGCCTTGCGCACGCGGGCATTCACCAGCGGCAACTCGTGGCGCAGGCTCGCGCCGACGATGACGATCACGTCGGCCTTTTCGATCTCGGCGACGCGCATGCCGAATACATCGGCGGTCGCCGCGTCGGACAGATCGTGCTGGGAAATCCGGTGATCGAGATTGCCGGTGCCGAGCGCGTCGGCAAGACGGGCGAGCAACGCGCCCTCCTCGTTCGAAGTCGCCGGATGCACCAGCATGCCGAGCTGGTCGGCGCCATTGTCGCGCAGGATCTGCGCGGCTTTCGCCAGCGCCTCGTCCCACGAGGCCTCGCGCCACTCGCCGCCATCCTTGACCATTGGCACCGTCGCGCGGTCATCCGCATACAGGCCCTGGTACGAATAGCGGTCGCGATCCGACAACCAGCATTCGTTGACTGCATCGTTGTCGCGCGGAACGCTGCGCAGCACGTCGCCGCGGCGCACGTGGTGGAACAGGTTGCTGCCGAGCGCGTCGTGGTAGCCGAGCGACTCGCGCGCCATCAGCTCCCAAGCGCGGGCCTTGAACTGGAACGGCTTGTTGGTCAGCGCGCCGACCGGGCACACGTCGATCACGTTGCCCGACAGCTCGGTGGTCAACGGCTTGCCGTCGTAGGTGCCTATCTGCAGGTTCTCGCCGCGGTACATGCCACCCAGCTCGTAGGTGCCGGCGACTTCCGCGGTGAAGCGCACGCAGCGAGTGCACTGGATGCAGCGGGTCATCTCGGTGGCGACCAGCGGACCGATGTCCTCGTCGGGCACCACGCGCTTGCGCTCGGCGAAGCGGCTGACCGAACGGCCGTAGCCCATCGACAGGTCCTGCAACTCGCACTCGCCGCCCTGGTCGCAGATCGGGCAGTCGAGCGGATGGTTGATCAGCAGGAACTCCATCACGTTGCGCTGCGACTTCAAGGCCTTGTCGCTGCGGGTGGTGACCTTCATGCCGTCCATCACCGGCGTGGCGCAGGCCGGCGCAGGCTTGCCCATCTTCTCGACCTCGACCAGGCACATGCGGCAGTTGGCCGCGATGGACAGCTTGTCGTGGTAGCAGAAACGCGGGATCGGGATGCCGGCCTTGTCGGCGGCATGGATGATCATCGAGCCCTTGGGCGCGGTCATCGGCACGCCGTCGATCTCGATCGAGACGTGGTCCGGGGGCACGTTCGGATTGGCGGGCTGTGCGCTCATGCCGCTTGCTCCACCTTGCCCGCTTCCTGGTCGTCGACCAGGAAGCGCTTGTTGAAGATCGCGTACTCGAACTCGTTCCAGTAGTGGCGCAGGAAACCCTGTACCGGCCACGCCGCGGCCTCGCCGAACGCGCAGATGGTGTGGCCCTCGATCTGGCCGGCGGCGGCCTTGAGCATGTGCAGGTCTTCCACCGTCGCCTGCTTCTCGACGATGCGGGTCAGCATGCGGTACATCCAGCCGGTGCCCTCGCGGCACGGCGTGCACTGGCCGCAGCTTTCCTTGAAGTAGAACCGGGCGATGCGCTGGCAGGCGCGGACCATGCAGGTGGTCTCGTCCATCACGATCACCGCGCCGGAACCGAGGCCGGAACCGGCCTTCTGGATAGCGTCGTAGTCCATCGTCAGGCCCATCATGGTGTCGCCCGGCAGCACCGGCATCGACGAGCCGCCCGGGATTACGCCCTTGAGCCTGGCGCCATTGCGCACGCCACCGGCCAGCTGCAGCAGGTCGGCGAACGAGGTGCCGAGGCGGATCTCGTAGTTGCCCGGCTTGGCCACGTGACCGGACACAGAGAAGATCTTGGCGCCACCGTTGTTGGGCTTGCCGAGGTTGAGGAACCACTCCGCGCCGTTGCGGACGATGGCCGGCACCGAGGCGTAGGTCTCGGTGTTGTTGATCGTGGTCGGCTTGCCGAACAGGCCGAAATTGGCCGGGAACGGCGGCTTGTAACGCGGCTGGCCCTTCTTGCCTTCCAGCGACTCCATCAGCGCGGTTTCTTCGCCGCAGATGTAGGCGCCGGCGCCAAGCGCGTTGTGGATGTCGATGTCGATGCCGGAGCCAAGCACGTTCTTGCCGAGCCAGCCGTGCTTGTAGGCCTCGGCGGTGGCTTCTTCCAAGTGCTCGAACGGCTCGTGGTGGAACTCGCCGCGCAGGTAGTTGTAGGCCACGGTCGAACCGGTGGCGTAGCAGGCGATCGCCATGCCTTCGATCACCGCGTGCGGGTTGTAGCGCAGGATGTCGCGATCCTTGGCGGTGCCCGGCTCCGATTCGTCGGAGTTGCACAAAATGTACTTCTGCGTCCCGGAGCCTTTCGGCATGAAGCTCCACTTCAGGCCGGTCGGAAAGCCCGCACCGCCGCGGCCGCGCAGGCCGGACTGCTTGACCATTTCGATCACGTCGGCCGGCGCGATCTTTTCCTCGAGGATCTTGCGCAGCGCGCTGTAGCCGCCGGTCTTGAGGTAGTTCTCGTAAGACCACGGCTTGTCGAAGTGCAGGGTCGTGTAGACGACGCTGTGCTCGACCGGTGCCGGGCCGACCGGGCCGTAGCCCTGCGAATAATCGTGGTGTGCCATTACTTGAGCCCCTCAAGCAACTCGTCGACCTTCGCGGTGTCGAGCTTCTCGTGGTAATGACCGTTGATGACCACCACCGGCGCGCCGCAGCACGCGGCCAGGCACTCTTCCTCGCGCTTGAGGAACACCCGGCCGTCGGCGCTGGATTCGCCCAGCTTGCAGCCCAACTTTTTCTCGGCGTGGGCGACCAGCGCCTCACCACCGTTGAGCCAGCAGCTGATGTTGGTGCAGAAAGCGACGTTGTTGCGGCCGACCTGCTCGGTCTCGAACATCGAGTAGAAACTGGCGACCTCGTAGGCCCACACCGGCGGCAACGACAGGTACTTCGCGACGGCGGCGATCAACTCGTCGGTCAGCCAGCCATCGTTCTGCTCCTGCGCGGCATGCAGGCCCTGCAGCACGGCCGAGCGCTTGCGGTCCGGCGGGAACTTGGCCAGCCAGTGGTCGATGTGCGCGCGGGTCTTGTCCGACAGCGCGACCATCGGGTCGACGTGTTGGCAGGCCTCGAAATTTCCGGTCGCTTTCATTCTTTGATCAATCCTCAGCAATCGTCGCGATGGCCAAACGGGCCATCAGCGGTCGATCTCGCCGAACACGACGTCGTAGGTGCCGATCATCGCCACCACGTCGGCCAGCATGTGGCCCTTGACGATCTCGTCCATCGACGAGAGGTGGGCAAAGCCCGGCGCGCGGAGCTTGCAGCGGAACGGCTTGTTGGCACCGTCCGACACCAGGTAGCAGCCGAACTCGCCCTTGGGTGCCTCGACCGCGGCATAGGTCTCGCCGGCCGGCACGCAATAGCCTTCGGTAAACAGCTTGAAGTGGTGGATCAACGCTTCCATGTCGTCCTTCATCTCCTCGCGGGAGGGAGGCGCGACCTTGTAGTTGTCGATCATCACCGGGCCGGGGTTGGCCTTCAGCCATGCCACGCACTGCTTGATGATGCGGGTCGACTGGCGCATCTCGGCGATGCGCACCAGGTAGCGGTCATAGCAGTCGCCGTTGACGCCAACCGGGATGTCGAAGTCGACCTCGGCGTATTTGGCGTACGGCTGCTTCTTGCGCAGGTCCCACTCGACGCCGGAACCGCGGATCATCGGCCCGGTCATGCCCCAGGCCAGCGCGGTTTCCGGGCTGATCACGCCGATGCCGACGGTGCGCTGCTTCCAGATGCGGTTGTCGGTCAGCAGGGTTTCGTATTCGTCGACGCGGGTCGGGAAGTCGTTACAGAACGCGTCGAGGTAGTCGAGCAGCGAGCCCTCGCGCCAGTCATTGAAGCGCTTGAGGTCCTTGCCTTTGCGCCACGGCGACTCCTTGTACTTCGACATCCGCTCCGGCAGGTCGCGGTAGACGCCGCCGGGACGGTAGTAGGTCGCGTGCATGCGCGCGCCGGAGACCGCCTCGTAGCAGTCCATCAGCTCCTCGCGCTCGCGGAAGGCGTACAGGAATACCGCCATCGCGCCGAGGTCGAGCGCGTTGGAGCCGACCCACATCAGGTGGTTCAGGATCCGGGTGATCTCGTCGAACATGGTGCGGATGTACTGCGCCCGCACCGGCGCCTCGATCCCCATCAGCCGTTCGATCGCGAGCACGTAGGCGTGCTCGTTGCACATCATCGACACGTAGTCGAGCCGGTCCATGTAGCCGATCGACTGGTTGAACGGCTTGGATTCGGCGAGCTTCTCGGTGCCGCGATGCAGCAGGCCGATATGCGGATCGGCGCGATTCACCACCTCGCCGTCCATCTCCAGGATCAAGCGCAACACGCCGTGCGCGGCCGGGTGCTGCGGACCGAAGTTCAGGGTGTAGTTGCGGATCTCCATGCTGTTGAGCGTGGAGGCGTTGACGAGCGGCATGTCGGAAGCGGGCATGTTGTTGGCGGGCGCACTCATGACTTCGCCTCACGCGCCTGCACGGCTTCACCGGCGGCAGTCTGGTAGCGCGAGTCGTCGCGGATCACCCGCGGCACCAGCACCCGCGGCTCGATCGACACCGGCTCGTAGATCACCCGCTGCTTGTCGGCGTCGTAGCGCACTTCGACGTTGCCGATCAACGGGAAATCCTTGCGAAACGGATGGCCGACGAAACCATAGTCGGTGAGGATCCGGCGCAGGTCCGGGTGGCCTTCGAAGATGATGCCGTAGAGGTCGAACGCCTCGCGCTCGAACCAGTTGGCGCCGGGCCAGATCGATGTGAGCGAGTCCACCACCGGCAATGCGTCATCCGCCGCGAAGGTGCGCAGGCGCACGCGCAGATTGTTCTGGCACGACAGCAGGTGGGCGACCGCGGCAAACCGACGCTCCGGCGCATCGGCGGCGCCGTTGGGCGACTCGCCCCAGACGAAGCGACCCATGCCCTTGCCTTCGACGCCGCGCGAGAAGCCTTCCGAGGACACCTCGGTGTCCCACTCGTCGGAGCCGTAGCTCAGGTAATCGACGCCGCTGACGTCGACCAGTTGCTCGAAGCCGAACTCGTCGCGCAGGGCCAGCGCCACCGACTGCCACTCGGCCGGAGCGACATCCAGGGTGACTTCGCCACGCGGCTCGGCGACGGTGATCAGGCCATCGGTGAAGCGCGCTTCCAGCCGTTCGGCGAACGCAGCCGCGCTGAGGCCTTGCAACGGCAGGCCTTGCTTCGAGGCAGCCATCAGCGCACGCCCTGCCTGGCGTCACCGAAATTGGTGCCGCGACGGATCTTTTTCTGCAACTGCAGGATGCCGTAGACCAGCGCCTCGGCGGTCGGCGGGCAGCCCGGCACGTAGACATCGACCGGCACGATCCGGTCGCAACCGCGCACCACCGAATACGAATAATGGTAGTAGCCGCCGCCATTGGCACAGCTGCCCATCGAGATCACCCACTTCGGGTCGGGCATCTGGTCGTAGACCTTGCGCAACGCCGGGGCCATCTTGTTGACCAGGGTGCCGGCGACGATCATCACGTCGGACTGGCGCGGCGACGGGCGGAACACCACGCCGTAACGGTCCAGGTCCAGGCGCGAGGCGCCGGCGTGCATCATCTCGACCGCGCAGCAGGCCAGGCCGAACGTCATCGGCCACATCGAGCCGGTGCGCGCCCAGTTCCACAGGGTGTCGAGGTTGGTGGTGACGAAGCCCTGCTGCAGCAGCGGATTCTCGCCCTCAGGAAGCAGGATGTCGTCAAGCCGCCCTTCCGGGATCGGGTTGTGCATCAGGCCCGAGATGGTCTGGCTCACTCCCATTCGAGCGCTCCCTTCTTCCACACATAGATGAAGCCGAGCAGGAGCATGCTGGCGAAGATGCCCATCTCGATCAGGCCGACCATTCCGAGATCACGGAACACGGTCGCCCAAGGCACGATGAAGATGATTTCCAGATCGAAGATGATGAACTGGATGGCAATCAGGTAATAGCGCACGTCGAACTGCATGCGGGCGTCTTCGAACGGGGCGAAGCCGCATTCGTACGGAGACAGTTTTTCCGCGGTCGGGCGCTTGGGGCCGAGCAGGTTGCCCACCACCAGCAAGGCGACGCCGATGCCGCTGGCGACGATCAGGAACAGCAGGGTCGGCAGGTATTCGGCCAGCACTTGTGTTCTCTCAGCTTCTTCTAGGCTAGAAGCCGCGCGTTACCACGGCCTTGGCTTGTGGCACCGCTGGTGCCGCTTGTTGTTGCATTGCTGGAGTGGTGCCCAAGAGGGGACTCGAACCCCTACGACCTAAGCCGCTACCACCTCAAGGTAGTGCGTCTACCAATTCCGCCACCTGGGCACATGATCCAGCCGAACTTCCGACATCCATTTCAGTTGTTCACGACGACCGTTCGGTCATCGCAAACGGACCCCCGAGCCTCCGTGCCGGGTGTCGCGAACACTATTGTAACGTTTTGTTTTACTCGTCTGTGGTTTCAGGCGATGCCGATTGCGGCGTTTCGGCCGCCGGCACGGCCGGCACGCTGCTGTCGGCTGCCGGCGCCTGCGGCACGGCGGTCGGCGCTGCCGGAACCGCGACATCCTCCTGCGGGACCTGCGGCGGTGCCACCGGCACCTGCGACATCACGCCGAGGTCGGCGCCGGCCGCGCTGCCGGGATTGACCGAGTTGGTCGCGTGCCAGGCCATGTACATGCTGATCGAGAAAAACACGATCGCCAGCCACTTGGTGGCCTTGGTCAGGAAGCTGGACGCGCCACGCGCACCGAACACGGTCGCTGAGGCGCCACCGCCGAAGCCCGAGCCGGCCTGCGCACCGGCGCCGCGCTGCATCAGGATCAGCGCGATCATCGCGATCGCGACCAGCACATAGATGACGGTGAGGAACAGCAGCATCGGAAAACTCTTGTGTTATTGCGACTTTGGAACGAGTCCGAAGCCGGTCAGGACGCCGCCGCGGTTGCGATGGCGTTGAAATCGGCGGCAACCAGCGAAGCCCCGCCGACCAGCCCGCCGTCGACGTCCGCCTGGGAAAACAGCGCGGCCGCGTTGTCGGGCTTCACGCTACCGCCATACAGCAGCGGCAGCGAGCCAGCGATTCTAGCATCGTGCGCGGCGATTTCGCTACGGATGAATGCGTGCACCGCCTGCGCCTGCTCCGGGCTGGCGGTCTGGCCGGTTCCGATCGCCCAGACCGGCTCGTAGGCGACGATCGCGCCGTCCAGCAGGGACGCGCCATCGTTCAGCAAAGGCGCCAACTGCTCCTGCAGGCGCCACTCGGTCTGGCCGTCCTCGCGTTCGCTGAGGGTCTCGCCGATGCACAGGATCGGCACCAGCCCGGCGGCCCTGGCGGCGCGGAACTTGGCCGCGACCACATCGCTGGTTTCGCCATGGTACTGGCGGCGCTCGGAGTGGCCGACCAGGGTGTAACGGGCGCCGACATCGGCCAGCATCGCCGCCGACACTTCCCCGGTGTAGGCGCCCTTGTCGTTGGCACTGACGTCCTGCGCACCGAACTCCAGCCCGCGCGAACCATAGTCATGGACCAGCTCACCCAGATACGGCAGCGGCGGCAGGATGATCCGCTCGACTCCAGTCACGTCCGCGGCGGCAAGTTGGTCCAGCAACTCGCCGGCGAACCGGCGATCGCCATGCAACTTCCAATTTCCGGCGACGATCTTGCGACGGGCCATGGACCACTCCGTGAATGCGGGAGCGGCGATTGTACCCAAGCACGCCGGCCGGAGCGCACGCCGAAGCCGACTTGCCGGCCAGCGCGGCGCCGTGCAAGCCATACTGGCAAGCCCGAGCAGAACCTCAGGACCGTGTCGATGAAACATGTTGCCCGCAGCTTCGCACCGGTATCCGCCAGGGATGCCCGCGTGCTGGTGCTGGGCAGCATGCCGGGATTGCGGTCGCTGCAGGCGCAGCAGTACTACGCGCATCCGCAAAACCGTTTCTGGCCGTTCATGGGCGAACTGGTCGGAGCCGATCCCGCGCTGCCCTACTCCGAGCGTTGCCGCCGACTGACGTTGGCCGGCATCGCGTTATGGGACGTGCTCGCCAGTTGCGAGCGGACCGGCAGCCTCGACAGCGCGATCCGGGATGAGACCGCGCGGGCCAACGACTTCGACGGGTTCCTGACCACGCATCCTGGCATCGGCGCGGTGCTGTTCAATGGCGCCAAGGCGGAGGAGAGTTTTCGCCGGTTCGTGTTGCCGACGCTGGGGCGTGGCGACCTGCGCTACCGCCGATTGCCGTCGACCAGTCCGGCCAATGCCTCCCAGCGGCCGGCAGACAAACTCGTGGCGTGGCGCAACGGGCTGTGCGAGGCCGGCGTAACAATCAGGGAATCCCCGCTTTTGTAGGAGCGGCTTTAGCCGCGATCCGGAACCGGCGCGGGCGACCGCTTCTCCGATCGCGGCTAAAAGCCGCTCCTACAGGCACTTCATATCCGTCACTTCAGCTTGATCTCGCGCAGGCGCTCGTCCAGATAGGCCTGCGCGGTGATCGGCTCGGGGTAGCGGCCGGGATTGTCGGGCGTGACGCACGATGGCAGCACGTCGATCAGGAAATCCGGATTGGGGTGCAGGAAGAACGGAGTCGAGTAGCGCGGCTTGCGCGCGGCGTCGCCTGGCGGGTTCACCACCCGATGGGTGGTCGACGGATACACGTGGTTGGTCAGGCGCTGCAGCATGTCGCCGATGTTGACCACGATGGTATCGGCCTCGGCGGTGAACGGCACCCACTCGCCCTTGCGCGACTTCACTTCCAGCCCCGCGGCGCTGGCGCCGACCAGCAGGGTGATCAGGTTGATGTCCTCGTGCGCGCCGGCGCGGACGTTGGGGATCTCCGGGCTGGTGATCGGCGGATAGTGGATCGGCCGCAGGATCGAGTTGCCGCTGTCGATCTTGTCGGCGAAGTAGTCCTGCGGCAGGCCGATGTGCAACGCCAGCGCACTCAGCACCCGGGCACCGAGCCGGTCGAGTGACTGGTACAGGCCGTAGGCGATCTCTTGGAACTCCAGGATTTCCGCGGGCCACAGATTGGGTGGCATGATCGCGGCATGGCGCGAGTCGCGCGGAATCTCGCGACCGACGTGCCAGAACTCTTTGAGGTCGAAATGTGCGGCGCCCTTGGCGGTCTCGATGCCAAAGGGGGTATAGCCGCGGGCGCCGCCGCCACCGGCCTGGTGGTAATTGCGCTTGGTCGCCTCCGGCAGCGCGAAGAAACGCGCGAACACGTCGTAGGCAGCATCGATCTGCGCCGCCGCAATGCCATGCCCGCGGATGCCGGCGAACCCCCACTCGCGATAGGCCGCGCCCAGCTCGGCGACGAAGGCTTCACGGTCGTCGTCGAACCGGCGAATGTCCAGGGTCGGGATGGCGGACTGGCTCATGGTGTTGGCCGGCTATTGCGCGGCGGCGCGGACAGCTTCGGCGAGCCGGTCCAGGGTGCCCTGCACCAGGTCGGCATCGTCGGCCTCGACAGTGACCCGCACTACCGGCTCGGTGCCCGACGGTCGCAGGAATGCACGCCCCCGGCCTTTCACCGCCGCCTGCGCATCGGCCAGCGCGGCCTGCACGGATTCGGCCTCGGCCGGCCGTGCGCCATTGGCGAAGCGCACGTTGACCGTACGCTGCGGCACCCGGTTGAGGCCGGCCAGCGCCTCGCGAAGGCCGATCTGCCGGCGATGCAGTACTTCGAGCACCTGCAATGCGCTGACGATGCCGTCGCCGGTGCTGCCGCGGTCCAGGCACAGCAGATGGCCGGACGCCTCGCCGCCCAGCACGCCGTCGTGGGCCACCAGTTGCTGATGGACGTGGCGGTCGCCGACCTTGGCGCGCAGGAAGTCGATCCCGGCCTGTTCGAACGCCTGCTCCAGACCGTAGTTGGTCATCAGGGTGCCGACCACCGGACCCTGCAGGCGGCCGGTGTCGCGCCAGTCGCGCGCGAGCACGTACAGCAGGTCGTCGCCGTCGCAGACCTCGCCGGCGGCATCGACGAACATCACCCGGTCGCCATCGCCGTCGAAGGCGATGCCGAGGTCGGCGCCGGTGTCGCGCACGCGCGCGGCGAGGACGTCGGGGTGGGTCGAGCCGACGCCATCGTTGATGTTGAGGCCGTTGGGCTCGATCCCTATGGCGTCGACCAGCGCACCCAGTTCGCGCAGCACCAGCGGGCCGACCTGGTAGGTCGCGCCGTTGGCGCAGTCCATCGCGATGCGCAGGCCGCCGAGATCGAAACCCTTGGGCACCGAGTTCTTGCACGCCTCGACGTAGCGGCCGATGGTGTCGCGCACACGCACGGCCTTGCCGAGCAGCTCGGATGACACCGTGTGGAAGGGATCTTCCAGCGCGGCCTCGATCGCCAGTTCGGTGGCGTCGTCGAGCTTCTCGCCCCTGGCCGAGAAGAACTTGATGCCGTTGTCGTAATGCGGGTTGTGCGAGGCCGAGATGACGATGCCGCCATCGGCGCGCAGCGAATGGGTCAGGTGCGCGACCGCCGGGGTCGGCATCGGCCCCATCAACTGCACGTCGACGCCGGCGGCGACCAGCCCGGCCTCCAGCGCGGCCTCGAACATGTAGTTGGAGATCCGGGTGTCCTTGCCGATGATGACCACCGGCTTGCGCCAGGCATTGCGGGCCAGCGCGTGGCCATAGGCGTTGCCCAGGCGCAGCACGAAATCGGCGGAGATCGCGCCCTCGCCGACCCGGCCGCGGATGCCGTCGGTGCCGAAGTACTTTCGGTTCATAGTTGACTCAATCAGATGCCACTCGAGGCAAGTTCAAATTCTGTACGGTAGTTGCGAGCTGCAAAACGCATGCAAGCGATGTAGTGCTCCCCGTCCGGCGACAGGAAGTAACGAACGGCCGCTTGGCGCACCTGCTTTAACGCCCACTTGCCGGGGTTTGACAGGTTCCATGGCCGTGGCACCAGATGCATGGCTTCCGTGCAACGTTTACTTTCAACGATCATCCTGCCGAAGACTTCGTAGACGCGACGATTGATGCTCCAGTTCCTGGCGAGCGGCCCATAGAACTTTTCCAGCACCTTGCGCATCTCTCCAGCCTCATCCTTGGTTATCGGCTCCATAGCTCAAATCCCTTTACTTGGTTTTGATAGTAGATAAAATCCGCTCGAACTGCGCTCGCGTGATGTTCTTGAACAGACCGCTCAATACTTCCTCCGGCCTGTCCTGACGAATCACATAGAACTGGTGAGTGTCAGATGAGCCATAGGCAAAGAGCTCCGCGTTCTCGTCCAGCCGGGCATACAGTCGATAGTCTTCATCCGCAAGGTTCTGACCTTCCATATAGCGGCACCCGACTTCATCAAGCCCCTTGAAAAGGGAAAGCATAAAGGTGGCCGGAGTCACGTCTTGCCTATGGACAGCAAGCGTCTGCCGCGTCTCAAACGTCAACACCGCAGAAATTCCGCCGGGGTGTCCTCCGAAGATGATGCTGCCGTAAGGCAGGCCACCCATCTTCGAGAATCCGGTTGGCACACTCAACGTTGCGACGGGCTGCATATTCACTTCGACTGCGGCCCAGTAGGGATTTTCGCCGCCGCTGTCCTCATGTTGCACGAAAGGTTCAAATTCCGGCGCCTCGCAAGGCGAAGCGAGAGCCAGCGATGGAATCAGAAAAATCGCTGCAAGTACGAGTTTAATTTTCACGTCATCTCCCTATGAAACAGATTCCTTTACTACTGTCATGCCCCGCCCTCGAGCACGGCATCGTCCTCGGGCTGCGGCTGGCGCATCATCAGCGCCAGCAACTGGGCCAGGCGGTCGCGCATCTCGCGGCGGTCGCAGATCTGGTCGATGGCGCCGTGCTCGAGCAGGAACTCGCTGCGCTGGAAACCTTCCGGCAACGTCTCGCGCACGGTCTGCTCGATCACCCGCGGGCCGGCGAAGCCGATCAGGGCCTCGGGCTCGGCGATGTTGATGTCGCCCAGCATCGCCAGCGACGCGGAGACACCGCCAGTGGTCGGATGGGTCAGCACCGCGATGTACGGCAGCCCGGCCGCACGCAGACGGCCGAGCGCGGCCGAGGTCTTGGCCATCTGCATCAGCGAGAACAGGCTCTCCTGCATGCGCGCGCCGCCGGTGGCGGTGAAGCACACCAGTGGACAACCGGTCTCCAGCGCGGCCTCGGCGGCCAAGGCGAAGCGCTCGCCGACTACCGAGCCCATCGAGCCGCCCATGTAGGCGAAGTCGAACGAGCACGCGACCAGCGGCCGCTGCTTGAGCGTGCCCTGTATCGCCACCAGCGCGTCACGCTCGCCAGTGGATTTCTGCGCAGCCTTGATCCGGTCCGAGTACTTTTTCTGGTCCTTGAACTTGAGCACGTCGGTCGGGCCGAGCCGGGCGCCGATCTCGGCGGTACTGTCGGCATCGAACAGGGCCCGCAGCCGGGCGCGGGCGCGGATCGGCATGTGGTGGCTGCACTTGGGGCAGACCTCGAGGTTTTCCTCGAGTTCGGGCCGGTACAGCACCGCGCCGCAGCGGTCGCACTTCTCCCACAGCCCCTCGGGGACGCTGCGCCGCTTGGCGTTGCCGGTGTCGGTGCGGATGCCGGACGGCATGAGTTTCTTGAGCCAGGACATGCGTTGGAGTCTTCCCGTTCAGGCAATACGATGCGTTTGCTCGGCGCAGGTGGAAGTGCGACCAAGCGAGTCAGTTTAGCGCAGCGGCCTTCAGCCCGGCCGGCCCCGGTCCAGCGCTGCCCGCAGCGGGGCGAGGAACTCGCGCGCCCGGGCGGCAGCCTGCGCCGGGTCACCGGCGCCGTCGAGCGCGGCGACCAGCGCACTGCCGACCACCACGCCATCGGCCTCACGCGCCATCGCCTCGGCGCTGGCCGCGTCCTTGATGCCGAACCCGGCCACCACCGGCACCGGGCTGTCCGCGCGGATGCGGCGCAGGCGGTCGCCGGCCGCAGACGCATCGAGCCGGTCGGCACCGGTGACACCGGCGAAACTGACGTAATACAGATAGCCGCTGGCGCCGGCGCACAACTGCGCCGCGCGCGCATCGGACGTGGTCGGCGCGGCGAGCAGGATCAGCGCCAGCCCATGCACGGAGAACGCCTCGCGAAAGTCGTCGGCCTCTTCCGGCGGCAGGTCGACCAGTAGTACGCCATCGACCCCCGCGGCGACCGCCTCGCGGGCGAAGCGCTCGGCGCCGCGGATCTCGACCGGGTTGAGGTAACCCATCAGCACCACCGGGGTGTCAGCGTCGCGGTGGCGGAACCCACGCACGCCGTCGAACACGTAGGCCAGTCCGGCGCCTCGCTGCAGTGCCCGCTCGGAGCTGCGCTGGATGGTCGGGCCATCGGCCATGGGGTCGGAGAACGGCACCCCGAGTTCGATCACGTCGGCGCCGGCCTCCACCAGCGCGTGCATCACCGGCACCAGCGCCTCCAGCGACGGGTCGCCGGCGGTGATGAATGGCACCAGCGCCTTGCGGCCGGTGGTCTTGAGTTGGGCAAAGCGAGCGTCGATGCGGTTCATGGCGTTCAAAATTCGATGCCTTCGCGGGCGGCGATGGTGTGTACGTCCTTGTCGCCGCGGCCCGACAGGTTGCACAGGACCAACTGGTCCTTCGGCAGTTCACGGGCAAGTTTGACCGCCTGGGCGAGCGCGTGGCTCGATTCCAGCGCCGGCAGAATGCCCTCGGTCCACGCCAGTTGGTGGAACGCTGCCAGCGCCTCGTCATCGCTGACACCGACGTACTCGGCGCGGCCAACGTCCTTCAGGAACGCATGTTCGGGGCCGACGCCGGGGTAATCGAGGCCGGCTGACACCGAATGGGTCTCGATGATCTGGCCGTCGTCGTCGCACAGCACGTAGGTGCGGTTGCCGTGCAGCACGCCCGGCCGGCCGGCCGCCAGCGAGGCGGCGTGGTGGCCGCTGTCGATGCCCTCGCCCGCCGCTTCGGCGCCGACGATGCGCACGCCCGGGTCGTTGAGGAAGGCGTGGAAGATGCCGATGGCATTGCTGCCGCCGCCGACGCAGGCCGTGACCGCATCCGGCAGGCGGCCATACTCGGCCAGCATCTGCGCGCGCGCCTCGCGCCCGACCACGGCGTTGAAGTCGCGCACCATTCGCGGGTACGGGTCCGGGCCGGCGACGGTGCCGATGATGTAGAAGGTGTCGGCAACGTTGGTGACCCAGTCGCGCATCGCCTCGTTGAGCGCGTCCTTCAGCGTCGCCGAGCCGCTGGTCACCGGGACCACGGTCGCGCCGAGCAACTTCATCCGGTAGACGTTGATCTTCTGCCGCTCGATGTCGGTCGCGCCCATGTAGACCACGCATTCCAGGCCGAGTCGCGCCGCTACGGTGGCCGAGGCCACGCCGTGCTGGCCGGCACCGGTCTCGGCGATGATCCGCGGCTTGCCCATCCTTGCGGCCAGCAGGCCCTGGCCGATGGTGTTGTTGATCTTGTGCGCGCCGGTGTGGTTCAGGTCCTCGCGCTTGAGCAGGATCTGCGCGCCCCCGACCTCGTCGCTGAGGCGCTGCGCGTGGTAGATCGGGCTCGGCCGGCCGACGTAATGGGCCAGGTCGCGGTCGAACTCGGCGATGAAGGCCGGGTCGATCCGGGCGGCGTCATACGCGTCCGCCAGTTCCTGCAGCGGACCGATCAGGGTCTCGGCGACGAAGCGGCCGCCAAAGCGGCCGAAGTGGCCGGTCGCGTCGGGGTAGGCGTGGAAATCGATGGGATGTTGCACGGTCATGAATGGGTCGCAAAGTGTTCGCCGGCAGGCCGACGGGAAAGGAGCAAGCGGGAAAATGTCGGCGGCTCGAAGCCGGGGCGGTCAGTCGAGTACGTGGCAATCCGCCCGGCGCACTTCTTCGACGAAGTGCCGCATCTTGTCGCCATCCTTGTACCCGGGTGCGATTTCGATGCCGCTGGAGACATCCACCGCCCAGGGCAGTGTCGCGAGGATCGCCTCGAATACATTGGTCGAAGACAGACCGCCGGCGAGCATGAACGGCTTCTGCACGCCGGCCGGGATGCGGCCCCAGTCGAACGTCTCGCCACTGCCGCCGGAGCCGCCGGGCGAATGGCTGTCGAACAGGAATCCGCTCGCCGACGGGTAGCGGGCATGCAAGGCGGACGGGTGCTGGCGGGCCAGGTCGCAGCCCATCGGGATCGCCTTCAGGTACGGCACGCCGAAACCGCGACAGAACGTATCGTCCTCGTCGCCATGGAACTGCAACAGGCTGGGCCGGACCTGGCGGACGACCTCACGCACTTCGTCGACCGGGTTGTCCATGAACAGGGCGACGGCATCGACCAGCGGCGCCAGCGCCTGGCGCATCGCGCGCGCCTCTTCCGGCGCGACCCGGCGCGGGCTGCCGGGCGCGAACACGAATCCGATGGCATCGGCGCCCAGTTCGCAGGCCAGGCGCACGTCACCCGGGCGGGTGAAGCCGCAAAACTTGATTCGGGTGCGGAACAGTATCCGGCTCATGGCGCGACCTCGGCCAACTCGACCTCGCGGGGGAGCCCCCATTGTGCAGGGTAGCGCGGGCCGAGGAACACCAGTCCGGCCGAGGAAGCGGTCGGCCCGGCGACGGCGCGGTCGCGACCGGCCAGCAGTTCACCGAGCCAGGGCTCGCGCTGTTCGCCGCGACCCACGAGCAGCAGGCTGCCGACGATGTTGCGAACCATGTGGTGCAGGAACGCATTGGCCTGCACCTCGACCGCCACCAATTCACCATCGCGGACGACGCTGATTTCGTGCAGTTGGCGGCGTGCATGCGGGGCCTGGCAGTGCACGGTGCGGAACGCTGAGAAATCGTGGTCGCCGACCAGCGCCTGCGCGGCGCGATGCATCGCCCCGGCATCCAGCGGACGCCGCTCCCAGCTCAGGTATTGGCGCTGCAAGGCCGGGCGCACCGGGCGGTTGAGGATCGAGTAACGGTATCGCCGCGCGCGAGCGGAGAAGCGCGCATGGAAGTCGTCGGCCACCGGAACGCACCAGCGCACGCAAACCGACTTCGGAAGGCGGCTGGAGACCCCCAGCACCCAACCGCGCGGGTCGCGCCCGGCCGGCCCGTCGAAATGCACGACCTGTGCGGACGCATGCACACCGGCGTCGGTGCGCCCGGCGCAGACGACGTCGACCGGGCCGCCGGCGACGAACGACAGCGCCTCCTCGACGGCGGCCTGCACCGTGGGCTCGTGGCGACGCTCCGGCGTGCCGCGCTTGTTGAGGCGCTGCCAGCCGGAAAATTCGCTGCCGTCGTACTCGATCCCGAGCGCATAGCGCCGCGTCGTGACGGCGGGTGCGGGTGCGGGCGCGGGGTCGGCTGGCGCGAACTGCTCCGACACGACGCTAATCGAGTTCGCGCAGCATCTGCGTCGCCTGCTGGCGGGCGGAATGGTCGCCATTGAGTGCGACTTCGCCGAGCAACTGGCGAGCGCTGTCGCGATCGCCAAGATCGAGATAGGCGCGGGCCAGTTCGAGGCGCTCCGAACCCGGGGCGTCGACGTCAGCGTCGACGTTGACAATTGCCGGTTCCACCCAGGTCGCTGTAGGCGCACCCGAGACATCCCTGCCGCCGCCCGCGTGCCAGGTCGGCACCGCGATCGGCGGCGCTGGACGCTTGCTCGGCAATGGCTGGCGCTCGGGACGGTCCCACAGCTCCGGCGAGCCGCTGGCGACACCTGCCGTTGCGGCGGGGACCGGAGAAGCGGTCGGCGAAGCTGCGGCAGGTATTGCGACGGGGGCGGGCGCGGCCGGTGATGGCGGCGGCGCGACCCGTCCGCCCGGGAAACCGGCGGCCAGGGGCGAAGGCGCGGCAGCCGGACCCGGCGCGCGGAACTTCGGCGCGACGTCGGCACGACGGCGCATCCACCATCCACCGAGCAACCCGAGCAGCAGCAGGCCGACCCCGCCGAGCAGCCACGGCAGTCCCGGGGCACCACCGGCGGCCTTCTCGGCATCCTGCGTTTGCGCAAGGCGCTGCTGCACCGCGGTCAGCTCGTTGTCCTTCATCTCCAGCAACTTCTGCTGGTCGGACTGGAGCTGCTCAAGGTCGGCGACGCGACTCTTGAGTTCGGCCAGCTCGGCATTGCGAGCGGCCAGGGTTTCCTGGGTCTGCATTTCCTGTCGCACCATGTCGCCCTCGGCACCGGCGCTGATGCCGGATTGGGTTCCCGCCACGGCCGCGTCGCTGGCTCCGGGCGGAACGATTTCGAGCCGGGCGCCGCCCGCGGCAAGCGTTGTGGCCGCTGACGAGTCGTCGGCAGCGGCGGCTTCGGTCGAGGCGTCCGCCAACGCCGGCTGCGGCACCGGTTGGCTCGCCAGTCGCCATGCACGGGTCTGCCGGCGCACCTGCGCCATCGCCTGCGCGGCCTCGATGCCACGCACGGTCTCGGCGTCGGGGACGCGCAACACCGCGCCCTGCTTGAGCAGGTTGATGTTACCGCCGATAAACGCCTCGGGGTTGGCGTTCAGCAGCGCGATCATGGCCTGGTCGAGGGTCGCGCCGTAGTCGAGGCGCTGGGCGATTTCCGAGAGGGTTTCGCCGGCCTGGACCGCGCCGTATTCGTCGGGCCGGCCGGCCGGCATCGGCGGCGGCGGCGCGACCGCCACGGGGGCCGGCGACGCGACGGGTGCCGGCGTGGGATCGATCGCGGTTTCGAGCGTTGGTTCCGGTTCGGGATTGTCCGGTGCAGGAGCGATGGTCGCGACCTCGCCCTCGGGCTGCGCCGGCGCGGACGCCGGCTCGCGCACGATCGTGTTCGACGGTGCCATCACCGGCGCCTCGATCGGCGGCTGCATCGGCGCCGACACCGTCCGCGGCGTGTCCAGCAGAGTCGAATACTCGCGGACCAGCTTGCCCTGCCCCCAATCGACCTCGATCAGGAAGGTCAGCAGTGGCTGCTCGATCGGCTGGGTGCTGGTCACCCGGATCACCGGATTGCCCCGCGCATCGAGGGCCGATACGAATTGCAGGTTGGCCACCACCGAATCGGGCGGCTGCAGGCCGATGCGGGCAAAGGTTTCCGGCGACGCCAGTCCCGCCTGCAGGCGTTCCAGCTCGGCGGGGTCGTTGGAAATGATCGGGATCTCGGCCAGCAGCGGCTCGCCGAGCTTCGACTTCAACTCGATCTGGCCCAGCCCGAGCGCCGCGGCGCTGCTGCTGGCCAGGGCCAGCGCCGCCGCCAATGCCGTACGCATCAATCGTTTCACACCCACTCCCAACTGCTGTCCCCTGGCCGCGACTCTAGCGACCGGCGCCGGCGCCGGCAATGCGCCAGCGCCGCCGTGTTCAACCTGAACCGCGAATTTTTCAGGCCGCTGCCGCCGCGTCGCGCTCGGCCAGCACCAGTTCCGCCAACTGCACCGCATTCAGCGCGGCGCCCTTGCGGATGTTGTCGGCCACCACCCATAGCGACAGGCCGCGCGGGTGCGAAATGTCCTCGCGGATCCGGCCGACGTACACCGGATCATGGCCCGAGGCATGGGTGACGGCGGTCGGATAACCGCCACCGACCGGTTCGTCGACCACCTCGACACCCGGCGCCTGCTGCAGCAGCGCGCGCGCATCGACCGCGGACAGCTTGTCGCGGGTTTCGATATGCACGGCTTCGGAATGGCCGTAGAACACCGGCACCCGGGCCACGGTCGCGTTCACCGCGATGCTGTCGTCGCCGAGAATCTTGCGGGTCTCCCAGACCAGCTTCATCTCCTCGGTGGTGTAGCCGTTGTCGCAGAAGTCGCCGCCGTGGGGGATCACGTTGAAGGCGATCTGCACCGGGTAGACCTCGGCCGTGGCCTGCTGGAAGTTGAGCAGCCCCGCGGTTTGCCGGCCCAGCTCTTCCAGCGCGCGCTTGCCGGTGCCGGACACCGATTGATAGGTGGCGATGTTGATGCGCTCGATCTTCGCCGCGCGGTGGATCGGCGCCAGCGCGACCAGCAGTTGCATGGTCGAGCAGTTCGGGTTGGCGATGATCCCGCGCGGGCGGTTGCGCATCGCGTCCGGGTTGACCTCGGCCACCACCAGCGGCACGTCGTCGTCCTGGCGGAACACCGATGAGTTGTCGATCACCACCGCGCCGGCGGCGGCGAACTTCGGCGCGTACTCCTTCGACACCGAGCCTCCGGCCGAGAACAGGGCGATGTCGATGCCGGTCGGATCGAAGGTCGCCAAGTCCTCGACCACGATCTTCTTCGCCCCGAACTCGATTTTTTCACCGGCCGAACGTTCGCTGGCGAGGAGGTGCAGCTTGCCGACCGGGAACTGCCGCTCGGCGAGGATCTTCAGCATGGTCTCGCCGACCGCGCCGGTGGCGCCGACGATGGCTACGTTTACGGGCTTGCTCATTTCGATCTGGTCTCTTCGGATTCTGTAGGAACGGCTTCAGCCGCGAGCAGGAGTCGGCGCGGGCGAACGATTTCCGATCGCGGCTGAAGCCGCTCCTACACAGGTGAACCTGGCACGTGCGGGGTGACGTCGCCGACGTCGCCGCACTGGGCCCGGTGGCGCAACGCCTGGTCGATCAGCACCAGCGCGACCATCGCCTCGCAAATGGGGATCGCGCGGATGCCGACGCAGGGATCGTGACGGCCGGTGGTGACAACTTCGACCGGGTCGCCGTGGATGTCGAGGCTGTCGACCGGCAGTCGCAAGCTGGAGGTCGGCTTGAATGCGACCGAGCAGCGCAACGGCTGGCCGGAGCTGATGCCGCCGAGGACGCCACCGGCGTGGTTCGACTCGAAACCGCTCGCGGCGATGTGGTCACGGTGCTGGCTTCCCTTCTGGGCAACGGACGCGAAACCGTCGCCGATCTCCACGCCCTTGACCGCGTTGATGCTCATCAGCGCGCCGGCCAGTTCGCCGTCGAGCTTGCCGTAGATCGGCTCGCCCCAGCCCGGCGGCAGGCCGTCGGCGACCACGTCGACGCGCGCGCCAACCGAGTCGCCGGACTTGCGTAGCGCGTCCATGTAGGCCTCCAGCGCCGGCACCTGGGCGGCGTGCGGCCAGAAGAACGGGTTGCCCTCGACCACTGACAGATCAAAGCCGTCGGGGGTGATTTCGCCCAGTTGCGACAGCAAGCCCTGCACCCGCACGCCGTGCCTGTCGGCCAGCCATTTTTTCGCGATCACGCCAGCGGCAACCCGCATCGTGGTCTCGCGCGCCGACGAGCGGCCGCCGCCACGCGGGTCGCGGATGCCGTACTTCTGCCAATAGGTGTAATCGGCGTGACCCGGGCGGAACTGTTCGGCGATCTTCGCGTAGTCCTTGCTGCGGGCGTCGGTGTTGCGAATCAGCAGCGCGATCGGGGTGCCGGTGGTGACGCCTTCGTAGACGCCGGACAGGATCTCGACCTCGTCGGCCTCATGGCGGGCCGAGGTGTGGCGGGACTTGCCGGTGGCGCGGCGGGCCAGGTCGTGGGCGAAATCCTCCGGCGCGATCGCCAGCCCCGGCGGGCAGCCGTCGACCACGCAGCCGATCGCCGGCCCGTGGCTCTCGCCAAAGGTGGTGACCGCGAACAGTTTTCCGAAGGTGTTGCTGGCCACGCGTTTTCTCCGTTCGAATCCGCTTCTGTAGGAGCGGCTTTAGCCGCGATCTGGAGTCGGCGCGAGCGAACGATTATCCGATCGCGGCTAAAGCCGCTCCTACAAAAGCTTGGTCAGGCGCGAAACGGCAATCAGCCGCGCGCGTCGGCCAGCGCCTTGATCCTCGCATGATGCGCGACCAGGTCGGCGCGCTCGACCACGAAGATGCCCATCTGCCCGACCTTGAACTCGACCCAAGCCAGCGGCAGCTCCGGCAGCAGCGCAACCAACGCGCGCTCGGCTTCGCCGATTTCGCACACCAGCAGGCCGTCCTCGCTGAGGTGGTCGGGAGCATCGCGCAGGATCTTCAGCGCCAGGTCGAGGCCATCGTCGCCGGCACGCAGCCCCAGTTCCGGCTCGTGCGCGTACTCGGCCGGCAGCGCGTCGGTCTCGTCGTGGGTCACGTACGGGGGGTTGGTCGCGATCAGGTCGAACACCTCGCCCTGCAGGCCGGCGAACAGGTCGGACTGGCGCAGCTCGACGTTGTCGGCATGCAGTCGCGTCTTGTTCTCGGCGGCCAGCGCCAGCGCATCGGCGTTGATGTCGGCGCCGATGACCTGCCAGTCCGGCTGGTAATGGCCCATCGCGATCGCGATGCAACCCGAGCCGGTGCACAGGTCGAGCGCACGCGACACCTCGCGGCCACCGAGCCACGGCTCGAAGCCGGACTCGATCAGTTCGGCGATCGGCGAGCGCGGCACCAGCGCGCGCGGGTCGGACTTGAAGCTGAGGCCGGCGAACCAGGCCTCGCCGGTCAGGTAGGCCGCCGGCATGCGGTCGTTGATGCGGCGCTCGAACAGTGCCAGCACCCGCGCCTTCTCCGCAGGCGTGACCTTGGCCGCGCCGTAGGCAGGGCCGAGATCGTGCGGCATCGACAGCGCGTGCAGCACCAGTTGGGTGGCCTCATCGATCGCGTTGTCGTAGCTGTGGCCGAAGGTCAGCCCGGCTTCGGCGAAGCGGCTGCCACCAAAGCGGATCAGGTCGATGATCGAAACCGGCTCGAAACTGGCGGACGCGAGGTCCACCCGTCCGGTGCTGGCGCGATGGGCGGTCATGGCGGCCTGGGGCATGGCGTCGTGTTCCGTGGCGGCGTATCAACGAAGGGCCGCCGATTATAGCGGCCGCCGCCGGCTATCATGGCCGCCATCCGGGCACCCAAATAATCATTGGTTTGCCCGCCATCAGCTTCCGGACTTGCCATGTTCAATCGCACCACCGCCATCGTCCTCGTCGTCGCCCTCGCTGCCGGCCTCGGTCTGTGGGCCTCGCAACGTCATTTCGGCCAGGCGCCAAAGGCGCAATGGCCGCAGACCCAGGCCGTGCGGCTGTTCGAACCGCCGCGCGAACTGCCGGCGTTCAGCCTGCGCCAGTCCGACGGCACCCAGCTGGTACCGGGCGAACTCAAGGGACACTGGACGCTGGTATTCCTCGGCTTTACCCACTGCCCCGACGTGTGCCCGATGACGTTGGCGCAACTGTCGCAGGCACAGAAGCAGTGGGAGTCGATCCCCGAGGCAATCCGGCCGCGGGTGTTGTTCATCTCGGTCGACCCCCAGCGCGACAGCCCGGACCGCATCGGCGAGTACGCCCACGCCTTCCATTCCGACACCCTGGCCGCGACCGCCAACGTCCCGGCGCTGGAGAACTTCGCCCGCTCGTTGAGCATGGTGTTCGTCAAGGTGCCGCCGCCGGAGGGCGTGCCGGCCGACCAGTACTCGGTCGACCACAGCGCCTCGATGGCGGTGCTGGACCCGCAAGGCCGGATGTCCGGGCTGGTGCAGCCGCCATTCGATCCCGCCGCGATCGCCGCCGACATGGCTGCGCTGACCGCAGCCGCCGCACCCTGAGCCGCACGCGATGAGCCTGTCCACCCGACTCACCTACGTCCTGCCGCACCGGCTGGCCTCGTCGCTGGCGCGACGGCTGGCCTATTCCGACCACCCGCGCGTCAAGCGCTGGCTGATCGACACGGTGACGCGCAAGTTCGGTGTCGACCTCGACGAGGCGGCGCAATCCGACCCCGCGACCTATCCGACCTTCAACGCGTTCTTCACCCGCGCCCTCAAGCCCGGCGTGCGCGTGGCCGACCCCGACCCGCGCGCGCTGCTGATACCGGCCGATGGGCGGATCAGCCAGTGCGGGCCGATCGAACAGGGCCGGATCTTCCAGGCCAAGGGCCAGTCGTTCACCGCCGCCGAGCTACTCGGCGACGCGGCCGCCGCCAAGCCCTACGAGAGCGGCCTGTTCGCCACCGTGTACCTGTCGCCGAAGGACTACCACCGGGTGCACATGCCGTGGAGCGGCAAACTGCGCGAAACCGTGCATGTGCCCGGTCGACTGTTCAGCGTCGGTCCGGCCGCGGTGCGCCATGTGCCACGCCTGTTCGCCCGCAACGAGCGGCTGGTCTGCCACTTCGACACCGATTTCGGGCCGATGGCGGTGGTGATGGTCGGCGCGCTGCTGGTGTCCGGGGTGGAGACGACCTGGAGCGGTGAGGAAATCCCGGCCTACGGCGACAAGCTCACCCGCCGTGACTGGCGTGGCGAGGCGGTCGACCTTGAGCGCTTCGAGGAAATGGCGCGCTTCAACTATGGCTCGACCGTGATCGTGCTGTTGCCGGCGGGCGTGGCCGAGTTGGCGTCGGGATTGGCCGCGGAGTCACCGGTGAGGCTGGGGCAGCGGCTGGCCCGCCTTTTGTAGGAGCGGCTTTAGCCGCGATCTGGAGTCGGCGCGGGCGAACGGTTCCCGATCGCGGCTAAAGCCGCTCCTACAAGTGCCTGGCTACGGTCGGCAACCCTCCAACTGCACTACCTGCCCGGGGCGGATCGTATAGCGCGGGCCTTTGATCCCGTTGGCACGCGCCAGCTCGCCGGCATCGCATTCGAACTTGCGAGCAATCGAGGTCAGCGTCTCGCCACGCTGGATCCGGTACTCGCGCATGGCGGCCGGCGCCGCTGCGGTCGTGCCGGCGGGAACCCCGGCGGCGGGCAGCACGCCACCACCGCGCACGATCGCGGCCGTCGGATCACTCGCCACCAGCGTGCGCGCCAAGGCCGCGCGCGGGCCATCGACGCAGTGGCGCTTGTACAGCCCGACGATCCTGTCGGTCGCGTCCAGGGTGGTGCCGGCCGGCAGCCGGTCGTCGGCGCGATAACGCGGGTTGAGGTTGCGCAACGCACGCATGTAGCCCTCGCGCATCCCGCGGTTTCCAAGGCAGATGGTCAGCTGGTAGATCGACGCCGGTTGCTGCAGCCGCAGCTTGGCCGACTCCGGGTCGACATCGGGCAGGCTCAGGCCGTATTCCTTCGGGTGCAGGAACAGCCACGCCGCTGCGATCACCATCGGCACGTAGTCGCGGGTCTCGGGCGGGAACTGGTGGTAGACATCCTCGCTCCAGAAACTCTTGCCGGGGTTGGCCTGGTGGATCCGCCGGGCCCGGCCCTCGCCGCCGTTGTAGGCGGCCAGCGACAACTCGATGCTGCGATTGAGTTCGCGCAGGCGCTCGTTGAGGTAGGCGACGCTGGCTTCGGAGGCGGCATAGGGGTCGTAGCGGGTGTCGAAGCCGGTGCCGTCGTCACCGAGGCCGAAACGCTGACCGGTCGCATACATGAACTGCATCGGCCCGGCCGCGCCGGCGCGCGAGGTCGAATGCACGCGGCCGTTGGACTCCTTGGCCATGATCCCGAACAGCAACGCCTCCGGCAGCCCGGCGCGCTGATACTGCGGCCACATCCGGTCGCGCAGGTACTGGTAGTTCTCGTAGCTGGTGATGAACTCTTCGCGCATGTCGGTCAGCCAGCGACGGATGCCCTCCTGCACCGCGGGGTTGTACTGGACCATGCGATCGAAGTCGTGGCGATCGTCGGCCAGCAACGCCGCCGCGCGCGCCGCCTGGGGTACATCGTGCGCCACGTCGTGGGCGATGCCCGTGTGCGTGTCGGCGACGTGGTCGGGACCGATGTCGTCGTCGAGCAGTCCGCCATCACCGGCCTCGGCATCGGCGTTGAGTTTCAACAGGCGCTCATAGGAGGTCAGCATCGCGCCGAGCGAACAGCCGTCCTGCTCGACGCAGGCGCTGACCACATCCTCCATGTCCTCCAGCGCGGCGTTGGCCTCGGCCGCGCCGTCGGGACTGGCATTGCCGATCTCGACCAGCGCCTCGCGGTAGCGCGCCTCGGCGGCCTCCATGCGTGCCATGAGCGCCTCCGTCGCCGCCCGGTCGCGGCGCGAAACGGCGGCAGCGTCGAGCGGAGCCAACAACACGGTGGCGGCAAGCAGCGCCACGAAGACGCGCGGGAGACAGGCGAAAAACGGCATTGACTACCAACGATGCGGCGAGGCACTGCAGGGTAGTCCGCGGCGCCGGCCCATCGCAATCGCCTTCTCGCGACGGCGGCGACACCCGTCGTTTAGGCCATAGAATCGGCCCCAACCCACCAAGGAAGCGGACATGGCGCCCACCCCCCACCCCATCCTCGTCGGCAAGGCGGTCACCACCCCGACCAGCGGGCAGGTGTTCCTGCAGCCACGGCTCGGCAACCGCCACGGCCTGATCGCGGGCGCCACCGGCACCGGCAAGACGGTCACCCTGATGACGCTGGCCGAGGGTTTCTCGCGGATCGGGGTGCCGGTGTTCATGGCCGACGTCAAGGGCGATGTCGCCGGGCTCGCCGTGCCCGGCAGCGTCAATGAAAAACTGCAGGCGCGGATCGAGCAGATCGGCGTCGACGGCTATGTCAGCGAAGGCAACCCGGTGGTGTTCTGGGACCTGTTCGGCAAGCTCGGCCACCCGGTCCGCGCGACCGTCAGCGAGATCGGCCCGACCCTGCTGTCGCGGATGCTCGAGCTCAACGACACCCAGTCCGGCGTGCTCGACATCGCCTTCAAGCTGGCCGACGACCGCGGCCTGCTGCTGCTGGAACTCGACGACCTGCGCGCCCTGCTCAACCTGGTCGCCGAGGAGCGCAAGACCATCTCGACCGAGTACGGCCTGGTCAGCACGCCGTCGATCGGCGCGATCCAGCGCGCGCTGCTGCGGCTGGAGTCCGACGGCGGCGAGATGTTCTTCGGCGAGCCAGCGCTGGAACTGGCCGACCTGATGCGCACCACCACCGATGGCCGCGGTGTCATCAACATCCTCGCCGCCGACAGCCTGGTGCTGAAGCCGCGGTTGTACTCGAGTTTCCTGCTGTGGCTGCTGTCGGAGCTGTTCGAGCAGTTGCCCGAAGTCGGCGACCTCGACAAGCCGAAGCTGGTGTTCGTGTTCGACGAGGCCCACCTGCTGTTCGAGGACGCGCCGCCGACGCTGCAACAGCGGGTCGAGCAGGTGGTGCGGATCATCCGTTCCAAGGGCGTCGGCGTGTACTTCTGCTCGCAGTTCCCCGACGACGTGCCCGACGACATCCTCGGCCAGCTCGGCAACCGGGTGCAGCATGCCTTGCGTGCGTTCACCCCGCGCGACCAGAAGGCGGTGCGCACCGCGGCGCAGACCTTCGTCGCCAACCCGGCGCTCGACGTGGCCGAGGCGATCGGCCAGCTCGGCACCGGCGAGGCGCTGGTGTCGACCCTGCAGGACAAGGGCATCCCGATGCCGGTCGAGCGCACCCTGATCGCGCCACCGCGTTGCCGGATGGGCGCGATCACCGACGCCGAACGCAAGCAGGTGCGTGCCGGCAGCCCGGTCGGGGCGAGGTACGACACCCGCGCCGATCGCGAATCCGCCGAGGAAATGCTGGCGAAGAAAGCACAAGCGGCGACAGAGAAGGCCGACACCCCGCCCGCCAAGCCCGCCCAGGAAGACGAGGCCGGCTTCGGCGACGCCATCCGCAATGCGGTGTTCGGCACCAAACGTCGCCAGGGCATGGTCGAAACCATGGCCAAGCAAACCGCGCGTACAGTCGGCAGTCAGATTGGCCGGCAGATATTGCGGGGGTTGCTCGGCGGCATCTTCGGCGGTCGCCGCTGACCTTGCCCACCAATCCCAACTCCCCCATCCCGTTCCACTGACAGGAGTCCATGCATGACCCACAAACTGCTCGCCCTCGCCTGCTTCGCCGTGGTCGCCGTGACCGCCTGCAAGCCGGAGCCAGCCGAACCCGTCGAGCCGATACCGACCGCGGCCGAAACCGCGCCGGTCGCGGTCGATGTCACGCCGACGGGCGAGAGCCTGTCCTCGGACAATGCCGGCTTCGACATGAAAGGCTTTGCCGGCACCTTCAGCGGCACCCTGCCCTGCGCCAGCTGCCCCGGCATCAACACCACCCTGGTGCTGAAACCCGGTGGCACTTACGACATCACCGAGGTCTACCAGGACGAGGATGGCCCGGCCGCGAAGATGGACGGCACCTGGACCGCCGAGGCCAATGGCAAGCAGATCCGCCTCGACCCCAACAGCAAGTCCGAGCGGGACCGCCTGTTCGCGATCGCCTCGCAGCAGGAAATCACCCAACTCGACCTCGAAGGCCAACCGGTAGAAAGCGGCCTGGATTACAGCCTGCGCCGGCAGCCGGCGAACTGACGCTACTCGCCGGAAGTCCGCTTCCGGCCGCCCGATCCCCGGCCCGTCTCCCGCTCTGTCGGGCAACGGCCGGGGATTCTTTTTTGCCAAGCCGCATCGCCCGCCCGCAGAATGAACGTCTTGTTCAGGGAGCGAATCCGATGCCATCCGCCGCCACCCCCGTGCCGTTCTGGCAGCGCCTGCGCGCGATCACCCTGTACCCGGTCCGCGGTGCGGCCTTCTACAGCCTGCTGGCGCTGACCCTGGCCAGCCTGCTCGGGCTGATCCCGGTGATCGGCTGGATAGTCTCGATCCTGGTCTGGGTCGGCGCCTACAAATACGCGTTCGAGATCCTGCGCGCGACCGCCGACGGCCGGATGGAAGCACCTGAGGTGGTGCTCGGCGCCGACGATGGCGTGGTGATCCGGCTGATCGGCATGCAGTTGATCTTCATCGCGGTGATCGTGCTGGCAATGGTCTTCGGCGGTCCGATCATCGGGCTGGCGACCATCGCCCTGATCGCGTTCCTGCAACCGGGCTGCGTGATGTCGCTGGCGATCGACGGCAGCCTGTCGCACGCGCTCAATCCGCTCACCCCGCTGGGCCTGGTCGAGCGGATCGGCTGGCCGTACCTGGCGGTGTTCGGCCTGCTGTTCGTGATCCAGGCCAGCATGTTCACCGCCGCGGTCTGGCTGGCCGGGGTGATGCCGCCGGTGCTGGCCGACCTGGCGGTGACCGCGGTGGCGTTCTGGGCGCTGTTCGCGGCGTTCCACCTGATGGGCTATCTGGTCTACCAGTACCACGAGGTGCTGGGCTACGTGCCCAGCGGCGCCGACGCCCTGCCCGGCCGCCACACGCCCGATGCCGACCTGCTGGCCGAGGCCGAGGGCTACGTGCGCGACGGCCAGCTCGGCACCGCGCTGGAACTGCTGCGCGGCGAAACCCGCAGCCGCGCGGTCGGCCTGGACACCCACGACCTCTACCACCGCCTGCTGCGCCAGGACGGCAACGCTGCGGCGTTGTCCGAGCATGCGCGCGAGTACCTCAACTTGCTGCTGCTGGAAAAACAGGACCGCCGCGCGCTCGGCCTGCTGCGCGAGTCGCTGGATGCCGATCCCGACTTCGTGCCGATGCAGGTGGAGCACACCGAGCAACTGATCGAACGTGCCCGCCTCGCCGGCCAGAGCCAGTTGGTGCTGGACAGCCTTTCGGCACTGCTGCGCGCGCACCCGCGGCACCTGTCGGCGCCACGCTGGGGGTTGGACGCAGCATTGCTGATGCTCGAACGCGGCGATCGCGATGACGACGCCCGCGCACTGCTCGCACAGGCCCGCGAACGCTGCGAGGACGACGGGTTGCGGGACAAAATCGAGGCCGCGGCGAAGTTGCTGCCGGCGCCGATGGAAGCCTGACGGCAGGCACACGTTCGCGCGCGACGTTCCTGTAGGAGCGGCTTTAGCCGCGATCGGGAAACGG
>JBOHYB010000034.1:0-44070 GCA_050737695.1 Lysobacter sp. | reverse complement strand
GGCAGCCCGGCTTCGGCCTCACGCAGGAAGCCGATGATCTGTTCTTCGGTAAAACGCTTCTTCACGTCCAATCTCCTTTTCGTTCGGGATTGGACTCCAGATCGCGGTGCTACTCAAAGCCGGGGGGACGTCGCCCGCGCACGATCTAGTTCGGCCCGGGCCAATGCCGCCTGCGCGGTCAGCACCACCGATTCCGGCGAGGCGCCGGCTTGCAGCCGCTTGCGGGCTTCGGCGACCGTGCGTTCGCGCTGCTCGATATCGAACCGCGCGATCGCGGTTTGTTGCTGCGCGGCCACGATCGCCAGATACCGACGCGCCACCTCGGCCAGCAGGTCGAGCCGCTGGGTCTCACGTTCTACGGCCAATGCATCGATCCGACTCTGCGCCAAGGTTCGGCGCGCATCGAGCTTGCCGCCGCGCTCCAGCACCGACGCCAGGCTCAGGGTGATCTCGGCGCCGTCCAGGCCGCTGGCCGCGCCGGTGCCGAACGCGTTCTCGACGCTGGCGCCAGCGACCAAGGCCGGGCGCAACGACTCCCGATCCAGTTCGGCTTCCAACACGTCGCGCCGTGTGCCGAACAGCCGCAAGTTGGGATGGGTGTTGGCGACGCGTTGAACGCGTCGTCCAGGGTCAAAGGGTCGGCGGCGTGCGCGGGAAAGGCCACGACACACACGACGACGAGCGCGGCAAAAGCCGCGAGTCGCAAAAGCATGGGGATTGCTCCGAGTACTCGAGATGACAGGTGCCGGCGTCATGCCGGCGGCGCGGTCACACGAAAGTCGGAGGCTTGAACGGTGAAGTCAGGCGCGCTTGCAGCGGGATCGGCGCTTTCGCAATCGCCAAGCGACCGTTAACCAGCATGGCGGGGATCGGGTTCAGAGTCGGCAACATGGCAGCGGCCGCACCGCAGCAGTGCGCAAAATGCAGCAGCACATGCAGGGTCTGGGCCCCTTCTTCGTTCTGCTCGCCGGCCGCAGTCAACTCGACGTCCACATTGTCGGCGTGCTGGGCATGGGCGTGCATACCGGATGGATCGTGCGCGAGTTCGTGAATCTCGCCGGCGGCCGCCAGAACGGGTTGCATCACCAACCCCAACGCAAACAGCGCCAGCACGAGAACGCGCAGGAGCGGCAACACGCGACGGGGGCGAAAACGGGCCATAGCCATGCAGCTATGGCCGTACGAGAGGGGGTTACACAATTTCACTGTATGTCGAGTCGACGTTCGCTTAAGCAGCCGCTCCGACCCAAAGCAGATGCCGCACTATTTATGAGCGCGACGGCTCGCAAGGGACGGCCGTCATGTGCGCAAGCAATTGAGAATGGAACATGCTGCTGGCCCCGAGCGCCTCGGCCGGGTAGGGCCTCGGAAGTCGTGGTCGCCGGCGCGATGAACAACATGTGCGTGGACGCAGTCATGCGCGCCGTAGGTAACCGGTCGCCATGTCGCATGATCCCTGCGTCGCGATGGGGGTTCCACCGAGGCGGCCGCGCAGTTCATGCTCCGATCTCAGATTCGGTGGCGTGACCGTACCCGGCCCATGTGCATGCGGCGATGATGGCGGCGTTCGAGTTCGGCTACGGCACCGTGAAGTCCATGCAGGGAGCATCTTTCCGTCTGATTGGTGAAGGCTGGCCTCTAATCGGACGCCCGGGGCGCAATCTCAGGCGTATCCGAACTGGCAGGTCCTGCCTCGAGGCGCCGACGAACCGCGTCTTCCAGGCCAGTCAGTCCCCAGGCCCGACCGATGGTGATCGCTTCCTCCACAGATCTATCCTCCAGCCAGGCAGCGCGCAGCGCCGCGATCGCACCGACCCGGTTCCCGCTGGCGCAGTGGACCAGCACGGGCCGCGGCGACTCCCGCAGGAGCCTGTCGAACGCCTGCACATTGTCGAGCGTGAGGTCCGCGGCGCCACGCAGGGGCAGGTTCGAATAAGCCATGCCCTGCGCCCGCACGGCCGCGGCCTCGTCGAAATCCGGCGTCTCCCCGTCGAGGGAAAGATCCACGACGTGCCGGATGCCCATGGCCTCCAATGATGCGACATCGGCGGCGTCGAGCTTGCCGGTCGCAATGACGCCGGGCGCCGGGGTCATTGCATCCAGGATCACCTGCGCCTGCCGGGGATCTGGGGATGGTGCGCAAGCGACGGTGGCAGCCAGGACGACGGCAAGGAGAGCGACCTGTTTCATGGCCGGCCCAGTACCACCGGCAAGTCCGCCGGCCGCGGCATTCCCGAGCGACGCTGCACCAGTCCCGCATCGTCGCGGAACAGGATGCCGGGGGTTCCCTGGAAACCCAGTTCCACCATCAGCATTTCGTTCTCCCTGAGCTTGCTTCGGACATGTTGGGGGACCGTGGCCATCGGATCGATGCCGCCGTTGTCAAAGTTGCGTTCGTTATACGTCAAGGCTTCGGCCGGTGAGTCGGACTCCAGGATCGCGGCGGCCTTGTTGGCGCTGTCGTCGCGGATCACGCCGACAAGGACGTGGCGCAGCTGCACCTTGCCCGATTCCACCCAGGGTCGCGCGGCTTCCCAGAAGCGGTGACAGTACGGGCAGTTCGCATCGCTGAAGGTGTACACCACGCGTGGCGCGTCGGCTTGCCCGTCGCGGACCCAGTTGCTGTCCTCCAGTTGCGCCCAGGTCTTCGTCGCCATCGGTTCGGCCACGATGCGCTGCAGCGCCGCCGCACCCACGTCTTCGCCTTGTGCGTTGACCAGCACCCCGACGACCGCATGCTTGCCATCCGGTGTCACGTACACCCCGACCGGGCGTTGTCCGGCAACGCCAGCGAAACCCCGGAGTCCACCGGGTGCCTCGAACTCGCCCAGTACCTCCAGGCCCTGTTGCTCGATGGTCTTCACCACTTCGGGCTTGTTTGCCTCGTCAACGCGCGACGGCTCCTGCGCCTGGCTGCAGGCGGTGCTGCTCCAGGCGAGGGCGACTACAAGTGGGGTCATAAGGAACTTGCGGGCTGACACGGGGTTCACCTCTATGGGTCGGTTTTGACGGCGGGGGCAAATCGCTCGAGCTTCTGCGCCAGGCCCGCGCGGGTGAGTTCGCCCATGTGGATATCGACGAGTTGGCCGTGGGCGTTGAAGAACAGCGTCGTGGGCAGGCCGCGCGCTCCGGTCTCCTGGGACACCGACGAGAAGGGGTCGAGCACCACGTTCTGCAGCGACAGGCCGGTGTCGTCCAGGTATTGGCGGATCGTCTCTCCGCCTTCGCCCTGATTGGCGAAGACAAAGTTGATGTCCGGATTGGATTGCTGCCCCTCGGCAAGCACCGGCATTTCACGCCGGCAAGGCGGGCACCACGTCGCCCAGAGGTTCACCACCATCGGCTCGCCGGCAAGTCCTGAAAGCTGCACCGTGCCGCCCTCGAGGCGTTCGAGTTGCGTGTCGGGCAGCCGGATGCCGGCCTGCTGCATCAGGGTCAGCGAACCGGCGAGAAACGCCCACGTGGCCAGTCCGGCGACCGTGCCCCAGGCAAACGGCCGGCGCAGCGCCACGTGACGCCGCGCGCGCCATGCGCCGAACGCCAGCCCTGCGGTAATCGCCGCCCATACGGAATATCCACCGTCATCCGGCCGGATGATGGACCACAGGTCTTCCCGGTAGAGCTCCCACCACTGCAGCACGAACACGAGACGCCCGGCGAGCAGCGCGACCAGCAGCATGTCGGTGAACAGCGGCAGCACCCGGATCGGTGGATCGGATGCATTGCGCGCCTGTCGACGCGCGACGACGCGACCCACCGCTCCGGCCATCAGCAATCCCGCGACAAGCAGCACGATCGGCATGGGAATGGGGCCCAGGCTCACCATGGCGTTGCCTCCCCCTCGATGGACTGCAGTCGCGCGAGGAACCCGTCGGCGTCGATCTCACCCACCACACGCACCTGGCGCTGCTCACGCCCATCCGGTGCGATCAGCATCAGCGTCGGAGGACCCTGAACCTCCCAGTGCCGCATCAAGGCCTGGTCGGTGGCGTCGTTGGCGGTGACGTCGGGCCGCAGCACCTGCATCTGCGCCAGCACCGATGCGACGCGCGGGTCGCCGAATACTTCCCGCTCGATCACGTGGCAGGACACGCACCAGTCCGCGTAGAAGTCCACCAGCGTCCACTGTCCACGCGCACCTGCGGCGTCCAGGCGAGCAGCGACATCTTCGACCGATTTCACTTCGACATAGCCCGGGGTTGCCGCCGTCGACTGCGAGGTTCCGGCGTGCAGCCCGGCCAGTGGTTGCCAGGGATCCTGTCCGCCGCCGGCTCCGCCCACCAGCAACGCGACCGCCCAGACCACGGCGGTGGCCGCGGCGGTGCGACTGCCCCACAAGCGGAACGGCGTTGCCGCGGACGAGGCGGCGAGCGCCATCAACCCCGCGGCGACCGCCATGAGCCAGGCGCCCCAGAGCACCAGCGATATCGACGCGCCGACGAAACGGTCCAGCATCGATACCGCCAGCGCCAGCAGCACGAACCCGAACACCGCCTGCACCCGCGTCATCCAGGGTCCAGGCTTCGGCAACACCCGGGCACCGAACATCGCGATCAGCAACAGCGGCACGCCCATGCCGACACCCAGCGCGAACAGCGACAGGCCACCCATGACCGCGCTGCCGGACTGCCCGATGTAGAGCAGGGCGCCGGCCAGTGGAGCGGTCATGCACGGGCCTACCAATAGTGCCGAGAGCACTCCCAGCGTCGCAGCACCAACCAACGAGCCGCCGGTGCTGCGCCGCGATGCACCGTCCAGGCGGCTGCGGAGCCACGCGGGAAGCTGCAGTTGGAAGACGCCGAACATCGACAGCGCCAGCACCACGAACAGTGCGGCGAATGCACCCAACAGCCAGGGGTGCTGCAACGCGGCCTGCAGGTTGGCGCCGCTCAGGCCGGCCACCACGCCCAGCGCCGCATATACGGTCGCCATCGGCAGCACGTACGCCGCCGAGAGTCCCAGCGCCCGCGCCGGCGAGGGCTTGCCGCCCACCACCAGGCTGGACACGATCGGAATCATCGGCAGTACGCAAGGCGTGAACGCCAGCAGCAGCCCCATGCCGAAGAACAGCGCAATCGCCATCCAAGGACCGCTGGCCGCCAATCGACGCGCGATCGCCTGATCCTCAGCGATGCTGCCCGCGGCCACGTCCGGCGTCACCGCCCTGATAGCGGATGGAGGCGCAGTTGCCGCTGCCGGCGTGGGACTTGTATCACCTGATCCGCCGCGCAAGGCCGGCGCAGCCAGGTCGACCTGCATTGTTTGCGGGGGATAGCAGATGCCGGCGTCCGCGCATCCCTGCCAGTGCAGGGTCGCGGTGGTCGCCTGGGTGTTGGCGACACCGAACTCGAAGGTGTCCCGATAGATCTCGGTGGTGCCGAAGAACTCGTCCGTCGTCGTCTGGCCGTCCGGGAGCATCAGCGCCACCTCGCGCCCGCCGACCTTGGCCTTCAGGCGGTGGCGGTACAGATAGTAGCCGGGGGCGATCACACCCTGCAGGCGGGTGCCACCTGCGGCGTCCGTTGCCTGCTCGATGCGGAATACATCCCGTGCTTCCAGGAATTCGGCTTCCGGCGCAGCGGCGTCGAGCCAGTCAAGGCCCTGGGCCGTCGCACCAAGGGAGCTGAACATCAACAGCCCAAGCACTGCCAGTCGAACGAAGTATCGATGAAGTCGCATGGCGCTCACGATGCAGCGCCCCGGTTAAGACACAATTAAGAGCGCTGCAACCTGTCCGATTGCGCGAACGCGGGTACCTTGTCTTGCGCCCCGTTCACCGGAGACTCCAATGCGTGTGCTCGTCGTGGAAGACGATGAACTGATTGCCCGCGGCGTCGTCGCAGGGTTGCGGGCGTATGGCCTGACAGCGGACCACGCCGCTACGGCGGCACAAGCCGAATTGGCCCGCACCGGCGCCCATTGCGACGCGATCGTGCTTGACCTGGGCCTGCCGGACGAGGATGGCCTGGTTTTCCTGAAGCGCCTGCGCGAAGCCGGGGATGGCACGCCGGTGGTGCTCCTGACCGCGCGCGACGCGATCGAGGACCGCATCCTCGGCCTGCAGTCGGGCGCGGACGACTACCTCGTCAAGCCGTTCGACCTGGGCGAACTGGTGGCACGCCTGCACGCCCTGATGCGTCGCGCCGGTGGTCGCAGCACCAACCTGCTCCGGGCGGGACCGTTGAGCCTGGACCCCAGCAGTGGCGATGCCTGGCTGGACGGGCGCCCGGTCGAACTGTCCCGGCGCGAGGCGATGCTGCTCACCAATCTCGTCCAGGCCGGTGGGCGATGCCTGTCGACCGAGCAACTCAAGGATCGGTTGTACGGGTTGGAGCAGGAGGTCGGGAGCAACGCCCTCAACGTCCACATCCATCACCTCCGGCGCAAGCTCGGCGCCGATGTCGTGGAGACGGTCCGTGGCCGTGGCTATTGCTTCGGGTGGGCTCGCCGATGAGTCTTCGCGCACGCCTGCTCATCATCATCGGCGCCGCGCTCGGCGTGCTCTGGATCTCCGCCGCGGTCTGGATGATGCGCGATCTCGACCGCAACATGCAGCGCACACTGGATGGCCGCCTCGCCATGTCGGCGCGCATGGTCTCGGGACTGCTCGCCCAGTCGTCGCTGGGCGCCGGAAGCTCATCGATCAGTGCGAGGGGATCGTTGATGGTGCCGGGGAGCGACGGCATCGCGTGCCAGATCCGGTCGCTGCGTGGCGAAATCATCGCGACCACCCGCTCTCCGGAGGAGGGTCCGCTTCAGTCCGCGGTGCCGGGATTCCGCACGGTCAGCGTGGATGGGGAGCAGTGGCGAACCTTCACGCTGCGTGCGGACGGCTTCGATATCACCACGGCCGATCGGTTGGATGAGCGGGCGCTATTGCGGCGGCGGATAGGTCTGGCTGCAGGGATCCCGTTTCTCATCGCGGCCGTGGGCGGGCTCGGTGCGCTCTGGTTCGGGGTGGGACGCGCGCTCTCACCACTCAGGGAGTTGCGAGAGTCGCTGGCAGACCGACGGCCGGATGAAGCCGAACCGTTGCACGTTGAGGGCCTGCCGACCGAGCTTCGTCCACTTATCGGATCGCTCAACCAGTTGTTCGCCCGCATAGAACAGGCACTTCAAAGGGAGCGCAACTTCACCAGCGATGCCGCGCATGAGCTCCGCACTCCCCTGACCGCCATCGATACGCACCTCCAGGTGGCGCGCCTGACGGGTGGCGATGTCGCGGTCCAGGCATTGAGTGACGCAGCGACCGGCACAGCCAGGATGCGCGACACGCTCGACCAGTTGCTCCTGCTGGCCCGGGTCGAAGGTGGGAGCGGCCTGGACGACGGTGAGCGCATCAGCGCCCGGGATGTCGTGGAGCGTGCAGTGGCCGCGGCCGGAGGCGATCCATTGCAGCGGGTCCGGATCAGCGGCGATGCGGGGGCTCTCGTGGTGGACGTGCCCGCTGCGCTGGCCGTCGTGGCCGTCCGCAATCTGATCGACAACGCGCTCAAGTACAGCGACGCCGCCGTGCTGGTAGAGGTCGAAGGGGGCGTTGGCCGGGTGATCTTCAATGTCCGCGACCGGGGGCCGGGTTTGTCCGACGACGAGCTTGCCTCGGCGATGAACCGGTTCTGGCGTGTGAGGAAAGGCGGCAAAGGCGTCGGACTTGGACTCACCTTGGTCCAAGCGGTGGTGACTGCCTTCTCCGGCAGCCTAGAGCTGAGGCGAAGGGACGAAGGCGGTCTGGAAGGCTGCCTTGCTCTCCCTGCGATCGTGCATTGATCATCCAAGTAAGATCGTTTCTGAAAGCGAATGTTGTTCAATGAGTTATCCGAACGAGACGCAAGCGCGTCATCGGAGATTTGTAGTCGTTTGACGCGAGCTCCGATCGCTCAGAGGCTTGCAGGCGGCTTGGCATGGTCGATCTCAGTGCAGGTCGGCTACTCGCGATCGTACGAGAACTGGATCCCTGCAGTACCGCCAGCTTCGACGAACAGGTTTATGAAGGCCGGATCTCGTAGCCTTCCTTCATCGCACCCAGAGCCGGGAAGGGGATCGGCAGTTGCTGATCAACAACATCGTCGGCGCCTCCACGGCGGGCGTCGTCTATGGACTCCCGATCGTGCATTCGACGGTCAACGACGTCGAGAGCAGCCTCAACAAGCCACCGAGCAAGGCGCTCGAGGGCATTCCGACCTATGACCGCACCACCATCAACTCGTGGGAAGGCGTCGAGTTTCGCAAGGCGTTTGCCATGGTAATTCTCCATTAGATTGAAAAGTATGCTGAAACGCAGCACGTGTTGGAGAAGGTCAGGCGCAGGGAAGCGTGTCGTATCCGTGCTCGTAGATCAGCGGCGACAGCCGAGCCAGATCCTCGTCCAGCACCGAATAGCCGTGCGCTTTAGCCGCTCCATGGTGGCCGTTCGTGCGGGGGGTGCTCCACATTGACGGTGTCACGCTGACGGACTTCGCTCACTTGAGGGCGTTAGCCCACTGGCGCCTCTCTCTGTCGACCGGTAGATCTAACGAACACCAGCGCGGCGAGTGCGGCTAAGCCGGCGGCGACACCCGCTCCCAGGAATGCAGCCTGGAAACCCGCAAACATGCCTTCGGTGGTCTGGCCGGTGCCGTGGCCGGAACCGGAGGTCGAGAGCGCAACCATGATGGCGAGACCTATGGCAGAGCCGATCTGGTAGGTCGTATTGATCAGGCCCGAAGCTAGACCGGTTTCCTCAGGCTTGGCACCAGCCATGCCCGTCATCGTCGTCGGAATGTACGCCAGAGCCATGCCGAAGGCGGCGAGGAGGGAGGCCGGTAGAACGTTCGCCACGAATGAACCGTCCAGCGGCAGGTTCGCGAACATCAGAAGCGCCCCTCCCATCAGTAGCAACCCGAACACAAGGTTGGGCTTGACGCCAAACCGTCCGATAAGCTTGCCCGAGAAGCCCACCATCACGATCATGATCGTTGCTGTCATAGGCAGGAGTGCCAAGCCGCTGGCTAGCGCCGAGAGGCCAAGGATCTGCTGGAGATAGAGGTTCAGGAAGAACCAGAGCGGGATCCAAGCGGCCCCAAGCAGTGCCATCGCGAGATTGCCCGCCGCCAGGTTCGGCGCCTTGAAGATGCCCAGAGGAAGAAGCGGCTCGCGTCGCACGAACTGGATGATCAGGAAGACGACGAACAGAGCGACCGAGATGCCCAGCATTGTCAGAATCTGCGGAGAGCCAAACCCAGCCGATTCGATGGTGACGATCGCATAGACAAGACTGACAAGCGCACCCGTCACACTGATCGCCCCAAACCAATCGACGGCGCCGGTGCTGCGCGAAGACTTGCGGAGCACGGCCGGAACCAGTGCCAGCACGAGCAGGCCGAGTGGCACGTTGATCAGGAAGGTCCAGGGCCAAGTCATCCATTCGGTGATGACGCCGCCCAGAAATACACCCGCCGAGCCGCCGGCGGCGGCTGCAGCGCCCCAGAAGCCGAATGCCTTGCCGAGCTCGGCACCGTCATGTCCGAAAAGGCGCATGAGGATCGTCAGAGCGGACGGCGCGATCAGGGCGGCACCAACGCCCTGCAGTGCGCGGCCGGCAAGCAGCATTTCCTGACTTTGCGCCAGCCCTGCCAGCAACGAAGCAGCAGTGAGTATGGCAAATCCGATCGCAAAAATGCGGCGGGCGCCGAGCAAATCGCCCAGCCGTCCGCCGAGGAGGAGCAAGCCGCCGAAGGCGATGACATAGGCATTGAAGATCCAACTCAGCCCGCTGGCGCTGAAGCCGAGGTCAGTCTGCATAGCGGGCAGGGCCACGCCGATGATGGACGTATCAAGGATCACGATGAACTGGGCGGTGCAAAGCAAAGCTAGAGCGGCCCATCTCTTCGGATCAGGTGTGTTTTTTTGCATTGGAGTTCCCCAAGATCAATTGCCCGCTTATTGCGATTGATATTGAGTGTCGGGCTTACAACGCTGGGATGGTCAATAGAGGACCTGATTAGCGCTGAGTGTCATCTGGCATAGACCGGCACATCCCGCAGCCGGCGGTCAGACCATGCTGGCCCCGCGCTGCGGCGACCAGCAGTCGTGGCACCAGCGCATCGAGTTGGAAGCGTCGGTTGAACCGCCAGGCCGCTTCCGCCAGAAAAGCGGAGTGTCAAAGGACATCGCATGGCACGCCCTTGCGTGGGCCATTGAGTGGCGCTTTCTCAGTCCTCCGGATGATCTTCAGCGATATGGACGGCCATGTCGTGAAGTATCTGGCTGACATGATGATCCGCGATCTCGTAAAAGATGTGCTTGCCATGGCGTTCGCCACGCACGAGACGCGCGGCGCGCAACAGCCGCAAGTGATGACTGACCAGCGACTGGGACAGATCCACGCCCTCGGCCAGGTCACCGACGGACACCGGGCCGCGAATGCATTGCAACAAGATCTTCAAGCGCGACGGGTCCCCCAGCAGACGGAACGTCTCGGCCAGAATGGAGATGTCGTTCGACGAGAGTTGCGTCGGGACAGTGCGCGCTGCGTGAGCAGCCGTCGTGCAAGCATCGGAAATGTCGTGCTTGGGCGGGTTGTGCGTGGTCATGGTCGTACTCCTGTACGGGCGGCTGTTTGCCCTGTCTGGGTGCTCAGCAGACTTCGAGGGTGCTGCGCTCAAGGTAGTGCCGATTCGATCCGTGCGTGGCTGTGGTGCCAGTGTCCGGTCAGCGCGGGGTTGGCACCGGCGTTGGGCCAGCTTAGTGCGCGTGCCCCATGCTGGAATGGCCGTGTCCGTGGTCGCCGCTGTTGTCCTCGCGAGGCTGGGCAAGACTGCAGCCCCTTTGCTCATCGGAGTTCCACTCAATCGCGATGGTCGGGTGCTCGATGTTGAATCGAGCCTTGAGTTCCTTTTCAACCAGCCCGACCACCGACTTCGCCTGCGCATCCTCCTGCGCACGAACATGCAGCGTCGCCATCGTTCGCCCGGAGGTGAGCTGCCACACATGGACGTGGCTGACAGCCGCAAGTCCCGGAACAACATCCAACAATCCGCGCTCCACCTCGGCGGGAGATGCATCATCCGGCGCGCCTTCCAGGAGAATGTGGATCGACTTGGCCAAGAGCTTCCAGGCACTGCGTACAATCAGCAGGGCCACGACCACGGACAGAATCGGATCGATCGGGGTCCAGGCGGTGTAGTAGATCACCACGGCGGCGACGATGGCGCCCACTGAGCCCAGCAAGTCTCCCATCACGTGCAGGATGGCGCCTTTGACGTTGACGTGATCGGTCTCGCCGCGGGTCATGATCCACAGCACAAGAAGGTTGACCAGCAAGCCGATGATCGCCACGAGCATCATTGGCCCGGCCAGGATCGCGTGTGGCTCGGAGAAGCGTACCCACGCCTCATAGCCAATCCAGCCCACGATGGCGAACAGCGTAACGGCGTTGACAAAGCCTGCGATCACCTCCAGCCGCAGATAGCCGAAGGTGCGCCTGCTGTCCGCAGCGCGCCCACCGAAACGGAAGGCGGCGTAGGCCAGCGCCAGTGCGACAGCATCCGTCAGCATGTGCCCGGCGTCTGCCAACAGGGCCAGCGAGCCTGACAGGACGCCACCGATTGCCTCCACCAGCATGAAGACGAAGATCAATACGAAAGAAAGTAGAACCTTGCGCTCGTTGGCGCTGGTCACGGTCGGGGTATGCGAATGGTCATGGTCTTGACCGTTGCCTTGGTGCGAATGTGAATGGGACATTGGAGATCTTGAGTAGGGGGCGTACGGAATAATACAATACATGAACACATAAGCTCATGTGCATGTGTTGTATCGAAGCAACGCCGGCATCAGACGCCGTTGCGCCCACCACCGCGTCTGACACACGGCGCGCCCGAGGTGCCGGAGATCCAAGCACGTCGTCACCGTGATCGTGCCAACCAACAGCACCCTGCAACGGAACGCTGCCAAAAAAACGCTTGACCTTCCAAACGTGGCAAGTCGGATAAAGGCCAGAGGAGCTGTTTCAGCTCAGCAGAACCAACTGTCGACTCCAGTCGCGAAGGGCAAAATGATGGAAGTCAAACGCGTAACCCTGATTACTGCAGCGGCGATAGGCGTCGCGCTCGCTATCGCGGGATGCAAGGAGGCGGTGCCCTCTGCCGCTTCCGCAAAGCCGCCCACCGTTCCGGTGGCCGAGGTGATCGTTCGTCCGGTGACGCCCTTTGTCGAGTTCACCGGCTCGCTGACCGCAGTCAAGCGGGTTGAACTGCGCCCGCGGGTCGCCGGCAACATTCAGGACGTGAGCGTGTCCGAGGGACACTTCGTTGAGAAGGGCGACCGGCTCTTTCTCATCGATCCACGGGTGTTCCAGGCCGCGTTGAACGCCGCGACGGCGCGCCTGCGCGAGGCTGAAGCGGCATCGATGCTCGCCCAGACGGAGTATGCGCGAGCCGAACAGCTGTTCGCCCAGAAGATCATCGCTCGTGGTCGCCTCGACACCGCAGCCGCTTCGCTGAGCGCGGGCAAAGCACAGGTCGATGCCGCAAAGGCAGCGCTGGATGCCGCGCAACTGGATCTGAGTTTCACCCGCGTTACGGCGCCGATCAGTGGCCGTGTCGGCCAAACTCTCGTCACCGAGGGAAACTACGTTGCCAGTGGTGTAACGCCACTCACGACGATCGTCTCGATCGATCCGCTCCATGTCTATTTCGACGTCGACGAACGCACGTATTTGCGATCGCTGGCCGCAGGCCGAGCCAAGGCTACCTCCGGTGGGTTAGAGGCGGCAAAAGTTAAGGTAGCACTGCTCACCGACGAGACGTATTCACGGGTTGGCCGGGTCGACTTTCTCTCCAACACCGCCGATCGTGGGACGGGAACGGTGCGTATTCGCGCGGTGATCGAAAACCCCGATGGACAACTGACGCCCGGTCTTTTTGCCAAGGTCAAACTGGAGACCGGAACGCCGCAAGCCAGGATTCTGATCTCCGATCTATCGATTGGCACGGATCAGGGCAGCCGCTATGTACTCGTGGTCGGCAAAGGCGACAAGACGGAATACCGGCCGGTTGAACTGGGCCCGGTGGTCGACGGTTTGCGCGTGATCGAGCAAGGCCTGCAGCCGGGCGAGCGCCTCGTCGTCAAGGGCCTGGTGCGTCCGGGCATGCAGGTCACGCCACAGCCAGCCGCGATTGACGGTACGCCCCTTGCGGTGCCGAAAACCGCGGGAGCCACGAAATGAGCTTTCCCCGCTTCTTCATCGACCGGCCGATCTTTGCCATCGTCCTCTCGATTCTGATAGTGATCGCCGGCATCGCTGCCTTCTTCCAATTGCCGCTCAGCGAGTATCCGGCGGTGACGCCGCCGACCGTGCAGGTGACCGCAACCTACCCGGGCGCCAATCCCAAGGTGATCGGTGAAACGGTGGCCGCGCCACTCGAGCAGGCGATCACCGGGGTCGAGGGCATGCAGTACATGTCGTCGCAATCGGCTACCGATGGCCGCATGATCCTGACCGTCACCTTCGCGCAGGGGACGAATGCCGACATGGCGCAGATCCAGGTGCAAAACCGGGTCTCGCGCGCGCTGCCGCGTTTGCCTGAAGAGGTGCAGCGTCAAGGCGTCGTCACGCAGAAGACCTCGCCGGACATCCTGATGGTGGTCCACCTGCTGTCGCCCGACAAGCGCTACGACCCGCTCTACATTTCGAACTACGCCTACCTCCAGGTGCGCGACGAGCTGTCCCGTATCCCGGGGATCAGCGACGTCCTGGTGTGGGGCGCGGGCGAATACAGCATGCGGCTCTGGCTCGATCCGAATCTGATCGCCGCACGCGGGCTGACGGCCGGCGACGTGATTGCCGCGGTGCGCGAGCAGAACGTGCAGGTGGCGGCCGGTTCGGTCGGCCAGGCGCCCAATTCCAGTGCCGCCTTCCAGGTGACGGTGAACACGCTTGGGCGCTTGACCGACGAGGAGCAGTTCGGCGAGATCATCATTCGTACCGGCGACGACGGCCAAGTGACGCGTTTGCGCGATGTCGCCCGCATCGAGATGGGGGCCGATGCCTACGCACTGCGTAGTCTGCTTGACGGCGAGCCGGCGGTCGCGTTGCAGATCATCCAGAGCCCGGGCGCCAACGCACTCGACGTATCGAAGGCGGTGCGGTCCACCATGCAGCGGCTTGAAGGCAACTTCCCGGAAGGCCTCAGCTCGCGCATCGCCTATGACCCGACGGTCTTTGTCCGCTCCTCGCTGCAGTCGGTGGCGATCACCCTGTTGGAGGCGATCCTTCTGGTCGTCATCGTGGTGGTGCTGTTCCTGCGCAGTTGGCGGGCTTCGCTGATCCCCCTCATGGCCGTGCCGGTGTCGCTGATCGGCACCTTCGCCGTCATGCATCTGATGGGCTTCTCGCTCAACACCTTGTCCTTGTTTGGCCTGGTGCTGTCGATCGGGATCGTGGTCGACGACGCGATCGTCGTGGTCGAGAACGTCGAGCGTCACATCGAAGATGGAGAGGAACCCATGCAAGCCGCTAGGCTGGCCATGGACGAGGTCACCGGGCCCATCATCGCGATCACCTCGGTGCTCGCCGCCGTGTTCATCCCGACCGCGTTCCTGAGCGGTCTGCAAGGTGAGTTCTATCGCCAGTTCGCGCTCACGATCGCCATCTCGACCATCATCTCGGCAGTCAACTCGCTCACGCTCAGCCCTGCGCTTGCCGGAATGTTGCTGCGGCCGCGCACGGAAGGGGGCGCGCGTGATCCGCGCAGCCTGCGTGGCCGCGCGGATCGCCTGTTTCAGGCGCTGGGCCGGCCGTTCCGGCGTGCACCGGAGGCTTATGGCAACACGGTCCGCAAGGTCGTGGGGGTCAGCAGCGTGGCGCTGCTGGTTTACGGCGGGCTACTCGCGCTGACCTTCTTCGGGTTCAAGGCCGTCCCGCCGGGTTTCGTGCCGATGCAGGACAAATATTATCTAGTGGCGATCGCCCAATTGCCCAACTCGGCATCGCTGGATCGCACCGACGCCGTCGCCAAGCAGATGTCAAAGATCGCGCTGGCGGAACCTGGCGTCGAAAGCGTGGTTGCGTTCCCGGGATTATCGATCAACGGCTTCGTCAACGTGCCAAACGCCGCGGTCATGTTCGTCATGCTCGACCCGTTCAAGGATCGCACCACGCCCGATCTCAGCGCGAACGCGATCACCGGGCGCCTGCAGGCGAAATTCGCCAGCATCCCCGACGGCTTCCTCGGCGTGTTCCCGCCACCACCGGTGCCCGGCCTGGGCGCGACCGGCGGCTTCAAGCTGCTGGTCGAGGACCGCGGCGGCGCCGGGCTCGATGCCCTGGTCCAGCAGACCCATATCCTGATGACCAAAGCCACCGAGTCGGGACAGGTGGCCGGGCTGATGACCAGCCTTGACGTCAATGCACCGCAGCTCGACGTCGCCATCGATCGCACCCAGGTCAAGAGCCAGGGGGTTCGTCTGGCGGATGTGTTCGAGTCGCTCCAGGTCTATCTCGGTTCGCTCTATGTCAACGACTTCAACCGTTTCGGCCGCACCTACAAGGTGACGGCACAAGGCGATGCGGACCACCGCATGCAGGCCGAAGCCATCGGCCGCTTGCAGGTGCGCAACGCGGCCGGGGACATGCTGCCGTTGTCTTCGTTTGTCACCGTGACGCCGGGCTCCGGGCCAGACCGTGTGATCCACTACAACGGCTATCCCTCGGCCGACATCTCGGGCGGCGCGATGGCGGGTGTCAGTTCGGGGCAGGCGGTTGCGCTCATGGAGCGCCTGGCGAAGGAGGTGCTGCCGAAAGGCATGAGCTTCGAATGGACCGACCTCACCTACCAGCAAAAGCTGGCCGGCGATTCGGCGCTGCTCATTTTCCCGTTGTGCGTGCTGCTCGCCTACCTCATCCTCGCCGCGCAATACAACAGCTGGCTGCTGCCCATGGCGGTCCTGCTGATCGTGCCGATGTGTCTGCTGAGCGCGATCGTGGGCGTCTGGCTGGTGGGCGGCGACAACAACGTCTTCGTCCAGATCGGACTCATCGTGCTCGTTGGTCTGGCGGCCAAGAACGCGATCCTTATCGTCGAGTTCGCACGCAGCCGCGAAGCCGAAGGAGCCAGCGCGCTGGAGGCGGTCATCGAAGCGTGCCGACTGCGGCTGCGGCCGATCGTGATGACCTCGCTCGCCTTCATCGCCGGCGTCGTTCCGCTGGTACTGGCCACTGGCGCTGGGGCCGAGATGCGCCAGGCCATGGGGATCGCGGTGTTCGCAGGCATGCTCGGCGTGACGCTGTTCGGCTTGTTCCTGACGCCGGTTTTTTATGTGGTGATGCGCGGCCTGGCGGCCCGCTTCGAGCGGCACAGGTCAAGAGCGAAGCCGCGGCTGGGGGAGCGCACGTCATGAGACGTCCCTATCGAGCCGTGCTGTTCCCGCTGAGTGCGCTCATCCTGCTGGCCGGATGCGTAACGGTGGGCCCCGACTACGCACCGCCTGCGCTGCCTGCGCTGCCTTCGTCGCAGTTTCCCACTAGCTTCGGCGAGCCGCCGGCGGGTCTCGACTCGGGGGCCGTCGAGGTGGCGTGGTGGCGCGCCTTCGACGATCCAGCGCTAACCACCTTGATCCAGCGGGCGCTCGCGGCGAACCATGACGTCGGTATCGCTGCCGTGCGGCTCGACGAGGCCAAGGCCGTGCTGCGCGAAAATCGTCAGGGCTACCTGCCGCGCGGTGGTCCCGCGCTCAGTCATGAGAACCGTCGCCTGAGTGAAGTCGAAACGCCGCCCGGCCAGCCGCGCCGGATCGAAACCTATCGCGGAGCGGTCGACGCTTCCTGGGAAATCGATCTCTTTGGCCGCGTGCGGCGATCGGTGGAAGCGGCTCGGGCGCAAGCGGGCTCCCGCGAGGCGTTGCTGCGCGGTGTGCAGGCGGGCGTTGCCGCCGAGGTAGCGTCCACCTGGTTCGAGCTACGCGGTATCGAGGCCGAACTCGCTGTCGTCGCCGACATCGAGCAAAGCCAGCGCGAAAGCCTGAGCCTGGTCGAACGTCTGGTGAGCGCCGGGTCCGCCAGCGAATTCGACCGGCTCCGTGCCGAGGCGTTGTTGCGCCATGTCGAAGTGGCCGTACCCGAACTGGAGCGCCGCCATGCGGCCTCCACCAACGCACTGGCCATCCTGCTTGGCGAAACGCCGCAGACGTTCAGACCACCCGCTGCCACGTCTACGCGTGAAGCGCTGGTAGTTCGAACGATCGCCGTGGGCGATCCCGCCGCACTCCTCTTACGGCGCGCCGATATTGCGGCGGCTGAACGGAACCTCGCTGCGGCGACTGCCCGGATTGGGGTGGAGACGGCCGGGCTCTATCCCGAGATCCAGGTGCAGGGTTCGATCGGGTTCGTTGCGGGGAGTCTCGATGCATTGGGTGACGTTGGAACGCAGTCCAGCTTCCTCGCCCCGGTCATTCGCTGGAATCTTCTCGGCATCGGGCGCGTGCGCGCCCGGATCGCCGCCAGCGAGGCACGCGCCCAAGAGGCGTTGATCGTCTACGACCAGACCGTGTTGCGCGCACTGCAGGAAACCGATGATGCCTTCAAAGCCCATGGCGCCGCGGGCAGCACGCTTAGGCTGCGTCTGCTGGAGTCAGCGGCAAATCGCGAGGCGGCTCGTCTCGCCCGGGTGCGGTTTTCGGAAGGGGAGGGCCTCTACCTGGAGGTGCTCGAAGCTGAACGGTCCGACTTTGCAAGCCGGCGCGCGCTGGCAGTCGCTCGCACCAACCAGCGGCTTGCCGTTGTCAGCATCTACAAGGCGCTGGGCGGCGGCTGGGAGATCTGCGCACAGGCGGATCACGACTGCGGCGGAGCCGGCGGCACGCCGAACTTGCGCTTCACGAAGCCAATCGCCCACAGGCCTTGACCTTCCCATCGTGGGAATCTTTAGGCTTTGCTTCAACACAAACATTCAAGGGATAGTTCCATGGCTTCCGTTGCCCTCCAGCAAGGCGTCAATCCATCCAGGTCGTCAGGCACTCGCCTGAGCCTGCCGGTCGAAGGCATGACGTGTGCATCGTGCGTCGGCCGTGTCGAGCGCGCGCTGAAAGCGGTCCCCGGCGTGCAGACGGCTGCGGTCAATCTCGCTACCGAGCGCGCTGACATCAGCTTCACCGGCCTGGCCGATCCGCAGGCGGCTGTCCGTGCCATCGAGAGCGCCGGCTACGCCGTCCGCGAAGAGACCGTCGAGCTCGCGATCGAGGACATGACCTGCGCGTCGTGCGTGGGCCGGGTGGAGAAGGCGCTCGCACAAATCCCGGGCGTGCTTGAGGCCAATGTCAACCTGGCGACCGAGCGCGCGCGGGTGCGCCATCTTGCCGGGGTCGTCTCCACGGCCGACCTTGAAGCGGCCGTCGAGCAGGCGGGTTACAAGTCCCGCCGCGTGTCCGCCGAATCGGAAAATGCGGGCGATGAGGATAGCGAGCGTCGTGAGAGCGAAGCGCGGGCGCTGCGGCGCTCGTTACTTGTGGCAGCCATCCTCACCTTGCCAGTCTTCATCCTCGAGATGGGCTCGCACCTTGTTCCCGCCATGCATCATTGGGTGATGGGGGTCCTGGGTCAGCAGACCAGCTGGTATGTGCAGTTCGCGCTCGCCACCCTGGTCCTGTTCGGCCCGGGTCTGCGCTTCTTCCGCAAGGGCGTACCGGCGTTGCTGCGCGGCGTCCCGGACATGAACTCGCTGGTCTCGGTCGGCACGGCGGCGGCTTACGGCTATTCGGTGGTCGCGACCTTCGTCCCCGAAGTGCTACCGCCGGGCACCGCCAACGTCTATTTCGAAGCCGCCGCGGTCATCGTGACCTTGATCCTGCTCGGACGCATGCTGGAGGCGCGCGCCAAGGGGCGAACCTCGCAGGCGATCAAGCGGCTCGTTGGGCTTCAGGCCAAGACCGCGCGCGTCGAGCGCAACGGCGATACCGTCGAGATTCCGCTCGATCAGGTGAGGACCGGCGATGTCGTGCTGGTTCGTCCGGGCGAGAAGATTCCAGTCGACGGCGAGGTTGTCGAGGGCACTTCTTATGTTGACGAGAGCATGATCACCGGCGAGCCGGTGCCCGTGTCGAAGGGGGCGGGAGCCGAAGTCGTCGGCGGCACGATCAACAAGACCGGTGCTTTCAGCTTCCGCGTCACCAAGGTCGGCGCGAATACGGTGCTCGCGCAGATCATCCGTCTGGTCGAGGAAGCGCAGGGTTCCAAACTGCCGATCCAGGCACTGGTCGACAAGGTGACCATGTGGTTCGTCCCGGCGGTGATGGCAGCTGCCGCGCTGACCTTCCTGGTCTGGCTGATCTTCGGCCCGACCCCGGCGCTGACCTTTGCGCTCGTCAATGCGGTCGCGGTTCTCATCATCGCCTGCCCGTGCGCCATGGGGCTGGCCACGCCGACCTCGATCATGGTCGGTACGGGCCGCGCGGCCGAACTCGGCGTGCTCTTCCGCAAGGGCGAAGCCTTGCAGGCGCTGCGCGATGTGAGCGTTATCGCGCTCGACAAGACCGGCACGCTGACCAAGGGACGCCCCGAGCTGACCGACCTCGTTCCGGCCGAAGGCTTCGAATACAACGAAGTGCTGGCGCTGGTTGCGGCAGTCGAGACCCGCTCCGAGCACCCGATCGCCGAATCGATCGTTACAGCCGCCAAGCAGCTGAATCTCACCCTCGCACCGATCGAGAGCTTCGACGCCGCACCGGGCTTCGGCGTGTCGGCCAAGGTCGCCGGTCGGACCGTCGCCGTCGGCGCGGACCGGTTCATGACGCAGCTCGGTCTTGATGTGGCGAGCTTCCTGCCGACCGCCCAGCGTCTCGGTGCGCAAGGCAAGAGTCCGCTCTATGCCGCGATCGACGGCCGCTTGGCGGCGGTGATTGCAGTCGCCGATCCGATCAAGGAGACGACGCCCGCGGCGATCAAGGCGCTGCACGCGCTCGGACTCAAAGTTGCGATGATCACCGGCGACAATGCGGCTACGGCCGCGGCGATCGCCAGGCAGCTCGGCATCGATGAGGTTGCGGCCGAGGTCTTGCCCGACGGCAAGGTCGCGGCGCTGAAGAAGTTCCGGATCAATGGCGCGCGGGTAGCCTTCGTGGGCGACGGCATCAACGACGCGCCGGCGCTCGCCGAAGCGGACGTCGGGCTCGCCATCGGCACGGGAACCGATGTGGCGATCGAGGCGGCCGACGTGGTGCTGATGTCGGGCGACCTGCGTGGTGTGCCCAATGCCATCGCGCTCAGCCAGGCGACGATCCGCAACATCAAGCAGAACCTGTTCTGGGCCTTCGCGTACAACGCCGTTCTGATCCCGGTCGCCGCGGGCGCGTTCTACCCGGTGAACGGCACCTTGCTTTCGCCGATCTTCGCCGCGGCCGCGATGGCGTTCTCCAGTGTCTTCGTGCTCGGCAACGCGCTCCGGCTCAAGCGTTTCCAGGCACCGATGACGGTCGAAACCCGCACCGGGACGCCCGGGGGTGGGGCGGCATCGCCCCAGTCACAGCTGGCGAATGATTATTGATCCCGGGCCGAAACGCCGTCTGACTGAACACCCCAAAAAGATTGAGGAGGCCGTCATGGCCAACGCATCTCATCCCCAGGTCATCATCTACACGACACCGACGTGTCCCGACTGCCGGGCGTTGAAGACTTGGTTCGACAGAGAGGAGATCGCGTTCGAAGAACGCGATCTCACCGACCCCGAGATCATGGCGCAAGCCAAGGCGCGTACCGGTGTACGTGTCGCACCGATCACCTTGGTGGGTGAGGAGGTGTTCTACGGCACCTTCTCGTCGCAAAAACCGGGCCTGACCGTGGCACTCGGTCTACCCCATACTGCCGCGAGCGCGCCATGACGAAACATGTCGAGATACGCCAGGCCGGGCGCAGTATCGTGGTGCCGGAGGGCGTCACAATCCTGGAAGCGGCGCTCGCCGACGGCATCGCCTATCCGCACGGCTGCCGCTCCGGCCGGTGCGGGTCTTGTCAGTCGCGCCTCGTCAGCGGCGAGGTCGATCTTCTCGATCACAGCCGCTTCGCACTCTCGGACGAGGAAAAGGCGCAGGGGCTTGTCCTCGCCTGCCGTGCGATCCCGACAACGGATGCGATCGTCGCCTGGCTTGGTGGCGACGAGCAGGCCCCATCCCATCCGCGCCGCCGTCTGAACTGCCGCGTGACAGCGATCGAGGATGCGACACACGACATCAAGCATATCCAGCTCGTCATCGACGGGGCCGATCCGCTGGCCTTTACGGCGGGCCAGTACGCCCGGCTCACGTTCCCGGGCGCTCCCACCCGCGACTATTCGATGGCAAGCGGGCCGGGTGAGCGGGAGCTCGAATTCCACATCCGCCGAGTGCCGGATGGGGCCGCGACCCGGCACATCCACACGCTGTTGAAGCTTGGCGACCCGGTGTTGGTCGAAGGGCCATTCGGCGCTTCCTACCTGCGCCAGCAGCATGTAGGGCCGATCCTGTGCATCGCCGGCGGCTCAGGCCTTGCGCCGATCAAAGGGATCGTCGAGGCGACCACTGCACGCGGCATGAAGCAGCCGATCCATGTCTATTTCGGCGCGCGCAGCGAGCGTGATCTCTATCTCGTCGAGCATTTCGAGGGGCTGGCGCAACGGCACCCCAACCTGAGTTTCACGCCCGTCCTCTCCGACGCTCCATTGCGGACTCGCTGGCGCACCGGCTTGGTGACCGATGCCGTCGCCGAGGACCTGCGGGAACTTGATGGCTGGAAAGCCTATGTCGCCGGGCCACCACCGATGGTCGAAGCGGCGATGCAGATCAGCGCAGCACGCGGGCTGCGGCCCGAGGACTTGCACGCTGATGTGTTTTTCACGCCGGAGCAAGCACCGGCGACATAATTCGTGGAAATCTGCTGCACAGGTCCCTGAAGGAGAGAGTGATGAATATCGGTCAAGTGGCCAAATCTTCCGGTGTCTCCGCGAAGATGATTCGTTATTACGAACAGATTGGCTTGATCCCGAAAGCTGTTCGCTCCGACGCGGGCTACCGCAATTACAGCTCGTCGGATGCGAATACCCTTCGCTTTATCCGTCGCGCGCGCGATCTCGGTTTTTCGGTCGAGCAGATCTCGGAACTACTGGCCTTGTGGCGCGATCGTGAACGCGCGAGTTCCGATGTCAAGACCGTGGCGCTCGCACACGTCGCCGGACTGAAGGCCAAGATCGCCGAACTGCAAGCGATGGCGCAAACGCTCGAGCACCTGGCCGATCACTGCCACGGTAATGACCGCCCGGATTGCCCGATCATTGCGGATTTTGCCGAGCCGACTGCCGCAGCGGAACAGCGTTCGCAGGCTCCACACAGGACGCCTCGGTTTGGGCTCGACACGCCCGCCTCGTCACGCCATCGCGCCGCAAAGGTTTCTCATTCGTGAGCTGAGACGAGCACGCATCGGCGCCCGATGATCCACGACTCTGCGTTCGCCTGTCAGGTCGCCAGTACATGCCTCGGCAGACAAGGGCCCGGAGTTCACTATCGAGGCTGAGAATTGAGCGTGGTCTGCTCCCCGCTATTCGGAGTACGAACACAAAAATGGCCACTGCCGGGATTCCCTCGCATTTTGCAGTGAATCTGCCACCACGCACCCGCAGCTTCTGATCACGGCCGGCATCAGCGTGCTGATGAGCGTCGCGACCTTTTCCTTCTTCACCTTTGTTTCGCCCTACTTGCCGGGCATCACCGGCGTCAACGTCCACTGGCTGGGCCTGGGTATGCTGGTGTTCGGCCTGTGCTCCATCGCCGTGACCGCGCTGGCCAGGGTTTGAACATCGCCTCCTTCAATCTGGTTACGGCGCTGGGCGGCGGGCTCGGCGGCGGCGTCATTTCGTACGCCAGCCTGTCGCTCGTCCCCTGGTAGGTGCGTTGGCCGCGGCTTTGGCGATTGCAGTTCTCTGGCTACAAACGAAGCGCGTCAGACTGCACGGTTGGGCGCGGGCGAGAGTTTCGCTCCTGAAGCGGAAGTAAAAGGTTCGCTGAAAAGCGCTTGACCCTGCCACGCTGTCAAATTCCATATTGGTCGGACAGTAACCAACCAGGCGAACAAGATGCTTCGTTTCCACATGCTTCGTTTCCACATTCCAAACATGACCTGCGGCGGCTGCGCCAAGTCCGTCACCAAGGCACTGCTGAGCGTCGACCCGCAAGCCCGCATCGAAACCGACCCACCCGCGCGTGAAGTTCGGGTCGATAGCGCCCGGGACGAGAGCGCGTTCCTCGCGGTGCTTGACGAGGCCGGGTACCTGATCAAGCCGTCCCCCGACGCGATAACCGACTGATCAAGCATCTTTTAGCGATCGGCGTGGCCGCGATCGGCACTGCGGCACTGCCGTCATTCGCGGCGGAGGCGACTGCGGCTTGCCGTTTCTCGCAAGTCGCCGGCGTCCCTCTCCGTGACTGAAACGGAAAACCATGAATCTGTATTTCCGCTTCCTCGTATTCGGTTCCCTGCTCGTCTTGGGAAGCATGACCTCTCTCCGGGTGAACGCAGAAACCTCGCGCATCGAATTCCAGGCCGGTCCCAGCTACATGGACAATCATGGCGCGAATGCCGCCTTCGTCGACCTCACGCTGGAGGAACGTCCGATCGGCGACAGTGCGTGGCGCTGGTCCCCCGATTTCCTGGCAGGCTGGATCGACGGGCGCGATGTCCCGCGCCATCGGGACGATCGTTACACCACACGGGACGACATAGGGCTGGTCGCTGCAGGGGTGCGCTTGCGCTACGGAGTGCCAGGCACATGGCTCCGCCATCTGTTCTTCAGTTTCCAGCCGGTCCTGCATACAGGTCGGACGCAAGCCCTGAGCAGTGGCTACGCATTCGCAAGCACGCTGGGGTGGCAAGGCCGGCGCATCAGTGTGCAGGTTCGCCACATCTCCAACGGCAGCCTGCACGCACCCAATCGCGGCGAAACGATGGTCCTGCTGGGTCTTGGTTTCGACCCGTGATTTCCCAACGTTTATGAGGGAGGCGGTTTCAAGGTCGAGGCGCAACAGCATTTAAGGGGTGGCGTCGGCGCTTGTTTCGGCAAGTTGTAGATCTGCGTTGTAGACCTCGATCGGCGTTTGGAACTGGTGTCTTGCGTGCGGGCATGTGTTGAGGCTCAGGGCGATCCGGTCGAGTAGTCCTGACTGTATTCCGACGCGGGCGGGAATTCGCTCCTGAAGCGGAAGTATAACGCCCGCTGAAAAGCGCTTGACCCTGCCACGCTGTCAAACCCCATATTGGTCGAACACAGTAACCAACCACGAGATCAAGATGCATTGTTTCCACATTCCAAACATGACCTGCGGCGGCTGCGCCAAGTCCGTCACCAAGGCGCTACTGAGCGTCGACCCGCAAGCCCGCATCGAAACCGACCCACCCACGCGTGACGTTCGGGTCGATAGTGCCTTGGACAAGAGCGCGTTCCTCGCGGTACTCGACGAGGCCGGGTATCCGGACAAACCAGCACCCGAAACGATAACCAACTGATCAGTGAGTAAGACACATGCACATCAAACATCTTTTAACGATTGGCGCGGCAGTGATAGGCGCTGCGGCACTGCCGTCATCTGCTGCGGAGGCGACATTGAAGGGCGTTTTTGCCCTTCCAGGCATGACCGAGAAGGTCACTGCCGAACTTGTTGTCCGGGAGACCGGGCCGCTCGCACGCGAGTTGCTGATCGCTTTCACCGACAAGGCGACGGGTCACCCAATCACCCACTTCGACGAGGAGCTGACGCAGGAACTCCACGTGCTGGCGACCGACAGCGATTTTTCGAGCTTCGTGCACGTGCATGCGGGCAAGCGCGGGCAGGACGGGCGCTTTCCCGTCGCCGTGCACTTTCCAAAGCCCGGCACCTACCATGTTTACGCCGACGCCATGCCGACGGGTCTCGGCCAGCAGGTCGTCCGCTTCGACGTCCCCGTGGACATTGCTGCGGTCCCGGCAGCGTCGCAACATACGCCTGTCGATGCGGCAACAGGATCCGACGGTCCCTATACGATCGAACTGGACGTCTCTTCGCTCCGCGCCGGGACCGAGAGCATGATGGCGTTGACGATCCTGAAGGACGGCAACCCGGCGACGGACCTTGGACTCTATCTTGGCGTGGCGGCGCACGCGGTGTTCGTGAGCACCGACGATCTCGGCTATGTCCACGCCCACGCCATGGCCGCGGATGCGCCGCACGGCGGCCACGGCTCGCACGGCCCGCACGGCGCACATGGCGACCCCAACGCCGCCGTTCCGGCCACACTGATGCTCCACGCAATGCCCCCTCGCGCGGGTCGGTATGCACTGTGGATCCAGTTCAAGGGCGGCGGGCAGGTGCGAACTGTGCCATTCGTCGTAAATGTTCCGGCAGCGCCGTGACTTTCCCACGATTCACATTGACAACCTTGGCCGGTATACGAAGCGCTGGCAATGCAGCATTGGCGTTGGAAGCCGGGGGATACAGATCGGCGCGAGCTGGTAGCCGCTGCTTCGGTGCACGGAGTGCCGATCTGCGCAAGGAGCTTGAGCCATTGGTGATGGCGAAGTACCCACACGCATAGCGCTGGCAGGCCTCGCAGGGACGCGGCTTCCAAATCGGCTTGGTCCGGCCCGACGCGGCGCCTGCATAGCGTATTCCCCGTGCCTGCCGTGTACGAGCAGACCGGCGGTGCCGCCTGGATCCCTGTGCTCTGCAGTCTTCTTGACGACTGCTGTATCCATGCCAACAGGCTGTCACAGTCGATGAAGCCAGCGGGGGTCTCCGTGACCTAGCGACACGGGCAGCCGGTCAATTCGTGGAGTGGTTCAGATGTCCTTTGGGCTCCCCGTGCTCGGGCGAGGTAGAATAGCCGCCATGTCGATCTTTTCCGTCTTGTTGCGCCTGCTCCTCAGCGTCGCCCTGCTGTTCAATGGGGTGGCGTCAGCGTCGGCGCACGACACCGGACTGGTCGAAGCAGCGGCTAAAGTTGATCTAGTGATCGATCACGCTGCGAAGGCGGAATCCATGCCGTGTCATGAGCATCATTCGGCGCACTCCACTGCCGCTGGCCAAGAGCCTGCGACGGCGCCATTGGCCGGATCGCCGGACACCGAACCTTCTGATTGCTGTGAATCGGGTACCTGCCCCTCGGTCTGTGCGCAGCAAACTCCGGTCGCGCTCCTCGTTGGAAGCTTCACTGTCAGCAAGGTTGAGCACTCTGCCAGCGTTCGTCCCACGTCGTCCGGCCATCCGTCGCCGGCATTGCCGCATCTGATCCGACCTCCGATTGGTTAAGCATTCAGCGGCGCCGTGAGGCGCCTGTTGCCCTGTGCATGGCGTGGCTGCGGCCTCCTATGCCAGGCATTCGGCTCAGTCGAAGACGAGCCGTCTTTGATGCTTTCTCGGAGTTTTCTTCCATGTCATCTGATTTTCTCGGCGATGCCGACCGACGGCTGTCGAATGTATCTCGACGCCGCTTTGTGCAAGGCCTGGCCGCCGGCGGCGCTGTGGCCGGTTTGGGGCTGTGGCCACGCCAGTCCTGGGCGCAGCATTCCTACGGCCAGCCGAACGTGCTGTCCGGTACTCACTTCAACCTGAACATCGGCGAGACGCCGATGAACTTCACCGGCCTGACGCGGCCGGCGATCACTGTCAACGGCACGCTGCCGGCGCCGCTGCTGCGCTGGCGCGAAGGCGACACGGTGACCCTCGACGTCGCCAACACGCTGCCGCAAGGCTCGATCCACGGCCACCAGACCTCGATCCACTGGCACGGACTGCTGCTGCCGGCCAGCATGGACGGCGTGCCGGGGCTCAGCTTCGACGGCATCAACCGCAACGAGGCCTATCGCTACCAATTCCATCTCAGGCAGAACGGCACCTACTGGTACCACAGCCATTCCGCGTTCCAGGAACAGGCCGGCCTGTACGGTGCGATCATCATCGATGCGGCCGAGCCCGAACCGTTCCGCTACGATCGCGACTACGTGATCCTGCTGTCGGACTGGACCGACCTCGACCCGACCCTGCTGTTCGATCGGCTCAAGAAAATGGCCGGGTACGACAACTACTACAAGCGCACGGTCGGCGACTTCTTCGATAGCGTGCGCGAGCGCGGGTTGTCGGCGACGCTGCAGGATCGCAAGGCCTGGGGCGAGATGCGGATGACCCCGACCGACTTGTCGGACGTCAACGCCACTACCTACACCTACCTGATGAACGGCCAGACCGGGCTGGGCAACTGGATCGGGCTGTTCCGGTCCGGCGAGAAGGTGCGGCTGCGCTTCATCAACGGCTCGTCGATGACCCATTTCGATGTGCGTATCCCCGGCCTGAAGATGACCGTGGTCGCCGCTGACGGCCAGTATGTGCACCCGGTGACCGTCGACGAGTTCCGCATCGCCACCGCCGAGACCTTCGATGTGATCGTCGAGCCATCGGGGCAGGATGCGTTCACCATCTTCGCCCAGGATCTGGGCCGTACCGGATACGTCAGTGGCACGCTGGCCGTGCGCGAAGGGCTGCGCGCTCCGGTTCCGTCGGTCGACCCGCGCCCGATCCTGACCATGGACGACATGGGCCACGGGATGATGGGCGGGGCAGGGCACGACATGTCGGCGATGTCAGCCGGTGCCATGAGCGGCATGGATCACGGTTCCAAAAGCGGCGACGACATGGCCGGCATGGATCATAGCCAGCACGGCACCTCGTCGATGAAACCCGGGCCGATGGCCCGCATGGACCACGGCGCCGCCGGCATGCAGCAGCATCCGTCTTCCGAAGCCGGCAACCCGCTGATGGACATGCAGACCATGATGCCGGCGCCGAAGCTCGACGACCCCGGCATTGGCCTGCGCGACAACGGTCGCAAGGTGCTGACCTACGCCGACCTGAAAAGCGCCTTCGCCGATCCCGACGGCCGCGAACCCGGCCGCACGGTCGAGCTGCACCTGACCGGCCACATGGAGAAATTCGCCTGGTCGTTCAACGGCATCAAGTTCGGTGATGCGCAGCCGCTGCGACTCAACTACGGCGAGCGCATGCGGATCGTACTGGTCAACGACACCATGATGACCCACCCGATCCACCTGCACGGCATGTGGAGCGACCTGGAGGACGCCGACGGCAACTTCATGGTCCGCAAGCACACCATCGACATGCCGCCGGGCACCAAGCGCAGCTATCGCGTGCGCGCCGACGCGCTCGGCCGCTGGGCCTACCACTGCCATCTGCTTTACCACATGGAAGCCGGCATGTTCCGGGAAGTGCGGGTGGAGGAATGAACGTCATGACCTCGAAATTCTCGAGTACGCAACTGCACACCCTTGCCCTGTCAATTGCGCTGGCGTTGGGTTCCGCTTCGGTCGTCGCACAGGAAATGGATCATTCGACCATGCACATACCGGAGCCTGCGCCGGCCGCCGATCTGAACGAGGCACAAGAACCCGCACGGGAAGAAATAGCCGTCGATCCGCACGCCGGTCATGCCATGCCCCCACCGACAAGCGAATCCGAATCCCAACCAGCACCGGTCGACCACGCGGCGATGGGGCATGCTGCGCCCTCGCAGCCCGTCGATCATTCGGCGATGGGCCACGATATGCCCACGCCGCAGGAAAGCGCACAAGAAATGGACCATTCGGCAATGGGCCATGACGTGGGCGACAGCGCCGCCAAGGGCTACGACCTGCCAGCGACAGTCCCACCGATCGAACCGATTCCCACCGTGACTCCTGTGGACCGCCTGGCCGCATTTCCAGATGTCGCCGGCCATACCGTCCACGACAACGCAATCCATTCGTTCTGGCTGCTCGATCGACTGGAAGCATGGGACGCTGACGCCGACGGCGGGACTGGCGTCGGATGGGAAGCAATGAGTTGGATCGGTACTGACCTCGACAGGGTCTGGCTGCGCAGCGAGGGCGAGCATGTCGACGGCGCCACCGAATCAGCTGCCGTCGAGGTGTTGTATGGCCGTGCGGTTGCGCCGTGGTGGGACTTGGTCGCGGGCGTGCGCCATGACTTCGGTGAGGGCCCGTCGCAGACTTTTGCTGCGATCGGCGTGCAAGGTCTGGCTCCGTACATGTTCGAAGTCGAGGCGACGGCTTACGTCGGGCAGTCCGGCCAGACCGCGGCTACCTTCGAAGCCGAGTACGAGACTTTGTTCACCAACCGTCTGATCCTGCAATGGATGGCCGAAGCCGAGCTACACGGCAAGGATGACGCGCGACGGAGTGTTGGTTCGGGCCTGAGCACGGTCGAGGCAGGCCTGCGTCTGCGCTACGAATTCACCCGTCAGTTCGCGCCGTACATCGGCATCGTCCACGAGCGTGCCTATGGGAACACCGCGGATTTCAGGCGCCTGGATGGCGTGGATATCGAAGACACCCGCTTCGTTGCGGGCGTGCGCATCTGGTTTTAAGGGGAGCACACATGCCTAGCGTGACGCGTCATTCATTGACTACCGTTGCAGTACTCGCAGTCGCATCGCTGGTGATCATCGGCATCTTCATCTGGTCTGGCTTCTACAACATCGGAGCCGACGATACCCATACGCGGCCAGTTCATGCGGTGCTGCAGGCATTGCGAGAACGTTCGATCGAAGTGCGTGCGAGTGAACTCGAACCACCCCTCGACCTGCTAGCCGAGGCGCGCATCCGGCAAGGCGCCGGCAACTACAACGCCATGTGCGTGGGCTGCCACTTGGCCCCGGGCATGGCCGGGACCGAACTGAGCAAGGGCCTGTATCCCGCGCCGCCCAACCTGACGACAGATGCCGTGGATGCGGCCGAGGCGTTCTGGGTGATCAAGCACGGCATCAAGGCTTCGGGCATGCCGGCATGGGGCAAGAGCATGGATGACGAGTACATCTGGAACATGGCGGCGTTCCTGCAACGACTCCCCGAACTCAGTGCCGAGCAGTACGAGGCGCTGGTTGCCAGCAGCGGCGGGCATGACCACGGCGGCGGTGAAACGCAGCCCCACGGCCATGATGAAGGCATGCCGACGGATGAGTTGGAATCGCATGCTGGCATGGCGATGGACCTCAGCGAGAAGACCGACGAAAACAAGGCGCATACACATCCGCCCGGCACGCCCGCCGACCACCACGATACTGCAGCGCCCGCCAAACCGGCGCCCGCGTCTGCGAGCAAAACCGTGGAGCATCGTCACGCCGATGGCACGGTCGAGTCGCATCCGGTCTCGCCCCAACCGGCGACCACGCCGGCTGCACCCATACCCGACGCCGTGCCCGACGCGGACGACGGCCATCAACATCAACACTGATAACCGGAACCGACTGCCATGAAATCAACCCTCAACCTGCTGGCGATCGCACTGGCGCTTGCCACCTCGTCAGCCGCGTTCGCGCAGACCCAGCCGGCCGACACAAGCCATGCGCACGGCGCCGAGCAACCCGCCGCCGCGCCAGATCTCGACGTGCCTGCCGAAGCCGAAACCGCGGTCAGCACGGTCGACGCGTTCGGGAGGGCGATCGCAGCCGCCGATTTCGAGCAAGTCGAAGCCATGCTCGACCCGGCGGTGATCATCCTCGAAAGCGGTGGCGCCGAACGAAGCCGGGACGAGTACCTGAGCCACCACGCCAAGTCCGACGCCAAGTTCCTGGCCGGCGCGCATTCGGCCTTGTCGCAGCGTCGCGCACGGGTCGAGGGCGACATTGCCTGGGTCGCGAGTGAAAGCGAACTGCATGCCAGCAAGGACGGCAAGCCGATGACCTTGCTGAGCACTGAGACCATGGTGCTGAACAACACACCGTCGGGCTGGAAGATCGTTCACATCCACTGGTCCTCGCGGCCGAAGAAATAATGGAGATGCAACCAATGAAAGGCCGAGTACCGACGATCATTGCCCTCGCGATCGCCGCCACCACGCTGACGGCTTGCGCACGCACGCCGCAGCCGGTGGTCGATCAGGTTGCAATATCGCTAGCTGCGACAACCTCAACCCAATCAAGGAACGCGTCGACGTGCCGCTGGCGAAGGGCTCCTGCCACACTGCGCAAATAGGCAACTACTTCATCGAGGACCACGTGCCCGCGGAAGACGTGAAACGCCTGCTGGCCGAGCAGCCCGAGGCCAAGGGCCTGGTCATGCCGGGCATGCCGAAGGGTTCACCCGGCATGGAGGTGCCCAATGGCAGTATCGACGCCTACACGGTGGAACTGGTCGCCAACGATGGTTCCACCTCGGCTTTTGCGCAGCACGGTCAGTAGCTGCAGGGACCGAATGAACACGACTGATCAATCGCATTGATCGGTATCGGTGGTCACCAATGCCTTGCGCCTGACCAGAGCGTCGCCGTCGGCCCCGCCGTCCACACCTCGTCGTCCCGAGTCGGCGTACGGAGCGTCCCGTCCGTCGGCTCGCCCCCAACCATGGAGGTGCACCATCATGCAAACGCATCAAGAACACCAGCCCGGGTCGCGCGTCAGCATGAAGCAGGGCAATGCGCATCCCGTGCATCAGGGTCACTATGGTCGCCTGATGGTCGAGTTGGCGATCGACTTCGTGATCATGTACCTGGTGATGTACACCATGATCCGGTCGCTCGATCACTTCTATCTCAACATCAATAACGTTTGGATGACTTTGATGATGGTGACGCCCATGGCGCTGGTGATGCTGGCCGCCATGCGGAGCATGTTTCCTTCGCGCAAGCGCAATCTTTTCGTCATCGCAGGCGCGCTCGTCGTCTTCGGCGTGAGCTTCTACGGCATGCGCACGCAGGCGGCGGTCGGCGATGAACAGTTCCTCAAATCCATGATTCCTCACCACTCCGGCGCGATCCTGATGTGCCAGGAGGCCTCGATTGCCGATCCGGAAATCGAGGCACTGTGCCGCGAAATCGTCGCGGCGCAGCGTCGGGAGATTGCGCAGATGGAGGCCATTCTGGAGCGGTACTAACCCGCATTCAGAGGGTTCGGTTCAGCTTGACCAGGATCAAGCATTCGCGAACTGAGGCACCTCTGTTGTTGCCGTACTGCACGACTTAGAGATGCCTACTGAATGCGTGGCGATTCACAGGACGACGAGGCACAGCCTTCGATGGCCGCCGGGTGACAAGACGTGACTTGGTGCAACAGACGTGCAGCCACGCGTGCTGTAGCGCCGTCGCGATCAAACGCGGGAGCAAGTTCGGCGACGTCGCACAGCTTGACCCGGCCTGTACCGACGATCCCAGCCAGCAACGCTTCGACGACTTCGATAGCCACGCCCCGGGCACTCGGGGCGCTGACGCCCGGCGCGGTGGACGGTGGCAGTACATCTAGACAAATCGTCAAATAGATGGCTTGAGCGGGCTCGAGCCATTGCAACAGCTGCGCGATCTTCGCGTCCACGCTTGCAACCGTGAGTTCACTATCTCGGAGGTAGTAGGTTCCGGTCGCATCGGCAGTGCTGAACAAGCGTCGTGTGTTCGCTGATTCACTGACGCCAAGACAGAAATAATCGAGGGGTATCCCATGTGCTCTTGCATGCCTGATGACCTGCAGGAACGGAGTGCCTGAACTCGCGACCGAACTGTCACGCAGGTCGAAGTGCGCGTCTAGGTTCACGACCGCGATACGCTGTCCAAAAGCGATGCCGCTGTTGGCGAGCCCGAGGTAGCTGGCATAGGCGATTTCATGTCCTCCGCCCATGCCAATCGGAAAGTGGCCAGCGTTGAGCAGCGCAGTGACCTGCCGGGCGAATCGGATCTGCGCATCTTCCAGATCGCCATCGATGCAGCTCACATCACCGGCATCGTAGAGGGGGAGGGCGCTGGTCACCGGCAGGCTGGACAACGCCCGGCGGAGCGCGCGAGGCCCTTCAGCGGCGCCCTGGCGACCTCCATTCCGCCGGACGCCTTCGTCGCATGCGAAACCAGCCAACGCGATTCCGGGCGGCGCATCAGGTTCCACCGCACGCACGATCTGGTGCCAGCGGAATGCTTCCCGGTCGTCGACGGAGTCGACCCGACCCTGCCAACCGTCCATCAGGTGGTTGGCCTTGAAAAGGCATCAGTCAAGAAGGTGGAAAAAGCACCATCCGCGATCAACTTGTCGGCGGCGGCGATATCCGGCGCGAAGTAGCGATCCTGATCGTAGGCGGCAACCGCACCACGAAGCAGGGCATGGACGGACTCGAGCGTATCCGACGAGCGCAGTGGACGGCGGAACTCGATGCCCTGGCCGGCGGCCAGAAGCTCGATGGCGACGATGCGGCGCACATTGAGAGCGACGTCGACAGCTTTTCGCGCGGCAAAGGTCGCCATGCTGACGTGGTCTTCCTGGTTGGCCGACGTCGGCATGGAGTCGATGCTGGCGGGATGCGCCAAGGTCTTGTTTTCGCTGGCCAGTGACGCCGCGGTGACATGCGCGATCATGAAACCGGAGTTGATGCCGGCGTCCGCAACCAGGAAGGCGGGCAGGCCCGAGATACTGGCGTCGATCAGCAGGGCGATACGCCGCTCCGACAGGGCGCCCACCTCGGCGGTTGCGATGGCGATCTGGTCGGCCGCAAAGGCGACTGGTTCGGCATGGAAGTTGCCGCCGGACAGCACTTCGCCGCTGTCGGGGAACACGAGTGGATTGTCGGAAACGGCATTGGCCTCGATCAGCAGAGTCGTGGCCGCTTGACTGAGCAGGTCGAAGCTGGCTCCCATTACCTGGGGCTGGCAGCGCAGGCTGTAGGGATCCTGGACGCGGGTGTCCTCGTAGCGGTGCGACTCGCGGATGGCGCTGCCGGCCAGCAGATCCCGATAGAGGCCGGCGACGTAAATCTGGCCGGGTTGTCCCCGGACGGCATGGATGCGCGGGTCGAACGGTGTGTCGGAACCGCCTGCAGCATCAACCGTCAATGCGCCGACGACCACCGCAGCGGAGAACGCCTGCTCCGCGGCAAACAGGGCCATCAACGCAATGCCGGTTGACACTTGCGTGCCGTTCAACAACGCCAAACCTTCCTTCGCGGCCAACCGGATGGGTTCAATGCCGGCGCGCCGTAACGCGTCCGCTGCGTCCAGGATCTCTCCACCAGCTCGCACTGAGCCTTCGCCCATCGCCGCGAGCGAGAGGTGCGCCAAGGGCGCCAGATCACCGGAGGCGCCGACGGAGCCTTGGCAGGGAATACATGGCCAGATTTGCGCGTTGTACATGGCGATCAACGTCTGCAGCACCTGCCAACGCACGCCGGAGTAGCCGCGCGCGAGCGACGCGATCTTCAGCACAAAGATCAACCTGACGCTTGCGTCGTCCAACAGTTCACCAACACCCGCTGCATGCGATCGCACCAGATTGGCCTGCAGTTGCTCGAGCTGATCGGCCGGGATCTGCACTTTGGCGAGCTTTCCGAAACCGGTGTTGATCCCGTAGGCGGGTTTTCCGACAGAGACGATGTCCCGGACGGTGGCCGCCGAGGCGCGTACCTGCGCTTCGCACTCGGAAGCCAACGCAATGGGAGCGAACCCCGCGGCAATAGTGCGCAGTTGAGGCAGGGACAATTGTCCCGGGGAAAGTTTCAGCATGGTTGGTTATCCGGTGGTTGTGGGCAGCTTCAGACCGTGGTCTTTCGCGCATTGCACAGCGACGTCATAGCCGGCATCGGCATGCCGCATCACGCCGGTGGCCGGATCGTTCCACAGCACGCGGGCGATGCGCTTGTCGGCTTCCTCGCTGCCGTCGCAGACGATCACGATGCCGCTGTGCTGGCTGTAACCCATGCCGACGCCGCCACCGTGGTGCAGCGACACCCACGTGGCGCCACTGGCGATGTTGAGCATGGCGTTGAGGAGCGGCCAGTCGGAGACGGCATCGCTGCCGTCCTGCATCGACTCGGTCTCGCGGTTGGGGCTGGCAACGCTGCCGCTGTCGAGATGGTCGCGGCCGATCACGACCGGCGCCTTGAGCTCGCCGTTGCGGACCATCTCGTTGAAGGCGAGGCCGAGCTTGTCGCGCTGGCCGAGGCCGACCCAGCAGATGCGCGCGGGCAAGCCCTGGAACTCGATGCGCTCGCGCGCCACGTCGAGCCAGTTGTGCAGGTGGGCGTCGTCGGGGATCAGTTCCTTGACCTTGGCGTCGGTCTTGTAGATGTCCTCGGGATCGCCGCTCAGCGCGACCCAGCGGAACGGGCCGACGCCTTTGCAGAACAGCGGCCGCACGTAGGCAGGCACGAAACCGGGGAAATCGAAGGCGCTTTTGCAGCCTTCGTCGAACGCCATCTGGCGGATGTTGTTGCCGTAGTCGAACGTCGGGATGCCGAGTTTTTCGAACGCCAGCATCGCCTCGACGTGCACGCGCATGGACTTCTTGGCCTCGTCGCGCACGGTGTCGGGGTCGGCCTTCTGCGCGCCGAGCCACTGCTCTACGGTCCAGCCGAGCGGAAGATAGCCATGGACCGGGTCATGCGCGCTGGTCTGGTCGGTGACGGCGTCGGGACGCACGCCGCGGCGCACCAGTTCGGGCAGTATCTCGGCGGCGTTGCCGAGCAGCGTGATCGACTTCGCTTCGCCGGACTTTGTGTATTTTTCGATGCGCGCCAGCGCGTCGTCGAGGTTGGTTGCCTGCTCGTCGACGTAACGGGTGCGCAGGCGCATGTCGATGCGGCTCTGCTGGCACTCGATGTTGAGGCTGCAGGCACCGGCAAGACTCGCGGCCAGCGGCTGCGCGCCACCCATGCCGCCGAGGCCGGCGGTGAGGATCCACTTGCCCTTGAGGTCGCCACCGTAATGCTGCCGGCCCATCTCGACGAAGGTCTCGTAGGTGCCCTGCACGATGCCCTGGCTGCCGATGTAGATCCACGAGCCGGCGGTCATCTGGCCGTACATCATCAGACCCTTGCGATCGAGCTCGTTGAAGTGCTCCCACGTGGCCCAGTGCGGCACCAGGTTGGAGTTGGCGATCAGCACGCGCGGGGCGTCGGGGTGGGTCGGGAAGATGCCGACCGGCTTGCCGGACTGCACCAGCAGGGTCTCGTTGTCGTCGAGGTTGCGCAGCGATTCGAGGATCGCATCAAACGACTCCCAGTCGCGCGCGGCGCGGCCGATGCCGCCGTAGACCACCAGCTCGGCCGGGTTCTCGGCGACCTCGGCGTCCAGGTTGTTCTGGAGCATCCGGTACGGCGCCTCGGTCAACCACGACTTGCAGTCGAGCTCCGTGCCGCGCGGCGCGCGGATGACGCGGCTGGGGTCATGGCGGTTGGAACGGTTGACGTGGGTATCCATGATTGACTCGTCAGGAGGTGGTGTCGCCGACCTTGAAGGAACCGACAAACCGGTACTTCGCAGCGGGGTGTGTGAGACGGACGTAGCTGGCGACGCGGCCACGCGACCAGGTGCGCCGGCTCAGCGTCAGCAATGGGTCACCGGGCTCCACACCCAGTACGCGGGCGAGGCGCTTGTTGGCGGATTCGGCCTCAATGGTGTGCTCGGTCCGCTGCAACGGCGCCGTTCGCATCAGATATTGATGGGGGATCTCCTTCTGGAAATCTATCCCCAGGTAATCCGGTGCGCAGACAGGATTGACGAAGCGATCTTCGAGTTGCAGAGGCTTGCCGTCGGCCAGGTGGAGCAGCCGCGAGTGAAACAGTTCGTGGGCGGCGGGCAGACCGAACTGTCGCGCGGTAGTGGACCGCGCGGACACCGGTTCGCAGATGAGCACCTGGACCGTGTGCGATTGCCCCCGTGCCTGGATCTCGTCGCGAATACTGCGCACCTCGAACATTGCAGATTCGGCTTTCGGTCCGGCCACGAATGACCCGACGCCCTGTACCCGAGTTACCACGCCTGCATCGGTCAACTCGCGCAAGGCCCTATTGACGGTCATGCGGGACACGTCGAACTTCCCGACCAATTCGTTCTCGCTGGGAATGCGGCTGAGCGGCGGCCAGTCACCGTTGGTGATGTGGCGCAGGATGTAGTGCTTGAGCTTCAGGTACTGCGGCTTGGGTTCGTCCATCGGGTAATCATTGCATGTCTATACAAGCAACGAAAGCAAGCAACGGCAGGGATCGCGGGACGACGGTCACGAAACAGTGCGGCGCTTGAGTACGCGCCGCCATTCACCTGACGGGGATGTTGACACTCGCTTTCGACGCGTGATATCAGGGTGGTATAGACAACCGGGTGCCAATCAAGAAGCTTATGCCTCCGTTCCCACTAATCATGCGTTGCCTGTTGATCGCGGCCTTGTGCCTCGATGTCGGCATGGCGCAATGGACCGCCAGTGCGATGGCGGTGACGGAGGCGCAACAATCACCTGATCCGCACCGCAGTGCTTCGGCAGAAAATGCGGAAGACTGTGATGACAGCGCTTCGCAGGGTAGTTCCGATACCTCCAGCCACGACGGCAAGTGTGATCCCGGCTCGGCATGTTGCAATGCTTGCGTGTTTCCGGTGGCGGCGATCATCCATGCGGTGCCGTTCGGTGCCAAACACCTCCTGGTCAATCAGCCATCACCCCGCTCGGTCCATTTGATAGCCGAACGAGACAACGGACGCGTCTTCAGACCTCCCATCGGTTGATCTTGTCCGGCCACTACGTCGTGGCCATCCATTGCCTTTTAGCGTTTCAGCCGCGCGACTTCGCGCGGGCTTTGCTACGGGCATTCGATAACAAGATCAGAACACCGAAAGGGGATTCATTTCATGTCCTGCAAGCGCAACCATCTGGCTTTGGCGATCGGCGGGTTGCTGTCCGCCGGAATCGCGAACACTGCCTTCGCTCAAGCGGCCGAACCGGCCGCCACGTCCGCTGACACGACCGCGCAAGATCCAAAGACCATGGACACCGTGACGGTCACCGGCAGTCACATCAAGCGCGCTCAGATTTCAGGCGTCGGTCCGGTCACCGTGATCGACCGGGAAGCGATCCAGCGCTCCGGTGCCATTTCGGTCGAAACCCTGCTGCAGAGATTGCCCGCAGCGGCTGGCTTTGCCGGCAACCAGACCAACGCCTATTGGGCCAGCAACGGCTACGGCACTACCCAGGTGAACCTGCGTGGTCTGGGCATCAACCGCACGCTGGTGTTGCTCAATGGTCGCCGCATCGTTAACGGTGGTACCGGCGCCAATAGCTCGGTCGACCTCAACATCATTCCGGTCGCGTTGATCGAGCGCGTAGAGGTCCTCAAGGATGGCGCATCGGCCATTTACGGCGCCGACGCCGTTGCCGGTGTGGTGAACATCATCACCCGAAAGGAGTTCGACGGCGCCGAGGTCTCGGTCAGCTACGGCGAGACCTTCCAGCAGGACGGTGAGGAAGGCTCGTTCGATCTGACGTGGGGCATGACGGGCGACCGCGGGTCGATCATGGCAGCCATCAACTATTCGGCCAGCGGCACAGTCAACATGGCAGATCGTGCGCCATGCGGCCTGGGCGAATCCGACGGCGAACTGGTTTGCATCGGCAGTTCGACCACGATCGGCGGTCGGGCAGTGCTCGCCGATGGCAGTCGTGTCAATTTCAACCAGGATCCCAATGGTGATGGGGACGCCTTCGAACCCTATTCGCCGGAACTACACAACCTCAACTCCAACCGCTATCTCAACGCCGTCAATCCGATCAAGCGACTGAGCTTCAGCACCTTCGGCAACCTGTCGTTGAACGACGACGTAACGTTGTTTACGGAGCTGATGTACACGAACCGACAGTCCGATCAGCTCGCAGCGCCGGGTGCATTGGGCGCGTACCGACCGATCAACATCGCTGCGACCCATCCCACCAATCCCACCGGACAGGATCTGTTGCTGCAACGCCGCAGTCTGATGGAGGCTGGTGTGCGGGAGTTCTACCAGGAGACCAACACGTTCCGCACGGTATTGGGACTGGAAGGTCAGTTCCAAATGGGCGGTGGCTGGTGGGATTGGAGCACCGCCGTGAACTGGGGACGGAATACCGGCATCGACGGGTCCACCAACGTGGCCAACCTCGACCGCCTTGACCAGACCCTTGATACGTCGGCTTGCAGCAGTGCGCCCGGGGCGGCGATCCCATGCGCCGATTACCTGGGCGCTGGTGATGTCGCCCAGGAAGTGCTGGACTACCTCCTGTTCACCAGCCGCGATACCGGCGGCAACGAACAGAAGAGCTTCACCGCCAACGTGAGTGGCCAGCCGTTCAAATTGCCCGCCGGATGGGTGGGTGTCGCGACTGGCATCGAGGTTCGTCAGGAGAGTGGCTGGCGTGATCCGGATCAACTCACCATCCTCGGCATCGCCAACGGCAATCAACAGGATCCGATCGCGGGCGAGTACACCGCCAAGGAAGCGTTTGCGGAAATCGCATTGCCCTTGCTCAAGGACAAGCCGTTTGCCGAAATGCTCACGCTCAATGCTGCGGTGCGCTATTCCGACTACGACTTGTTCGGGGCTGACACTAACTACAAGGTCGGCCTTGATTGGCAACTGGTGCCGTCGTTCAAGATTCGCGCCAACTACGCGACTGCATTCCGCATCCCGAACATACCGGAACTGTTCGGAGGCGTCGCGGAAGGTGGGCTGACCACCACCGACCCGTGCAGCGGCTGGAGCAGCCTTTCGCCATCTTCCATGGTCTACCAGAACTGTCAGGCCTCGGGCGTTCCAGTCGGATTTACCCAACTGGGCAATTCGATTCTCACCACGGTCGGAGGCAACGCGAACCTGGAGCCCGAAGACGCCGAAACCTTGACCATCGGTACGGTGTGGACGCCGACCTTTGCACCGAATCTCACCCTTACGCTCGACTACTTCAATATCAAGATTGAGAACGCGATCCAACGTATCGACGGCTCTACCAAGCTTGCGATTTGCTATGAGAGCCCGGGGCTGTCCCATCCCTTCTGCAGCAGTTCCAATTTCACACGCAATGCATTGACCGGCGAGATTGATTTCCTTTCAGCCCAGCCGGTCAACGCGGCCAGCGAACGCGTCTCCGGCATCGACTTGGGCATGCTTTACCGGTTCGAGATGGCGGGCATCGACGCCAACGTGAGTTGGGATGTGTCGTACTTGAAGAACTACGACGTGCGTCCATTCCCGGGTGGGGATGAGATCAACTACGCGGGAATGATTACGGGTGGCAGCGGCAGCTTCGCGCATTGGCGTTCATTCGGCTCGTTGACTCTGGTCGAAGGCCCTTGGTCTGGCTCGTACTCGCTCCAGTACATCGGATCGGCCGAGGACATCAACGCATCCCCCGGCGACATCGGCGATCACGCACCCAGCGTGGCTTACCACAATGCACAGGTGGAGTACGCCTTCAGTCCGTCGTTCGATATCGCCTTCGGCGTCGACAACCTGTTCGACAAGGATGCGCCGTTCATCCAGAGCTGGACGGATGCGAATACCGACACGATGACCTACGACCTGATGGGCCGTCGCTGGAACGCCAAGCTAACTTACCGCTGGTAATCAATCAGCCCACGATCCCGTCGGCACCCCGGTGCCGACGGGTTCTGGCCGCGTCGCTTCGACTTGTAGACGGATATCTACCTCCATGAAACCTGCATTCTGGGCACGCCGTGCCCACAAATGGATCGGCCTGGTCATCGGCGTTCAAGCACTGCTGTGGACGCTCAGTGGCGTTTACATGACAGTGATCTCGATCGACATCATCCATGGCGATCACCTTGCCCACGCCGGGGCCAAGCCGCTGTCGGCGTCCGGACCACTTATTGATTCCGACGCGCTGACGCAGCGGTACGCCGGTCTGACTTCATTTCAGCTGAAACGGTTCATGGGCGACGAAGTCTACGAGTTGCGCCAGGGCGACACCATTACGCTGGTCGACGCGCATTCCGGTGCCAGGCTCAGTCCATTGAACGAGGGAACGGCGCGTCGGCTGGCGCAGTCGCTCTACACTGGCGACGCATCGATCCTGAAAGCCGAGTTGGTTACAGAGGCACCACAGGAAGTCCGTAGCGCACCCGTGCCGATGTGGCGTGTCGAATTTGCCGACAGCAGCGAGAGCACGCTCTACCTCTCACCGCAAACCGGCGAACTGATCGCCAAGCGCCACGACTTGTGGCGTTGGTTCGACTTTCTCTGGATGTTCCACATCATGGATTACGAAGAACGAGCTGACGTGAACAACACGCTGTTGCGCGTGGCCGCGTCGCTGGGCCTGATATTCGCGCTCAGCGGGGTCTGGTTGCTCTTCTACAGCTTCAGCAAAGGGAGGCGCAGCGCATGACGCCTTGGATCCGCAAGCTGCACAAGTGGGTGGGCTTGATCATCGCCCTGCAATTCGTGGTCTGGACAGCCAGCGGCATGACGATGAGCTTGCTCGATGTCGAGACCGTGGCGGGGCAGCAGCATCGGGCCGAAAATCTGGATGAGCCTCGGATGTGGCCAACGGGCCTGCTGTCGCCAGCGCGGATTGTCGCGATAGCCGAGCGGCCCATACAGACCGTCGAAGCGTTCTGGTTGCAGGACCGACCGGTGTATCGGTTGGCTTACGAGTCCACCGCATGGCTCGTCGATGCAACCGACGGACAACCTGTATTGATTGACTCGGCAATTGCAAGCGAGATTGCCGCTGAGGATTATGCTGGCACTAGTGCGATGGGGGCGCCCGAGTGGATGAAGGTCGCCACCTTGGAAGTGCGTGACCACCAAGCACCGATGTGGCGTGTGCCGTTTGAAGATAGCGAAGACACCACGCTCTATGTTTCGGGACAGGACGGCCGCATCCTGGAACGTCGCAATGACACTTGGCGCATCTTCGATTTCGTATGGATGCTGCACATAATGGACTACACCGGGCGGCAGGATTTCAACAACCCACTGGTGATCATGGCGGGGTCCGGCGGCTTATGGATTGCGCTTTCAGGATTCTGGCTGTTGGTCACGAGCTTCCGCTTGGGCGAGTTTGTCCCGAAGCGCTGGCGTCCGTCCCGCGAGTTGACGGTGTTCGATCCCGATGGCACCAAACTGCGATCGGTCGAGTCACACACCGGCGACAGCGTCTATCTGGCATTGGCGCGAAACGGTCTGCAACTGCCATCCAATTGCGGGGGCGGGCAGAGCTGTGGACTTTGCGAAGTACGTATTCGCGGCACCGCGCCGGCGCCGACGAGTTCCGATAGGGAGCATCTCTCGCAGAGCCGGTTGAAGATGGGCCACCGACTGGCTTGCAATCTCACGGTCGAGGCCAACACGCAGATCGAGGTCGCCGGTGGTGCCGGACTGTGGACCGAACGCACCGCCAAGGTCGAGACCGTCACGGCGGTGACCCCGTTCCTGCGTGAGATCGTGCTCGCAACCGAGACACCCCCTGGATCGGAGTTCCAGCCGGGCGCCTACCTTCAGGTGCACGTGCCGGACTACACGCTGCAGCGCCACGACATCGACCATCCCGAACATCATCGCAACGACTGGGCGGCACTCGACTTGCCGGCGACCTTGGCCAACAAGGAACCGGTGCGGCGGTCCTACTCGTTGGCTCTGCCGGTCGAAAAAGCGGGTGGGCACCTGACGCTGCTCGCGCGATTTAGTCCGGGTGGTCAAGGCAAGAAGCGTCACCCCACCGGCAAGGGTTCGACCTACCTGTATTCACTCAAGCCGGGCGATACCGTCCGCTTCAGTGGGCCGTTCGGTGATTTCGCACTCCAGCCCGACACGCGCGAAAAGATATTCATCGGTGGTGGTGCAGGCATGGCGCCGCTGAGGGCGATGGTCCATGCGCTTCTCGACAGCGGCGCCAGCGAGCGCATTCATTTCTGGTACGGCGCGAGAAACCTGCGTGAGGCTCCGTATGTGGAGGAGATGGCAGCATTGGCCGAGCGCCATCCAAATTTCACCTGGCATCTGGTGTTGTCAGAGGAAGCAGAGCATGGCGCAGGGTTGGTAAAGGGCCTGGTGCACGAAGCCACGCATGACGCCTTGCTGCGCGACCACCCTGACATCCATTCCTGCGAGTTCTATCTGTGCGGACCGCCCGCGATGCTCTCGGCGACGCGCCAGTTGCTGAACAAGCTGGGTGTCGATGAAGCGATAGTGGCGTACGACGATTTCAAGATCTAATCTCGTTGGAGAAAACGATCGAGAGTTCGGCCAGGAACCGCTGGATAACAGGCGCGAACACGTTGCCGAAATCATCGGAGGTCAGAAGATCGGTAGACATGCCAACCGCTGCCAGTCGACCGTAGGGCAGGGCTCCCGCCAGCTGTTTCGCAAGGCCGGCGGGATGGCGCCAGTCGGCCCCCGGGATGATCAAGGTGGGGACATCGATGGACATGAGCTCGTCGACGCTGCCGAATGCACGGTCGTAGCCGATAGCGGCTGCGGCCGCGGCGCTGTCGGGATCAGCGTCTGGCAGCGCTTCGCGCACCATCGCCCCAATCACGGGCGAGAGGTGGGGCAGAACAGGGTCCCAAGCGGCTTCCAGTCCGCCCTCGCGTACACGCGCTGCGAAGGCCTCCATGAACGCAATTTCGGCTTGCTTCGCGGCGTCGTCTTCGATGTCTTCCACGCTGATCAGCACCAAGCCAGCGACGCGGTCGGGATAAGCTAGAACCGTGCGCAGGCTGATGGTCGCTCCCAATCCTGCGCCGCCAACGAGAGCATGATCCACGCCGAGGTGGTCCAGCAACGCAATGACGTCTTGTGCGTACTGCGCCCAGGTATGTCCCGCAGGATCCGCACATACCGAGCGGCCGTAGCCGCGTATGTCGGGCAGGATCACATGGGCGCTGTCAGCCAGATGTCGTGCGAGCGGAACGAGGCTGCGGTGGTCTGGTCCACCTCCATGCATGAGCACCAGGGCAGGTGCCTCAGATGCGGCATCTTCGGAAATGAAGGCAGTCAACGGCCATCCGTCATGGCCGGTGTATTCGATGGGCACCATGTTTTGGCGGACTCCTGCATGGGAGGCCGCGTCTGCGGCCTCGCTTGGAAGTGCGCGCAGATGGACCGCCCAGATTGACTTGGCTCAAGAGTGGCCCAGTTCAGGTCGTCTGGCGAGTGCGTATCCACCCAACGCTGTGGACCGACGCCCCCCCGGCTTTGAGTAGCACCGCGATCTGGAGTCCAATCCCGAACGAAAAGGAGATTGGACGTGAAGAAGCGTTTTACCGAAGAACAGATCATCGGCTTCCTGCGTGAGGCCGAAGCCGG
>JBOHYB010000033.1:0-44315 GCA_050737695.1 Lysobacter sp. | reverse complement strand
ATCTGGAGCCGTGCGCCCGCGCCGATTTCAGATCGCGGCTGAAGCCGCTCCTACAAAGGAAGGCCAGTCGGACAGAGGCATCGGACAACAAAAAACCCGCCCGGATTGCTCCGGGCGGGTTTCGTCATTGCAGGCCGATCAGTTGTTCGGCTTCGGCGCGTCCGTGCCCGGCGCGGTCGGCGCATCGGGCACCTCGGCGTCGTCCGACACCGGGGCGTTCAGGCCGCGGCGTTCGAGCAGCGGCTCGATACGCGGCTCGTGGCCGGTGAAGTCGCGGAACAGCTGCAGCGCGTCCTTGCTGCCGCCCTGCGACAGCAGCGCCTGGCGGAAGTGGTCGCCGTTCTCGCGGGTCAGGCCGCCGTTGGCCTTGATCCAGGCCACGGTGTTGGCGTCCAGCACCTCCGACCAGATGTAGGCGTAGTAGCCGGCCGCGTAGCCGCCCATGATGTGACTGAAGTACGGGGTCTTGTAGCGCGGCGGGACCGGCGCGAAGTCGGTGCCGTTGGCGGCCATCGCCTTGGCCTCGAAGTCCATCACCTGGTCGGCCGACGGAACCTCGTCCGCGCTCAGCTGGTGCCAGCTCTGGTCGAGCATCGCCGCGCCGAGGTACTCGGTGGTGGCGAAGCCCTGGTTGAACTTGGAGCTGGCCAGCACCTTGTCCAGCAATTCCTGTGGCATCGGCTCGCCGGTCTGGTAGTGCTTGGCGTAGTTGGCCAGCACCGACGGCCAGTCGGACCACATCTCGTTGACCTGCGACGGGAACTCGACGAAATCGCGCGGCACGCTGGTGCCGGAGAAGTACGGGTACTTCACGTCCGAGAACAGGCCGTGCAGGGCATGGCCGAACTCGTGGAACATGGTGGTGACCTCGTCCCAGGTCATCAGCGTCGGCTTGCCGTCGGCCGGTTCCGGGATGTTGAGGTGGTTGGCCACCACCGGCAGGTTGCCGGTCAGCTCGGACTGGTCGACGTAGGAGTTCATCCACGCACCGCCACGCTTGGACTCGCGCTGGTACGGGTCGAAGATGAAGATCGCCTGCTGGGTGCCGTCCTTGTCGAACACGTCATAGACGGTGACGTCCTCGTGGTAGACCGGCAGGTCGGTGCGCTGCTTGAAGCTCAGGCCGTACAGCTGGTTGGCGGCGTAGAACACGCCGTTCTCGAGCACGTTCTTCATCTCGAAGTACGGCTTGAGCTGGTTCTCGTCGAAGTTGTACTCGGCCTGGCGGACCTTCTCGGCGTAGTAGGCCCAGTCCCACGGCTGCAGCTCGAAGCTCGGCTCGCCCTTGGCGGCCTGCTCCTTGTCGATCATCGCCTGCAGCTTGGCGGCCTCGGCCTTGGCGTTGGCGACCGCGGCCGGGGCGAGCTTGCCGAGCATGTCGTTGACCGCCTCGGGCGTCTGCGCGGTTTCGTCGGCCAGCACGTAGGCGGCGTAGGTCGGGTAGCCGAGCATCTTGGCCTTCTCGACGCGCAGCTTGACCACGTCGGAAACGATGCCGGTGTTGTCCCACTCGTTGCCGCGGCTGCCACGGGCCACGGAGGCCTTGTGGATGCGCTCGCGCAACTCGCGGTTCTCGAGGTAGGTGTTCGGCGGCTGGCCGGTGGTGTTCTGCAGCGCGATCACCCACTTGCCTGCCATGTCGCGGCTCTTGGCGGCCTCGGCGGCGGCGGTGATCGCCTGCTCGGACAGGCCCTTGAGCATGGCGACGTCGTCGACCACGATCGCCGAGTCGTTGACCTCGGCCAGCACGTTCTGGCTGAACCTGGTGCCCAGGGTCGCCAGCTCGGTGTTGATTTCCTTCAGGCGGGTCTTGTCGGCGTCGGACAGCTTGGCGCCGGCGCGGACGAAATCGGTGTGGTAACGCTCGATCAGGCGCACGCCCTCGGGATCGAGGCCGAGGCTGTCACGGCTGTCGTAGAGCTTCTGGATGCGCGCGAACAGCTCGGGGTTCAGCGAGACCGCATCGCTGTGCGCCGACAGCTTGGGGGCGTACTCGGCCTGCAGCGCCTTGCGTGCGTCGTTGGTGTCGGCGCCGACCAGGCTGAAGAACACCGAGGCGGTGCGCGACAGGATGTCGCCGGACTTCTCCAGCGCGATGATGGTGTTGTCGAAGGTCGGATCTTCCGGGTTCGAGGCGATCGCCTCGATTTCCTTCAGGTGCTCGGCCATGCCGCGATCGAACGCTGGGCCGAAATGGCTGTCCTCGATCTGGTCGAAGCGCGGGTAATGCAGCGGCAACGGGCTTTCGGTGAAGAACGGGTTGCTGGTTTCGGCATTCACGGCGGCATCGCTTTGGGAATCGGCCTGGGGGGTGGCGTCGGTCTGGGCGCAGGCGCCCAGGCTGGTGGTCAGCGCCACGGCGAGCGCCAGGGCAAGGGGGTGCTTCATCGGCAGGAACCTGGTGAATAGGGAACCCGAAGCCTAACGCACGGGCTGGCCATCGGACCATGACGAAAGCCACGGTGCATCGGGGACCGCCAAAGTGGGAAATGTCCGCCGAATTCACGTCTTCGCAACCCGGAACGGCGCAGTTTGGCTTCCCTAACTCCCGTCGGAGAGCCTCCCATGGATACCCCGTTGACTTCCGTCATGACCGCCAATCCCGCCTGCTGCAAGGGCGATACGCCCCTGGCCGAGGTCGCGCGGATGATGCTGGAGAACGATTGCGGGCAGATCCCCGTGGTCGATGCCGGCAAGCCGGTGGGCGTGGTCACCGACCGCGACATCGCTGTGCGGATGGTCGCCGAAGGCCGCGAGACAGCCTCGGCCCATGCCTCCGATTGCATGACCACGCCGGTCACCACGGTGCCGCAGAACGGTTCGCTGGCCGATTGCTGCGAGGCGATGGAGCGCGATCAGATCCGCCGGGTGGTGGTGGTCGACGACAGTGGTGCAGTCTGCGGCATCGTCGCCCAGGCCGACGTGGCCCGGACCGGCCGCGACGAGAAGACCGCCGAGGTGGTCAAGCAGGTCTCGGTGCCGACCAGCCATTGACCGCGGTGGCCTTGCGATGGCGCGGTTTGCCGTGGTATCGATCACGGCCCGGCGCCATTGCGGCCCCAGCCTTGAAGAACAGCCGATGACCACGGTTTACGATTTCTCCGCCACCGATATCGATGGCCAGCCGCGGACCCTGGACGAATACCGCGGCAAGGGGTTGCTGATCGTCAACGTCGCCTCGCAGTGCGGCTTCACCCCGCAGTACGCGGGGCTGGAAAAACTGTCGCGCGAGTACGGCCCGCGCGGACTGGTGGTGCTGGGCTTCCCGTGCGACCAGTTCGGCCACCAGGAGCCGGGCGACGAAGCCGAGATCAAGCAGTTCTGCGCGCTGCGTTACGACGTGGGCTTCCCGATGTTCGCCAAGGTCGAGGTCAACGGCGACGACGCCCATCCGCTGTGGAAATGGTTAAAGGAGGAGAAGGGCGGCATCCTTGGCATCGACGCGATCAAGTGGAACTTCACCAAGTTCCTGATTGGTCGCGACGGATGCGTCCTCAAGCGCTATGCGCCGAAGGACACGCCCGAGTCGATCGCCGGCGATATCGAGGCGGCGCTGGCCTGAGTTCGATGGGCCATTGTAGGAGCGGCTTTAGCCGCGATCGTGGAATGGATGCAAGCGACCGAGCATCCGATCGCGGCTAAAACCGCTCCTACAGGGATTGCCAGTTCAGACGTTGTTCTTCGCCTTGGCAAATGCGACAGCCAGGGCGTTGTTTGTGGGCGGTGCCGCAGTCGTCCTGGCTGGGGTCGATTGGCGCTGGTCGCGGCCGGCTGCACCCCGCGGCGAACCACTGCGGCCGGTGCCGCGGCCCGGATCACGTTCGCCGCCGGCCGCTCGCGGCGCCGGCGCGCTGTCGTCCAGCCGGCAGGTCAGGGCGATGCGCTTGCGCGGGATGTCGACCTCCAGCACCTTCACTTTCACCACGTCGCCGGCCTTGACCACGTCGCGCGGGTCCTTGACGTAGCGGTCGGCCAGCGCCGAGATATGGACCAGACCGTCCTGGTGGACGCCGATGTCGACGAACGCGCCGAACGCGGCGACGTTGCTGACCACGCCTTCCAGGATCATCCCGACCTGCAGATCCTTCAGTTCCTCGACGCCGTCGGCGAAGCGCGCGGCCTTGAACTCGGGGCGCGGATCACGGCCGGGTTTCTCCAGTTCCTTGAGGATGTCGCGGATCGTCGGCACGCCAAACTTGTCGTCGGTGTACTGCTCCGGGCGGATGCCGCGCAGGAAGCCGGCATCGCCGATCAGCTGGCGCACCTCGCGGCCGCAGTCGCGGACGATCCGCTCGACCACCGGGTAGGCCTCCGGATGCACCGAGGAGGCGTCCAGCGGCTGCTCGCCATCGGCGATGCGTAGGAAGCCAGCGCACTGCTCGAAGGTCTTGTCGCCAAGCCGCGGTACCTTCAACAACTCCTTGCGACTCTTGAACGCGCCGTTGGCGTCGCGGTAGACCACGATGTTGTCGGCGACCGTGGTCGACAGCCCGGACACGCGGGTGAGCAGGGCGGCGGAGGCGGTGTTGACGTCGACGCCGACCGCGTTGACGCAGTCCTCGACCCGGGCGTCGAGCGCGCGCGCGAGGCGGAAGCCGTCGACGTCGTGCTGGTACTGGCCGACGCCGATCGCCTTGGGCTCGATCTTGACCAGTTCGGCCAGCGGGTCCTGCAGGCGCCGGGCGATCGACACCGCGCCGCGGATCGATACGTCGAGGTCGGGGAACTCGCGCGCCGCGAACTCCGAGGCCGAGTACACCGAGGCGCCGGCTTCGCTGACCACGATCTTCTGCATCTTCAGTTCGGGGGCGAGCTTGATCAGGTCGCCGGCCAGCTTGTCGGTCTCGCGGCTGGCGGTGCCATTGCCGATCGCGATCAGCTCGACCGCGTGCTTCTCGCACAGCTTGCGCAGCACGTGCAGTGAGCCGTCCCACTGGTTGCGCGGCTGGTGCGGGAAGATCGTGTCGGTGGCGACCAGCTTGCCGGTGCGGTCGACCACCGCGACCTTGACCCCGGTGCGCAAGCCCGGGTCGAGCCCGAGCACCGCCTTCGGCCCGGCCGGCGCGGCCAGCAGCAGGTCCTTGAGGTTGTCGCCGAACACCGCGATCGCCTCGGCCTCGGCCTTTTCGCGGGCCTGGCCGAACAGGTCGAGCAGCAGGTGCAGGTGCAGCTTGGCCTTCCAGCACAGCCGGCAGGCATTGAGCAGCCAGGTATCGGCCGGGCGGCCGCGGTCCTGGATGCCGGCGTGGTGGGCGACCCGGCCCGCACCCTGGGCGTGGCCGGCCTCGGCATCGGCGCCGGGTTCCAAGTCGAGGAACACGATCTCCTCGCGGCGCGCGCGGAACAGCGCCAGCAAGCGGTGCGACGGAATCTTCGCCAGCGGTTCGGCGTGATCGAAATAGTCGCGGTACTTGGCGCCTTCGACCTCCTTGCCCTCCGCGACGCGGGAGTGGATGCGGCCGACGTCCTGCAGCCACTCGCGCAGTTCACCGACCAGCGCCGCGTCCTCGCCCCAGCGCTCCATCAGGATCGCGCGCGCGCCCTCTAGCGCGGCCTTGGCATCGGCCACGCCCTTGTCGGCGTCGATGAAACCGGCGGCGAATTCCTCCGGCACCTGGGTCGGGTCGGCCAGCAGCCCATCGGCCAGCGGCTCCAGCCCGGCCTCGCGGGCGATCTGCGCCTTGGTCCGGCGCTTGACCTTGTACGGCAGGTACAGGTCTTCCAGCCGCGCCTTGCTGTCGGCGGCCTCGATGTAGGCGCGCAGCTCGTCGCTCAGCTTGCCCTGTTCGTCGATACTCGCCAGCACCGCGGCGCGGCGGTCCTCCAGTTCGCGCAGGTAGGTCAGGCGGACTTCGAGGTTGCGCAACTGGGTGTCGTCGAGGCCGCCGGTGACTTCCTTTCGGTAGCGCGCGATGAACGGCACCGTCGCGCCTTCGTCGAGCAGGCCGATGGCGGCGCGGGCCTGCTCGGGCTGGGCGCCGATCTCGGCGGCGATGGTGCGGGCGATCTGCTCGGCCAGGGCGGCGGCCAGTGGGGCGGGCTTGGACATTGCGGGGTTCGACCTTGCGAAAGACGGGTCCCGCCGCGGGGCGGGGCCGGTCGATTGTGGCGATGCCGGGCCGGGTCGGGAACCCGTTGACAGCCGCTACTTTTCGACGAACGCCCGCTCGAACACGTACTGCCCCGGCGTGCCGATCCGCGGCGCCGCGCTGAAGCCGCGGCCGTCGAGCAGCGCACGGAAGTCGGCCAGCATCTGCGGGCTGCCGCAGATCATCGCGCGGTCGTGTTCCGGGTCGAGCGGTTCCAGTCCCAGGTGTTCCATCATCTGCCCGGTCGCCATCAGGTCGGTCATGCGGCCGCGATGGTCGCGCCCGTCATGGCGGAAGTCCTCGCGGGTCACGGCGGGGAAGTAGCGCAACTTCTCGCCGATCACCTCGCCCAGCAGTTCGTGCCGCGGCAGTTCGTTGACGATGTAGTCGCGATAGGCGAGGTCCTGCGCATGGCGCACGCCCTGGCACAGGATCACGCGCTCGAAGCGCTCATAAGTTTCCGGATCCTTGATCACCGACAACCACGGCGCAAAGCCGGTGCCGGTGCCGAGCAGGTACAGGTTGCGGCCCGGGTGCAGGTCGTGGATCAGCAGGGTGCCGGTGGGCTTGCGGCCGATCAGCACCCGGTCGCCGGACTGGATGTCCTTCAGTCGCGAGGTCAGCGGGCCGTTCGGCACCTTGATGCTGAAGAACTCCAGTTGCTCCTCCCAGTTGGCGCTGGCGATGGAGTAGGCGCGCAGCAGCGGCTTGACCGTGCCATCGGGCTGCTCGACCTCCAGCCCGATCATCACGAACTGGCCGTTGTCGAAGCGGAAGCCGCCGTCGCGGGTGGTGGTGAAGCTGAAGTAGTCGTCCGTCCAGTGACGGACGTCGAGCACGGTTTCGGTGCCGAAGGCAGAGGACATGCGGGGAGGGGCAAGACGTGGGAGCCCGCCATTTTAGCCGAGCCTCACCGCCGGGGTTTGGCCGGACGATTGCCTAGCGCGGCGCGCGTTCCTCGTGGGGTTTGGCGCGGCGGTCGCGGAACAGCGCGCTGAGCACGATCGCGATGCCCAGCGCCGCCCCGACCAGCAACAGCACCAGCGCGATCGCCGGGTAACCGAACAACTGCGGCCCCGCGGTGTCGACACGCATCATCAGCGCCGAGGCGAGTATCAGCGCGGCGGTCACCATCCCGGCCGCGACCCGGTTGGCGATCTTCTGCAGGGCTTCCAGCAACTGCGAGTCGTCCAACCCGGCCACGCGCACCTGCATGCGGTTGTCGGCGAGCAGCGACAGCACGTCGGTCAGCTTGCGCGGGGCGTCGCGCAGCAGGCCGTGCAGCTCGATCATCTCGCCGGCGAGGTTCGACGGCGACAGCGACTTGCGCAGCCGTTCGCGCATCACGTGGTCGAGGTGCTGCTCGACGATGCGCTTGACGTCCAGCCCGGGGTCGAGCGCGTGGCAGACCGCCTCCAGGCTCAGCAGGGTCTTGCCCAGCAGGCTGAGTTCGGGCGGCGTGCGCAAGCCGCAGGCGGTGGCGATACGGGCCAGGTCGAGTACCAGGCGCCCCTCCGACATCGTATGCACGTGCCCGCCGCCGGACTGGTGCGCCGCATAGCGCGAAACCAGTTGGCCGATCTCGCGCATGTAGCGCTCCTCGTCGAAGTCCTCCAACCGGGTGCCCATCGCGATGGCCTCGTCGGCGACTTCCTCGCCGCGGCCGTCGACCGCGGCGAACAGCAGCTTGAGCAGGTGGTCGCGCTGGCGCGGCGGCACGTGCGCGACCATGCCGAGGTCGAAGATCGCCAAACGGCCATCGGGCGTCACCAGCAGGTTGCCGGGGTGCGGATCGGCGTGGATCTCGCCGTAGACGAAGGTCTGGTCGAGGTAGCCACGCATCAGCGCCTCGGCCAGGTCTTCGAGCGGCTCCTCGGCCCGGCGCATGCCGCTGATGTCGGTGACCTTGGTGCCGGTGACCAGGTCCATCGTCAGCAGGCGGGTACGGGTCAGGTTCCAGACCGGCGTCGGCACCTTCAGCTCCGGATAGCTGCGGAAATGACGGGCGAAACGGTCGAGGTTTTCCGCCTCGGTGCGGTAGTCCAGTTCGGCCAGCAGCGTCTTGCGGAACTCGTGGACCCAGTCGCCGAAGCGCATGCGCCGACCGATGCGGGTGGAGTGGTCGATCCGCCCGGCGATCGAGGCGAGTGCGTCGAGGTCGGCGCGGATCTGTTCGAGCGCGTGCGGCCGCTGCACCTTGACCGCGACCTCGTGGCCGTCGCGCAGGGTCGCCCGGTGCACCTGGGCCAGCGAGGCACAACCCAGCGGGGTCTCGTCGAAGCTGGCATAGGCCTGGGCGAGGCGCACCCCGAGCGCATCCTCGACCGCCTGCCGGATCACCGGGAACTGCAGCGGCGACACGTCGTCCTGCATCCGCTCCAACGCCGCCAGATATTCCGGCGGCACCATGTCGGGGCGGGTCGACAGCGCCTGGCCGATCTTGACGAAGGTCGGGCCCAGCGCCTCCAGATCGCTGACGAACTGCTCCGGCCGGCCTTCGGTCTGCGGCGGGATGTCGTGTCCGGCGGTCGCTGCGTCGAGGTCCAGGCCGCTGAAGGCCCCGGCGTTGCGGTACTTCAGCAGGAACCGCAGGATCTTCGCGGTGCGCGCCAGGCCGCTCTCCGGCGCATACGGCTTCGGCGCCGGGTTGCGGGCGTCGACGGCGGGCATTTCCGGGGCGTCGTGCTGGCTCATCTCGTTTGGCTCTGCGAGGGGCGCTTGCAGCCTAACGGGGAGCGCGTCAACGCCGCTTCATCGGCGACCGGCCATGATGAACCGCATGAGCGATGCGCAGCCGATGCTGTGGACCATCGGCCACTCCACCCGCGAGTGGCCGGTGTTCACCGGGATGCTGGCCGATGCCGGCATCGAGGTGCTGGTCGACGTGCGCCGGTTCGCCGGCTCGCGGCGCAACCCGCAGTTCTCCGGCGAGACGATGGCCCGCACGCTGCCCGAGGCCGGGCGCCGCTACGTGCCGATGCCAGACCTCGGCGGCCGCCGCAAGCCGGACCCCGGCACCCGCAATACCGCCTGGCGCAACGCCAGCTTCCGCGGTTATGCCGATTACATGGAGACCGGGCCGTGGCAGGCGGCGTGCAAGCGGCTGGCGTCGTTGGCGAGCGGGCAACGGGTGGCGATCATGTGCGCCGAAGCGCTGTGGTGGCAGTGTCACCGCGGGCTGATCGCCGACCGGTTCAAGGCCGACGGCTGGGAAGTGATGCACCTGACTGCGCCCGGTCGCAGCGAGCCGCACCCGTACACCTCGGCTGCGCGTATCGTCGATGGCGAGCTGGACTACTCCGCCCCCGAGCCACCGCAGGCGGAGCTGTTCTGACCGGGAATGCCGAGTTCCTGTCGGCTTCGCCTACATGGCGCGAAGGTACCCCGGGGCAGGGGCGCCGGTAGAATGGTGGGTCCACCGCCAAGCCGAAGCCAGCCGTGAGCCACACTGCAAGCCCGTCCGCCGTCCGCCAGCCTGTTTCGATCAAGCAGGAAGACCTGATCCAGTCCGTCGCCGACGCGCTGCAGTACATCAGCTACTACCACCCGGTCGACTACATCAAGAGTCTTGCGGCGGCCTATGAGCGCGAGGAATCGGCGGCGGCGAAGGACGCGATCGCGCAGATCCTGATCAATTCGCGGATGTGCGCCGAAGGCCACCGGCCGATCTGCCAGGACACCGGCATCGTCACCGTATTCCTCGAAATCGGCATGGACGTGCGCTGGGACGGTGCCACCATGGGCGTGGAAGACATGGTCCACGAGGGCGTGCGCCGCGCCTACGCGCACCCCGACAACAAGCTGCGCGCGTCGGTACTGGCCGACCCGGCCGGCAAGCGCGTCAACACCAGGGACAACACCCCGGGCGTGGTCAACGTCAAGGTGGTGCCGGGCAATACGGTCGACGTGATCGTCGCGGCCAAGGGCGGAGGCTCGGAGGCCAAGTCGAAGTTCGCGATGCTCAACCCGTCCGACTCGATCGTCGACTGGGTACTCAGGACGGTGCCGACCATGGGCGCCGGCTGGTGCCCGCCGGGCATGCTCGGCATCGGCATCGGTGGCACCGCCGAGAAGGCGATGCTGCTGGCGAAGGAGTCGCTGATGGAGCCGATCGACATCACCGAGCTGCAGGCGCGTGGCGCGTCCAGCCGCACCGAGGAACTGCGGTTGGAGCTGTACGAGAAGGTCAACGCGCTCGGCATCGGCGCGCAGGGCCTGGGCGGGCTGACCACGGTGCTGGACATCAAGGTCAAGGATTACCCGACCCATGCCGCTAATCTGCCGGTGGCGTTGATCCCGAACTGTGCGGCCACCCGGCATGCGCACTTCACACTGGACGGCAGTGGCGCGGTGATGCTGGACCCGCCGTCGCTTGAGGACTGGCCGAAGCTGACCTACGACGCATCCAAGGGCCGCCGGGTCGATCTCGACAGCGTGACGCGCGAAGACGTGGCTTCGTGGAAGCCGGGCGAGGTGCTGCTGCTCAACGGCAAGCTGCTGACCGGCCGCGACGCCGCGCACAAGCGCATCGTCGGCATGCTGGACAAGGGCGAGCCGCTGCCGGTGGACCTGCGCGGGCGCTTCATCTATTACGTCGGCCCGGTCGATCCGGTGCGCGACGAGGTGGTCGGCCCGGCCGGCCCGACCACGGCGACGCGGATGGACAAGTTCACCGGGCAGGTGCTGGAGCAGACCGGGCTGCTGGGCATGGTCGGGAAGGCCGAGCGCGGCCCGGTGGCGCGCGAGGCGATCCGCGAGCACCAGTCGGCCTACCTGATGGCGGTGGGTGGCGCGGCGTACCTGGTGTCGAAGGCGATCAAGGCCTCGCGGGTGGTGGCATTCGAGGACCTCGGGATGGAGGCGATCTACGAGTTCACCGTGCAAGACATGCCGGTGACGGTGGCGGTCGACAGCACCGGTGCGTCGGTGCACGAGAGCGGGCCGCGCGAGTGGCAGGCGCGAATCGGGAAGATTCCGGTGGTGGTGGCCTGAAGCAACGGTTGGTACCGTGCTTTTCGTAGGAGCGGCTTTAGCCGCGATCGGGAATCGGACGAGCGACCAGGCATCCGATCGCGGCTAAAGCCGCTCCTACAAGCGCGTCACCAGCTCTTTCAGCTTCTTGCGGGTCGCCGCGACCTGCAAATAATCCGTCGCCAGCTTCTCCAGCGCGGCGATGTTGGTCGCGCTGACATCGTCCAGGTCGTCCAGTCCGGCCAGAAGTTCGGCCTGCATCCGGAAGTACGCGTCGCCGACCAACTGCCGGGCGATGTAGTCGACCGAGTCGGTGTTGCCGTCGAACAGCACGTCGATGATCGGCACCGCCCATTCCAGCGCGCCCCATTCGCGCGCGGACTGCAGGTCGATCGGGCGGGTGCGCTCGCCGGTTCCCACCGACAGCACGACGAGGTTGCGGCTGTTGTCGATCCGCCGATCCCAGCGCAGCGCTTCGGCGATCGCGCAGGCGGTCGGATTGTTGGCGACCACGCCGCCGTCGATCAGCGAGTGGCCCTTGCCGCCGATCTTCATGGCGTGCGCCGGGAAGTAGGTCGGCGCGGCGCTCGACGCGCGGCATACCTCCCACACCGGCAGGTCGCGATGGGCCGGGTTGAAGCTCTTGAACATCACCGGCTTGCGCGAAATCGTGTCGTAGCTGGTGATCAGCGTCGGCACCTTGAGCTGGCCGAGCGTGGTCTTGCCGAAGACCTTCTTCAGCACCTTCTCCAGACCCTTGGCGTCGTACTTGGGCGCCGACGGGCCGGCGCTGAAGATCCGGCCCGCGCGCGACCACAGGCGTTCGGCCATGCCCGGGAAGATATCGTGGCGCTGGGCGCGGTACAGCTCGCGCATGGTGTCGGGCGCGAGGCCGGTGCCGAGGCCGCAGGCGATGATCGCCCCGGTTGAGCTGCCCGAGACCAGGTCGAAATTCTTCAGCAGCCCCGGCTTGCCGGCCTGGGCCAGCACGTCCTCGACGCCGCCCAGCCAGACGCAGCTGACCAGGCCGCGGATGCCGCCACCGTCGAGGGAAAGAATACGTCGAGCCTGCATCGTGACCGCCTCCTTATCAGAACCATTCCAGCAACGACACGCCCAGCCCGATGTACGTGGCGCGGTGGTTGTAGTCGATCAGGCTTTCGCCGTAGCCGTCGAACACCTGCAGGTGGCCGCGCAGGGTGCGGGTCAGCGGAAAGCCCCAGTCCAGCCGCACCGCACCGCGCGATTCCTCGCCGCCGCGCAGCGAGTGCCGCGCCATCAGCGAGAACTCGTGGCCGCCGCGGGAGTAGACCAGGGTGGCGTCGCCGCGGCCGATGTAGTTCTCGATCCCGGGATTCTCGTCCTCGCTGCCGTCGGAGATCCGCCACCACGGACGCAGCATCAGCGCCCAGTTCTCGCGGTCCAGGCCGATGTTGACCATCACCCGGTTCCAGCTGCGCGAGAGCGGGTCGGCGCGGCCGTTGGACTGGTGGTTGATGCCGATGCCCGTCATCCGCCCATGCCAGCCGCCCAGGCTGTAGCCGTTGCGGAACACCAGCATCACCTCAGGCTCGTAGTTGGACTCGCGGAACGCCCGCGACTGCTCGCCGTTGTAGACCTGCCAGCGCGAGCTCTGGGTGTAGCCCATCCAGATGTCGCCGTTGTCGCCGAACAGGTTCTCGACCGCCTTGGTCTTGAAGCTCAGTTGGAACTTGGCCTCCAGTTCGTCCAGCGATTGCTGTTGGGGCGGCACCGCGGGATTGGACGAAGACGGCAGTTCGTTGGGCGAACTGCTCCAGAACGCCGGCAGCAGGTACACCGGCTTGTAGGCGCGGAAGTTGAAGATCCCCAGCTTGGAGTCGCGGGCCAGCTCCCAACGGCTGTCGAGCAGGCTGCCGCGGCCGGAGTTGGCGATGCGGGCCTCCAGCGATGCGCGTTCGGGTTCGGCGCTGAACAGGTCGCTGACGACGCGGCGGGCGCGCTCGGGCGGCGGCAACTGCTGGCGCTGCTGTTGCTCGTCGAGGGCGAGGCTGCGCTTGACCTGCCGCGCTTCGAGCGCCGCGGCATCGGCGCTCGCCGGGTCGAACCGGGCGCGCTCGAAGGCCGCGTCGTAGCAGGCCAGCCGTTCGGCATCGATCTCGACCTGGGTGCAGGCCTCGCCATTCGGCAACGGCCGCTCCTGTGCGTGCAGGGGCGGCGCCACCATCGGCGCGAGCAGCGAGAACATCGCGATCAACGAGCCGGGGGCCGGAAGCAGGGGGTTGGACATGTGGATCTCGCGGGTGCTGGCCGGCACGCGCGGATGCGGGAACCGGACCCGATGGGGGTCCGGTCAGCTTAGCGTCGACGGGCGGCAATTGCCCGGCGGCGGTCATTCAGTCCAGTTGCAGGCGCGCGTCGCCGGAGAAGGTTTCCAGCGAGATCTCGCCGTCGCCGTTGCCATAGCGGTGGCGGAGGCTCGAGCCCGGGCCGTGCCGCGGACGGTCGATCTGGGCACCCGGGGCGGTGATGTCGCCGCTGAAGCTTTCGCCCTGCACGTTCGCCGACAGATCGCGCGGCAGGCGCAGGTCGACATCGCCGCTGACGGTTTCCAGCGAGATCTCGCCGCCCGACGCCAGCGCGGTACTGATGCGGATGTCGCCCGACACCGATGCCGCGCCCAGCCGGCGCACGCTGGACTCGTGGACGCCGACCTCGAGCTGGCCGGACACGGTTTCCACCGAGACCTCGCCATCGAGTCGGCCGCGCAGGTCGACGTCGCCGCTGACGCTCTCGACATCGACGTCGCTGCTGTTGACGGTCAGCCGCAGGTCGCCGCTGACGCTGTCGATGTCGGCTTCGCCGGGCGCGCCGACCACGGTGACGTCGCCGCTGACGCTGTCGATCGAAAGCTCGCGCGGGGCCACGCCGGTGACGGCGACGTCGGCGGCGACCGATTCGATCGCCAGGTCGGCGCGCTGCGGCACCATCAGCAGCAACTCGGTCGGTTCGCTGGTGTCGCCCGACAGGAAGCCCAGGCCGCCGCGGTTGGGATACTTGACCCGCACGCTGAGCTGCCGGCGATCGCCTTCGATCTCCAGCTTTTCCACGCCCTTGCCGAGGCTGCCGCGGATCTGCACCTCGGGACGGTCCCAGGCCTGGACTTCGATGCGGCCCTTGAGGTTCTCGATCTCGACCCGGCCGTCGGGGTCGAGCGGGCGGGTCTGGTCGATCGGGGTGGCGGCGAACGCGACCGTGCTGGCCAGCAGCAGGCCGAGGCCGAGCAGGGCACGGAGGGGAGGGGTGAGGTTCATGGCGGTGCTCCGGTCAGCTGATGGCAATGCGCTGGGCCAGCGCGAGACGATGGGAATAGGTGCGGCGCAACTGCTGCAGCAGCAGCCGCGAGTCGGGGTCGCGTTCCAGCGCGGCGAGGATCAGGCGCGCGCTGCGGTCGAGTTCGTCGAACGCCGGTTGCAATGCAGGTGCCGGGCTCGATGACGCGCCGTCGATTTCGCCCAGTGCCGCCTGGTACTGGCGGGTCATGCCGGCGGCTTCGCGCTGGACCAGGCTGGGCGCCGTGTCGTACGGACCAGTCGCGATGGTTGCAGGCGTCGTCGATGGGGCGCGGACCAGACCCTGCTGCCAGCCGACGACGCCGATGGCGAGCGCCAATGTCGCCGCCAGTGCGACCGGCAGCGCCCAGCGTCGGGGTGCGACATGCTGCGTGGAAGCGTGGGTGCCGGGGGCTTGGGTCGTCAGGCGCGCGGCGATGTCCGGCCACAGGTCGCGTGCGGGCGCCTGTTCGCGGCGGAGTTCGCGCAGTTGCCAGCGCAGATGGTCGGGCAATGGCTTGTCCATCACGGTTCTCCGAGTCGTGCGCGCAGCAGTCCACGCGCACGGTGTAATTGGGCCTTGGAACTTCCGACCGCCATCCCGAGTTCGGTGGCGATCTCCTCGTGCTTCCAGCCTTCGATGTCGTACAGAACCAGCACCGCGCGGGCCCGCGGCGGCAGGGTCGCGACCGCCCGCTCCAGATCGAGCGACAGGGCGGTGGCGTGGCCGGCCGAGTCGGCGCTGCCGATCGTGTCGAGGGCGTCGTCGTTGCCGTCGTCCTGCGGCCGGCTGCCGCGGCTGCGCAGTTCCATCAACGCGGTGTTGACCGCCAGCCGGTACAGCCAGGTCGAGAATGCCGCCTCGAAACGGAAGGCCGGCAACGCCTGCCAAGCGCGCACGAAGGCCTCCTGGGTCAGGTCCTCGGCGCGGGCGCCGTGGCTGCCGACCAAGCGGGCGATGACGCCGTGCACGCGGCCGGCATGGCGCCGGTAGAGGGCCTCGAACGCCGCCATCTCGCCGCGTGCGGCGGCCGCGACCAGCGCCCGCTCGTCGACGGTCGCGTCCACGGAGGCGGCGGCATCGGCAGGCGGGGCTTGGGGTGGGCGCTCGATCACGGAGGTCAGCATAGCCACTGGGATGGCCGGCGGAGCGGGAAGGTTTAAACCGGGAGTGGGGCCGCCGAACGCCTACAGTTGCGACTTGATTGGCAGCAGCACGCGCTCGGCGAGCTTCTCGGTCCACGGCCGGTTCTGCCAGATTTCGTAGGTATAGCGCTTGGTCGGCTGCAGGTCGCGCTCGAACACCCGGGTCATCCGCGCCGCGAACTCGTGGTCGTAGATGTTGAGGCTGGCCTCGTCGTTGAGCCGGAACGAGCGGATGTCGAAGTTGGTCGAGCCCACCGATACCAGTTCCTGGTCGATGACCAGCAGCTTGGTGTGGATCATCGTGGGTTGGTACTCGTAGATCTCGACCCCGGCGCGCAACAGCGGCCCCCAGGTCGCCTTGGAGGCTAGGCGCACCGCTTCGGAATCGATGTGCGGCCCCGGCAGCAGGATCCGGATCCGCACGTCGCGTTCGCGCGCCGCCAGCAGCGCGCCGACGATCAGCGGGTCGGGGACGAAGTACGACGCCGACAGGTCGATCGACTCCTCGGCCGCCGCGATCGCCATCAGGTACATCAGGTGCATGCTCTCGCTGCCGCCGGCGGGCGAGGCGATGAACAGGTGCGCGTCCATCCCGTCGGCCGGTTGCAGCGACGGGAAATACTTCGGTCCGTTGAGCACCTCGCCGGTGGTCTTGATCCAGTTGTCGTTGAACGCCGCCTGCATCTGCGCGACCACCGGGCCCTCGACCCGGAAGTGCATGTCGCGCCAGTGTTGCGGGTCCTGCGCGTCGCCCTGCCACAGGTCGGCAATGCCGACGCCGCCGGTGAATCCGATCCGGCCGTCCACCACCAGCAGCTTGCGGTGGGTGCGGTTGTTCATCCGGCCCAGGTTGTACCACTTCAATGGCCGATAGCGTTCCAGCTGGACGCCCGCATCCTCCATCCGGTCCAGCAACGCCTGATCCATCTTGATGCTGCCGACCCAGTCGATGGTGACGTGCACCGGAATGCCGGCCCGGGCGCGCTCGGACAGCGCCTCGGTGAACTCTTCGCCGATCTCGCCGGACCAGTAGATGTAGGTCTCGAAGGTGATCGACACCTGCGCGCCGCGGATCGCTTCCAGCATCGCCGGGAATATCTCCTCGCCGTTGTTGAGCGCGGTGACGTGGTTCCCGGGCAGCACCGACGGACCCATCATCACCGACATTTCCCGGCGGAACTGCGGGTCGTCGAGCGAGTAGTGGTGGGTGATCACACGTTCGAGTTGCTTGTCGGACGTGGCGAAGTTGAAGGCGAACACGACCACCAGCAAGGTGATCGCGACGGTTACAGCGATGATCCAGACCATGCGTTTGCGGCTCCGTAGCGCCATGTTTCCCCCATTCAGTCTGGACACTTTCGCCCGTGGCCGACGATGGCGACGTGAAATCGGAAGAACATGCTTGGAAGAGCCGGCCTAGAAGAACCACGCGAACGCGAACAGCCCCAGCATCGCGAACGCCAGGCCGATCTTCAGCACGGTGCCGACCAGGATTCCCAGCCAGGTGCCGAAGCCGACCCGGGTCGCCTTGCGGACCTCGCGCCCGTGGATCAGTTCGCCGGCCAGTGCGCCGACGAAGGGACCTGTCAGCAGCCCGATCGGGCCGAAGAACAGGCCGACCACCGTGCCGACCACCGCGCCCACCAGCGCCAGCCGGCTCGCCCCGACCCGCTTGGCACCCAAGGCGGTGGCGAGGAAGTCGATGCCGAGCGACAACACTGTCAGCAGGCCCAGCAGCACCAGCATCGCCACCCCGACCTGCTCGAAACCGCCGGCCCACGCCGCCAGCAGCATGCCGCCGAACACCAGCGGCAAGCCGGGCAGGGCGGGCAACACGGTGCCGGCCACGCCGACCAGGATCAGGATGCCGGCGAGCACGTAGTACAGCGTCTGGATGTCCAAGGTGGCAGGTCCGTCGTGAGGGATGGGGCAATCCTATCGCCAATAAAAAGCCGGCCCGCATCAGCGGGCCGGCTTTTGGGTTCACTTTTGGGTTCAACCAGGCTGCCTGCACTCAGCGGGCAATCACCTGGCCGTTGGCAACGCGGACGTAGCCCCCGACCTGCAGGCCCCGCACGTTGTTCATCGTGACCGTGGTCGTGCGGCCGTTGTCCATGCGAACCTGCACGTTGTACCTGCGCTGGTTGGCATTCTGGATCGCGTTGCCGGCAACGGCGCCTGCAACCGCGCCAGCAACGGTCGCGGTGTTCTGACGGCCGTCGCTCTTGTCGTCGGCCAACTCACGGCCCGCGGCGGCGCCGACCAGGCCACCCAGCACCGCGCCGGTCGCGTTGGGCGCGCGGCCCTGGGTCGTGATCGGCTGGATGCTGGTGATCACGCCGCAGTCGTAACAATCGGCGGACGTGCCGCCGTAGGCGGAGCCGCTGGTGCCATAGCCGGTGCCGTAACCGGTGCCAGCCGAACCGTAGCCGCCGGTCGCGCAGCCGGCCAGCGCGAGCATGCCGGCGGCGGTCGCGCCGATCGCCAGCTTGTTGAACGCATTGTTGAAGCGGTGGTTCATGTTCATGCGGATCTCCCGTCGTGGCGGGTGGCGTGCTTGCCACACGCGATAACGCTAGGCGCTGTGCCGTGAACAGCCGATCAATCGCCGATCAACCCGTTCAGTCGACAGCGCGAAGGCCAATGCTCAGCCGCGGAAGTCCTGGTGACAGGCCTTGCAGGTTTCGCCGATCTGCTTGGCGGTGGCGCCGAGGCCTTCGCAACTGGACGGCGGGTTGGCCAGCGCCGCGTCGAGGGTGGCGCGCATCTGGCTGGCGTGCTCGATGAAACGCGGGTCGTCGCGCAGATCGGGGAACGCCGGTTCCAGGTCGTTGGCCATTGTCCGCAGCGTCTGCAGGTGCGGCAGGCTGTCGGTGGCGCCGCAACGGTTCTGCTCGATCCCGGCCCTGAGCTGAGCCAGGTGCCATGCCTGCACATGCATCACGCTGCCATGGAAATGATCCTTGCGCGCCTCGATCGCGCGCACGGCCATCACCGTGCAGATCGCACCGATGACCAGGCCGAGCAGCAACAGGGCGATGTACTTCGCGCCGTTGCCATGGCGCTGCGCGCCGTGATGCGTGTTGGGCTGTGGATCGCTCATGGCCGGGCCTCCGTTTAGGTTGGCGGAAACATAGCATGTCGTCATGGCCGGTCCATGCGGGCGAATCGATGTCGACGCTTACAATGCACGGCATGGATAACGTTGCTCTCGACCCCGCCCTGCATGCGCGTTTTGCCGGCATCGATCGCCTCTATGGCGCCGGCGCGCTCGCCCGCCTGGCCGGGTCGCGGGTTGCGGTGGTCGGCATGGGCGGGGTCGGCTCGTGGGTGGTCGAGGCGCTGGCGCGCAGCGGCGTGGGGCACCTGACCCTGATCGATGCCGACGACATCTGCGTGTCCAACAGCAACCGCCAGTTGCCGGCGCACGAAGGCCAGTTCGGCCGGCCCAAGGTCGAGGCGATGGCGGAGCGCTGCCGTGCGATCAACCCGTTGGTCGAGGTCGAATCGGTGGCGAGCTTCCTGGTCGCCGGCAATGTCGCCGAGTTGCTCGGCCGCGGCTTCGACCTGGTACTCGATACCTGCGACAGCTTTCGCAGCAAGGTCGAACTGATCGCCTGGTGCCGGCGCCGCAAGCTGCGGTTGATCGTGTGCGGCTCGGCCGGCGGGCGGATCGACCCGACTCTGGTACGTATCCGCGACCTGTCCAGGACCGAGCACGACGCGATGCTGGCGCTGATCCGCAAGAAGCTGCGCGGCGAGTTCAACTTTCCCAAGAGCCCGCAGCGCTACTTCGGCGTACCGGCGGTGTACTCGCTGGAGAACGTGCGCTATCCGCAGGCCGACGGCAGCGTCTGCGGCCTGCGTCCGCAGGTGGGCGGCGACGCGGCGTTGAAGCTCGACTGCGGCGCCGGGCTGGGCGCGGCGACCCACATCACCGGCGCGTTCGCGTTCGCGATGGCGGGCAAGGCGCTGGAGTTGCTACTGAAGCCACGTAATCCCGGGGGTTTGTAGGAGCGGCTTCAGCCGCGATCGGATATCCGGTCGCTCGTCCGATTTCAGATCGCGGCTGAAGCCGCTCCTACAACGGCGGGAGGGCGAACAGGCGCTCGGCGTTGGCGGTGGTGGCGGCGGCGATTTCGGCCGGGGCGACTCCGCGCAATTGGGCGATCGTCTCCAATACCGTGGTCAGCCGGGCGGGCTCGTTGCGCTCGCCACGAATCGTCGCGTCGGGCTGGTCCGGCGCGTCGGTCTCCAGTAACAGCCATTCCAGCGGCATCGTCGCCGCCAGTTCGCGCAGGCGACTGGCGCGTTTATAGGTCACCGGGCCGCCGAGCCCGAGCAGAAATCCCCGCTCCCACAACTGCTCGGCCTGCTGGCGACTGCCGGAAAAGCTGTGGACCACGCCGCGCAATCGGCCGACCTTGCGGATCGCGGCGGTCACCGCGTCCACCGCGCGGCGCGCGTGCACGATCACCGGCAGGTCGAACTCGCGTGCGAGTCGCAACTGGGCATCGAAGTAGACCGATTGCTCGGTAGGATCGAGATCGTCGACGAAATGGTCGAGGCCGCATTCGCCGACCGCGACCGGGCGTTCGCGTTGCAGCCAGTCACGCAATTCGCGCAGGTGGCGTTCCAGGTGGTCGGCGAGGAACATCGGGTGCAGGCCGTAGGCCGGGAACAGGCCCTTGTCGGCGGCGCAGATGTCGCGCAGCTTCGGCCATGCTTCGGCGGTGATGGCAGGAACGATCTGTCGGCGCACGCCGGCATCGCGCGCCCGCTCGAGCACCGCCGGGCGATCGGCATCGAACTCGCTCGCGTCGAGGTGGCAGTGGCTGTCGACCAGCCATGCATCGGTGCCCATGCGCTCAGCGCCGCGACTTCGGCCGGTTGGCCTCGCCTTCGATCGGCTCCTTGGCGGAGGTGTTGCGATCCTTCAGGTTGGCCAGCAGCAGGGTGCCGAGACCGAGCAGGATCTCATCGACGAACGGAATCATGTCCGGCACGAACACGTTGATCGCGAACACCAGTGCGGTCAGCTTGAACAGGGTGGGATAGCGCAGCTTGCGCGCCCAGTTGAGCAGCGGCAGCAGCATCGGGTTGGCCATGTGCGCTCCAGTGAAAACGCGATGTCGATTGGACATTAGTGATACGCCAATCACGCTACCACGATGGATTTGTTTACCCCGGCGACAGAAAAAGTTAAAAAATTGTCAGCCCGTTCAGGTTCGCGGTGGTGCAATGCGCCCAACACGAACTTCGGGTCCTATCCCGCCGCAGGAGGCTTTCCATGAACAAGAACTTGATTGCGGTTGCTTTGGCATCGTTGCTGGTTGGCGGCGTTGCAGTGGCTGCGTACCAGAGCTTCCAGGGCGACTCGCAGGACGATGCGTTGTCCGCCGACGCCGATCTCGCCGCCGGTCTGGACGGCGATTACGCGGCCGACGGCAGCATCGCCAGCGTCGAATATGCCGACGTGGTCAACGTCGATCCGATCAAGGAGAAGCAGGAGCTCTACGCCACCGTGATCGGCACCGATCCGGTGCGTGAGACCAGCACCACCTCGACCCCGCGCGAGGTCTGCGAGGACGTGGTCGTGCAGGAGCGCCTGCCGGAGCGTGACGGCAACGCCGGCGGTACCGTCGCCGGTGCGCTGATCGGCGGCGCGCTGGGCAACCAGGTCGGCGGCGGCAACGGCAAGAAGGCCGCGACCGTGGCTGGCGCGATTGCGGGTGGCTTCATCGGCAACAAGGTCGACAAGCGCCACGTCGGCGGCCGGGTGGTCGAGCGCGTCGAGACCAATTGCCGCACCGTGTCGGACACCTCGCAGTCGACCAAGGTGGTCGGCTACAACGTGACCTATCGCAACCCGGACGGCACCACCGGCAGCATGCGCACCGGCAGCAAGCCGGGCGAGCGCATCTCGCTGGGCAGCGAGGACCAGGTGGTCGGCTACGACGTGACCTACAGCTACAAGGGCCAGCAGCAGACCGTGCGCCTCGATGAAGAGCCCGGCGAGCGCCTGCCGGTGATCGACGGCGAGGTGGTCACCCAGACCGCCTCGGCCGAGGCCGGCGCCACCACCAAGGGCTGAGCCACCGCCCGCTGGCGGCACCCCGAACGGGGCCGGATCTTCCGGCCCCGTTTTTTTGTGGGAACCGATTTCGTTGGGGCGGGGCGCTGACGCGTGCCTTCGCGATCGCGACCGCCTTACAATGGCTGTTTCCCCACGTTCGAGTCGACCATGGCCCTGCATCCCTATGACCTGTATGACGTCCGTTCCCTGCTCAGCGAGGAGGAGCGTGCGGTGCAGGACACGGTGGCGCGGTTTACCGACGAGCGCGTGCTGCCGATCATCGGCGACGCCTTCGACCAGGGCCGGTTCCCGAAGGAGCTTGTGCCGGAGATTGCCGAACTCGGCCTGCTCGGCTCGTCGCTGCCGGAGGAATACGGTGGCGGCGGTCTCAACTCGGTGTCGTATGGCCTGATCTGCCAGGAGCTGGAGCGCGGTGACAGCGGCATCCGCAGCTTCGTCTCGGTGCAGTCGTCGCTGTGCATGTACCCGATCTTTGCGTACGGAAGCGAGGAGCAGAAGAAGCGCTGGTTGCCCGACATGGCCGCCGGCAAGGTCATTGGCTGTTTCGGCCTGACCGAGGCGCACGGCGGTTCCGACCCGGCCAACATGAAGACCAATGCCAGGAAGGACGGCGGCGACTGGGTCCTCAACGGCTCCAAAATGTGGATCACCAACGGCAACGTTGCCGACATCGCGATCGTCTGGGCGCAGACCGACGACGGCATCCAGGGCTTCGTGGTCGAGAAGGGCATGGCCGGCTTCGCCGCGCAGGAGATCAAGCACAAGATGAGCCTGCGCGCGTCGGTGACGTCGTCGCTGTTCTTCGACAACGTGCGCGTGCCCGAGGCCAACCGCCTGCCGAACGTGAAAGGCCTCAAGGGCCCGCTCGGCTGCCTGACCCAGGCCCGCTACGGCATCACCTGGGGCCCGGTCGGCGCGGCGATCGCCTGCCTCGACGAGGCGCTGAATTACTCCAAGGAACGCATCCTGTTCGACCGTCCGGTGGCCGCGACGCAATCGGCCCAGCTGAAGCTGGCCGACATGGCGCGCCGGATCACCATGGCGCAGTTGCTGGTCGTGCAGTTGGGCCGGTTGAAGGACGCCGGCAACATGGCGCCGACCCAGGTGTCGCTGGCCAAGTGGAACAACTGCCGGATGGCGATCGACATCGCCCGCCAGTGCCGCGACCTGCTCGGCGGCGCCGGCATCACCACCGAACACGTCGCGATCCGCCATGCGTTGAACCTGGAGTCGGTGATCACCTACGAGGGCACCGAGACCGTGCACCAACTGGTGGTCGGCCGTGAACTGACCGGCATCAACGCGTTCTAGAGCTGCCCTCACCCCAGCCCTTTTCCGCAGGCGGGAGAGGGAGCCAACCGGACTCGTCCATGACCATGACGCCCCAACTCGGTCCCACGCTCGAAACCGAGCGCCTGATTCTGCGCCCGCAACAGCGCTCGGATTTCGACGGTTTCGCCGAACTGGTTGGCGACGAGGAGGCGGCGCGCTACATCGGGGGCCAGACGCCGCGTGCTGCCGCGTGGCGGAGGTTCCTGCAGATGCCGGGGGCCTGGGTGGTGCAGGGGTTCGCGATGTTCTCGGTGATCGAGAAGGCCAGTGGCGAGTGGATCGGCCAGGCCGGTCCTTGGCAGCCGGAAGGCTGGCCGGGTCCGGAGGTCGGCTGGTCGTTGAAGCGCTCCGCGTGGGGCCGTGGTTACGCGATGGAAGCGGCAACTGCGGCGATCGACTGGGCGTTCGATCATCTGCAGTGGACCGACGTGATCCACTCGATCGATCCGGACAACCGTGCCTCGCAGGCCCTGGCTGTGCGCCTGGGTTCGACCAATCGTGGTCCGGGCCGCTTGCCGGCGCCCTTCGAGGACCATCCCGTAGAGATATGGGGCCAGACCCGCGAGCAGTGGCAAGCGCGGCGCAAAGGAGCGGTTGCGTGATGCAGACACCGCATCTGTCCCCCAACGGGACTTCCTTCGGGGCGTAGGAGCGACGTAAGTCGCGAATGCACAGGCAATCGGACTGACCTTCCAATCCATTCCCTGCCTGTTCGCGACTTACGTCGCTCCTACAAAGTCTCTCGGCGAATCACCACCATGTCCATACTTCCCAATCGAATTCCCGCGCGCATGAAGGGTCTCAACCGCGCCGAGATCTGCGACGTCAACTTCAGCGAGTTCGTGCGCGAGTGGAGCGGCGAGGTCGACGCGGCCCCGGCGCCGCATGAACCCATCCTCGACGGTAGCGCTCTCGACGCGCAGGGCTTCCGCGAGCTGTTCGAATCGCAGCTCATCAGCCGCCACCTCGACCTCATGGCGCGCGTCTTGCGGGTGCAGAACAAGGTTTTCTACACGATCGGCAGCTCCGGCCACGAGGGCAACGCGATGGTCGCCCGCGCGACCCGCCACACCGATCCGGCGTTCCTGCATTACCGCAGCGGCGGCTTCATGGCCGAGCGTTTTCGCAAGCTGCCGGGCATGGACCCGGTAATGGACTCGGCGCTGAGCTTCGCCGCCAGCAGCGAGGATCCGATTTCCGGCGGCCGCCACAAGGTCTGGGGCAGCAAGCCGTTGTGGGTGTTGCCGCAGACCTCGACGATCGCCTCGCACCTGCCCAAGGCGCTCGGCACCGCGATCGCGATCGAGACCGGGCGGCGCCTCGGCCACGACCTGCCGATCCCGGACGATAGCATCGCGATCTGCTCGTTCGGTGACGCGTCGAGCAACCACGCCACCGCCCAGACCGCGTTCAACGCCGCCGCCTGGACCGCCTACCAGAAGCTGCCTGCGCCGGTGCTGTTCGTCTGCGAGGACAACGGCATCGGCATCTCGGTCAAGACTCCGAACGGATGGGTGGAGCGCAATTTCTCGCAGCGCCCCGACCTCGATTACTTCTACGCGGATGGCCTCGACCTGGCGAACGGCTATGCCGACGTGCAGCGTGCGGTCGAGCATTGCCGCAGAACCCGCCGTCCGACCTTCCTGCACCTTCGCACCACCCGGATCATGGGTCACGCCGGCACCGACTTCGAGATCGAATGGCGTTCGATCGAGGAGCTGTGCGCGGTAGAGGCCAGCGACCCGTTGCTGCGCTCCGCCGCCATCGCGTTGCAGTCGGGCCTGATGTCGAAGGACGAGGTGATGGCGCTGTACGAAGCCACCCGCAAGCGTTGCTTCGCCGCCGCCGAGGACGCCGATCGCCGGCCCAAGCTCGACCGGCTCGAAGACGTCGTCGCGCCGTTGGCGCCGTACAGCCCGGCCGCGGTCAGGACCGAGGCCGAACGCGCCGACTACGCGAAACGCCGGCTGGGGGTCTTCGGTGGCGACGACAAACTGCCAGAGAACCAGTCGCCGCGGCACCTCGCGATCCAGATCAACAACGCCCTGCACGACACCTTCGCCAAGTACCCCGAGACGTTGCTGTTCGGCGAGGATGTGGCCCAGAAGGGCGGCGTCTACACCGTCACCCGCGGCCTTCAGAAGGCCTTCGGCCCGCGCCGGGTGTTCAATACCCTGCTCGACGAGACCATGATCCTGGGTATGGCGCAGGGTTTCGCCAATGTCGGCCTGTTGCCGATCCCGGAGATCCAATACCTCGCGTACTTCCACAACGCCTGCGACCAGTTGCGCGGCGAAGCGGCGTCGTTGCAGTTCTTCAGCAACGACCAGTACCGCAACCCGATGGTGGTGCGTATCGCCGGCCTCGGCTACCAGCGCGGCTTTGGCGGGCACTTCCACAACGACAACTCGATCACCGCGTTGCGCGACATCCCGGGCCTCGTCGTCGGCTGCCCGTCGCGTGGCGATGACGCGGTGACCATGCTTCGCACGCTGACCGCGCTGGCGAAGGTCGATGGCCGCGTCGCGGTGTTGCTGGAGCCGATTGCGCTGTACATGACCAAGGACCTGCACGAGGCCGGCGACGGTGGCTGGTTGACCGGCTTCCCGGCGCCTGGTGAGGCGATGTCGCTGGGGGAGGGCCGAGTCTACGACGAGGACAACGACGACCTGGTGATCTTCACCTACGGCAACGGCGTGCCGATGAGCCTGCGCGCCGCACGCGCGATCGAGCAGAAACATGGCTGGAAGGCGAGGGTGGTCGACCTGCGTTGGCTGGTGCCGCTCAACGACAGCTTCATCGTCGAGCAGGCGCGCAGAGCCAAGCGAATCCTGGTGGTCGACGAAGGACGTCGCAGCGCCGGCGTTGGCGAGGGGGTGATCACCGCAATCGCCGAGGGCGGCTTCGGCGCGCGTCCGTTCCAGCGCGTGGTGGGCGTCGATACCTACACCCCGCTGGCCGGCGCCGCGTTCCTGGTGATTCCAGGCGAAGAAGATATCGTCGCCGCCGCGGATCGACTGGCCGTCAGCTAGGCTGGCGCATTCTGTAGGAGCGGCTTTAGCCGCGATCTGGAATCGTTTGCCCGCGCCGATTACCGATCGCGGCTAAAGCCGCTCCTACAACACGCGGATTCGTTCCCTCAGCGCGCGAGTCCCGCCTTCAACGCGCCTTCGCGCACCAGTTGATCGTCGAGGCTCAACGGCGAAGCTTCGCGTCCCAACGGCAGCACTGCGAGCGCCACGTGTCGCCCATCAGCATCGGCGCTGGCGATCACCGCTCCCAGCACGGCATCGCCAGCCCGCACCTCGTCGCCCGCCGTCATCGATGCGTCGCCCTGTAGCAGCGCCAACCCACGCTTCGCCTTGCCGAGGAAGTGGGTGCGCGCGACGATTTCCTGTCCGGGATAGCAGCCCTTCTTGACGCTGAAACCGTGAAGTCGATCCAGCGAAAGTTGCTGTGGCGTCCAGTGCTCGAGCTGGGACGCCGGCAGGCGGGGCAGGCCGTGCTCAAGATCGAATGCCTTCCATCGGGCAATCTCGCCCGTTCCATCCTGTGCGACGTCCGTATCCGACGGCTGCTCGCGTGCAATGAGCCGCAGGTAACGCGCGCCACCCTCGGCACCCATGTCGAGTTCCACGCTGTTGTTTCCGTCGTCGGAGAACGTGTTGTCGCGTGCGATTGCGGGCGTGGCGAATGCGCCCCTCACCTGCAGGTCGTCGCGCACTTCGATCGCCACCTTGCTGCGAAACAGGAATCGTTTCAGCCCCTCGGTCAGCGCAATCGCGTCGGCATCGGGCACCAGCAACCAGATGCGCTGCTCCGACCACTTCAGCAATGCGAACAGCGCGAGCACGCGGCCCTTCGGCGCAAGCCAGCCGTTCCAGTGCCACTGGCCGGCTTGCAAGCCGTTGAGATCGTTCATGAACTGGGCCTGCGCGAACGCCGCGGCGTCGCGTCCGTCCATCGCGATCACGTGTTGTTCGGGCAGTGCAAACATCGGGTCTGCCGGTGCCGGCGACTTGTCATGCATGGGGGGCGGCAATTAAGCTTCGTTGTTGTGATGATAGGCCAAACCCCTGCCGACCCAGCTTCCGCAACGTCCGTCGAGTCGGGTGTGGCGGCAACCGGGCCATCCGATGGCCGCACCGGCGCTGCACCCGCGGACATGCCAGTTGCCGAGGAGTTCGGTGGGCGCGACGGCCCCGATCCGACCCGGTTCGGTGACTGGGAAAAGAATGGTCGTTGCATAGACTTCTGACCCGCCTGACGATCCGCCCGACATTCATTTCCAGCTCCACTCCTGCCACGCGGCCTCGGCCGCCCAGCCGAGATAGCCAGCGCATGGCGAACAGCGAACGACCCCGGTCCCCGCGACCACTTTCACCCCACCTGCAGGTCTACAGCTGGCAGGTGCAGATGGTGACCTCGATCCTGCACCGGACCACCGGCATCGTCCTCACCGTCGGCAGCCTGTTGATCGTCTGCGCGCTGTGGTCGCTTGCGGCCGGTCCCGGGCAGTGGGCCGAGTTCAGCGGCTTCGCCCGGTCGGGCCTGGGCTTCCTGATCCTGTTCGGCTGGAGCTGGTCGCTGGCCTTCCACCTGGTCAATGGCATTCGCCACCTGTTGCAGGACGCCGGACTCGGCTTCCGGATCGAAAGCTTCGTCCGCAACAGCTGGATCTCGGTCGTCGGCAGCCTGGTGCTGACCGCGCTGATCTGGATGGCGGCGATGAGCCAGTGGGGTGGGGCATGAGCGTCAACGACAAGCTCCGCACGCCACTCAAGCGCGCCCGCGGCCTTGGCTCGGCCAAGGACGGTACCGGCCATTTCATCCTCCAACGCATCACCGCGATCGCGCTGGTGTTCCTGTCGATCTACGTGGTCGGGCTGGTGGTCTGGCTGATCGGCGCCGACTACGCCGTCGTGCGCGCGACCGTTGCGCAGCCGTGCAATGCGCTGCTGCTGGTGGCGTTCCTGGTCGCCTCGTTCTGGCATGCCAAGCTCGGCATGCAGGTGATCGTCGAGGACTACGTCCACACCCCGTGGCTGGCGGCTGTCTCGCAGTTGGCGGTCATCTTCGTTTGCGCTCTCGCCGGACTTGCCAGCGTGCTCGCCGTCATCCGTATTTCGCTGGGAGCCTGATCGACCATGGCCGCTGTATCCAAGAATCCTGATTACAAGATCACCGAGCACCAGTTCGACATGCTGGTGGTCGGTGCCGGTGGCGCCGGCCTGCGCGCCACCTTCGGCCTGGCCCAGAAGGGGCTGAAGACCGCCTGCATCACCAAGGTGTTCCCGACCCGCTCGCACACCGTCGCCGCCCAAGGTGGCGTCGCCGCCGCGCTCGGCAACATGGGCGAGGACGACTGGCGCTACCACTACTACGACACCATCAAGGGCTCGGACTGGCTGGGCGACCAGGACGCGATCGAGTACATGTGCCGCGAGGCGATCCCGGCGATCATCGAGCTGGAGCACCAGGGCGTGCCGTTCTCGCGCACCGATGACGGCAAGATCTACCAGCGCCCGTTCGGCGGCATGACGACGAAATACGGCGAAGGCCCGGCCGCGCAGCGCACCTGCGCCGCCGCCGACCGCACCGGCCACGCGATCCTGCACACGCTGTACCAGCAGTCGCTCGCGCATGACGCGCAGTTCTTCATCGAGTACTTCGCGCTCGACCTGATCATGGATGCCGATGGCACCTGCCGCGGCGTGCTGGCGCTGGACCTGGCCGAGGGCACGCTGCACCTCTTCCGCGCGCAAGGCACGGTGCTGGCGACCGGCGGCTACGGCCGCGCCTACTTCTCCGCGACCTCCGCCCATACCTGCACCGGCGACGGCGGCGGCATGGCCCTGCGCGCCGGCATCGCGCTGCAGGACATGGAGTTCGTGCAGTTCCACCCGACCGGCATCTACGGCGCCGGCTGTCTGATCACCGAGGGCGTGCGCGGCGAAGGCGGCATCCTGCGCAATGCCCAGGGCGAGCGCTTCATGGAGCGCTACGCGCCGTCGGCCAAGGATCTCGCCTCGCGCGACGTGGTCAGCCGCGCGATGACGATGGAGATCCGCGAGGGCCGCGGCGTCGGCGAGCACAAGGACCACATGCTGCTCGACCTGACCCACCTCGGGCCGGAAGTCATCCACGAGAAGCTGCCGGGCATCGCCGAGTCCGCCCGCATCTTCGCCAACGTCGATGTCGAGAAAGAGCCCATTCCGGTCATCCCGACCGTCCACTACAACATGGGCGGCATCCCGACCAACTACCACGGCGAAGTGGTGCAGCTGAAGAACGGCAACCCCGACGAAGTGGTCCCGGGCCTGTACGCGATCGGCGAGGCCGCCTGCGTGTCGGTGCACGGCGCCAACCGCTTGGGGTCCAACTCGCTGCTCGACCTGGTGGTATTCGGCCGCGCGGTTGCCAATCGTTGCGCCGAGACGATCACCTCCGGCGCGCCGCAGCCCGACCTGCCGGCCGATGCCTGCGACGAGGCGCTGGCGCGTCTGGACAGCCTGCGCAACGCCAATGGCAGTACCCCGACCGCGGTCATCCGCGACAAGATGCAGCGCGCGATGCAGGCCGACGCCGCGGTGTTCCGCACCCAGGACACGCTGGAAGAGGGCGTGGCCAAGATCCGCGAGATCCACGCTTCGTTCGCCGACGTCAAGGTCACCGACAAATCGCTGATCTGGAACACCGACCTGGTCGAGACCTACGAGCTGCGCAACCTGCTCGACCAGGCGCTGGCGACGATCGTCTGCGCCGAGAACCGCAAGGAATCGCGCGGCGCCCACGCCCGCGACGACTTCCCCGATCGCGACGACGGCAACTGGCACAAGCACAGCCTGTGCTGGGTCGACGAAGCCGGCAACACCCGCATCGATTACCGCCCGGTGCACATGTACACGTTGAGCAAGGATGTCGACGTGGTCCCGCCGAAGAAGCGCGTGTATTGACCCTGTAGGAGCGGCTTCAGCCGCGATCGGAAAATCGGTCGCTCGTACCGATTCCAGATCGCGGCTAAAGCCGCTCCTACGACCGCAGGAAGTCCAGTCGGACACAATCCGCTACGGCGGTGACTCAGGAAACCACGATGGCCGAATTCGCCCTCCCCAAGAACTCGCAGATCCAGAAGGGCAAGCACTGGCCGACCCCGGGCGCCAAGCAACCGCGCACCTTCAAGGTCTACCGCTGGAACCCCGACGACGGCAGGAACCCGCGCGTGGACACCTACGAGGTGGACATGGCGACCTGCGGCCCGATGGTCCTGGACGCGCTGATCAAGATCAAGAACGAGATCGACCCGACCCTGACCTTCCGCCGCTCCTGCCGCGAGGGCATCTGCGGTTCCTGCGCGATGAACATCGACGGCACCAACACCCTGGCGTGCACCAAGGCGATCGACGACTGCGCCAAGGCCGACGTGCCGATCTACCCGTTGCCGCACATGGACGTGGTCAAGGACCTGGTGCCGGACCTGACCCACTTCTACGCCCAGTACGCGTCGATCAAGCCGTGGATCCGCACCCAGACCCCGGCGCCGACCGACCGCGAGCGCCTGCAGTCGCCGGCCGACCGCAAGAAGCTCGACGGCCTGTACGAATGCATCCTGTGCGCGTGCTGCTCGACCAGCTGCCCGAGCTACTGGTGGAACGGCGAGCGTTACCTCGGCCCGGCGATCCTGTTGCAGGCCTACCGCTGGATCGTCGACAGCCGCGACGAGGACACCGGTGCGCGGCTGGACGACCTCGAAGATCCGTTCAAGCTGTACCGCTGCCACACCATCATGAACTGCACCCGGACCTGCCCGAAGGGTCTGAACCCGGCGCAGGCGATCGCCGAGACCAAGAAGCTGATGCTGGAGCGCCGGGCGCTTTGACCGTCGCCAACTCCAGCGCCGACGACGCCGAGCTGCGCCGCCTGCGCTGGAAATCCCGGCGCGGCATGCGAGAGCTGGACCAGCTGTTCGGCCGCTATCTCGACACCGAATGGCACGGTGACTCCGAACAGCAGCGCGGGGTTTTCCTACGGCTGCTGGATTGCGAGGACGATAAACTCTGGCACTGGTTCATGGGCCACGAGAGTCCGTCCGATGTCGAACTCGCCGCATTGGTCCAGCGCATCCGTTCCCTGCCGGTTTGAGTGGCGATTCTCGCGCTGGCTGATCGCCGCGTTGTGCGTATTGGCGGTGCTCGCCGGCGTTTCCCTGTTGGCCTCCGACCTCGCGCCGCGCCTGACGTGGCCGCTGGCGGCGTTCGCACTGGGCTACGGACCGTGGCTCGCGTATCGCGAGTCGCGCAAACCCCCGAGTGAAATCGTGATCCACGACGCTGGTGTCCGGGTCGAGGTCGACGGCGAGCGGGTCGACGATTTCCATGTCGACTGGCGCGGCGTGCTGGCTTTCGTCCATTGGCGCGACAGCGAGGGCAGGGTGCATCGGCGGGTGTGGTGGCCGGACACGCTGCCGGCTGAAGCGCGGCGTGAACTCCGGCTGGCCGCGCCGGTCGAAACATCCCCGCGCGACCCGGCTTCGATGGCACCATAGAAGGCTATGTTCAAACCCATACCTGTCGCCATCGGCCTGCGCTACCTGCGCGCCAAACGCCGCAATGGCTTTATCTCCTTCATCTCGCTGGCCTCGATCCTCGGCATCGCCCTGGGCGTGGCGGCGCTGATCACCACCCTGGCGGTGATGACCGGCTTCCAGCGCGAGATCCGCGACCGCATGTTGCAGATGGCCGCGCACGCCACCGTCAGCGCCTACGGTGAGCCGATCACCGAATGGCAGACGGCGGTCGACCTGGCACTGGCCGATCCGCGTGTCGCCGGGGCGGCGCCCTACGTCGAGAAAGAAGCACTGCTCAACGGCCCGCGGCAGCAACCGGCATTTGTCCGCGGCGTGGTCCCGGCCGACGAGCGCACGGTCTCGGTGCTCGGCGACAAGATGGTCCAGGGCGAACTGGAGTCACTCGAACCCGGCAGCTTCAACATCATCCTCGGTCGCGAACTGGCGGCGTGGCTCGGCGTCGGTATCGGCGACAGCGTGGTAATGACGATTGCCGACTTCCGCAGCACCCCGGTCGGCGCCTTGCCGCAGCTCAAGCGCTTCAACGTCAGCGGCGTGTTCGAGGTCGGCTATAACGAGTACGACCGCAGCATGGCGTTCGTCAACATGGACGACATGCAGCGGCTGATGCGGCTGGGCGGGGGCGTCACCGGCATCCGCCTGAAGTTGCACGACATGAACCTGGCCTGGGACGTCGCCCGCGATCTGGCCCTCGACCTGGGCGGCCCGTACCAGGTCAGCGACTGGACCACCGACAACGCCAACATGTTCCGCGCGTTGAAGATGGAAAAGACCCTGATGGCGATCCTGCTGTCGCTGATCATCGCGATGGGCGCTTTCAACCTGGTGTCGTCGCAGGTGATGCTGGTCACCGACAAGCAGGCCGACATCGCGATCCTGCGCACGCTGGGCCTCAGCCCGCGCGGAGTGATGACGGTGTTCGTGGTGCAGGGCAGCCTGATCGGCGTGATCGGCACGTTGATGGGCGTGATCGGCGGCATCGTGCTGACCCTCAACCTGGAGCACATCCTGTTCGCGATCGAAAAGGTGTTCGGCGTGACCCTGTTGCCGGAGGACGTCTACTACATCACCGGCCTGCCGACCGAGTTGAAGACCAGCGACGTGGTCGCGATCGCCGCGGTGGCGCTGACGATGGCGCTGATCGCGACCATCTACCCGGCGTGGCGCGCGGCGCGCACGCCGCCGGCGGAGGCGCTGCGTTATGAGTGAGTCGATGAACGGGAACGTCCCGGATGCCGTCATCAGCTGCGACGGGCTGGGCATGGTCTATGCCGAAGGCAAGCTGCGCACGCCGGTGTTCGACGGCCTGCACCTGGCCGTCCACAAGGGCGAGACGGTGGCGATTCTCGGCGCGTCCGGCGCCGGCAAGAGCACGTTGCTGCACCTGCTTGGCGGCCTCGACACGCCGACCGCGGGCGAAGTGTTCGTCGCCGGCCAGAAGATGAGCGCGTTGTCCGACACCGCCCGTGGTGCGTTGCGCAACAAGGCATTGGGTTTCGTCTACCAGTTCCACCACCTGCTGCCGGAGTTCACCGCGGTCGAGAACGTGATGCTGCCGGTGCTGCTCAATGGCACCAACGTGGCGGACGCGCGCAAGCGCGCGCAGGCGTTGCTGGAGTCGGTCGGCCTCGGTCACCGGCTCGAACACAAGCCGGGCGAATTGTCGGGCGGCGAGCGCCAACGCGCCGCCGTCGCCCGTGCGCTGGTCAACCATCCGGCCTGCGTGCTTGGCGACGAACCGACCGGCAACCTCGACGAAAAGACCGCGGCGACGGTGTTCGAGCTGATGCTGGAACTCAACCGCGAGCAGCACACCAGCTTGGTGCTGGTCACCCACGACCGCCGCCTCGCGCGGCGGCTGGACCGGGTGCTGGAGCTGCACGAAGGCAAGTTGCGGGAAATCCCACCCAGCGAGGCGTAAGCCAATGAGCCAAACGGCAAGGATGCCGTCGTCCAACCTGCCGGCCGGAGATGCCGGCGATTCGATCCGCGGCGAACGCGCGCGGACTGCCACGTGGCCAGCGGCTGCGCCGTTCGGCCAAACCGCCGCGTTGGCATTGCTGACGGGTATCGCCACCTGCCTGTGGTCGCCGGCGCTGACGCCGCAGCCGTGGCTCTGGTCGGCGCTACTGGTTGGGGCGTTGCTGTGGTGGCGCGGGCGTGCCGTGCGCTGGCTCGGTGCGCTGGCGTTCGGCTTCGCCCTGGCCGGTTTGCACGCGGGCCATGCGCTGTCGCTGCAACTGCCGGTGGACTGGGAGAAGCGCGAGGTCACGGTGCAGGGGCGGGTGGTCGAACTGCCGGAGCACCAGAGCCGCCGCACCGCGTTCGCGTTCCGCGTGGCCGACGCGCCCGGCCAGCCGGCACCACTGCGCGGCCGCCTGCTGCAATTGTCGTGGTACGACGATTACGGCGGCGCTGCCACCGGCCGCGACCGGCTGCTCGCTGGCCAACAGTGGCAGCTGACAGCTCGCGTGCGCGCGCCGCGGGGATTGCGCAATCCTGGCGGATTCGACAGTGAGAAGCACGCGCTGGCACGCCGCCTGGCCGCCAGCGGCTACGTCCGCGACCCGGAGTCCGCGCGGCTGCTGTCACCGGCGTCGGGCCTTGATGCGTGGCGCGAGGCGATGTCCGCACGCATCGCGGAGGCCGTGCCAAGCGATGCCGCCCATTTCATCCGCGCGCTTGCGCTGGGCGATACCCGTGGCCTGGACGATGCCGATTGGCAAGTGCTGCGCGCCAACGGCCTGACCCACCTGGTCGCGATCTCCGGCTTCCATGTCGGTCTGGTTGCCGGCTTCTTCGCCCTGCTCGTCGCTGGAATCTGGTGGCTGTGGCCCGCGATCGGGCGGCGTTGCCCGCGGCCGGTGGCGGCGGCCATCGCCGGTCTCGCGGGCGCGCTGTTGTATGCGGCGGTCGCCGGGTTCGCGCTGCCGACCGTGCGCACGGTGCTGATGATCGCGGTCGTCGCCGGCTTGCGGGTGTTCCGCCGCAACGCCAGCACGTTCGACAGTCTCGCGTTGGCAGCCATCGCGATCCTGCTGGTCGATCCGTTGGCGGTGCTGGGCGCGGGCTTCTGGCTCAGCTTCTTCGGCGTGGCGTGGCTGCTGTGGTGCCTGCCGGGCGCGGGTCGCCGGCCGCTGCGCGACCTGGTCTCGGCGCAGGGCGTGGCGACGCTGGGCCTGCTGCCGTTGAGCGTGGTGCTGTTCGGCCAGGCATCGCTGGTCGGGCCGCTCGCCAACTTGCTGGCGGTGCCGTGGTGGAGCCTGATCGTGGTGCCGCTGGCGTTGCTCGGCACCGCGCTGGAGGCCCTGCATGCCGGTCTCGGCGCGTGGCCATGGCGACTGGCGGCGTGGTGTTTCGAGCGCAGTTGGTCGTTGTTCGAGTGGCTGGCCGACAGCGACCTGGCGCTGTGGTGGCTGGCCGAGCCGCGCTGGATCGCGTTGCCGCTGGCGATGCTGGGCGCGTTCTGGCTGTTGTTGCCGCGCGGCCTTCCGGGCCGGCCGTTGGCGCTGCTGTTGTGGTTGCCGCTGCTGTGGCCGGCGCGCCACTTGCCGGCACAGGGTGAGGCCGAGTTGCAGGTCCTCGATGTCGGTCAGGGCCTGTCGGTGCTGGTGCGCACGGCCCACCACAGTCTGCTGTACGACATGGGGCCGGCGATGCCGGAAGGTTTCGATGCCGGCGAGCGGGTGGTGTTGCCGGCGCTGCGTGCACTCGGCGTCGGACAACTCGATCTCGCGGTGGTCAGTCATGGCGACAACGACCACGCCGGCGGATTCGGTGCGGTCCGCCGCAGGGTTCCGATCGGTGCCGCCTATGCACCGGAGGGCGCGCCAACGGCCGACACCCGCCCGTGCGTGGCCGGTCACGCCTGGCGATGGGACGACGTGGACTTCCGCTTCCTGCACCCGCCGCCGTACTTCCCGTATCTCGGCAACGAGGCCAGTTGCGTGCTTCGGATAGACACCGCCCACGGCACGGCGCTGCTGACCGGCGACATCGGCGAGGTCATCGAACGCGACCTGGTCCGGCGCAGCAAGCTCGATTCCTCCGCCTCGCTGCGGGCCGACGTGGTGCTGGTCGCCCATCACGGAAGCGCCAGCGCTTCCGATCCCGCATTCATCGCCGCCACCGGCGCGCGCTTCGCTCTGGTCTCCAACGGCCACGGCAACCGTTTCGGCCATCCCAAGCCTGAAATCATGGCGCGCTGGCGCCTGACCGGCGCCGAGACCAGGGAGACCGGCGAGGGTGGGGCGCTTACCGTGCGCCTGGCACCGGGCGGTCCGGCGGTGGAAACGCGACGGCGCGCACACCCGCGCCTGTGGGACGCGGCGCGACGCACCCGGCAGGCGACGGCCGCTGTGCCGGCTGGGCTATCCTATCGGCCGGATTGAAGCTCCTTTTCACAGAACGGCCCCGGGCCGGAGGATTGCGCGTGCTGGAACTGGTCAAGGCCGGCGGTTGGCCGATGATTCCGTTGTTGCTGTTGTCGGCGCTGGCGCTGGCGATCATCGTCGAGCGGGCCTGGACGTTGCGCCGCGTTGCGGTGCTGCCCTCCAACCTCGGCAAGGAGGTCCGCACCTGGGCCGCCGGCGGCAAGCTCGACCCCAGCCATATCGAATCCTTGCGCGCGACCTCGCCACTGGGTGCGCTGCTCGCCGCGGCGCTGGACGTGCGCCATCGCCCGCGCGACCAGATCCGCGAGCGCATCGAGGACGTCGGCCGGCACCTGGTCCACCGGATGGAGCGCTACCTCAACTCGCTTGGCACCATCGCCGCCGCCGGCCCGTTGCTGGGCCTGTTCGGCACCGTGGTCGGCATGATCGAGATGTTCCTCGGCATCCTCGACCACGGCATCGGCGACGTGAACCAACTGGCCGGCGGCATCGGCAAGGCGCTGATCTGCACGGCCACCGGCATGATCGTGGCGATCCCGGCGTTGATGGCGCATCGCTGGTTCCGCGGCCGCATCGCCGAATACATCGTCGACATGGAGCACGAGGCGATGCAGTTGCTCGACACCATCGAGACCGCGCCGGCCTCGGCCGAGGTCGCGCCAGGCGGCCACGGGATCGCCCCGCCGGTGAGCGCGAGCTGACCCATGCGCATCCGCGACCATCGCGCCGATGACGAGCCGGAGATCAACCTGGTCCCGATGATCGACGTCATCCTGGTGCTGATCATCTTCTTCGTGGTCACCGCGACCTTCGATGCACGCTCGGTGATCCAGCTCGAGCTGCCGCGCGCGACCGGCGAGCAGAGCGAGGCCGACCAGCCGCTGGTAGTGCTGGTCAATGCCGAGGGCCGCTATTTCGTCGATGACCGCGAGGTCCTGCGCACCGACATCGCCTCGCTCAAGGCCACCATCGCCGAAGTCGCCGGCAGCGACCGCGACCGTCCGGTGATGCTGCGCGCCGACGCCCGTACCCCGTACCAGGCGGTGGTGACCGTGTACGACGCGCTCGGCCAGCTCGGCTTCAACCGGATCATGAGTGCGACCGCGCCGCCAGCGGCGTCCGATGCCAAGCCAGGTGGCGCCCCGTGACCCAGGCCGTGTCGCCGTGGCAGGTCTACCGGCGATTGCTGCGCTTTGCCCGCCCGTACCGGCTGCTGCTGGCGGTCGCCGGCATCGGCATGCTGATCGAGGCCGGCGCCGCGGCGGGCTTCACCGCGCTGATGGAGCCGGTGATCGACGAGACTTTCATCAGCAAGGACGCCGCCTCCAGCGTGTGGTTGCCGCTGGCGATCGTCGGCTTGTTCGTCGCCCGCGGCATCGCCGGTTACATCACCGACATCAACATGGCCAAGGCCGGCCGCAGCATCGCCCGCGACCTCCGGGTACAGGTGCTCGGAAAGTACCTGCGGTTGCCGGGGCTGCGCTTTGACAGCGAACCGGTGCCGTCGATGCTGGTCCGGCTCGGCTCCGACAGCGACCAGGTCGCGCAGGCCGCCATCGATGCGATGAAGGTCATGCTGCAGCAGTCGCTGCAGGTGATCGCGATGCTGGGCGTGATGCTGTGGACCAGTTGGCAGGTCACCATCGCGATCCTGATCATGGCGCCGCCGCTGGCCTGGATCATGGACAAGGTCGGCAAGCGCTACCGCCGGATCAGCCACAAGATCCAGGAGAGCGGGGCGGCGCTGATGCAGTCGGCCGACCAGGCCCTGGCAAACCAGCAGGAGGTCAAGGTGTACGGCGCGCAGGGCGTGGAGCTGAAGCGCTATGCCGGCCAGGCCGACCATCACCTCGCGCTCAGCCTCAAGGTCGAGTCGACCCGCAGCATCTCCTCGGCGATGGTCCAGCTGATGGGCGCGATCGGGTTGGCGCTGCTGCTGTTCTTCGCCGGCCGCGAGGCGATGGCGGGACGGCTCAGCGCGGGCGGCTTCGTCACCCTGATGATCTCGATGATGGCGATGATCCCGTCGCTGAAGCAGCTGACCAACGTGCAGGGCATGCTGCAGCGTGGCGTCGCCTCCGCCGATCGTCTGTTCGACGTGATCGATGCGGACGACGAAGCCGACAATGGCAGCCGGCCACTCGAACGCGCCCGCGGCATTCTCGAATTCCGTGGGGTCAGCGCACGCTACGCGGGGCAGCCGCGGCCCGCGCTCGACGATGTCAGCTTCCGCGCCGAACCCGGCACCGTCACCGCGATCGTCGGACGCTCCGGCAGCGGCAAGTCGACCCTGATCAAGCTGATCCCGCGCTTCTACGAAATCGAGTCAGGCGAGATCCTGCTCGACGGCCATCCGCTGCGCGAGTATCGGCTGGCCGACCTGCGCCGGCAGATCGCACTGGTCGGGCAGCAGGTGATGCTGTTCGACGGCACCGTCGCCGCCAACGTCGCCTACGGCGAGCTGGAGCAGGCCGCGCCCGAAGGCCTCGACCAGGCGATCCGCGGCGCCAACGCGATGGAGTTCGTCGAGCGCCTGCCCGAAGGCGCCGACACCAGCATCGGCACCAAGGGCGGGCGCCTGTCCGGCGGCCAGCGCCAGCGCCTGGCGATCGCCCGGGCGATGCTCAAGGACGCGCCGATCCTGATCCTCGACGAAGCCACCGCCGCGCTCGACACCGAATCCGAACGTCTGGTGCAGGACGCGCTCAACCGGCTGATGCCGGACCGCACCACCCTGGTCATTGCGCACCGCCTGTCGACGATCGAACATGCCGACCAGGTGCTGGTGCTCGACGAGGGCCGCATCGTCGAACGCGGTACCCATTCCGAACTGCTGGAGCACGGCGGCCTGTACGCCCATCTTCACCGCATGCAATTCCGCGAGGCGCCATGAACGCAGGCCCGGGTGTCCGACGCGAGCACCAGCCCGGTTACTGGTACGGCGACGGCCCGGTGCCGTTGGCCTCGCGCCTGCTGGCGTCGATCTATGCTGCAGTGACCGGCATTCGCCGCAAGCTGTACCGGTCCGGCTGGTTCCGTCGCAGCCACCCCGGGGTGCCGGTGATCGTGGTCGGCAACATCACCGCCGGCGGTGCCGGCAAGACCCCGATGACGATCGCCCTGGTCGAGCGCCTGCGCAGCGAAGGCTGGACGCCCGGCGTGGCCAGCCGCGGCTACGGCCGTGCCGATATCGGTGCCGCCGTGTGGGTCGAGGCGGACACGCTGCCCGCGATCGGCGGCGACGAGCCGGTGCTGATCGTCCGCCGCACCGGGGTCAAGCTGCGCGCAGACCGCGACCGCGCGGCCGCCGCCAAGGCGCTGGCCGAAGCCGGCTGCGACATCGTGGTCTGCGATGACGGCCTGCAGCACTACCGCTTGAAACGCGACATCGAGATCGAGGTGGTCGACGGCCGTCGTCGCTACGGCAACGGCCAACTGCTGCCGGCCGGGCCGCTGCGCGAGCTGCCCGAGCGCGGCGCGCTGTGCGACTTCCGCGTCATCAATATTGCCAACGCGCCGACAGCCAGCGGCGGCGCCGGTACTGGAGAGACCGGCTTCGGCGAATGGCCGATGCGCCTGCACGCCGACCGTGCGATGCCGATCGCCGGTGGCCGTCCACGTGCGCTGGAAACATTCTCCGGCCACCGTGTCCACGCCGTGGCGGGCATCGGCAACCCCGAGCGGTTCTTCGCGATGCTGCGTGGGCTCGGTATCGCCGTGGTTCCACATGCCTTCGCCGACCACCACCGCTATCGTGCCGACGACTTCGAGTTCGGCAGCCCGTTGCCGGTGCTGATGACCGAGAAGGACGCGGTCAAGTGCGCCGAGTTCGCCACGGATGCGTTCTACAGCGTGCCGGTGCGTGCGGAATTGCCGGAGGCGTTCTGGATATCCCTGCTGGATCGCCTGCAGGCCATCGGCGGCACCCCTCTGTAGGAGCGACTTCAGCCGCGATCTGGGGTCGGCGCGCGCGACCGATTGTCCGATCGCGGCTGAAGCCGCTCCTACAGGGTTCGCGCGAGCGTGGGGAAGTACGCCACCCTCCATGTCAGAATCGCGCCATGACCGAATCGCCTGACTTCGTCGTCGCCATCCCCGCGCGTTACGCCGCCTCGCGCCTGCCGGGCAAGCCGCTGCGCCTGCTCGCCGGCGAACCGCTGGTGCTGCACGTGGCTCGCCGCGCGCTCGCCGCCGGTGCGCGCGAGGTCTGGGTCGCCGCCGACGATCCACGCATCGCCGATGCGCTGGCGGGCTGCGATGTGCAGGTGGCAATGACCTCGCCCGACCACGCCTCCGGCACCGACCGTCTCGCCGAATGCGCCCGCATCGCCGGCTGGAGCGACGACAGCGCGGTGGTCAACCTGCAGGGCGACGAGCCCTTCGCTCCGGCCGCCGGGATCCGTGCAGTGGCCGAGCTGCTGCAAGCCAGCGGCGCCCAGATGGCGACCCTGGCCGCGCTGATCACCGACGTCGAGACCCTGCTCGACCCCAACGCGGTCAAGCTGGTTCGCGCCGACAACGGCGATGCGCTGTATTTCAGTCGTGCGCCGATACCCTGGCCGCGCGACGCCTTCGCCAATGCTCGCGATCGCTTGCCTGACGGTCACGCCTGGCTGCGCCATATCGGCATCTACGGCTACCGCGCCGGCTTCCTGCGGCGCTTCGCGGCGATGCCGCCGGGCCGGCTGGAGCAGGTCGAGTCGCTGGAACAACTGCGCGTCCTCGAAGCCGGCCATCGCATCGCGGTCGCGCTGACGCCGGAGCCGTTCCCGCCGGGGGTCGATACGCCGGCAGACCTCGCCCGCGCCGAAGCACGCATGGCCGCCTCATGACCGAGCCGGTACGCCTGCTGCTGGTCTGTCTCGGCAACATCTGCCGCTCGCCGATGGCCGAGGGCGTGTTGCGCGGCCGGATCGAGGCGGCCGGGCTGGGCAAGCGCGTCGAACTGGACTCGGCCGGCACCGGCGACTGGCACGTCGGCTGCCGTCCGGACCACCGTGCCATCGCCACCGCCGCCGATCATGGCGTCGACATCACCCGGTTGCGCGGTCGGCAACTGACGCCATCGGATTTCGCGCATTTCGACTGGCTGCTGTGTGCCGACCGCGGCAACCTGCTCGACGTGGGGACGCTGGCCCCGGACCCCGCCGCCCGCGCCAAGGTCGCCTTGCTGCTGGATTGGGCCGGGGTCGAACCGGACGGTGAGATCCCGGATCCGTATACCGGCGGTCCGCAAGAGTTCGAACACGTCTGGAGCCTGCTTGATCGTGCCGCGGACGGTGTGGTTCGCCGCCTGGCTTGACGCGCGGCAGCGTCGTGCGCGGCGAGACAGCGGTGCTGACGCATAATTGACCCCGATGAGCCCGGAACATCCAGTCCAGTTCGACGGCAAGGCCTTTGCCCGCGGCCTCAGCACCGCGCCCGGCGTCTATCGGATGATCGCCGCCGACAACGCCGTGCTGTATGTCGGCAAGGCCAGCGCGCTCAAGAATCGAGTATCGAGCTACTTCAACGCGACCCCGAAGTCCGCGCGCATCATGACGATGCTCAACCAGACGGCGCGGATGGAGATCACCGTCACCCGCACCGAGGCGGAGGCGCTGATCCTCGAGAACCAGCTGATCAAATCGCTGAAGCCGCGCTACAACGTGCTTCTGCGCGACGACAAGAGCTATCCGTACGTGCTGATGACCAACGAGACCTGGCCGCGGATCGCGATGCACCGCGGTCCGCGCGCGGTGCCGGGGCGTTATTTCGGCCCGTATGCGAGCGTCGGCGCGGTGCGCGACACCCTCAACCTCATGCACAAGCTGTTCAAGCTGCGCAGCTGCGAGGACAGCGTGTTCCGCAACCGCTCGCGGCCGTGCCTGCAACATCAGATCGGTCGCTGCAGCGCGCCCTGCGTCGGCCTGGTGCCGGCGCGCGAATATGACGAAAGCGTGCGCCGCGCTGCGCTGCTGCTGGACGGCCGCAGCGACGAGCTGACCGACGAACTCGGCCGGGCGATGGAGGCGGCGGCGGCGCGGCTCGACTTCGAGGAAGCCGCACGCGTGCGCGACCTGGTCACCTCGATCCGCACCCTGCAGGCGCGCCAGTACGTCGACGGCAGGGCCGCCGATCTCGACGTGCTCGCGGTGGCGATGCAGGGCGCCGCGGCCTGCGTGATGCTGCTGGCGTTCCGCGACGGCCGCAACCTCGGCACCCGCGCGTTCTTCCCGAAGACCAATGGCAGCGAGAGTCCCGAGGAAGTGCTGGCGGCCTTTGTTTCGCAGTACTACGGCGAGCAGATCCCGCCGCGCGAGATCGTGCTCGATCGTGACATCCCCGATCGCGGGATGATCGAACAGGCACTGTCCAGTGCCGGCGAGCGCAAGGTCCAACTGCGCACCAGCGTGCGCGGCGAGCGCGCCGGTTACCTCGACATGGCCCGGCGCAACGCCGGGATCACCCTCGCCAGCGAGCGCACCAGCCACGCCGCGCAACGGGCCCGGGCCGAGGGCCTGCGCGTATTGCTCGGGCTGGCCACGCTGCCGGCGCGGATCGAGTGCTTCGATATCAGCCATACGATGGGCGAGGCGACGGTGGCGTCGTGCGTGGTGTTCGATGCCGAGGGCCCGGTGCGCGGCCAGTACCGGCGCTACAACATCACCGGGATCGAGCCGGGGGACGACTACGCGGCGATGCACCAGGCGATCCACCGGCGCTTCCGGCGCTCGGTGGCGGCTGCCGTCGAGGTTGCCGGCACTGGTGCCCCCCCCGCGACCGCACGCGGCAAGCGCGATGCCGAAGCCGCCGCGGTGCTGCCCGACATCCTGCTGATCGACGGCGGCGCCGGCCAGGTCGCGCAGGCGAGGGCGGTGCTGGACGAACTCGGGGTCGAGGGCGTCGCCCTGGTCGGCGTCGCCAAGGGCCCGGCGCGACGCCCGGGTGACGAGGAGCTGCTGTTGCCGGACGGCCGCAATGTCCGCCCCGGTGCCGACTCGCCGGCGCTGCAACTGGTCCAGCAGGTGCGTGACGAAGCCCACCGTTTCGCCATCACCGGCCATCGCGGTCGCCGCCAGAAGGTGCGCAATACCAGCCGCCTGGAGGACATTCCGGGGATCGGACCGCGTCGGCGCGGCAACCTGCTGCGCCATTTCGGCGGCCTCGCCGGACTCAAGGCCGCCGGCGTCGAGGAGATATCACGCGTCGACGGGGTCAATGACGCCCTCGCCGAGCGCATCTATGCGACCCTGCACGGGTTGGAGACCGTCGACGGCGGTTCCCGGACGGACGCGACACGGAGCGACGAATGAAGTTGACGGTACCGACCATGCTCACGCTGCTGCGGATCGTGCTGATCCCGGTGCTGGTGCTGGTGTTCTACCTGCCGTTCAGATGGACCAACGAGGTCGCCGCCGCGATTTTCGCGTTCGCCTCGCTCACCGACTGGCTCGATGGCTGGATTGCCCGGCGCTACAACCAGTATTCGGCGTTCGGCGCTTTCCTCGACCCGGTCGCCGACAAGCTCATGGTGGCCATTGCGCTGATGCTGACCGTGCAGGCTCACCCGACCGTGTGGATGGCATTGTGGGCGGCGGTGATCATTGGTCGCGAGATCGCGGTATCGGCGCTGCGCGAGTGGATGGCCGAGTTGGGCCAGCGGGCCAAGGTCAAGGTTGCCAGCATCGGCAAGTTCAAGACCATCGTGCAGATGGTCGCGCTGACCTGTCTTCTGTACCAGGATCCGTTCATCGGCCTGCCGATCTTCGTCATCGGCGAGTGGCTGCTGGCCGCCGCGGCATTGCTGACACTGTGGTCCGGCCTGGCTTACCTGATGGCGGCGTGGCCGACCCTGAAGGAAGATGCAAAAGAGTAGTTGACAGTTTTGTTCACATGCCTAAAATGGCGGCTCCCAAGCGGGAATAGCTCAGTTGGTAGAGCACGACCTTGCCAAGGTCGGGGTCGCGAGTTCGAGTCTCGTTTCCCGCTCCAGATTTCGCGCTCCGGTTCGCCGGAGCGGTTTTCGAAACAAACCCCGTTCGCGGGGTTTTGTTTTTTTCAAGGGTTGTCTCGTGCAACCAGCGCCGCAGGCGGTATGCTTGCGGGGCGCGTCATCCGGCCGGGTGGCAGAGTGGTTATGCAGCGGACTGCAAATCCGCGTACGCCGGTTCAATTCCGACCTCGGCCTCCAACTTCAAACCGCGCTTCGGCGCGGCTTTTTTTTGTCGGGCTTTCGTGTTGCAAGCCCAGCCCGGATGGCGGAACTGGTAGACGCAACGGACTTAAAATCCGTCGGGAGCAATCCCTTGTGGGTTCGATTCCCACTCCGGGCACCAAACGCGACGAAGCGCTGTGTGTAGGAGCGGCTTCAGCCGCGATCTGGAATCGGCGCGGGCGAACGATTTC
>JBOHYB010000032.1:0-44760 GCA_050737695.1 Lysobacter sp. | reverse complement strand
CGGCAAGTGCGCCAAGGTGGCCCTGGTCGCCTGCATGCGCTCTTTCCTGGGACGACTGAACGCCATGATCCGCGATGGCGCACCTTGGGTCCCGCAGCCGATTTGAAGAAGACAGTTGCTCCTACAATGGCGCCAGCGCCCACAGGAATATCGCCATGACCGACACCGCCACCCCGCGCCGCGCCCTCGTCACCGGCGGCAGCGGCGACCTCGGCCGCGCGATCTGCCTGCAGCTCGCGGCCGACGGCCTGCACGTGATCGTCCACGCCAACGCCAACCGCGCCCGCGCCGACGAGGTGGTCGCGACGATCCACCATAACGGCGGCAGCGCGCAGGCGGTCGCGTTCGATGTCGCCGACGCCGACGCCAGCCGCGCGGCGATCGAGGCATTGCTGGAAGACGGTCCGGTCCAGGTCGTGGTCAACAATGCCGGCATCCACGACGACGCGCCGATGGCCGGCATGAGCGACAGCCAGTGGAAACGGGTGATCGACGTCTCGCTGCACGGCTTCTTCCACGTCACCCAGCCTCTGTTGCTGCCGATGGCACGCACCCGCTGGGGGCGGATCGTCAGCGTGTCGTCGGTGGCGGCGGTGCTCGGCAACCGCGGGCAGAGCAACTACGCCGCCGCCAAGGCGGCGCTGCACGGCGCCAGCAAGTCGCTGGCGCGCGAGATGGCCAGCCGCGGGATTAGCGTCAATGTGATTGCGCCGGGGGTGATCGAAGGGCGCATGGCCAGCGAGGCGTTCCCGCCGGAACTCATCAAGCAGACCGTGCCGGCCGGCCGCGCCGGGCGCGCCGAAGAAGTCGCCGCGCTGGTCGGTTTCCTGTGCTCGGACGCGGCCGGCTACATCAACGGCCAGGTGATCGGGATCAACGGCGGTATGGGCTGAGTCGCCGGCCATCGCGGCAAACGGCTAAAGTTGCACTGCCGCGTCGCGGCCCGGACCGCGCCGCGGGCCGGTTACGGATAGAACGTTTCAGGGGGAGACAACACATGCACCATCCGATCGGCCTGACGGCCGCCTTCATCGTCGTGCTCGCCAGCGGTACCGCTGCGGCCAACGGTCTGCAGTTGCAGAAGCCGGTGCCCTACGCGGCCGACAACGACATCTCCGACGCGATCAAGGACGAGTGCAAGATCAACGAGCAGCTCGCCGATTTCGTCAAGCAGTATTCCAGCGAGCCGGTCGAACTGGTCGGCGGCCCGGTCGATACCGCCAGCGGCCGCGCGCTGCAGTTGGAAATCGTCGACGCGGTCAGCATGGGCAACGCCTGGATGGGCCACCAGAAGTTCACCAAGGTCAAGGGCACCCTGTTCGAGAACGGTGCCGAAGTCGCCAGCTTCAAGGCCAGGCGCAATTCGATGGGCGGCGCGTTTGGCGGCTTCAAGGGCTCGTGTTCGGTGCTGGGGCGCACGGTCGAGGTGCTCGGCGAGGACATCGCCGGCTGGCTGGCCGCGCCGGACGATGGCGCCACCCTGGGCGACTGAGGCCACGATTGGGCTGGGTGAGCGCGCAATCGCGACCGACGACGGCGCCTGCGGGCGTCGTCGTCCTTGTGGATCCGCAATGCGCCGTTCACCTGCCGCTGCGGTCAGCGGCGCGACAATCGTGACGATGACTGTATTGGCTTGATCGCCGCCATCGGTGATCCCAACGGAGGATCCGTTCATGCGACTTGTTCCCGCGCTCATGCTGGGGTTGGCCCTCGCCACCACCGCCGGTTGCGCCAGCACGTCCCGCTACATGATCGGCGAGGCCCGCCCGGCGATCGCGCCGGAACAGGTGCGGGTGTATTTCGCGCCGCCGCCGGGGCGCTACGAGGAGATCGCGGTGCTGGAGACCTCCAGCGGCAGCTTCACTTACGGCGAGCAGAACAAGATGGACGAGGTGGTCGGCAAGCTGCGCGTCGCCGCCGCCGAGCTTGGCGCCAACGGCGTGCTGTTCCGCGATAGCGTCCAGGGTTATGGCGGCAGCAGTGTCGGCGTCGGCGTCGGTGGGGGCCGCTTTGGCGGCAGCAGCCACGTCGGCGGCGGGGTCGGGATCAGCATCAGCCCGAGTCGCAAGCATGCGCGCGGGATCGCCGTGTACGTGCTGGATCCGCCACCGGTGGGGGCGCAGCCGCCGGTGGATTGAGGGCGGGTCGCGCCGGGTCGATTCGCGGTCAGGCGACCGCGTCGACGGCGCCGTACCACTGCGGTTCCAGCAGGGCTTCACCCGCGTCGACGCCAACGAGCAGCGCGTCCAGTCCGTGGTCGGCGATCGCCGGATGCCCGTCGCGCGCCTGTTCCAGCAACTGCGCCGCCAGCCGCGCCATCAGCGCGACGTTGGCCTGCAACTGCGCGACCAGGGCGTCGTCGTCGAGGCGGTCGCTGAGGGCGCGGTTGAGTTCGTGGAACCAGTCGATCCGGTACTGGTCGAGGTTGCGCCCGTCCAGCGGGCCGGCGCGGTCGTCGTCGAGCGCCGCATTGCGCTCGCCCCATTCGCGCAGCAGCGGTTGCATCGCCCGGTTGAGCGCTTCGGCGCGGGCAAATGCCGGGCGCAGGCGACCGAGCAACGACAGCGCGGTCAGCCGCTCGCCGAAGTACAACGGCGCCAGCAGTGCCCAGTAGAAGGTGTAGTCCCAAATCACCTTCAGCGGCATCACCTGCGCATCGCCGAACAGGGCGTACTGGCCGCGGAACAGACTCAGGGTGTTTGTGTAGAACGAGAAATACAGCTGCTGGTAGATCGCCGCATACGGCGTTAGCGGCTGGCCGGCGCGGTCGCGCCCGATCAGGTCGCAGATGTAGCCGTTGCTGATCGCGATGAAGTCGCTGCCGGGCGAGTAGAACGGGTCGAGGAACAGTCCGGCCTCGCCGGTCAGCGCCCAGCGGTCGGCCGAGAACACCTGTTTGCAGCCGTACGAGAAGTCGCGCAGGAAGCGGAAGTCCTGCAGGCCGTGGCCGCCGCGCTGCAACGCCTCGGCAACGCGCGGCTGGTGTTCGTGCAGCCAGGCCATCGCCTTCTCAAAGCTGTTCATCGTCGCCAGCGGGTGCACCGCCGGGTCGCAGACGATGCCCAGCGAATGCGCGCCGGAGGCCAGCGGGATCAGCCACACCCAGTAGCCCGGGCCGCACATGTGGTTGGTCGAGCGCCAACGGTCGGGCGGGTTGCAGCGCTGCCGCCAGTCGCCATCGTCGGACCAGTCGTTGGGATCGAGGTGGCCGTCGACCCGCCACCACACCGCGTTGACGTCGTGGTCGTTGGCTTCGGCGAGTTCGAGCTTGCGCTTGAGCAGGCCGGCGCGACCGCTGGCGTCGACCAACCAGCGCGCGCTCAACGCGTGGGGTTCCCCTTCGTGTTCGAAACGCAGCGTGTGCGCGGCCTCGCCGTCGCCGATATCGACCCCGCGCACCGTCGCGCCGTCGCGGAAGTCGACGCCGAGCGTGCGCGCATGCCGGCCGAGGAAGTTCTCGAAGCGACCGCGGTCGAGCTGCCACGACGGCGTCGGCAGCAGTGCGCTGACGCCGATCTCGGTGCAGCGGTCGACCTCGCGGCGGCCTTCGCTGAAGAAGAAACGAAAGCCGAACTTGCGCACCTGTTCGGCCTCCAGGTGCTCGCGCAATCCGAGCACGTGGGCGAAATAATGACCTCCGATCTCGACCGTCGATTCACCGACCTTGAACGCCGCCTCGGGCACCGGATGGAGATTGCGCTCCAGTACCGTCACGCGCAGCGTGGGGTCGCGTCGGCGCAGTTGGATCGCCAGACTCAAGCCGGCCAGGCCACCGCCGAGGATGGCGAGGTCGGTGCCGGCGGCCGGGGCGGTGGCTGGATGCGAACCGCTCATCGCGGGCTCGCCGGTTGCGGCGCGGGGGTTGCGCTGGCGAACTCGCCGCTCGGGTCGTCGATCAGCGCCGGGTTGGCGCGGATGCGGCGGTACTGCGCCGGGATGTCGCCGCGGCGGAACACCCCGCGCACGACGTGGCCGGTGATCCGGCGGAAATCGCGCCACGGCTTGAAGTGGCTGGCGCGGAACTCCTCGTTGGTGTGCACGCAGGCATAGCGCGACTCGATCGGCACCGACACGCAGCGGGTGCCGAGCTGCTGTGCGGCGGAGATCAGGATCTGCGCCTCGAACACGAAGTCCTCGCCGGGCACGTCGGTCAGCGCGGCGACCGCGGCCGGGTACAGGCGCTGGCCGCTCTGGGTGTCGGCGATCCGGTAACCGGTGCCCCAGGCGATGCCCCAGTCGCCGAACGCATTGGCCAGCCGCCGGTAGCGCGGCTGTTGCGCGCGCTTGCGCAGGCGCGCGCCGATCACGATGTGGTCGGGATGGCGGCCGGCGGCGTCGAGCAGCCGCGGGATGTCGCTGGCCAGGTGCTGGCCGTCGCCGTCCATCGTCAGCACGCCCTTGAAGCCGCGACGCAGTGCCTCGGCGAAGCCGTCGCGCAGGCTCGCGCCCTTGCCGTGGCGCTGCGGGTGGTGCAGCAGCACGATCGGCAGGTCGGCGATCTGCGCCACGGTGTCGTCGTCGGAGCCGTCGTCGATCACGATCACGTTGGCGCATTCGGCCAGCGCGTCCTCGACCACGCCGCGGATGCGCAACGCCTCGTTGAGCGCGGGGATCACCACCGCGATGGTGTTGCGGTCCATGCGTTCAGCCATGCGCCCGCTCCGCTGAATCGATCGTTATCCGCAGCCGCCGTCCCGGTCCGGACTTGAGCCCGACTTGCGAGTGGCCGGCGGCGAGCGCGTCGAACAACGGCAGCATCGGCGCCATCGCGTTGGCGGCGGCCCGTTGCGCCAGCGCACCGGTGGCGGGCTCGACTTCGCCGTCGTCGAACTCGACCCGCAACCGGGGGCCGTGCGCGTGCGGGGCCTGCGACAGCATCAGCGCGCCGCCCAGCAGCCCTTCGCTGCGCGACACCGCGGCCAGCGGCCCCGCCGAGGCGCCGTCGTAACCGACCAGCAGCACCGCCTCGCTGCCGGCGGCCAGCTGCACCAGCGCCTCGACCAGGCCTTGGGCGAAGGTTGCATCGAACGCGCTGATCGCGGTCGCCGGCTGCATCGCGCCGGTGCCGATGGTCCAGTAGCCGGCCGCGGCGTTGTGCACCGAATTGTGGAAGCGGGTCGGCGAGATCGCCTGCGGTTGCGCGGCCAGGGTCGTACACATGTAATCGGTGATCGGCAACTCGCCGTGCATTGAGGCGAACACCGACGGCAGCGTCGCCGGATCGCGACCGGCAGCCTGGCACGCGGCCAGCGCGACCTCGAGCGCGACCGCGACCGTGTCCGGCGCGCGCCGGCGCTCATTCGGCGCCAGCAGTTGCGGCGACGGCCGGGCCGGCGCGACTTCGGCGAGGGCGCCATCGGCGACGAACGCACGCGCGGCGTTCCACGACGGCAGGCCGCGGCTCCAGAAACCGATGCCCTCGATGGTGGCGGCGAGCTGGGTCATGCAGAAATTTCCAGACGGGAACGATAGCTAGCCGCCCTTGTAGGAGCGGCTTTAGCCGCGATTGGATAGTCGTTCGCCCGTGCCGTTTCCAGATTACGGCTAAAGCCGCTCCTACATAAAGCCATGGCTTTCATGGGCGGCCAAATACCAGCGAGCAATTGTTCCCGCCAAAGCCGAACGAATTGTTCATCGCATACCCGATCTCGGCCCGAACGCTGCCGAAGCGAATCTGCGCGCCGCAGGCCGGGTCCGGCACCTCGCTGTTGAGAATCCCCGGCAGCTCGCCATGCCGCAGCGCCAGCAGCGCGAACACCGACTCGACGATGCCGGCCGCACCGAGGGTGTGGCCGGTCCAGCCCTTGGTCGAGCTGGCGTGCAGCGTGGCCGGGAACAACGCATCGACCGCCCCCGCCTCGATGCTGTCGTTGGCCGGCGTCGCGGTGCCGTGCAGGTTGAGGTAGCCGACCTGCGCCGCCTCGATGCCGGCGCGCGCCAGCGCATCGGCCATCGCGTACTGCGCGCCCAGGCCCTGCGGATGCGGGCTCGACATGTGGTGGGCGTCGCTGGACTCGCCGTAGCCGCGCAGCTGCAGGCCGGTGTCGCCATCGCCGGCGCGCTCGACCAACGCGAAGCCGCCGGCCTCGCCCAGCGACAGGCCATCGCGGTCGGCGGCGAACGGCTTGCACGGCTGCGCGGAAACCAGTTGCAGCGAATTGAAGCCGTACAGCACGCTGCCGCACAGGGTGTCGACCCCGCCGACCAGCGCCGCATCGGCCACCCCGGCATCGATCAGTCGCGCGGCCTGGGCGAACACCTTGGCGCTCGACGAACATGCGGTGGCGACGGTGATGAACGGCCCGCGCAGGCCGGTGGCGTGCTGGATGAAGTCGCCGGTGGCATGCACGGTATGGACGATCGGGCGGGCGATGTCGGCGGCGAATGCGGTGGTGCCATCCACCCCGGTGGTGAGGCGGGTGTAGGCCTCCTCGGTCTCGCCGATCGAAGAGGTCGAGGTGCCGATCACGACCGCGACGCGCTCGACGCCATGGCGCTCGACCAGCGTCGCCAGGGTCGCCAGCAGGCCATCCTGCTGCAACGCCAGCCAGGCCAGCCGGTTGTTGCGGCATTCCCAGCGCGCGAACTGTGGCGGCAGCGGCGCGTCCTCCAGGCCCTCGACCCGACCGATCCAGCACGCCAGCGGCACGTCGCCCTCGCCGACCGGACCAAAATCATTGCGACGCAGCCCGCTGCGGCGCGCCAGCAGCGCGTCCCGTTGCGCCTCGATGCCGCGGCCGAGCGCGGTGGTGGCGCTGAACGCACGGATCGCGAGCGGCGTCATCGGGGGCGGCAAGCGGCGGGCAGGCGACAAGGGGACTGACGACACGCAGGGTTCCTGTGCAACGGTTGGATCGCGTGCGGAAGCCGCCGCGCTTGAAGTATAGCGAGCGGCCCGCCCGCGGCGCCCGATTGTCCCATCTGAGCACCCTATATGGCCGGGCCCGGGGCAGTGTCGGGTTAAGCTGGCCCATTCATTGTTCGGCCCGTCCACCGTGTCTACCCGCCCGATCTCCCGCGCCGCCCACTGTGCCGCCCTGATCGTCGACCGCGACGTGTGGCAGGCCGCGGCGGTCGCCGCCGCGGCCTGCGTGCTCAGCGCCGGGCTGGTCTATGTCGGTTATTTCGTTCATGTGCTGCGGGTTGCCCGCAATGCGTCGTGCACGCCGACGCGCGGCGAGTGCGTATTGCTGTTTGGCAAGCATTCGCCGGCCGGACGGCTCGACCACGATTTCGAAGCCCGACTCGACCGCGCCGTCTCGCTGTGGCGCGTGCGGCCGCCGGCCCACGTGGTGCTGCTCGGTGGCGGCGCCCACGGCGAACCGAGCGAGGCCGAACTGGCGCGCCAGGGCCTGTTCGCGCGCGGCGTGGCCATCGACGCGCCACTGCGGCTGGAGGCGCAATCGCGCGACACCCTGCAGAACCTGCGCAACGCGCGGACGATGCTGGCGCCGGCGATGCACGCGCAGGATCCGCAGATCACCTCCATGCAACTGCGGGTCACCCTGTTGAGCAGTCGCTACCACCTCGCCCGCTGCGCGCTGTTCGCGCGCCAGCTCGGGTTCGATGCCGAGCTGTGCGCGGCCGAGGCCCGCCTGCAACTCGGCCCGCGGACCCTGTTGCGGCTCGCCGGCGAGGCGGCCTACGTGTGCTGGAGCGACCTCGGCACCCGCTGGGCGCGCTTGATCGGTCACCGCCGTATGCTGGCGCGGGTCACGTGACCGCGATCACACCGGCACGGGCCGTCGCCAATCCAATGACAGGGGAGTTCAAGATGCGTTTTTCACAGGGGATGTTGCTGCAGGGGATGTTCGCGTTGCTGGCGCTGCTCGCGTTTTCCGGTGATGCCGAGGCGCGCCGCGCGCCACTGGTCGATCCCGAGCCGGTTGCGATCCCGGCCGGCCTGAGCGCCGAGCAGGTCGCCGCCGACATCAAGCGCGCGCTGGTCGGGCGCGGCTGGGAGGTCACCGGCGAGCAGCCGGGGCAGATCGACTCGACCCTGCACCTGCGCGAGCACGTCGCCACGATTTCCGTGAGTTACGACGACCAGCAGGTCCGCTTCGCGTACGTCGACAGCAGCAACCTCGACTACCGGGTCAAGGGCGGCGAGCGGCAGATCCATTCGAACTACCTGGGCTGGATCAACTATCTGGTCGATGACCTGGCGACCAACCTGCAGGTGTCGGCTGCACTCTGAGCGGGCGAGGTCGAGACGAGGCCGCGACATTCTCGTGTCGCGGCCTTCGGCCCCAAGCATCCCGCCCCGGTTCCGTTTAAGGTTGGTCCCGTCGGCGCCGCCCGGATCCAACGGCCGCGCATCACTTCCATAGATCGGGGGAACCCATGGGTGTCATGAATGGCAAGTCACGCCTGCACGGCGTTTTGATCGGCGCACTGCTGGCGACGGCGGCAGTGCCGGCGGCGGCGCAGGAGGCCGGTCAGGTCCTCACCGACGCCGATTACGCCCGCGCCGAAGCGTTCATGCGCTACAACACCGCACCGCTGCTCGACCACGCGGTCAACACCGTGATCTGGCAGGACGACGGCCACTTCTGGTACCGCGACCACGACGCTGGCGGCGACCACTTCATGCGCATGGACGTCGCCAACGGCACCGCGACCCCGGCGTTCGACCACGACAAGCTCGCCGCCGCTCTGGCCGAGGTCACCGGCAAGCCGCTCGACGCCGCCAAGCTGCCGGTCACCGGCATCGAGATCGCCGACGACGGCCGTCTCGACATCGCCCTGGGCAAGCAACACTACCTGTGCGACCTGCAGGACAAGGCCGCCTGCGTCGCCGCGCGCGGGGTCGACACCCACAAGCCCAGCGCCGAGGAGGCCGGTACGCCGGGCGATGAGCCGGCGGTCGAGTCGCCCGACGGCAAGCGCGCGGCGTTCATCCGCGACTGGAACCTGTGGGTTCGCGACACCGCTATCGGCGTCGAGACCCAACTGACCGCCGACGGCGTCGAGGACTACGGCTACGCCACCGACAACGCCGGCTGGACCCACAGCGACCGCGCGATCCTGCTGTGGTCGCCGGACTCCAGCAAGATCGCGACCTTCCAGCAGGACCAGCGCAAGACCAGCGAGATGGTGCTGGTCGGCACCAACGTCGGCGCGCCGAAGGTCGAGCGCTGGAAGTACCCGTTCGTCGGCGACGACAACGTCACCATGATCGAGCGGGTGATCATCGACGTGCCGGCAGGCAAGGTCGTGCGCCTGCAGATGCCGCCCGACCAGCACCGCTCGACCCTGTGCGACGACGTCAGTTGCTACGGCGGCTGGGAGGACGTGCAGTGGGCGCCGGACGGCGAGACCTTGGCGTTCGCCTCGACCTCGCGCGACCACAAGGACACCTGGCTGCGCGTCGCCGACGCCGCCACCGGCGAGGTCCGCACGGTCTACCACGAGCGCGTGCCGACCTATTTCGAGAGCGGCAATGGCCGGGTCAACTGGAAGTACCTGCCCGAAAGCAACGAATTCATCTGGTTCTCCGAGCGCAGCGACTGGGGCCACCTGTACCTCTACGACCTGGCGACCGGCACGCTCAAGCACGCGATCACCGAAGGTGTCGGCAACGTCACCGAAGTCCTGCATGTCGATCCCGACAGCCGCACACTGTGGTTCCGCGGCGTTGGCATGGAAGACGGTCGCAATCCGTATTACCAGCACTTCTACAAGGTCGGCTTCGATGGCGGCGGCGCGCAGCTGCTGACCCCGGAGGACGCCAACCACACGGTCACGATGTCGCCCGATGGCGAGCATTTCGTCGATGCGTACTCGACCCCGACCGTGGCGCCGGTGACCGTGCTGCACAGCGCCGACGGCCGCATCGTCGCCGAGGTCGCGCGTGCGGACGACAGCCGTCTGCGCGCCATCGGCTGGGTGCCGCCGACCCCGTTCACGGTGGCCGCACGCGATCGCAAGACCACGCTGTACGGGATGCTGTTCAAGCCGACCGACTTCGACCCATCGAAGAAGTACCCGGTGGTCAACTACATCTATCCCGGCCCACAGACAGGCTCGGTGCGCGGCCGCAGTTTCTCGCCCGCGCGCAGCGACCACCAGGCGCTGGCCGAGCTCGGCTTTGTAGTGATAGCGATCGACGGCATGGGCACGCCGTGGCGCTCCAAGAGCTTCCACGACGCCTTCGACGGCGACATCGGCGACAACACGCTGCCCGACCAGGTCGCCGGACTGAAGCAGTTGGGCGAACGCTTCGACTGGATCGACCTCGACCGCGTCGGCGTCTGGGGCCACTCCGGCGGCGGCTACGCGACCGTCGATGCGATGTTCACCTACCCCGATTTCTACAAGGTCGGCATCTCCGAGAGCGGCAACCACGACAACCGCAGCTACGAGGACGACTGGGCCGAGAAATGGCAGGGGCTGGAGGTCGTCGACGGGAACGGCGACAGCAACTACGACACCCAGGCCAACCAGGCCCGCGCGGAGAACCTCAAGGGCAAGCTGCTGCTCGCGCACGGCATGATGGACGACAACGTGCCGCCGCAGAACACGCTGCTGGTGGTCGACGCGCTGATCAAGGCCAACAAGGACTTCGACTTGCTGCTGTTCCCGAATGCGCGCCACGGTTTCGGCGCGGACAGCGACTACATGGCCCGGCGTCGTTGGGACTACTTCGTCGAACATCTGATGGGCTCGACCCCGCCGGCGCAGTACGAGATGAAGGCCGGCAAGGATTGAGAACCGGGCGTCGCCATCGCCCGCGCGACGGCGACGCTTTTGCTCTTTGTAGGAGCGGCTTCAGCCGCGATCTGAAGCCGGCGCAGGCGACCGATTCCACGATCGCGGCTGAAGCCGCTCCTACGACCGAAGGAAGTCCAGTCGGACAAGAACTCATGGCAGCGGTCGGAAGCGCACTGCATTAACTTCGTGTCGCGGGTTCCGCGACCCGCCCCGGTAGAATGCCCGGATGGATGTTTCCCACCTGCTCGACGCGCTCAACCCGGCGCAGCGCGAGGCCGTTTCCGCGCCTCCCGGCCACTACCTGGTCCTCGCCGGTGCCGGCTCCGGCAAGACCCGCGTGCTGACCCACCGCATCGCCTGGCTGCATGAGGTGTTCGGGGTGCCGACCCACGGCATCCTCGCGGTCACCTTCACCAACAAGGCCGCGGCCGAGATGCGCCAGCGCGTCGACGCCCAGCTTGGCGGCGGCACCCGCGGCATGTGGATCGGCACCTTCCACGGCCTCGCCCACCGGCTGCTGCGACTGCACTGGCAGGAGGCGAAGCTGCCGGAAGGGTTCCAGGTACTCGATTCCGACGACCAGTTGCGGCTGGTCAAGCGCGTGGTGCAGGGGCTTGAACTCGACGACAGCCGCTTCCCGCCGCGCCAGATCGCGTGGTGGATCAACGCGCAGAAAGACGAGGGGCGACGCCCCGAACACCTGCAGCCCGACCCGGGCGACCAGTGGGCCGATGTCATGCGCCGCTGCTACGCCGCCTACCAGGAACGTTGCGATCGCGCCGGGCTGGTCGACTTCGCCGAACTGCTGCTGCGCGCGCACGAACTGCTGCGCGACAACCCGGCGCTGCTGGCGCATTACCGCCACCGCTTCGGCGAGATCCTGGTCGACGAGTTCCAGGACACCAACGCGATCCAGTACGGCTTCGTGCGCCTGCTCGCTGGTGACAGCGGCAAGGTGTTCGTGGTCGGCGACGATGACCAGTCGATCTACGGCTGGCGCGGCGCCAAGGTCGAGAACGTGCAGCGCTTCCTCAAGGATTTTGCCGGCGCGCAGACCATCCGGTTGGAGCAGAACTACCGCTCCAGCGCGACCATCCTCGACGCCGCCAACGCGGTGATCGCGCACAACCCCGACCGTCTCGGCAAGAAGCTGTGGACCGACAGCGGCAGCGGCGAACCGGTCGACCTGTACGCGGCCTACAACGAGATCGACGAAGCCCGCTTCGTGGTCGAGCGCCTGCGCCAGTGGGTGCGCGACGGCGGCAGCCATGGCGAGGTCGCGATCCTGTATCGCAGCAACGCGCAGTCGCGTGCGTTCGAGGAGGCACTGTTGTCGGAGCAGGTGCCCTACCGCGTGTACGGCGGCCAGCGCTTCTTCGAGCGCGCCGAGATCAAGGACACCCTGGCCTACCTGCGGCTGGTCGCCAACCGCGCCGACGACGCCGCGTTCGAACGCGCGGTCAACACCCCGACACGCGGCATCGGCGAGCGCACATTGGACGAAGTGCGCCGACGCGCGCGGGCCGATGGCGCGCCGTTGCTGGTCGCTGCGCGCTGGCTGACCACCGAACCGGTGCTGGCCGCGCGCGCGCGCAACGCGCTGGCCGGCTTCATCGAGCTGATCGAAGGCCTCGACGCCGACGTTGCCGAGATGCCGCTGCCGGAAAAGATCGACCACGTGCTCGCGCGTTCCGGTCTGCGCGAGCACTACGCACGCGAATCAAAAGGCCAGCTCGACTCGCGCACCGACAACCTCGACGAACTGGTCTCGGTCGCCTCGCGTTTCATCCGCAGCGACGAGGAGGATGCCGCGGCGATGCCGGAGCTGGTCGCGTTCCTCAGCTACGCCTCGCTGGAGGCCGGCGAGGGCCAGACCCAGGCCGGCGAGGACGGGGTGCAACTGATGACCCTGCACAGTGCCAAGGGCCTGGAGTTCCCGCTGGTGTTCCTGGCCGGGCTGGAGGAGGGGCTGTTCCCCAACAACCGCTCGATCGAGGAGTCCGGCCGCCTGGAAGAGGAGCGCCGCCTCGCCTATGTCGGCATCACCCGCGCACGCGAGAAGCTGGTGCTGAGTTACGCCGAGGCGCGCCGCATCCACGGCCAGGAGATGTACGGCATCCCGTCGCGATTCCTGCGCGAGATCCCGCCGGCATTGCTGCACGAGGTTCGTCCGAAGTTGCAGGTGTCGCGGCCGATGTCGGGCGCCGCACCAAAACGAAACTACGGCCACGCCGCGGTCGAGGCGCCGCCGTTGCCGCTCGGCGCCAATGTTCGCCACACCAAGTTCGGCACCGGCGTGGTCACCGACTTCGAGGGCAGCGGCGCGCATGCGCGGGTGCAGGTCAACTTCGACGAGGCCGGTAGCAAATGGCTGGTGCTGTCCTACGCCAACCTGCAGCCGGCCTGAGTCGAACCCTCGGCATGCCGTTGCGTATCATCGTCACGGTCGCGCTTGTGTCGACAGGGGAGACGCATGGAGCTTTTGACGCTGCAACATTTCAGCCCGCACGTGAACGAGACGTTTGCCGCGTCGCTCAACGACGGCGAGGTGCCGTTCGAACTGGTCGAGGCGCGCGCGCTGCCTTTGCGCCCGGACGGCGCACAGCGGGCGCCGTTCTCGCTGCTGTTCCGCAACGCGTCGGCGTTCCTGTTCCCGCAACAGATCTATCGCATGCGTCACGCCAGGCTCGGCGAGGTCGGCATCTTCCTGGTGCCGGTCGCGCGTGAGCGCGAGGGGTTTCTGTACCAGGCGGTGTTCAACTAGCGCGTCGCACACCAGCGCATTGCCAGGTCGACACCGCGGTCGCCGGTCGCGGCAAATCCCAGACGCGCATACAACTGCTGCGCACGCGTGTTGTCGTGGCGCACGTGCAGGCGCACGCCAGCGCCGCGCCCGGCCGCCTGCTGTTGGGTCTGCGCGATCAGCGCGCGACCGATGCCTTGCCCGCGCCGCTTGGTGCACAGGCTGATGTCGACGATCAGGTAGTCGTCCGGACAGTCGGCCGTCTGGCGCAGCAGGTAGTAGCGTCCGACCGGCTCGCCGCGTTGCTCGATCAGCAGGAAATCGGCGGCGCGGTAGTGGGCGAGATAATGCGCGTGCTGCAGCGCGAACTGGTTGTCGGCGAACGCCGACTGCGCCGCCGTCGGCCATTGCAGCGGCGCCAGTTCTTCGGCCCGCAGGTCCCGGTACAGCTGCCGCAGCCATGGCAGATCGGCGTCGACAACGGTGCGCAGGTTCAGCCCACGATCGCGCAGTGCCGCCGGTACGAGCGTGGCGGTGTCGCCGGCCTCGGGCGGGAATGTGGCGAGCGGCCCGTGCATCGCAGGCTCAGTCGAACGAGGGGAAGATCCCTTGCAGCGCGATGCAGAAGTTGACCGCCAGATAGGGCTGGCGGTTTTCGTGCGGCTGGCTGCCGCCGGCGACGCCGATGACGTCCGGCGCGAACGGTTTGTCCGGCTGGGTGTCGGGTGCGAACGGCGTGGTCTCGCCCGGGGTGGTCAGCCAGTTGCCCGCCGCCGGCGTGCCGGTCCGCTTGCTGGCATCGTCCTGCATGACCAGTCTCATGGCATGGGCATGGGCCGGCATCTGCTCGACGGTCAGGGTCACCGCGTCGCTGCCGAACGGCTCGCCCATCTGCCGTGGCGCCATCCCGGGCCCTTGGCCACGGTGGCAGACGGTACGGTCATCCAGGTTGGGCAGCTGGAAGGTGGTCGTGCCATTGCCGCCGTAGGTGGTGCCCAGTAGCGAAAACAACGCGGTGTTCTGCGAGATCGGCAAGATGTTGCCCGCGCAGAACGACCAGCCGCGCGGGGCGAAGTTGAAGCCGAAGATCTGGATTTCACCGATGAAAGGTTCGGACATGACGGTCTCCTGGGCCAGCACGACCCGCAGGCCGTGGCACGCCGGTCGGCGCGCAGCAACGTACGATGGTCAGCCTTGCGAGGGGAAGATGCCCTGCATCGCGATGCAGAACTGCACCGTCAGGGTCGGCATGGTGTTGTCGTGCGGCTGGCTGCCGCCGCTGACGGTGGTGGAGCTGGGCGACAGCATGACCGGCGCGCCGGCGGCAGTGCTGTACATGCTGTCGTCGCGCAAGGTCCCCAATTGCAGCGAGGCGCCGGGCGTGGCGGCCGTGGCGGTGGCGGTGCCGGCCCGATAGGCATGGGTGTGCGACGGCAGCTGCGCGACGGTCAAGGCGACGCTCTCGGCGCCGCCGCTCTGGCCCTGGACGTAGGGCGAGAGGCCGGGGCCGGAGCCGGCGTTCAGTGGCGCCCGCCCACGCAGGTCGGGCACCGCGAACGTGGTCTGCCCGTCGCCGCCATAGGTGGTGCCCAGCAGGGCGAACAAGGCATCGTTCTGGGAGATCGCCAGCAACGTGCCGTCGCAGGCCTGCCAGCCCGACGGCGTGCGTGAGAAGCCGAACATCCGGATTTCACCGAGAAACGGAACCGCCATCAGTCTGTGCTCCTGTCGAGGCGATGAGGTCGAAGTGATGACGCCATGCGCCGTGATCGATGCACGGCGGCGTCACTGACGCGACGGAAAGATGCCTTGCAGCGCGATGCAGAAGTTGAGCGCCAGGTAGGGCTGCAGGTTCGTGTGCGGTTGGTTGCCACCGGCCGGCAAGACTGTGTCCGGACTCAGCGGCACCGAAGCGCCGGCGCGGGTGTAGAGGTTTTCGGTCGCCGTGCCGTACAGGCCGCCGCTGGGGTTGCGCAGGCTCCCGGCGACGCTGGTGCCGACGGCGCCATGCATGTGCTGCGGCATTTGCGCGTCGGTGAGGGTGACCGCCTCGGCGCCGGCGGCCTGGCCGATCGGCGAAGATGCCTGGCCGAGCGGGACGCGGCCGCGCAGGTCGGGCAGGGCGAACGTCGTGGTGCCATTGCCGCCGTACTGGGTGCCCAGCAGCGAGAACAGCGCGGTGTTCTGCGCGATCGACATGATGTTGCCGGCGCAACTCGCAAACCCGCGCGGGGCGAAATTGAATGCAAGCGGCAGGATCTGGCCCAGAAATACATCCGACATCGGTATCCCTCCCTGGAGTGCGACCGCCGTTGCGGCCTGTTCACTTTCGCGCATGGCTCCCGGCGTGACAAGTCCCCCCCTCCGACGACCGGTTTCGCCCGCGTCTTGCGTTTGTGGTGCAATAGACAGACAGGATCTGTGGGGCGTGGCGGTGCAAAGCCGCCGTGCAATGGACTGCCGGATTGGGTCGCAGCGGACGCAGACGGCGACAACGACGTACGCGAGGGACGCGGCGTCAGGGGGAAAATCAGAATGATGCATTCGAAGCCGGCAGCGCGTTCGTACGGGTTTGCGCTGGCCATCATGAGCGTGGTCGCGATGGCGCTGGGCTGGCCGCAAGCAGCGCAGGCCAGTCACGGAACCCCTTCGACGGTCTGCCCTACGATGAACCTCACCGTGACGCGCGGTGGTTCCGTACAGATTGACGATGCGTGCGACACCGGCTTCGGTATCGGCTTCAATCTCTTTCACCAGGCGACGCACGGTACCGCCGTCATCGTCGAGGCGGGTGGGGGCGGCCAAATACCCATCATCCGCTACGACCACGATGGCACCGATCCGGCGACCACCGACAGCTTCGTCTACGACGACGGTGCGGGAGACGAAGTCCTCGTCAACCTCACCATCGAGGACGCCACCGGCCCGTTGCCGCTGGATATAGACCCCAGTGACTTGCCGACGATCTACGCCGGCGTGCCCTACAGCCAGCAACTGACCGCCAGCGGCGGCGCGGGCGACATCACCTTCAGCCTCAAGAGCGGCAGCCTGCCGGTCGGCATCGGCCTCGGCGCGGACGGATTGATCTCCGGCACCACCACCAGCCGCTTCGATGTCACCTTCACCATCGAGGCGACCGATTCGACCGGCCTGACCGGCGAGATCACCTATTCGGAGGACGTGGAAGGCGACACCCTGGCGCTGTCGCCGAATCCGCCGCCGGATGGCTTCCTCAACCACCCGTACTCGGTGACCTTCAGCAGCGGCGGCGGCGTCGCGCCGCGCACGGTGGTGGCGGTCGACCCGCTGCCGCCCGGGTTGTCGCTGGGCGGCAGCAACGGCCATACCCTGTCCGGCACCCCGACCGCGCTGGGCAGCTACACGTTCCAGGTGGACGTCCAGGATTCCAGCGGCGGCTTCGGCACCCACTTCACCCGGCACACCCTCAGCCTGACCGTCAATCCGCAGCCGACCATCACGGTGACACCGGCCACCTTGGCCGACGGCACCGTCGGCGCGGCCTACAGCCAGACCGTCAGCGGCTCTGGCGGCACTGCGCCGTACACATTCGCAGTGAGTGCCGGCAGCCTGCCGGTCGGGCTGAGCTTGAACGCGGCCACCGGCGCGATCAGCGGCACCCCAAGCGAAGGCGGCGCCAGCGCGTTTACCATCATGGCCACCGGCGCCAACGGTTTCAGCGGCCAGCGGGCCTACGCCCCGAACTTCGCCGCGCCGGACATCGTCATCGCCCCGGCCACGCTGCCCGATGCCAGCGCCGGCCAGAGCTACGGTCCACAGATCATCACCGCCAGCGGCGGCATCGCGCCATACAGCTATGCGCTGGTCACCGGTGCGTTGCCGGCGGGCCTGAGCCTGGCTGCCAACGGCAGCCTCAGCGGCACCGCGACCGCTACCGGCAGCTTCAACTTCAGCGTGCGCGCCACCGACAGCAGCACCGGCGACGGGCCATACAGCGATCAGCAGGCCTATGCGCTGACCGTCGCCGCGCCGACCATCGTGCTCGGCCCGGCCAGCCTGCCAGGCGGCACCAACGGCACCGCCTACAGCCAGACGCTTATCGCCACCGGCGGGGTCGCGCCGTATGCCTTTGCGGTAAGCGCCGGCAGCCTGCCGACCGGCCTGAGCCTGGATGCCGGCAGCGGCCAGATCAGCGGCACGCCGAGCGCGGCGGCCAGCTTCAGTTTCGATATCACCGCCACCGATTCGACCGGCGGCAGCGGCCCGTACACCGATGTCGGCAGCTACACCGTCGTCATCGCCAGTAGCGTGCCGGTGGCCAACCCCGTCAGCGCGACCGTCGCCTACGGCAGCGGCGCCAGTCCAATCACGCTCAACATCAGCGGCGGCGCGCCGACCTCGGTGGCCGTGGTAACGCCGCCCGCGCACGGCACCGCCAGCGTCAGCGGCATCTCGATCAGCTACCAGCCTGCTGCCGGCTATGCCGGCCCCGACAGCTTCACCTACACCGCCAGCAATGCCGACGGCACCTCCGCGCCGGCGACGGTCAGCATCACCGTATCCGACCCGGTCATCACCGTGACCGCGTCCGCGCCGCTGACCGCACAGGTCGGCGTGGCCTACAGCCAGACCTTCACCTGGTCCGGCGGCATCGCGCCGTACAGCGGCTACGCGGCCACCGGGCTGCCGGCGGGACTGGCGGTGACCGCCAGCACCACCGACAGCGTGACCGTGTCCGGCACGCCGACCCAGGCCGGCAACTTCACCGTCAATGCCTCGGCCATCGACGCCTCCACCGGCAACGGCCCGTACACCACGGCCCAGGATTTCAGTCTGCAGGTCAATACGCCCACCCTGACCATGGCGCCGGGCCCGGCCCCGGACCTCCAAGCGCCTTATGGCCAGAGCTACAGCCAGACCTTCACTGCCAGCGGCGGCACCGCGCCCTACACCTATACGTTGAACGGCACCCTGCCGACCGGGCTGAGCTTCGATGCCAGCACCGGCACCCTGTCGGGGACACCGACCCAGACAGGCCTCTTCCATCCCCTCGAGATCAGAGCCACCGACAGCTCGACCGGCCCCACTGCCCCGTACGGGATCGCCTACCGCTACTGGCTCCAGGTGTCCAGCGATCTCGACCCGTCGCCGTTGCTTGATGCCGTCGCCGGCACTGCCTACGACCAGCAACTCAGCACCACCGGCGGCGTTGCGCCCTACACCTATTCGATGAACATCGGCACCAGCCTGCCGCCGGGCCTGAGCCTGGCCAGCAACGGCCGCATCACCGGTACGCCGACCACCAGTGGCAGTTTCAGCTTCAACATCCAGGCCACCGACAGTAACGGCGCCAGCGGCGCGCGCGGCTACAACTTCACCGTCGCCGTGCCGACCCTGACCGTCACCCCGGCCAGCCTGCCGGATGCGACCGCCGGGTTTGCCTACAGCCAGGCGATCAGCGTCAGCGGCGGCAATACGCCGTACGGCTATGCGATCACCGCCGGTGCCCTGCCGCCCGGCATCGCACTCGATACCAGCGGCGCGACCGCGGCCCTGGCCGGCACGCCGAGCGCCAGCGGCAGCTACAGCTTCGACCTGCAGGTCACCGACAGCACCACCGGCACCGCCGGCGTGACGACCATGGCCTATACCCTGCTAGTGCAGGCGCGCAGCATTGTCCTGAGTCCGGCCAGCCTGCCCGGCGGCACCGTCGGTCAGGCCTACAGCCAGAGCTTCAGCGCGTCCGGCGGCATCGCGCCCTACCAGTACACGGTGGCGGCGGGCGCGCTACCCGACGGCCTGAGCCTGGATGCGAACAGTGGGGTGCTGAGTGGCACCCCGACCACCGCCGCCACCTTCAGCTTCGACGTGCAGGCGACCGACAGCGGCGGCACGCCGGCCAACACCACGGTCAGCTACAGCGTCACGATTGCCGAGGCCGTCCCGGTTGCGGCCGACGATGCGGCCAACACGATCGCCGAGCAGGTAGTGACCATCGACGTCACCGACAACGACAGCGGCGTGATCGATGCGATCGCGATCGTCACCGCCCCGCATCACGGCAGCGTGGCGGTCACCGGCGTCGATGCGGTCTACACACCGACTGCCGGCTTCTCCGGCAGCGACAGCTTCACCTACACCGCCAACGGCCCGGGCGGCAGCTCGGCCGCGGCGACGGTGACGGTCGAGGTTGCCGCGTTGCCGGTGCCGGTCGGTCAGCCACAAACCCTGGGCGTACTCGCCGGACAGACGCTGAGCTTCGATGCGGCCGCCGGCGCCAGTGGCGGGCCGTTCACCGGCGTCACCGTGACCGCGCCGCCCGCCGACGGCGAGGTGGTGATCGACGGCACCCGCATCAGCTACACCCCGCCGGCAGCGGCGCAAGGCGATGTCGCGATCACCTACACCCTCGCGAACGCCTATGGTGCCTCGGCGCCAGTGACGAGCACGATCACCGTAGACCCGCTGCCGATCGCGGCTGCGCACCGGGCGACCGTGCTGGCCGGCAGCTCGGTCGGGGTGGCGTTGACCGAGGGCGCGTCCGGCGGTCCCTTCACCGCCGCCGAGGTGTTGACGGTCGCTCCGGCCGCGGCCGGCACCGCCAGCGTCGCGCGCGAGGGCGAGGGCGATGACGCTGGCTACCGGCTCACGTTCGAGGCCGCCGTCGACTTTGCCGGCACCGCGACCGTGCGCTACACCCTCAGCAACGCGTACGCGACTTCGGCGCCGGCAACGGTGACGATCGAGGTCGCGCCGCGGCCGGACCCGACTCTCGATCCGGAGGTTACCGGCCTGCTGCGTGCGCAGACCGCGGCGACGCGCCGCTTCATGCGCGGCCAGGTCGACAACTTCCAGCAACGCCTGGAAAGCCTGCACCGCGCCCGCGACGGCAACGCCGGTTTCGACAACGGCCTGTCGGTGGCGATCGAGCGAGCGTGCGCCGAGCGCGACTGGCAGATCGTCGGCAGCAACTGTCCCCGCCCGCTGGCCGACGAGCAGGCCCCGGTGCAAAGCCCGGTCGCGCCCGTTGCCAACGCCAGTGCGTCGGTACCGCTGTTCGCGATCTGGAGCAGCGGCGCGATGCGATTCGGCGACTACGACCCGCGTCGCGGCGCCAGTGGCTTCGAGTTCGAGACCAGCGGCATCAGCCTCGGCGCCGATTACCGCCTCGGCTCCGATTTCGCGCTGGGTGCCGGCCTCGGCTACGGTCGCGATGTCAGCGACATCGGCGAACACACCAGCCGCAGCGAAGCCGATGCCTGGAGCGCCGCGCTGTATGCCAGCTACCACCCGGGCGAGCACTTCTACCTTGACGGCCTGCTCGGCCACCAGTGGTTGTCGTTTCAGCTGCGCCGGCATGTCACCGCCAATGGCGGCCAGGTGCGTGGCGAGCGCGACGGCCAGCAATGGTTTGCGTCGCTGGCCGCGGGCTACCAATGGCAGCGCGGGCAATGGGGTTTCGCGCCCTACGCGCGGGTGGACACGGCGCGGGCGACATTGGACGGCTATGCCGAGCAGGGCGACCCGGTGCTGGCGCTGGCCTTCGCCGAGCAGGACATCGACACCACCACCACCGGCCTCGGCCTGCGCCTGGATTACCTGTACGAGCACGATTGGGGCACGTTCGCACCACAACTGAAGCTGGAGTACCAGCACGACGTGGATGCCGACAGCGTGGCGACGATGCACTATGCCGACCTGCCGATGGGACCGTTCTACCGGGCCGGCATCGACGGCTTCGATCGCGACCGCTTCATGCTCGGGCTCGGTGCGGGATGGACCACCGTCCGCAACCTCGGCGTGCGGCTGGAATACCGAAGCCTGCTCGGCAACAGCGGCGTCGATGACCAGGCGCTGATGCTGCAGATCGAGAAGCAGTACTGAGTCCGGGCTGCGGCGGAGTCGTGTTTTGCCACAAATGAAAACGGCGCCCACCAGGGGCGCCGTTTTCGCGTGTCGCGGAGGCTTTACGCCAGGGCCGGCACGCCATCCTCATCGGACTTCGGATCGGGCCCGAAACGGTTGTCGCCGCGGGTCCCATCCATCACCGCGAACACCAGCAGCACGATCGCGCCGATCAGCGGGATGAAGATCAACAGCAGCCACCAGCCGCTCTTGTCGATGTCGTGCAGGCGCCGCACGCTGACCGCGATGCTCGGCAGCAGCACGCCGAGCGAATACAGCAGGCCGAGCATGCCGATGCCGCTCTCGGTCATGAAACCGCCCATGCCGTCGACGATCGCCAGCACGATCGAGACGATCACGTTGAACAGCGTGAACATCCAGTATTCCTTGCGACGCGCACGGCCGTCGAAACCGACGTAGTTCTTCAGAACCTTCAGGTACCAATCCATTGTTGCTCCCCTTGAGTGAGTCAAGCCGCGCGGGCCTCCCCGGCCCGCGCCGTGCCGATATTACACGGGCCGAATCACCACCCGGTGTCGCTGTCCGGGCGACGCCCGCCCTTACTTCGCGTGCCACTTGTCGTCGTCGCCCTTCTCGTATTTCTGCTTGACCGCGGCCCAGGCGACCTTGTGCGCGGTCTCCTCGCGCGAGGCGTCGCCGCGGCGCTCGTCGGCATCCTTGTACTCGTCCCAGGCGCTGTTGAACGCCTCCTTGTAGATCTCCTGCGCGTGCTTGGGCACGTTGTCGCGGACCGAGTCGGGCAGGTCGGTGATGCGGTCGTAAGGCATGGTCGTCTTCCGCTGCTGGAGGGGTCGACTATCCGCGCCGCGGGTTAACCCGTTGCGAAACCGGCGTCAGCCGAGGAAATTGATGAAGCCCGTGATGATCAGGGCGTTGGGGAAGTCGATGAAGAACGCGCCGACCAGTGGCGCGACCAGGAAGACGCGCGGCGCGACGCCGTAACGCTCGACCAGCGTGCGCATGACCCCGCGTGCCAGCGTGGATGAGAGCACCGCGTTTCGGCCGTTCTCGCCGTCATTGCGGTTCAAGGTGCAATGCGTGCACTTGGAGGATCGCGCACCGTCGAAGGTGGCAATGGAGTTTTTGGAGGTGTTCGGGAAGGTGCTGCGGGAAGGGCGTGAGGGTGGCTGAGCAGGTGTGACGCGTGTGGAAGCTCGTCCCTCTTGCCACCGAGTGCTTCAGCCACGGGCTTTGACTTGCGCGAGATGTCTGAGTTCAACACGCCGACGCGGGCGGGCCGTACGCGTCAACCATCGTTGTGTTGCGTAGTCGCGCGACTTTGCGCGAACTCCGGGAAGGTCTCCGCCATCGGCGCCTCATCCGGCAAGATGTAGAACACCCCACCCCGCTCGAACGTCGGACCGATGATCCGCTCGTAAAACTCGGGCGAGACGTTGATGCAGCCATGACTGATGCGGTTGTCGTCCGGCGAAGGCGATGCAAGGCGTTCGACGCGTCTCTCGGCCGGGACGCCAGTAGCGGTAGGGTGGATGGAGACCGCGGAATCGTAGTCCACCCACAGCACGCGCCCAGCGTCGATCGACGGACCGAAACCGCCCACAAAGCGACCAGCTGGCGTCGTGCGATCCCGGCCCGGAATCTCGCGAAGCGCGAGACCGGCGATGCCGGGGGCCGTATGATCGCCGATCGCCGAGCCGAAGAGCCCGGGTGCCGCGCCGCGAAGCCGGCCGTCGCCGTCGAACACCAAGACCTGTGCGGCGGCCTTGTCTATGACCGCAAACGGATAGCCTTCGCTGTCCTTGGTTGCGACAACCCAGCCCGCGAGCTCAATCACCGTGCCGGACACATCCTGGCCTCGCGGAAGCTGGTCGACGGCGGCGACCGGTTGCGCGGCGGCCTCCTCGGCGCTGGCCACGCCGAAGCTCGCGGACGCCAGCGCCAGCACCAGCGCGCCAAAAGCGGCCCGGATCGCAGGGTGTGTGCAGGTATTGATAGGGCGGTTCCTTGGAACGAAGTCTGGGTGAAGACAAGGAGACCGGTGGCCAGCAAAGGCCACCGGGTCCCGGTTCAGACATTTGTCGCGAATCGTGCGAGAACGATTAACCGCGCGGCTGGCGGACCGGCGCCGCTTCGAGCTGCTGGACGCGGCTTTCCATTTGATCCAGCCGTTGGTTGGCCTGCTGCGCGGACTGATTGGCGGATTCGGCGCTCTGGGCTGCGTCCTGCACCCTGGTGTCGAGTTGATCGAGGCGCGAGTTGATTCCTGCAAACTCGTCGTCATAGGTGGCGCAGCTGGCAAGACCCACGGCGGCGACGATCGCCATGCCGAGCGTACGCGCCGTTGTCAGATGTTGCTTGGTCATAAACATGCCAACTCTCCTTCGTCTGGGGTATCGGAATATAGCGGCCTTTCTGCCGGAGTCATGTGACGCCTTCAGCAGACATTGGAATACGTAGATGGATTGTGAAGATGCGGCAACTCGGCTAAACCACCGGCCAGGCGGCGCGCAGGTCGGCGGCTTCGGTGACGGTGCGGATGGTCGGCCCAGGCCGGCTCAGTTCCATTCAAACAACTTCCAGTACACCGGCGACACCGGGGCGCCGTCATCGGGCTGGCCGTCGCCGTCGTTGTCCATCAGGTAGTAGACGGGGCCGCGCGAGGGCGTGACCTTGACCACGCGAAGTTGCCCGGCAACGCGGTAGTGCTCGATGACGTCGCCGTTCTCGGCCACCTGGCGGGTGACGTCGGCATCCTCCAGGCCGGTGGTGGGGTCGGCGGGCTGGCCCATCGAGGCGCAGGCGGCCAGCGCGACGGGAAGCAGCAGGCCGAGCAGGGCGGTCGAGGCGATACGCATGGCGGTGTCTCCGGTCGCGGAAGTGCAGGATACGCCGCGGCCGGGACAGGGCAATCGGGCTGCCCGGACCGCCCCGGCGGGCACGTAGAATCGGGTCCATGAAAAGACTCGTGCTGATCGACGGTTCCAGCTACCTCTACCGCGCCTTCCACGCCCTGCCGCCACTGACCAATGACGCCGGCGAGCCGACCGGCGCGCTATTCGGCGTGGTCAACATGCTGCGCGCGCACCTGAAGGAGCAGCCCGATTACATCGCCTACGTAGTCGATGCGCCCGGCAGGACCTTCCGCGACGACCTCGACGAGCAGTACAAGGCCAACCGCCCGCCGATGCCCGACGAGTTGCGCGCGCAGGTGCAGCCGATGTGCGACATCGTGCAGGCGCTCGGCATCGACATCATTCGCATCGACGGCGTCGAGGCCGACGACGTGATCGGCACGCTCGCCGTGCAGGCGGCCGACGCCGGCGTCGACGTGACCGTGTCGACCAGCGACAAGGACTTCGCCCAGTTGGTGCGGCCGTGTCGCGACGGCGATGGCGGCGAGTGCCCCGGCATCGTGATGGTCAACACCATGAGCGGCAGCCGGCTCGACAGCGACCAGGCGGTGATCGACAAGTTCGGCGTGCGCGCCGACCAGATCATCGACTACCTGGCGCTGATGGGCGACAAGGTCGACAACATCCCCGGCGTCGAGAAATGCGGCCCGAAGACCGCGGCCAAGTGGCTGGCCGAGTACGGCACGCTCGATGGCGTGATCGCCCATGCCGATGCAATCAAGGGCAAGATCGGCGACAACCTGCGCGCGGCGCTCGACCGCCTGCCGCTCAACCGCACGTTGACCACGATCCGCACAGACCTCCAACTCGACCGCCGCCACGACGAGCTGCGCCTGCGCGAGCGCGACGCCGACGCGCTGCGCGGACTGTACGCGCGCTACGGCTTCAAGCAGGCGCTGCGCGAGCTCGACGGTGGCGCCGCCGCCGAGGCTGCCGCCGAACGCGTCGGCGTGCGCAATACCGCCGCCGGCTACGCCCGCAGCGCCGCCGCGCCCGTCGGGCTCGATCCGGCGCTCTCGGCACCCGGCGAGTACGAGACCGTGCTCAATGAGGTGCAATTGCGCGAGTGGGTTGCGCGCCTGCAGGCGGCCGACGAGTTCGCGTTCGATACCGAGACCGATTCGCTCGACGCCCTGTGCGCGCGGCTGGTCGGCCTGAGCCTTTCGGTCGAGCCTGGCCGCGCCTGCTACATCCCGCTCGGCCACGACTACCCGGGCGCGCCGGCGCAACTGGATCGCGACATGGTGCTGGCGGCGCTGCAGCCGGCGTTCAAGGATCCCGGCAAGCGCAAGGTCGGCCACAACGGCAAGTACGACCTGCACGTGCTGCGTTGCCACGGCGTCGAGGTGCGCGGCTATGCCGACGACACCATGCTCGAGAGCTTCGTGTTCAACGCCACCGCCAGCCGCCACGACATGGACTCGCTGGCCAGTCGCTACCTCGGCTACGACACGATCAAGTACGCCGACGTCGCCGGCAAGGGCGTCAAGCAGATCACCTTCAACCAGGTCGCGATCGACGACGCCAGCCGCTACGCCGCCGAGGACGCCGACATCACTCTGCGCCTGCACCACGTGCTGTCGCCAAAGCTGGACGAGGTGCCGGCGCTGCAGCGGGTCTACCGCGACATCGAAGTGCCGCTGGTGCCGGTGCTGGAGCGGGTCGAGGCCAACGGCGTGCTGGTCGACGCGGCCGAACTGCGCCGGCAGTCGACCGACCTCGGCGCGCGCATGCTCGCCGCCCAGCAGCGCGCCACCGAGCTGGCCGGGCGCGCGTTCAACCTCGACTCGCCCAAGCAGGTTGGCGCGCTGTTGTTCGAGGAGCTGAAGCTGCCAGCGCTGGTGAAGACCCCGAAGGGCCAGCCGTCGGCCAACGAGGAGGCGCTGGAGGCGATCGCCGACCTGCACGAGCTGCCGCGGGTGATCCTCGACTACCGCGGCCTGGCCAAGCTGCGCAGCACCTACACCGACAAGCTGCCGCTGATGATCAGCGCGCAATCCGGGCGCGTGCACACCAGCTACCACCAGTCCGGCGCGGCGACCGGGCGGCTGTCGTCGACCGACCCGAACCTGCAGAACATCCCGATCCGCACCGACGACGGCCGCCGCATCCGCAAGGCCTTCATCGCGCCGGAAGGCCGCCGCATCGTCGCCTGCGACTACTCGCAGATCGAGTTGCGGATCATGGCGCACCTGTCGGAGGACCCGGCGCTGTTGCGCGCGTTCGCGTCCGGCGCCGACATCCACAAGGCGACCGCCGCCGAGGTGTTCGGCAAGACCCTGGAGACCGTCGAGCCGGGCCAGCGGCGCGCGGCCAAGGCGATCAACTTCGGCCTGATGTACGGCATGAGCGCATTCGGCCTGGCCAAGCAGTTAAGCGTGTCGCGCGGCGAGGCGCAGGACTACATCGGCCTGTATTTCAGTCGCTATCCGGGCGTGCGCGAGTTCATGGAGCGCACCCGCCAGCAAGCACGCGACCAGGGCTTCGTGGAGACCGTGTTCGGTCGGCGGCTGTACCTGGAAAACATCGGTGCCCGCAACCAGGGCCTGCGCGCCGGCGCCGAGCGTGCGGCGATCAATGCGCCGATGCAGGGCACCGCGGCCGACATCATCAAGCGGGCGATGATCGACATCGACGGCTGGCTGGTAGGGCACCGGGCCGAGGACGGCAGCAGCCCGGCGCTGATGATCATGCAGGTACACGACGAGCTGGTGTTCGAGGTCGAGGCCGGCTTCGTCGACACCCTGTTGGCGGAAGTGGGCGCGCGGATGGTCGGCGCGGCGCAATTACGGGTGCCGCTGGTGGTCGACAGCGGGGTCGGTGCGAACTGGGAGGAGGCGCATTGACGGACGTCGGCGGAGGGCGACATCAGGGGCAAAGTGAACGCGGGAGGCCCGATTTCGGGGGTCGAGGCCGTTCGGCTTTGCCGATCGTGGCGGAATCGCTGAAATCCGGATGCGGGCACGTTGTTAACGACACGTTAGCCGAAGTTGAAGCTCTGAATCTCTCCTGAATCCCACGAATTCTTAACCGCCATCTTCACGATTCATCCATGTAGGAAATGGTCATATAGCCCTCGACAGATGCAACGTCTGTCGACGATCTCTCCCTCCCCTGGAGTGATCCCGGAGCGAAGGCCCCTCCCCAGGTCCCGCTCCACCAGCCCCGCCGGCCCCCCCTGCCTGCGGGGCTTTTTATTGCCCGCGATTTGGGATAGGCGGAATCTGGTGGTGGGCAAGCGAGTGCCTTGGCTTGGCTGGAGCGTCGCCCTGGGCGGGGTACTGCTTCCCGGCTCGATCGGCCATCCCTGGCCGACTCGCCGGCCGCGGGCATCCATGCCCGCTGTGCGCAGCACCCCGCCCAGGACGCCGCATCGCTGTCTGGTTGACGATGGCTTCGGGAACGAGACCCAACGAATTGCCGGCATTGCATTGCAGCGTCTGGCGATCTCGCGGGCTCTTGTAGGAGCGGCTTTAGCCGCGATCGGGAACCATGCGCTCGCGCCAACTTCAGATCGCGGCTAAAGCCGCTCCTACAAGAGCTCCGTCAACCAATCCCGCGGCCGCAGGTACTCGCCCAGCCGTGCCTCGGCGCTCCCGGACTCGGGTTCGAACCGATACTCCCAGCGCGCCAGCGGCGGCAGGCTCATCAGGATCGACTCGGTGCGCCCGCCCGACTGCAGGCCGAACAGGGTGCCGCGGTCGAACACCAGGTTGAACTCGACATAGCGGCCGCGCCGGTACAGCTGGAACTGGCGCTCGCGCTCGCCGTAGGGCGTATCGCGACGGCGCTCGACGATCGGCAGGTACGCATCGAGGAAGCCGTCGCCGACCGCGCGCTGGTAGGCGAAGTCGCGCTCGAAATCGTCGTGCAGGTCGTCGAAGAACAGGCCGCCGACGCCGCGGGTTTCGTTGCGGTGCTTCAGCAGGAAGTAGTCGTCGCACCACTGCTTGTGCGCGTCGTAGCGGGCCTGGCCGCCGAACGGCTCGCACAGTTCGCGCGCGGTGCGGTGCCAGTGCAGCACGTCGTCGTCGAACGGATAGAACGGGGTCAGGTCGAAGCCGCCGCCGAACCACCACGCTACCGTCTCGCCGTCGCGCTGGGCGCGGAAGTGGCGCACGTTGGCGTGGGTGGTCGGCAGGTAGGGGTTACGCGGGTGCAGCACCAGCGACACCCCGACCGCGCGCCACGAGGCGCCGGCCAGTTCCGGGCGGGCGACGCTGGCCGATGGCGGCAGCGTGCTGCCGGAGACGTCGGAAAAGCCGACGCCAGCCTGCTCGAACACCGCGCCGTCGCGCAGGATCCGGGTACGGCCACCGCCGCTGGCGAGCCCGTTCCCGCCGGCGCCAGCGCCGTCGGGGTCGCGGCGCCAGGCGTCTTCGACGAAGCGCGCGCCGCCATCGACACCTTCGAGCGCGCTGCAGATGCGGTCCTGCAGGTCGGTGAGGTAGTCGCGGACGCGCGCGAAGTCGCCCGTGGGTTCGGGGGAGGGGGGGCTCATCATGGTGTCGATTCTACTGACACCGGCGCTGCCTACGCCGCCTGCGCCAGTCCCGCCACCCATTGCTGCAGGCGTTGCTGGCCGCGTTCGTCGAGCTGGCCGTCGAGCGCCGAGTACCAGCTGCGCACGTCCAGCGGCGACAACGCGCCGCGCAGGATCGGCAGGCTGTCGGCGAGGAACGTCTCGAACGGCGGCACCCCGCGCTGCTGCAGGAACGCCGGGGCCGTGCCGTGCAGCTGCAGGTAGACATCGCGCATCCACTGCAGATGCGGCAACGCCAGCGACATCTCGCCGCGTGCGGCGAGTGCGGCGAGGAACTCGTTGCGGGCAAGTGCCGGCGGCAGGTCGCGGGCATTGAGCTGGTCGAATCGCTCCAGCCACGCCTCGCCGCGCTCGGCCTCGTCGCACATCACCGAGGTCGTGGCCAGCTGCAGGGCGTTGAAGGCGCTGGGCTGGTCGTCGAACAGGGCCAGCCAGTGGTCGAAGGCATCTTCCCAGCGCTTGAGCGCGGCCAGTGACTGCGCGCACAGGCGGTGGGCCTGGTTTCGCACCGCGGCGTCGCGATGGTCGACCTGGGCCGCGGCCACCGCCAGCGCACTCTTGAACTCGCCGCGAGCGAATGCGGCGAGCGCCGGCCGCAGGGCGGGTGCGGCGGCGGGGTCGATCTCCGCCATTTCGTCCGCTGCGGTTGCGATGGGAGCGGGAGGCGTCTCGCCCTGCGGTTCAAGCTCGCGTCTGGACTCTGGGCCCGGTTCGAGCGCAGCGACGGACGCGCCATCGGCGACCGCGCAATCGGCCACGACGGGCGGTGCGTCGCCGTCGGCCGGGTTGCGCTCATCGACAAGCTCGACCGCGGCGGGCGACCCCGTGACGGTGTCCGCGGCGACCTCGACTCCGGTGCTGCCGCGCGAGGATCCGCGCAGGATCGCCCCGAACAAGCGTTTCAGCCATTCCATTTGCCGTATTCCTCCTTCCCTGGTGTGATGCGTTCGTTCGGGCCGTCTTGGCGCCGCGATTGTCGTGATTTCGTCGCAGTGTGACCGCGGTCGTCGACGGCGCGGTGGCGATAGTCTAGGCCAACTCGCCGCGCCGTTGTCGCGTGGAGGCGGTTACTTCAGATTGTCCTCGAACAGCTCGAAGATCCGCCGGTACTCGTCGTACCAGCTGTCGGGATGGACGAAACCGTGCCGCTCCAACGGGTACGAGGCCAGCTCCCAGTCGTCCTTGCGCAGCTCGATGAGCTTCTGCGCCAGCATCACCGAGTCCTTGTAGAACACGTTGTTGTCCATCATGCCGTGGGCGATCAGCAGGTTGTCCTGCAGACCGTCGGCGAACTCCAGCGGTGAGGACTTCAGGTACGCCTCGGGGTCGACTTCCGGGGTGTTGAGGATGTTGGACGTGTACTCGTGGTTGTACTGCGACCAGTCGGTGACCGGGCGCAGCGCGGCGCCGGCCTTGAACGTGCCGGGCTCCTTGAACAACGCCATGAAGGTCATGAAGCCGCCGTAGCTGCCGCCGTAGATGCCGGCGCGGTCGACATCCCCCTGCTTCTGATCGCCGAGCCAGGCCAGTCCGTCGAGGTAGTCCTGCAACTCCGGTGTGCCCATCTGCCGGTAGATCGCCGTGCGCCAGTCGCGGCCGTAGCCCTCGGAGGCACGGTAATCGAGGTCGAGCACGATGTAGCCGTTCTGCACCAGCAGGTTGTGGAACATCTGCTCGCGGAAATACACCGGCCAGCGATCGTGCACGTTCTGCAGGTAGCCGGCGCCGTGGACGAACATCACGACCGGGTACTCGTGCCCCGGCTGCATCGTCGCCGGGCCGTAGTACTTACCCCAGATCGGGCCGGCGCCGTCGCTCGACGGGATCTGCACGATTTCCGGCTCGATCCACTCGCGCGCCCGGAACTCGGCGCTGCGGGTGTCGGTCAGCAGTCGGGTGTTCTCGCCGCGGGTGTCGACCACCGCCAGTTGCGGCGGCAGGTAACTGTCGGAGTGGCGCACCAGCAACTGCGAGCCGTCCGGCGACAGCGCGAAGCTCTCGACGCCGTCGAGCGCGGTGACCTCGCGCACGCCGCCGCCGTCGAGGTCGACCGCGCAGACCTCGTAGTCGCCGGGCCAGTTGCGGTTGCAGGTGAAGAAGAAGCGGGTGCCGTCGGCACCGAGCACCGGCGCGGAGACTTCCCATTCGCCCGAGGTCAGCGCGCGCGGCTTGCCGTTGCCATCGGCCAGGTACAAATGCGAATAGCCGTCCTGCTCCGACAGCAGCCACAGCGCGCCGTCGCCGGTCCAGCCGAACTCGTTGTAACTCCAGTTGATCCAGGCGTCGTCGTGCAGGCGGTGGCGCACGGCCAGCGCGGCGTCGTCGACCTGGCCGGCGCGCGGGCTGACCGTGGCGATCCAGCGGTCCTTGTTGTCGACCGCGCGCAGCAGCACTGCGGCGGCGCTGCCGTCGGCGCGCCAGTGGATCGCCGGACTGCCGCCGCCGTCGCTCTCGACCCGCACCGCGCGGTCGCCCTCCAGCGGTTCCAGCTCGGCCTGCTCGCGCAGCGCCGCCAGTGGATCGACGTCGATGCCGGGCAGGGCGTCGAACTCCAGTTCCTCGACTTCGGCGCTGGCGACCTCGACCAGCCACAGGCGATGCGGCAGCGGCGCGTTGTGGCCGACCCGGACGCGCACCTCCTCGAATTCCTCGTAGCCGGACTCGGTCACGTACTTGGGCATCTTGCCGGTCTTGCCGGCCTTGGCGTCCTTGGCCTCGGTGACCACCAGCAACCACTTGGCGTCCGGCGACAGTGCGCTGTCGACGATCGTCACCTCGTCGCCGAGGTAGGCCGGCAATGGCGCGCGGCTCGGATCGGCGGCACGCCAGGCTTCGTTCTGCTTGCGCGCAGCCTCGCGCCGGGCGCGTTCCTCGGCGAGGGTTTCGATCAGCCGCAACTGGCGGTCGCGCAGGTCGTCGGGCTTGGGCTCGATCGCCGGGTCCTTCTCGGCCTTGACCAGCGCGGCCTGGCGGCTGCCCTGGCCGGCGCGCCACTGGAACCAGTCGTTGCCGGCGCGATACACCAGGTTGCCGGCGGCGCTCCACTGCGGGCGCGATTCGGCCTGGTCGGTGCGGCTGACCTGGGTCAGCGCGCCGTTGCGCAGGTCGCGCACGAAGATGTCGCCGTTGCGCACGAACGCCATCCGGCTGCGACTGGCGTCATACACCGGGCGCGGGCCATCCAGTTGCGCGCGGGCGGCGCCGTCGACCCGGACCGGGGTACCGCCGGCCAGACCGAGTTGCCAGGTGTCGCGGATCGTCTCGCCTTCGCGCTTGAGGTTGTACTGCACGCTGGCGCCATCCCAGGCCCACCAGGCCTGCTCGACCGGCGGGCCGATCCAGTCGGGATTAGCCATCGCCTGGTCGAGGCTGATCGGGGTCGAACCGGTCGGCATCGCGGCGACGGGTTGTGCGGCGGGCGTGGGCGCCGGCTCGGGTGAGGCACTTTGCGCCAGCGCGGACGTGGATAGCAGCAGGGCGGCGGACAGCGGCAGCAGACGGAGCATCGGCACGGTTCCCAGGGACGGATTCGGCGCAGGGTAGCAGCGCCGCCGCGGCGGGGAATCGGCCAGCGGTCATGGGCGGCAGGACCGGCATCGCAGTTCGCGACCCGCTCGCCCGATGATGCAAAACCGGTGGCAGGTACAATGGCCGGCGCGGCGCACCCCGCGCGCCGTGGAGAGCATCGCGTGGATGACCTGCTGTCGTCGCCACTGCTGTTGTCACGGATCCAGTTCGGCTTCGTGATCTCGTTCCACATCCTGTTTCCCGCCTTCACCATCGGCTTGGCGCACTGGCTGGCCTTCCTCGAATGGCGCTGGCTGCGTACCCGCGCCGAGGTCTGGCGCGACCTGTACTTCTTCTGGCTGCGGATCTTCGCGATCTCGTTCGGCATGGGGGTGGTCAGCGGCATCGTCATGAGCTTCCAGTTCGGCACCAACTGGGCGGTGCTGAGCGAGCGCGCCGGTGCGGTGCTCGGGCCGCTGCTGTCGTACGAGGTGCTGACCGCGTTCTTCCTCGAAGCCAGCTTCCTCGGGGTGATGCTGTTCGGCTGGAAGCGGGTCTCGCACCGGCTGCATTTCTTCTCGACCTGCATGGTCGCGCTCGGCACGTTGCTGTCGACGTTCTGGATCCTCGCCGCGAACAGCTGGATGCAGACGCCGCAGGGTCACGAGATCGTCGACGGCATGTTCATTCCGGTCGACTGGTGGGCGATCATCTTCAACCCGTCGTTCCCGTTCCGGCTGGCGCACATGGTGCTGGCGGCGTTCATTACTACCTGCTTCGTGATCGGCGGGGTCAGCGCGTGGTATTTGCGGCGCGGCGTGCACGTGGAACCGGCGCGGCGGATGCTGAAGCTGGCGGTGGCGTTCGCGCTGGTCGCGGTGCCGGCGCAGGTGCTGGTCGGCGACCTGCACGGGCTCAATGTCGGCGAGCACCAGCCGATCAAGCTGGCGGCGATGGAGGCCCACTGGCACGCCGAACCGGAAGGCGAGGGGGTGCCGCTGGTGCTGTTTGCGCTGCCCAACGCCGAGGCGGAACGCAACGATTACGAGGTCGCGATCCCGCGGCTGGGCAGCCTGATCCTGACCCACAGCTGGGACGGCGAGATCCAGCCGTTGACCTCGGTGCCGGCCAGCGAGCGGCCGCCGGTGGCGCCGGTGTTTTGGGGCTTCCGGGTGATGGTCGGGCTCGGTGTGGCGATGCTGCTGCTGACCCTGGCGTCGGCGTGGGCGTGGTGGCGTGGCTGGCTGTTCGAATCCAAGTGGTTGCTCAATGGCTGGCGGTTGCTGAGCCCCGCTGGTTTCATCGCGCTGCTGGCGGGCTGGTACGTGGTCGAGATCGGCCGCCAGCCGTGGGTGGTCTATGGCCTGCTGCGGACCAGTGAGGCGGTCAGTCCGAACATCACCGCCGCCGCGGTCATGGGTTCGTTGATCACGTTCGCGATCGCCTACGCGGTGATCTTCGGCGCCGGCATCTGGTACCTGATCGGGTTGGTCCGCAAGGGCCCGCAGCCGCACGAGCGCGCGCCGGACACCGAGGACGGCGACAAGACCCCGGCGCGGCCGCTGTCGGTTGGCGATCGCGACGACGCGCGCGACGACGCGGAGGCGAGCTGATGGAACTGCAGACGGTATTGCCGGTGATCTGGTTCGGCGTGATTGGTTTTGGCGTGCTGATGTACGTCGTGCTCGACGGCTTCGTGCTCGGGCTCGGCATCCTCGCGCCGTTCGCCGAGGACGAGGCCCAGCTCGACCACATGATGAACACCGCCGCACCGATCTGGGACGGCAACGAGACTTGGCTGGTGCTCGGCGGCACCGGCCTGCTGGCGGCGTTTCCCAAGGCCTATGCGCTGGTGCTGTCGGCGCTGTACCTGCCGGTGCTGCTGATGCTGATCGCGTTGATCTTCCGCGGGGTCGCGTTCGAGTTCCGCTTCAAGGCCAAGCGCGGCAAGCCGGCGTGGGGAGTCGCGTTCGCGCTGGGCTCGATGCTGGCCGCGTTCGCCCAGGGCGTGATCCTCGGCGCGCTGGTCGAGGGCATGCCGTTGCAGGAGGGAAAGTACGTCGGCGGCGCGTTCGACTGGTTCAGCCCGTTCTCGATGCTGACCGGGGTCGCGGTGGTGTTCGGCTACGCCCTGCTCGGCGCCTGCTGGCTGATCCTCAAGACCGACGGGCGGATGCAGCAGGTCGCGCGCGGGCTGACCCGGCCGCTGGTGTTCGTGGTGGTCGCGTTCATGGGGCTGGTCAGCGCCTGGCTGCCGTTCCTCGACTCGCGGATCATGGCGCGCTGGTTCGAGAGCGGCAATTTCTGGTGGCTGGCGCCGGTGCCGCTGCTGGCGCTGGTCAACGCGTTCGCACTGTGGCGCGCGGCGATGCGCGAGGGCCGCGACGTGGCGCCGTTCCTGCTGACCCTGTGCTTCTTCGTGCTCGGTTTCGTCGGCCTGGTGCTGGGCATCTGGCCGTACATCGTGCCGCCGGCGCTGACCATCTGGGAGGCCGCCTCGCCGCCGTCGTCGCAGGGCTTCGTGCTGGTCGGTCTGGTGGTGCTGTTGCCGCTGATCCTCGGCTATACGTGGTGGTCGTACCGGGTGTTTCGCGGCAAGGTCGAGGCCGACTCGGGCTACCACTAGAGTCCGGCCGTCCGCGCCGCCGACGGACCCGCGCGGGCGTTAACATCCGGTCCAGCGCTCGCGGCTGAATGCCGTGTTCGCGCGCCCGCGGGCTGCGGGTATGCTGTGCGTCAGCCTCACGCTGTGCAGCTTCCCCCGGCCGCCGCCCATGCAAGCCTACGTTTACAAGAGTCTCCGCAAGGACGACACCTACCTGTTCCTCGCCGCGCGCGATGATTTCGCGCGCCTGCCCGAGCCGGTGCGCGGACCGCTGGGCCGGCTGCAATTCGTGATGGAACTGGCGCTGACCCCGGAGCGCCAACTGGCCCGCGGCGACGCCGCGGTGGTGCGCGAGAACCTGACCCTGCGCGGCTTCCACCTGCAGCTGCCGGCCAGTACTGACGATCCGATGACCGAGGACTGGGGCACCGATGGCTGAGCCGCGGCCGCGACATGGCCCGCTGGCGGCACTGGCCGCCGGCGCGGCGTTGCTGGCCGGGTTGACCGGCCTGGGCGGCTGGACGGCGGCGATCGCCGGCACCCTGGCGCAACCGCTGTTCGCCCTGGCGGCGCGACACTGGCGCAACCGCCTGCCACTCGGCCTCGGTCGTCTGCGCCATGGGCTGCCGCCGTTGCTGCTGCTCTGGCTCGGCGCGGTCGTGGCATTCGCGCTCGCGGTGGCCTGGCCGCTGTCGGCGCTGCTCGATGGCGGCTCGCTGATGGCGGCGCTGGCCTTGAGCGCGATGGTCGGCCTCGCCCTGCTGGCGCTGTGGCGGCTGTGGCCGCTGTGGCAGGGGCTGGAGCGCGACGGCGGCGCCCTCGGCGACCACTGGCGCGCGCTGGTCGCGGTGGAGTTGGGTGCCTGGCGCGGGCTCGGTGTCGCGGCGGCGGTGGCTGCGCTGGCCGGCGCGATCGTGCTGGCGGCGTGGCCGGGCCTGCTCGGGGCCGGTACGCGCTGGGCGCTGGCGGCGGTGTTCCTGATTGGCTCGGTGGCGCTGCATGGCTGGCTGCAACGGGTGGTGCCGGCCGACGCGCTGAGCTACCTCGGCGAGGACGAATTCGGCGACGAACTGGAGCATGAAGACGCCATGGGCGCGGACACGGAGGCCGATGTCGACGCCGATGTCGAACCGCATCCCGTGCCGGCAGGGGACCACGCCCCGCTTGCCGACGATGTCGTCATCGCCGGTCCGGCCCCGAGCGAACCGCTGGAGCCGGCGCTGTATGCGGCCGCCCGCAGCGGCCGGGTCGAGTCGGCGCTGGAATTGATCGAAGCCGGTGCCGACCCGCACGCGCCGCCACCGGTCGACGGCCGCGATCAGCGCAGCCTCGCGGTGCTGGCCGCGGTGCTGCCGGACCTGCGCCTGCTGCGCGCGCTGATCGCCCGCGGGGTCGACCTCAACAATGCCGAGGCCGGCATGACCCCGCTGCTGGCCGCGACCCGCGACAGCTGGCACGGCCGCCCCGATGCGGTGATGACCCTGCTCGCCAACGGCGCCGACCCGCGCGCGACCGATGCCGAGGGCAACACCCCGTTGCATTTCGCCGCACGCAGTTCCGACCCTGGCGTGGCCGCGCTGCTGCGCGACGCCGCCGCCGAGCTGGAGGCGCTCAACCACGATGGCCTGTCGCCGCTCGGCGTGGCCTGCGCCGCCGGCAACTGGCGACTGGCGCGGTTCCTGCTCGAGCGCGGCGCGCGGCCGGAACCGGTCGACGGCCAACCGGCGCTGCTCGCCGCGGCCGGTGGCGAGGATGACGATCCGGCCGGGGTGTTGCTGCTGCTCAAGCTCAAGGCCAAGGTCGATGCCCGCAACGGCGCCGGCCGCAGTGCCCTGCACGAGGCGGCGCGGGCCGGTCATGCCGAGATCGTCGATGCCTTGCTCGCCGGTGGCGCGACCCCGGCGGTGGCCGATGCCGGCGGCTGCAGCCCGTTGCACGAGGCGGCCCGCGGCGGCCACCTCGACGTGCTCGACCGCCTGCTGGAAAAGCTGCCCAGCGGCGGCGCTGCCGAAGTCGCCAGCCAGGACGGCCACGGTCGCAACGTGCTGGCGCTGGCCTGCATGGCCGAGGGCGCGACCCCGGACCTGGTCCGGCGCCTGCTTGCGCTCGGCATCGACCCCGAGCAGCGCGACCACGACGGCAAGCGTCCGCTCGACCGCGCCGCCGAAGCCGGTCGCTGGCCGCTGGTGGTCGCGCTCGATCCGACGTATGCGCTGCCGGCCAGCGTCAGCGGCGCCGACGATGCCGCGCTGGCCGACCGCGCCCCCGCCGCGCTGCTGCGCGAGGGCCTCGGCGAGGGCCGCGAAACCGAGCTCGCTGCGGTCGCCGCGCTGCTCGCACCGGCCGAACTGGGCGCGCTGCTGCACGATGGCGACGCGCTGCTGCCGCCGCACCAGATCGAATGGCTGCTGGCCCACGGCGCCGACCCCGAAGTCCGCGACGGCGCCGGCCACACCCCGATGTTCGTCCTGCTCGGCCGCGGCCCGGCGGCGCTGCCGTCGTTGCGGTTATTGCTCGACCGAGCGGTGTCGCCGGCCGGCGCCGGTGGCCTCGCACGCTTCCTCGCCGCCTGCGTCGCCAGCGAGCAACCGGGCGCGGCGCGGGAGGCCGACGCCCTGCGCCTGCTCGATCACGGTGCCGATCCGTTCGCCGCGACCCGCGCCGGCGACCCGCCGCTGGCGCTGGCGGTGCGACTGGGCTGGTCGCGTTTGCTGCAACGCCTGCTCGCGACCGGGGTCGAGCTCGACGCCCGCGACAGCCACGGCATGAGTGCGCTGCACCTGGCCGCCGCGCTCGGCCGCGAGGCGATGCTGCGGCAGCTGGTCGCCCACGGCGCCTCGCCCGCGCTGGTCGCCGCCGATGGCCAGACCCCGCTCGGGGTCGCGCTGTCGGCCGGCCGCCGCGACCTTGCCGACTGGCTCGACTGGCGCGGCTGGCCGCTGCCGCATCGACGCCTGCAGGCCGCCGACGTGCCCGCCGCCGCCATCGTCGGCGATGCCGACGCAGTGCGCCGGCTGCTCGACCTCGACCTGCCGGTCGACGCGCTCGACAGCCAGGGTTGCAGCGCCCTGCTGCGCGCGGCCGGCGGTGGCCATCGCGCGGTGGTCGACCTGCTGCTGGCGCGTGGCGCCGACTCGTCGCTGGCCGCCGGGTCGGGCGCGACCCCGCTGTCGGCGGCGGTCAGCATGCGTCACACCGAGATCGTCGACCGCTTGCTGGCCGCCGGCGCCGACATCGAACAACGCCTGCCGAGCGAGCTGACCGTGCTGATGGTCGCCAGTGCGCTCGGCCTGCCCGACCTTGCCGCGCGCCTGCTCGGCGCCGGCGCCGACGTCCACGCCATCGACGCCCAGGGTCGCACCGCGTTGCACTGCGCGGCGATGTTCGGCTTCGGTGCGCGCGAGCGCATCCGCCTGGTCGCGCTGTTCGACACCCTGCTGCTGGCCAACGGCGAGGCCGCGATCGACACTGCCGCCGCCGGCGCCACCCCGTTGCTGCTGCTGTTGGGCGCGCGCGCCGAACCGGGCAGCGCCGCCGACGAGGACGTGCTGATCGCCGGCCTCGAACAACTGCTCGACCACGACGCCCGCCTCGACATCCAGGACCCGCGCGGCTTCGGCCCGCTCCACCTGGCCGCCCTGCACGGCCTGCCAAAGGTGGTGAAGTGGCTGCTGCGAGCCGGTGCCGACCCCGACTTGCGCGACACCCTCAACCGCAACCCGCGCGAGATCGCGGTGATGCGCGGCTTCATCGACATCGCCGCCGAGTTCGCCCCGCCGGCCGGTGGCGACGTGTCGATGGCGCGGTTCCTGCGCGACCAGCGCTGAACCTTCAGGCGCCGTCGGGCTCCCCGGCTTCCTTCGATGGAGTCGCATCCTTGCGCCGGGTGATGCCGCCGAGCACGCCGGTGCCCTGGTCGGCATCGAACAGCTGCTCCAGTTCGCGTCGCGCGTCGCTGGACGCTTGCAGCAACGCCGCGGCATCGTCGTGGACCAGGTACTGCGCATTGAGCAGGCGCTCGTCGTGGGCGAGGAACTTGCGGCCGTGGTCGCGCGCCACCGCGGTCGGCACGCCAAGCGCGACCAGCACGTCCTCGCCGACCTTCAGGCTCGACAGCAGCATCTCGCGCTGCGACTGCGCGCCGAGGTCCATCAGGTCCCAGGCATGCCGGCGGTCGCGCGCTCGGGCGATCACCTTGGCCTGCGGGTACAACCGGCGGATCACCCGCACCGTGCGCAGGCTGGCTTCGGGGTCGTCGATCGCGATCACGAACACCCGCACGTGCGCGGCGCCGGCCGAACGCAGCAGTTCGGGCTTGGCCGGGTCGCCGTAGAACAGCGGATTGCCGAAGCGGCGCATGAAGTCGACCTGGTCGGCGCTGTGCTCGATCGCAATGAACGGCACCTTCTGCGCCACCAGCAGGCGCGCGACGATCTGGCCGAAGCGGCCGAAGCCGGCGATCAGCACCTGCGGGTGGCCGTCGTCGGGCATCGGATCGTAATCGCGCGCCGGCCGCTCCACCGGATGGCCGCGCAGGAAGCGCGCGATCGCGATCATCAGCAGCGGCGTCAACGCCATCGACACGCCGACCGCCGCGACCAGCCGGTCGCGCATCACGTCGTCGAGCAGGCCGGCCTTGACCGCTTCGGAAAACACCACGAACGCGAACTCGCCGCCGACCGCCAGCACCGCGGCCAACTGCAGCGCATCGCGTCGTGACAGGCTGCCCGGGCGCACCCCGACCGCCCACAGGATCGCGAACTTCACCACCAGCAGCGCCAGCACGATCGCCTCGATCAGCAGCGGCTCGGCCATCACCCGCTTGAGGTCGATGCTCATGCCGACCGCCATGAAGAACAGCCCCAGCAGCAGGCCCTTGAACGGCTCGATCTGCGCTTCCAGCTCGTGGCGGAACTCCGAGTCGGCCAGCAGCACGCCGGCCAGGAACGCGCCCAGTCCCGCCGACAGTCCGGCAATCTGCATCACCCAGGCCGACCCCAGCACCGTCAGCAACGCCGCGCCGGTGAACACTTCCGGCATCATCGAACGCGCGACCACCCGGAACACGTGGCGCAGCAGCACCCGGCCGCCGAACACCAGCGCCACGATCGCCGCGACCGCCTTCAGCACCGCGTCCCAGCCGAGCCCGCCGGCTTCCACCGCCGCCGCCTGGCCGAGCAGCGGGATCGCCGCCAGCAACGGGATCGCGCACAGGTCTTGGAACAGCAGGATCGCGAACGCCAGCCGGCCGTGCTCGCTGGTCAGCGCCTTGCGTTCCGACAGCAGTTGCAGTCCGACCGCGGTCGACGACAGCGCCAGCCCGAGGCCGACCACCAGCGCCGCCTTCCAACCGAACCCGACCAGCGTCGCCAGCAGCCCGAGGATCAAGCCGCTGGCCAGCATCTGCGCGCCGCCGGCGCCGAACACCGGCTTGCGCATGACCTTCAGCCGCGACGGCGACAACTCCAGGCCGATCACGAACAGCATCATCACCACGCCGATCTCCGACGCCGCCAGCACCGGCTCGGCATCGCGGATCACCCGGATCCCGTACGGCCCCAGCACCACGCCGGCGGCGAGGTAGCCGAGCACCGCGCCGAGGCCGAAACGCCGGAACACCGGCACCGCGATCACCGCCGCGAGCAGGAACACCAAAGCCAGTTCGAGACCACCACCGTGCATGCGCACCTCCTTGGCGCCGATTATGCGCGGACGCGGCCAGTCCGCCCGACCGGCTTCCGGTCACAACGAAAAACGCCCCGCATTGCGGAGCGTTCTTCGTGTAACGGTTTGTCAGCCTCAGCGCCGCATCGAACTGAAGAACTCGTCGTTGGACTTGGTGTTCTTCATCTTGTCGAGCAGGAACTCCATCGCGCCGATCTCGTCCATGCCGTGCAGCAGCTTGCGCAGGATCCAGATCTTCTGCAGCAGCTCGGGCTCTATCAGCAGGTCCTCGCGGCGGGTGCCGGAGCGGTTGATGTCGATCGCCGGGTACACGCGCTTCTCGGCGATGCGGCGGTTGAGGTGGACCTCGGAGTTGCCGGTGCCCTTGAACTCCTCGTAGATCACCTCGTCCATCTTGCTGCCGGTATCGATCAGCGCGGTGGCGATGATGGTGAGGCTGCCGCCTTCCTCGACGTTGCGCGCGGCGCCGAAGAAGCGCTTGGGCCGATGCAGGGCGTTGGCGTCGACGCCGCCGGACAGGATCTTACCCGAGCTCGGCAGCACGTTGTTGTAGGCGCGGGCGAGGCGGGTGATCGAGTCGAGCAGGATCACCACGTCCTTCTTGTGCTCGACCAGGCGTTTGGCGCGCTCGATCACCATCTCGGCGACCTGCACGTGGCGGCCGGCCGGCTCGTCGAACGTCGACGACACCACTTCGCCGCGCACGGTGCGCTGCATCTCGGTGACTTCCTCGGGGCGCTCGTCGACCAGCAGCACGATCAGGTGCACATCGGGGTGGTTGTGGGTGATCGCGGTCGCGACCTGCTGCATCAGCATGGTCTTGCCGGCTTTCGGCGGCGACACGATCAGCGCGCGCTGGCCCTTGCCCTGCGGCGCCATCAGATCGAGGATGCGGCCGGTGATGTCCTCGGTCGAGCCATCGCCACGCTCCAGCACGAACTTGCGGCGCGGGAACAGCGGCGTCAGGTTCTCGAACAGGACCTTGTTCTTGCTCGCTTCCAGCGGCTCGCCGTTGATGGTGTCGACGATCGACAGCGCGAAGTAGCGCTCGCCGTCCTTGGGGAAGCGGATGCGGCCCGACAGGTGGTCGCCGGTGCGCAGGTTGAAGCGGCGGATCTGGCTCGGCGAGATGTAGGTGTCGTCGGGGCCGGCGAGGTAGGACGCCTCGGCCGCGCGCAGGAAGCCGAAGCCGTCGGGCAGGATCTCCAGCACGCCGTCGGCGGCGACGCCTTCGCCATGCCGGGTCAGCACCTTGAGCACGGCGAAGATGACGTCCTGTTTGCGCGCGCGGGCGACGCCCTCGGAGATGTTCAGCTGCTCGGCAATCTCCAGCAGCTTGTGCGCCGGCATCCGCTTGAGGTCGCCCAGCGAATACTGCGGGAAGCCCTCGGGTACCTGCGGGTTCGGGCGCGGGACGAAGGTCTCGTTGCCGCCGTCGTCACTGGGGAAGCCGTCGCGGTTGCCGCGGTTGCCACCGCCGCCACCGCCACCGCCACTACCGCCGCGTTCACGGCGGTTGCGGAAGCGCTCGCGGCGATTGCCGCGGCCGCCGTCCTGGTCGCCGCCGCCGCGCGGCTGGTTCTGGTCGGCGCGTTGCGGGTTGTCGCCGCGCGGCTGGCCCTCGGTGCGGGCGACATTGCCGTCGCTCGCGGTGCCGCCGCCGGAGGGTGTCGCGGACTCGGCAGCTGCCTTCGGCGCGTCGGCCTTGGCCGTTGCCTGCGCAGGCGCGGATGCCGGGGCGCCGGACTCGGCGGCGGGTGCCGGCCGGGCCTCGGTCGGCGCGGCTTTCGGCTCGCTCCTGGCGGGTTCGGATTTGGGGCTGTCGGCCTTGGCCGACTCGGTCTTGCTGGCGGCCGGCGCGGAGTCGGCCTTGCTCACGCGCGGCTTGCGCACGCGCTTCTCGGCGGTATCGCCAGCGTCGGGGGTGTTATCGGACAAGCGGGAGTTCCTCGCTAAGCGGCGAGCGCTCGCGCAGCGGCGAGCGGGACGTCGGGGACGTGATCAGAAGTGGTTCTAGAAGGGGTGCGGCGCCTGCAACACGCCGGGTTTGCTGAAACTAGCACTGCTGTTGCGCGGCAGCAAGCGGGGGCGGGGCCAGCTGTTCATGATTGGGCCGGGCTGTTGTCCCCCAAGGGGACTTCCTTCGGGGCGTAGGAGCGGCTTTAGCCGCGATCGGATATTTGGTCGCCCGCGCCGATTCCAGATCGCGGCTGAAGCCGTTCCTACGAAATCATGCCGCCAGCAGCGCTCAGAGCGCCTTGTCGATCAGCTGCGCCAGCTGGCCCTTGCCGACCGCGCCGATCTGGGTCTCCTGTACCTGGCCGTCCTTGAACAGCAGCAGCATCGGGATCGAGCGCACGTGGTACTTCATCGCGGTGGCGCGGTTGTGGTCGACGTTGAGCTTGGCGATCTTGACCTTGCCGGCGTACTCCTCGGCCAGCTGGTCCAGCGCCGGGGCGATCATTTTGCACGGGCCGCACCATTCGGCCCAGAAGTCGACCAGCACCGGCTCGGACGACTGCAGCACGGCAGACTCGAAATCGGCATCGCCGACCTGCATGACTTTATCGCTCACAAGGCTCTCCTGGCTGGGGCGGGCGCCGGCGGCGGAGCGCGGCCGGGCTTTTGCTGGGGGTTGCGTTAAACTGGGGCGTTTCGCGGCGGCATTCAAGGCCGCCGCACGCTGCGGTCAGGGAAAAACTGGCCGACCCCGGCAGTCTGCTTTGCCGACGCCACCCACGCAAGCACGCCCATTAGCGCACCGCGTGGGATTCCCCGACTCGAGACCAATGACCGCATGAGCGACAAGCCCCTTACCGATATCGCGTTTTCCTCCTTCGACCTGCACCCCAGCCTGCTGGCCGGGCTGGAGAGTGCCGGTTTCACCCGCTGCACCCCGATCCAGGCACTGACCCTGCCGGTCGCGCTGCCCGGCGGCGATGTCGCCGGCCAGGCCCAGACCGGCACCGGCAAGACCCTGGCGTTCCTGGTCGCGGTGATCAATCGCCTGCTGACACAACCCGCCTTGGCCGAGCGCAAGCCCGAGGACCCGCGTGCGCTGATCCTGGCGCCGACCCGCGAGCTGGCAATCCAGATCCACAAGGACGCGGTCAAGTTCGGCAGCGACCTCGGCCTGAAGTTCGCGCTGGTCTATGGCGGGGTCGACTACGACAAGCAGCGCGAGCTGCTGCAGCAGGGTGTCGACGTCATCATCGCGACCCCGGGCCGGCTGATCGACTACGTCAAGCAGCACAAGGTGGTGAGCCTGCACGCCTGCGAGATGTGCGTGCTCGACGAGGCCGACCGCATGTTCGACCTGGGCTTCATCAAGGACATCCGCTTCCTGCTGCGGCGCATGCCGATCCGCACCGAGCGACAGACCCTGCTGTTCTCGGCGACCCTCAGCCACCGCGTGCTGGAGCTGGCCTACGAGCACATGAACGAGCCCGAGAAGCTCGTGGTCGAGTCGGAGTTCATCACCAACGCCAAGGTCCGCCAGCTGGTGTACTTCCCCTCCGACGAGGAGAAGATCCCGCTGCTGCTGGGCCTGCTGTCGCGCAGCGAGGGCGCACGCACGATGGTGTTCGTCAACACCAAGGTCTGGGTCGAGCGGGTCGCGCGGGCGCTGGAGCGCGGTGGCTACCGGGTCGGCGTGCTGTCGGGCGACGTGCCGCAGAAGAAGCGCGAGTCGCTGCTCAACAAGTTCCAGAAAGGCCAGCTGGAGTTGCTGGTGGCGACCGACGTCGCCGCGCGTGGCTTGCACATCGACGGCGTGTCGCACGTCTACAACTACGACCTGCCGTTCGATGCCGAGGACTACGTGCACCGCATCGGCCGCACCGCGCGGCTGGGCAACGAGGGCGACGCGATCAGCTTCGCCTGCGAGCGCTACGCGATGAGCCTGCCGGACATCGAGGCGTATATCGAACAGAAGCTGCCGACCGCGGCGGTCGAGGCCGACCTGCTGGTGTCGAAGCCGCGTCCCAAGCGCGAGGTCGCCGAAGGCGAGGAGCAGGAGAGCGTCGGCGCGATCTTCAAGGAAGCGCGCGAGCAGCGCGCGGCCGACGAGGAGCGTCGTGGTGGTGGTCGCAGTCGCAGCGGCTCCGGCTCGGGTAGCCGCAGTGGCGGCGGCGGGCGTGGCGAAGGCGGGCGCGGTTCGCGCCGGCCGCGCCACGAGTGCGCTGCC
>JBOHYB010000031.1:0-44845 GCA_050737695.1 Lysobacter sp. | reverse complement strand
GATCTGGAGTCGGCGCGAGCGAACGGCTTCAGATCGCGGCTAAAGCCGCTCCTACATCCGCAGGCTATTTGACCACGCGCAGGTGGGGCCCACGCCGCGGACGGTCGGGGCCGTCGCCCGGATCGTCGTCGCCATTGTCGTCGGAGGGCGGTTCGCTTTCGTCGCCCGGCGCGCTCGGCACCGAGCTCAACGTCGGGCGCGTGCCTTCATTGCCGCCGTCGGCAACGCCCGGCGCATCTTCACCGGGAACCTCGTCGGGCAGCGCCATGCCCTGCCCGGTCTCGCGCGCATAGATCGCCAGCACCGCGCCGACCGGCACCGATACCATCTGGCTGACCCCGCCAAAGCGGGCGCTGAAGCGGATCAGCTCGTTGCTCATCTCCAGTCCCGAGACCGCCCGGTCGGCGACGTTGAGCACGATCCGGCCGTCCTTGACCGCGCCCATCGGCACCTGCACATCCGCCCGGGTGGCGTCGACCAGCAAATGCGGGGTCATGCCGTTGTCGGCGATCCACTCGTACAGCGCCCGCAACAGGTACGGACGGTGGCTGGTCATCGGGGAGGTGTCGTCGGTCATGCGTTCAGTCTAAGCAAATGAAAGCGCCGCACGCGAAGGCCCGTCGCAAACGGGCAAACGCGGGCGACGCGATGGCCTCGCCGGTTCAATCCGGCACGTTCAGCCCGGCAGATCGCGCAGGCGGCGTTCCTGCTCGGTGAGGCTGCGGGTGAAGCCGGGGTTGCGGAAAATCCGGTTGCCGTAGTCCTCGATCGCCTTGCCGTCCTTCGGCAGCGGCACCCCCAGCGAATCCAGCCGCCAGACGATCGGGGCCATGGCGCAGTCGGCCAAGCTCATCTCGGTGTTGAGGAAGAACTTGAAGGCCTTGAACAGCGGCACCGATGCGGTCAACAGTTCCTTCAGGCGCTTGCGGCCGGCATCGGCCTGCGACTTGTTGCCCAGTTGGATCGCCTGCACCTGCGGTACCCAGTCGTGTTCCAGTCGCAGCATCGCCAGCCGCAGGCGCGCGCGGGAAAGCGGGTCGACCGGCATCAGCGGCGGATGCGGATAGCGTTCGTCGAGGTATTCGCTGACCACGCTGGCGGCGTACAGCACCAGGTCGCGCTCGACCAGGGTCGGCACCGAGTGGTACGGGTTGAGGTCGACCAGGTCTTCCGGCGGGTTCTGCGGGTCGACCGGGATGAGGTCGTAGGTAACACCCTTGGCCGCGAGCACCAGCCGCACCCGGTGGCACAGCACGCAATCGGTGGACGAGAACAGGGTAAGGGCATTACGCATTCGTGGGCTCGCTGCCATCATCGACCTCTCCAGCGACCGGATTCCGCCGGTCGCACGACGCCGCCCACCCAGTGCGGACGGTCGTCACGGCCTCGAGTTGGGTCGCCCGCGGGCTGCTACTTCACGTCGCGCCAGTACTCGGTCTTCACCAGGTAGAGCAGGAACGTGAGCAGGGCGAGGAACAGCACCACCCACACGCCCATGCTCTGGCGCTTGAGGGCGGCCGGTTCACCGGCGTACTCGAGGAATGTGGTGATGTCGCGCACGGCCTGGTCGAACTCGGCCGGCGCCATCGTGCCCGCCTGGGTGACTTCCAGGCCGACCACGGTCGGCTCGCCGGTCACGTCGGGCTCGCCGTGGATGGCGTGCTGCAACCCCTGCAGCTCCCACAGCGGGTTGGGCATCGAGGCGTTCGGGAACAACTTGTTGTTCCAGCCCAGCGGGCGCGATTCGTCCAGGTAGAACGACTTCAGGTAGGTGTAGATCCAGTCGCTGCCGCGCGAGCGCGCGATCAGGCTCAGGTCCGGCGGCATCTTGCCGAACCATTCGGTGGCATGCGCCTCGGGCATCGCCACCAGCACCTGCTCGCCGAACTTGGCGCCGGTGAGGTTGAGGTTCTCCATCACCTGCTCTTCGGTCAGGTCCAGGTCCTCGGCAATGCGCGAGTAACGCAGGTACTTCAGCGAGTGGCAGCCCGAGCAATAGTTCATGTACAGCTGCGCACCGCGCTGCAGCGACGCCTGGTTGCCCAGGTCGACGCCGGCATGCTGCAGGTCGCCTTCGGTGGCGGCGAACGCCGACGCGGAGATCAGCAGGCCGGCTGCAAAGGTGGCGATCCTGGCAAACATCTGCGGGCGGGTGCGGGCGGTAAGGGGCTTAGTCATGGTCATGCGTCGTCACCCGCTCCGGCACCGGCTTGGTCTTGTCGAGCTTGGTCCACAGCGGCATCGTGATGAAGAAAGCAAAGTAGAGGAAGGTCAGCACGCGGCCGATCTGGGTCTCGACCGGGTCGGTGCCCGGGCCGGCGCCGATCTTGCCGAGCCAGACGAAGGAGATCGCCAGCACCGCCAGCGCGAGCTTCGAGATCCAGCCGCGGTAGCGCACCGACTTGACCTTGCTGCGGTCCAGCCACGGCACCGCGAACAGGATCGCGATCGCGCCGAACATCACCATCACGCCGCCGAGCTTGTCGGGGATGACCCGCAACATCGCGTAGAACGGGGTGTAGTACCAGACCGGCTTGATGTGCTCCGGGGTCACCAGGCGGTTGGCCTCGACGAAATTGTCGTGCTCGAGGAACCAGCCACCGAACGCCGGTGCGAAGAAGATGATGAACGCGGCGATCAGCAGGAAGAAGCCGACGAACACCAGGTCCTTGACCGTGTAGTACGGGTGGAACGGGATGCCATCGGCCGGCGCGCTCGGCGACCAGCGGTTGCCCTTCGGGCCCTTCTTGATCTCGACGCCTTCGGGGTTGTTGGACCCCACTTCATGCAGCGCGCCCAGGTGCAGCACCACCAGCAGCAGCAGCACCAGCGGCAGCGCGATCACGTGCAGGGCGAAGAAGCGGTTGAGGGTGGCGTCGCCGGGCAGGTAGTCGCCCATGATCCACTCGGTCAGGCCGTTGCCGATCACCGGGATCGCGCCGAACAGCGAGATGATCACCTTGGCGCCCCAGAACGACATCTGGCCCCACGGCAGCACGTAGCCCATGAAGGCTTCGGCCATCAGCACCAGGTAGATCACCATGCCGAGCAGCCACACCAGCTCGCGCGGCTTCTGGTACGAGCCGTACAGCAGGCCGCGGAACATGTGCAGGTAGATCACGATGAAGAACAGCGAGGCACCGGTGGAGTGCATGTAGCGGATCAGCCAGCCCCACTCCACGTCGCGCATGATGTACTCGACCGAAGCGAAGGCTTCCGCCGCGCTCGGCTTGAAGTGCATCGTCAGGAAGATGCCGGTGAGGATCTGGTTGACCAGGGCCACCAGCGACAGCACGCCGAACACGTACCAGATGTTGAAGTTCTTCGGCGCGTAGTACTCGGTCATGTGCTTGCGGTACATCGGCGCAAGCGCGGGAGCGCGGTCGTTGACCCAGTCCATCGCGCCGTTGGCGGCGCGGGTGAAGATGTTCGCCATGACTTACGCGGCTCCCTGGCTGTTCGACTGCGAGGGATCGACACCGATCACGATCGAGGTGTCGCTCTCATAGTGGTGCGGCGGCACCAGCAGGTTGATGGGGGCGGGCACGCCCTGGAACACGCGGCCGGACATGTCGAACTTCGACTTGTGGCAGGGGCAGAAGTAGCCACCCTTCCAGTCGGTATCGAACGGCTCCGGGCGGATCTCGGCCTTCATTTCCGGCGAGCAGCCCAAGTGGGTGCACAGGCCGACGAGCACCGAGATCTCGGGCTTGATCGAGCGGTACTGCGGCTCGCCCTCCATCACGTACTCGGGCTGCTGGTCCGGGGCCTCGGTCGACAGCGGATCGCGCAGGCGGTCCTTGAGGGTCGGCAGCGCCTGCAGGATCTCCTCGGTGCGACGCACGATCCAGATCGGTTGCCCGCGCCACTCCAGCACCAGCCGCTGGCCGGCCTCGAGCGTGCTGATGTCGGCGGTGATCGGCGCGCCAGCCAACTTGGCCCGCTCGCTCGGGTTCCACGACTTGATGAACGGCACGGCGACGAAGCCGGCGCCGATCGCGCCGACCACGGCGGTGGTCGCGGTCAGGAAACGGCGGCGACCGTGGTTGACGGGCTCGCCACCATGTCCGCTGAGCTCGTTATGAGGATCTTTGACCCCTTGGTTTGCCATCCGGCGCTCCGCAAAAGCTTGAATATCGAAGTTTCACCGCACGACCGGCACCACTGGCGTCGGCTGGCGGCTCAAAAGACGGGGAAGTGTAACGGAACGGTTAACGACCCGACAATCCGGGGTGGCACCACGGGCCTCGCGGACCGCTTGCAGCGCCCCCGGAAACGCCTATCGCACGGCGCGATAGCGCTCGGCCAGCACCCCGACGCGTTGCACGTAGCGCTGGGTCTCGCTGAAGGGCGGCACCCCGTCGTACTTGTCGACATTGCCCTCGCCGGCGTTGTAACCGGCCGCAGCAAAGGTCAGGTTGCCGTCGAACCGCTTCAGCAGCCAGGCCAGGTACTCGACCCCGCCCTGGATGTTCTGCGCGGCGTCGAAGGCGTTGTCGACCCCGAACCGGCGTGCGGTGGCGGGCATCAGCTGCATCAGACCCTGCGCCCCGACGCGCGACAGCGCATTGGGATTGAAGGCCGACTCGGCGTGGATGATCGCCCGCACGATCGCCTCGTCGACGCCGTGCTTGGCCGCGGCCGCGGCGATCTCGTCGCGATAGGCCTCCGTGTTCAGCCGGACATTGGCGAAACTGACCCCCGGCTTGGCCGCGCAGGCATAGCAGGTTTCCAGGAAGCTGTACTTGATCGTCCGCACCGCGCTGGCGCGGGCTACGCCCTTGGGGCGCTCGCTGCTGTAGTGGCGGACGCCATCCTTGATGTACGAATAGACCTGCCCTTGCACCCGCCGCGAGCCCTTGGAGCCGGGCTTGACCGAACTGATCGGCGCCGCGTTGGTCAGGATCGCTGCCGGCGCGGCGCCGGGACCACTGCTGATCGTGGCCGGCGAACCTGCGGTGGGACTGGAAGGACTGGCATCGCCCACCGAGGCCGAGGCCGGTGCGCGCGGTGCGGGAGACTTGGGTCGGGTGGCGGTGTAGCTGCTGACTGCGCTGCACTTGGCGCCGGGAATCCGCTTGCTGACGTAGCTTCGGGCGCCGTCGGGACTGTCGCAGCGGTATATGGTGCCGGCCACCACGGGCGTGGCGACCAGCAGGCACAGGACTCCCAGAACTGCAATGCCCCCCCTCATGCCCGCGAGTCTCCCCCTTCGTACCGGCGTTGCCAAGCCCCTCGGCCTGAAAACGCGACGAAGGCCCGGGCGCGGCCGTTGCCGCTAAACTAGCCGGCTCCTGCTCCGACTGCCTGCTCCGGCGCGGATTAACCGCCGCCCTTCCCGGAAACCGCCATGACCGACACCCTCGCCCCGGCTCGGGGAAAGCTGTTCATCCAGACCCACGGCTGCCAGATGAACGAGTACGACTCGGCCAAGATGGCTGGCGTGCTGGCCGCCAGCGACGGACTGGAACTGACCACGAACGTTGAAGAAGCCGACGTGATCCTGGTCAATACCTGCTCGATCCGCGAAAAAGCCCAGGAGAAGGTGTTCAGCCAGCTGGGCCGCTGGAAGGCGCTGAAGGCCGGTGACAAGCCGGTGCTGATCGGTGTCGGCGGCTGCGTGGCGAGCCAGGAGGGCGAGGCGATCGTCAAGCGCGCACCGTACGTCGACCTGGTGTTCGGCCCGCAGACCCTGCACCGGCTACCCGAGCTGATCCGCGAGCGCCGCCAGTCCGGCCGCCCGCAGGTCGACATCAGCTTCCCGGAGATCGAGAAGTTCGACCGCCTGCCCGAGCCGCGCGCCGAGGGCCCGAGTGCGTTCGTCTCGATCATGGAAGGCTGCAGCAAGTACTGCAGCTTCTGCGTGGTGCCCTACACCCGTGGCGAGGAGGTCAGCCGGCCGTTCGAGGACGTGCTGGTCGAAGTCGCGCAACTGGCGGCGCAGGGCGTGCGCGAGGTCAACCTGCTGGGACAGAACGTCAACGCCTATCGCGGACCGATGGCGGACGAGAGTGGCGGCCACGCGGAAATGGCCGACCTGGGCCTGCTGATCCGCACCATCGCCGAGATCGACGGCATCGACCGCATCCGCTTCACCACCTCGCACCCGCTGGAGTTCTCCGACTCGCTGGTCGAGGCCTATCGCGACGTGCCGCAGTTGGCCAACTACCTGCACCTGCCGGTGCAATCGGGATCGGATCGGGTACTCAGCGCGATGAAGCGCGGCTACACCGCGCTGGAGTTCAAGCAGAAGGCGCGCAAGTTGCGTAGCGTTCGGCCGGATATCTCGATCAGCTCGGACTTCATCGTCGGCTTCCCGGGCGAGACCGAGGCGGATTTCGAAAAGACCATGAAGCTGATCGAGGATGTCGGCTTCGACCAGTCGTTCTCGTTCGTCTATTCGCGCCGTCCCGGCACGCCGGCGGCGGACCTGGAGGACGCCACCAGCGACGCCGACAAGCACGCGCGGCTGTCGCGGCTGCAGGCGGCGATCAACGACAACGCCCGCAAGATCAGCAACGCGATGATCGGCAGCGTGCAGCGGGTGCTGGTGGAACGGCCGTCGAAGCGCGACGCCAGCGAGCTGACCGGCAAGACCGAGAACATGCGCTCGGTGAACTTCGCCGGGCACCCGCGACTGATCGGCCAGTTCGTCGACGTCGTGATCACCGAGGCGATGAGCAACTCGCTGCGCGGCCGGGTGGCGACGGCCGGTTAGCCGCCCTGCCCTTTTGTGAAGCGGGAAAATTCCGCCAGGAAGCTGGCCAGACGCTCGCGCACGGCCTCGTCCACCAGTTCGCCGCGTTCGTCGAAGACCTGTCCGGCGCGCGAGACCAGCAACCGCCCGCCATGCCACTGGCGCGTGCCGAGCGTGCGCAACACCGGCAACCAGCCATTCTGTGAAAGGATGGTCCCGAAGCCACCCGGCGATGCGCCCATCACCGCGAACGGCCGGTCACCGAACACCCGCAGAATGTCGTCGCTCGGCCGCGACAGCCAATCGATGGCGTTCTTGAACACCCCGGGGATACCGTTGTTGTACTCGGGCGTCGCCAGCACCACGCCGTCGCTGGCGACAATCCGCGTCTTCAGCGCCTCGACCGCCTCCGGCAGGCCATCGCGCGCCTCGGCATCGGCGTCGTAAAGCGGGATGCCGTGCAACGTGGCGACCTCCAGTTGCACGCCGTCGCCGGCCCGCGCCTGCATTGCACGCAGCAGCGCGGTGTTGAACGAGGCGGCGCGCAGGCTGCCGGAAATGCCGAGAATATTGATCATGGCCTGGTTCCTGTTCATGCCCTGGACTTTGCCGACAATATCGGAGCGGGCCGGCGCATGCGGACTCAGTGCATCTGGCCAAAGCGGCCGCTGTTGAAGTCGGCGACCGCCTGCGCGATCTCGGCCTGGCTGTTCATCACGAACGGGCCATAACCCACCACCGGCTCGTCGATCGGCTCGCCGGCCAGCAGCAGCAACTTGGCATCGCTGTTGGCCTCGATCGTCACGCCACGGCCCTCGGTCGACAGCGTGACCATCTGCTTCTCGCGCAGCACCGCCTCGCCGTTGACCTGCACGGTGCCGGCCAGCACCACGACCTGCACGGTCCAACCCTCGGCCTGCGGCAACCGCGCGGTCTTGCCCGCGTCGAGCCGGACGTCCCAGACGTTCATCGGCGAAAACGTACGGGCCGGGCCGTCGCGACCGTCGAACGTGCCGGCGATCACGCGCACGCGGCCGGCATCATCCGGCAGCGGCACCGACGGGATCTGCGCGTCGGTGATGCCCTGGTAGCCGGGCTTGGCCATCTTGTCCTTCGCCGGCAGGTTGACCCACAGTTGCACCATCTCGAACGGGCCGCCGCGCTGGGCGTACTCGCTGGAATGGAACTCCTCGTGCAGGATGCCGCCGCCGGCGGTCATCCACTGCACGTCGCCGGCGCCGATCACCCCGCCCTTGCCGGTCGAATCGCGGTGCTCGACCTCGCCGTCGTAGACGATCGTGACGGTCTCGAAGCCGCGGTGCGGGTGCTGGCCGACACCGCGGCGCTGGCTGGTCGGGTCGAAGTGGGTGGGCGCGGCGTAATCCAGCAGCAGGAACGGACTGCGCTGCGGCACGTCCGCGCCGCTGTAGCCGAACAGGCCATGGACCGGGAAACCATCGCCGACCCAATGGCGGTCGGGGGCGCTGCGGGTGCCGAGGATCTTCTTCATGGGTGCTCCAACGGAGGAAGCCGGACCACGTCCGGGACAGCTACCTACATGAGGCCGCGATCGCCCGTCGACAGGGTGTGCAGTGCGCCACAACGTTCCGTCCGCGAAACAATAGCGCTACGAGCTCAATCCAGCCGCTTGCGGAACCGCGAGATCGCCAGCGTCATCATCACCGCGGTGAATCCGACCAGCGCCAGCACGTCCGGCCACAGCTCCCACAGGCTTGCCCCGCGCAGCATCACCCCGCGGATCAGGCGCAGGAAGTGGGTCAGCGGCAGCACTTCGGCCAGCCACTGCACCACCGTCGGCATGCCGGCGAACGGGAACATGAAGCCCGACAGCAGGATCGACGGCAGGAACACGAAGAAGGTCATCTGCATCGCCTGGAACTGCGACTGCGCCTTGGTCGAGATCAGCAGGCCGAGGGTCAGGTTGGCGAGGATCAGCAGCACCGAGGCGAGGTAAACGTCGAGCAGGCTGCCCTGTATCGGCACCCGGAACAGCCACATGCCCAGCGCCAGCACCACGGTGGTCTGGACCAGGCCGATCACCGCGTACGGCAGTACCTTGCCGACCATCAGCTCGCTGCGGCTGAGCGGGGTCGCGATCAGCAGTTCCATGTTGCCGCGCTCCCGCTCACGCACGATGGCGACGCCGGTGAACAGCACCATGGTCATGGTCAGGATCACCCCGATCAGGCCGGGCACGATGTTGACGGCGGAGCGGCGCTCGGGATTGTAGAAGCTGACTACACTGATCTGGCCGCTGGCGCCGCTGATCTGGCCGGCAGTGCGACCGGCATCGTCGGGCGGCTGCGCGAGGCGCGGACGCGCATCACCGATCGGCATCCGCGCCAGCTGGATCGCCGCGCTCTGCACCACGGTGTCGCTGCCGTCGACGAGGACCTGCACCGCCTCGCGGCCATCGAGCCGGCGGCGTTCGAAGTCGGCCGGAATCACCACGCCGACGCTGATCTCGCCACGCCGCAGCATCTCCATCAGTTCCTGTGGCGTGCGCGCCTCGGCGACCGGCTCGATCACCCCGGTCGCCAGCATGTCCATCACCAGCGCGCGCGAACCGGCGGTGCCGGACTGGTCGGCGATCGCGGCGTCGAGGCCGCGCAGGTTGAGGTTGATCGCGTAGCCGAACAGCACCAGCTGCATCACCGGGATACCGATGATCATCGCCAGGGTGATGCGGTCGCGGCGCATCTGCCGCAACTCCTTCAGAACGATCGCCCAGAGCCGGCGCCAGTTCATGCGGCGCGCTCCGGACGGGCGGCGGCATCGTTGCCGCGGGTGGCGGCGACGAACACGTCCTCGAGGTTCGGGGTTACCGCTTCGACCTGCGCCTCCAGCCCGGCGTCGGCGAGCGCGTCGCGGACGCGTTGGGCGATGTCGCCATCGCGCTCGGCGAGCACGCGCAGGCTGTTGCCGATCTGGGCGACGCTGAGGATCCCGGGCGCGCCATCCAGTGCGGCATGGGCCTGACGCGGGCGCGCGGCGCGGACCTCGACGGTGCGACCTTGCAGTTCGCCGGTGAGTTCATCGGGAGTGCCGTCGGCGACGCGAGCGCCGCGGTCGAGAATCAGCAATCGGTGGCAGCGCTCGGCCTCGTCCATGTAGTGGGTCGAGACCAGCAGGGTGGTGCCGGCGTCGGCCAACTCGAAGAGTTTTTCCCAGAAGTCGCGACGCGACTCGGGGTCGACCGCACTGGTCGGCTCGTCGAGGAACAGCAACTCCGGCTGATGGATCACGGCGCCGGCCAGCGCAAGACGCTGTTTCTGGCCGCCACTCATGGTGCCGGCCAACTGGCGCTGGCGATCGCCGAACTGGTACTGCTCGATCAACTCGTCGACCCGCGCCGTGGCCTTGGTCTTCGGCACACCCTGCACCGCGGCGAGGAACTCCAGGTTCTCGCGCACGCTGAGATCGGCGAACAGCGAGAACTTCTGGGTCATGTAGCCGATCCGGCGGCGCACTTCTTCGGCCTCCTCGGGCACCTTGAGGCCGAGCACCTCGATCTCGCCTTCGGTCGGCGTCAGCAGCCCGCAAAGCATGCGGATGGTGGTCGACTTGCCGGAGCCGTTGGGGCCGAGGAAGCCGTAGACGCAGGCCTTGGGTACGGTCAGGTCGACGTGGTCGACCGCGGTGAGGTCGCCGAAGCGCTTGGTCAGGCCGCGGGCCCGGATGACGGACTCGGCCAGGGGCGCGGCGGTATCCATCACGGCGCGTCGAACTCGATCCGCACCGGCAGGCCGGCCGGCAATCCGCTGGCGTCCTCGCCGGTCAATTCGATCTCGGCGAGGTAACTCAGACGCGCGGCGTCCTCGCCGATCAGCGCGTAGTACGGAGTGAAGCTCGGCTCGCTGCGGATCATGCGGACGCGGCCGGCCAGCGGTTGCTCGCGACCATCGACGAATACCCGCGCCGCGTCGCCGACCTCGACGCCTGCGCGAATCGGCTCGGGCACGTAGACCCGTGCATGCGGGGCGTCGCCAACCAGCACGATCGCCAGCGGCGCGCCGACCGGGGCCTGATCGCCGACTTCGTACGGCAACGCGTCGATGCGCCCCGCGCGCGGGGCGACCACGTCGAACTTGTCCAGCGCGGCCTCTTGTGCGGCCGCCTGCGCCTGCGCGGCACGTAGTGCCGCCTCACCCTGCTCGACCTGTTCGGTGCGGGTGCCATGCTCCAGTTCGTCCAGCGCGGCCCGGGCGGCGCGGACCTGGGCACTGGAGTCGGCAGCCGCGGCGCGGGCGCGGTCGACATCGGCCGCGGCGACCAGTTGCCGCTCGCCCAAGGGCCGCAGGCGTGCGTAGTAGGCGCCGGCTTCGCGGGCCTGGGCCTGCGCCGCCGCCAACCGGGCACGGGCCGCGGCGATGGCTTCTTCACGCGGGCCGGCCTCAAGCTCCTGCAGCGCGCTGCGACGGCCCTCGGCCTGCGCCTGCAGCGCGCGGGTGCTGGCACCGATGCCGTCGTCGTCGAGCCGCAACAGCAATTGCCCGGCCTCGACCGACTCGCCCTCGCGCACCTCGATAGCGACGATCCGCTCGGCCGCCGGCGACGGCAGGCTGATGCGCTCGTATTCCAGCGTACCCAGCGCCTGCGGCGCGTCCGCCCCGCACGCGGACAGGCCCAGCACCAGCAGTCCGCACAACCCGTATCGCAGCGATTCCATCCTCATCAGCCGCACTCCAGTCCACGGTCGAGCAGCACCAGCGTGTGCCGGCGCAGCATTTCATAGTCGAGATCCGAAGCGTCGAACATGCGTTGCCAGATCGGCGCGCCGGCCGCCGGGAACAGGGTCAGGCCGATCAGCGACACCATCAGCAGGCGCGGGTCGAGGTCGGGGTTGAGCCGTCCCTGCGCCTGCGCGGCGGCGAACTTGCCGACCATCATCTGCGGCAACTGCGGCGCCACCCTCTCGACCAGCAGGTCGCGCAACGCACCGCCCTCGCACAGCACCTCGCGCACCCACAGCGATGGCAGCCAGGGGTGTTCGCCGACGATACGGCCGATGCCCTGGACGAAGCCGGCAACCAGACCGGCGACATCGTCGCCATGCGCCAGCAGCGGCTCGCGCAGTTGCGTGAACACCGGTATCAGCCGTTCGTCGATCACGGCCTGCTGCAGTTGCACGCGGTCGCCGAAGTAGTAATGCAGCAGCGCCGGATTGGCGCCGGCCTCGGCCGCGATCGCGCGCAGCGGGGTGGCGGCGATGCCGTGGCGCGAAAAGCAGGTCACGGCGGCGTCGAGCAGGCGCTCACGCAGGTCCTCGCCGGCGGCGGTCGGCCGGCCGGGAGCGCGGCTTCTGGCGGGGCCTTTGGCAGCGCTCGACTTGGTCGCCCCGGCCTTGGTAGCGGCCGCTTTGGCGGATTTCGCCCCGGCGCTCGCAGTGGCTGGGGATTTCGTTCGACTGGCCATGCGACAATATTAATTCATTGATTAATTAAAGTGCAAATGGCAAGAACGAGCGTGCCAGCGCACGGCAGAAGGGGCCTGCTTGCGGGTGAAATCCGGACTACCCTTGTCCACCAACCACCGGAGTGCACGATGCCATCATCGCCCGACAGCCTGCTCCGCCATTGCGCGATGGGGCTTTGGTTCTGCGCGATTGCGGCGCTGGGCCTGCTGCAGTTCCATGCGCGCGCGTTCGACGACGGCCACTTCGCGCCGAACCCGGTCGCCTGGACCTGGCTGGGCGGCAGCATTGTGCTGGCTGGCCTGGGCCTGGTTTTGTTGATCCGCGCGATACGCCAACGTCGCTGACGACGGATGCAACGACGCCGGCACGGGGCCGGCGTCGCGCTCTACTCCATCGTTGGGTTCGGTTCGAAGTTCAACCCGTCATGGACGCCGGTACACGGCCTCGCCATCGACATAGGTCGCCAGCACGTCGAGTTCGTCCAGTTGCGCCGGATCGATCGCCAGCGGATCCTGTCCCAGCACCACGAAATCGGCGCGCCTGCCGACTGCGAGGCTGCCGACTTCATCCTCGGCAAAGCCGGCCCAGGCGGCATCGCGGGTGAAGCCGCGCAGCGACTCCCATGCGGTGAGTTTTTCCTGCGGGAGCCAGCCGCCGGCCGGCAGGCCATGCGCATCGGCTCGGGTCGCGGCGGCGTACAGGCCGAGCCGCGGGTCGACCGATTCGACCGGGAAGTCCGAGCCCAGCGCCAACCGTCCGCCCGCATCGCGCAGCTTGCGCCAGGCATACGCCCACTGGATGCGTTGCGGGCCGACCCGATCGGCCGCCCACGGCATGTCGGAGGTGGCATGAGTCGGTTGCATCGAGGCAATCACGCCGAGTCGGGCAAACCGAGGGATGTCGGCTTCGGTCAGGATCTGCGCATGCTCGATGCGCCAGCGGTGGTCGCTGGTGCTGTCGTCGCCGAGCACCTGCTCGTAGGCGTCGAGCACCACCCGATTGCCACGATCGCCGATCGCGTGGGTCGCGACCTGCACGCCGCAGTCCTTCGCACGCGCGGCAACGTCGACCATCTGCTCCGGCGACATCAACAGCAGGCCGCGATTGCCGGCGTCGTCGCTGTAGTCCTCGATCATCGCCGCGCCGCGGCTGCCGAGCGCGCCGTCGATGTACAGCTTGACCACGCGCATCTGCAGGCGGCCGCCCGGGTGCGCGTACACGCCGTTCTCGCACAGCCAGGCCAGCGCCGCGCCGTCGCCATCGGCCATCGCATAGACGCGCAGCGGCATTTCGCCTCGATCGGCCAGCGCCTGGTAACCGCGCAACTGCGGCAACGACACGCCGGCGTCGTGGACGCCGGTCAGGCCGTGCTCGACCGCCATCTGCATGCCCAGCGCCAGCGCGCGCTGCGCGGTGGCGGCGTCCATTGCCGGCATCGCCGAGTCGAGCAAGCCCATCGCGCCATCGACGAAGATACCGGTCGCCCGGTCCTGCGCGTCGCGCACGATGCGGCCGCCATCGGGTTGCCAGTCGCCGGACAGGTCCTTGTCGATCGCCTTCATCGCCGCACGGTTGGCCCAGCCGGCATGACCGTCGATGCGGGTCAGCCAGACCGGACGGTCGGGGAACGCGGCGTCGAGGTCGGCGGCGGTCGGGAACGCGCGTTCCGGCCAGTCGTTCTGGTCCCAGCCGCGGCCGAGCAGCCACGCGCCCTCGGGCAGGTCCGCGGCGAACGCGCGCAGCCGTGCCAGCACCTCGTCCTTGCTGGTGGCGCCGACCAGGTCGGCGCGCATCTGCGTCAATCCGAGCCCGGCGACGTGGCCATGGGCATCGATCAGCCCGGGCACCACCGTCGCGTCGCCAACATCGAGCGCCTCCGCATCGGGATAGCTCGCGAGCAATGCCTCGCGCTCGCCAAGCGCGAGGATGCGGCCGTCGGCGTCGAACGCCATCGCCTCGGCCTGCGGTTGCGCGGCATCCATCGTGTGGATGCGGCCGGCGCTCAGCACCGTCACCTCGGCCGCCAGTGCCGGCATCGCCAGCAACGTCGCCAGCAACGTCGAAGCAAGCATCGTCCAACCCGGCATCATCGTGTGCATCGCCCTGCCTGCTTTCCGCATCGTCGCGTCCCCACCAGTGATGTCGTTGCACTTTGCGAAAAACACCGGGCAGGCGCAAGCTGGCGTGCCCAGCGAAGCCCCGCCCCGCGATGCCTTCACGCACGATTTCGGAATTCACCCTCGACCCGCCCGACGCCGAGCGCCTGGCCAACCTCAATGGTCCGTTCGACGGCCACCTGCGCATGATCGAGCTGCGCACCGGGATCGAGGTCGCCAGCCGCGGCAACATCTACCGCCTCACCGGCCCGAAGGCGATGGTCGCCAAGGTCGAGAAGCTGCTGCGCGGGCTGTGGGCCGACGCGATCGAGCAGACCCTCGACGAACCGACGATCCACCTCGCCCTGACCGAGGTCGACGCCGAGCAGATCGTCAACGACGACATCGAGCCACAGGAAGTCGTCATCCGGGTCAAGCGAGGCACCATCCGCGGCCGCGGCGCCAACCAGGCCAAGTACCTGCACGCGATCGCCACCCACGACATCAACTTTGGCATCGGTCCCGCCGGCACCGGCAAGACCTTCCTCGCGGTCGCCAGCGCGGTCGAGGCGCTGAACGAGTCGCGGGTGCAGCGGCTGGTGCTGGTGCGCCCGGCGGTCGAAGCCGGCGAGAAACTCGGCTTCCTGCCCGGCGACCTGACCCAGAAGGTCGACCCTTACCTGCGGCCGCTGTATGACGCGCTGTACGAGATGCTCGGCGTGGAGAAGGTGGTCAAGCTGCTGGAGAAGAACGTCATCGAGATCGCGCCGTTGGCGTACATGCGCGGACGCACGCTTAACGATGCCTATGTGATCCTCGACGAAGCGCAGAACACCACAATCGAGCAGATGAAGATGTTCCTGACCCGGATCGGTTACGGCAGCACCGCGGTGGTGACCGGCGACCTCACCCAGATCGACCTGCCCAAGCATCAGAAATCCGGCTTGCGCGATGCACTGGACGTGCTGCACGAGGTCAACGGCATCTCGTTCACCTTCTTCGAGGCGCGCGACGTGGTGCGCCACCCGCTGGTCGCGCGCATCGTCACCGCCTACGACGCCCGCGACGCCCAGGACCGCGAGACCGGCCCCGCCGCCTGAACAGGCCGATCCGCCGCACGGCCGCGGCGCTCGCCCGCAACAAGACCATTGCCATGACCCTCGGCCCCACCCTTCTCGACGTCTCCATCAGCTACGGCCTGCCGCGCACCGGCATCCCCGCCGCGGTCAGTTTCCGCCGCTGGGTCGGCGCCGCCCTGGACGGCCGGATCCGCCAGGCCGACCTCGCGATCCGCCTGGTCGACAGCAAGGAAGGCCGCGCGATGAACCGCCACTACCGCGGCAGGGACTACGCCACCAACGTGCTGAGCTTCCCCGCCGAGTTGCCCGAAGGCGTGCAGTTGCCCTTGCTCGGCGACCTGGTGATCTGCGCCCCGGTGGTCGCCCGCGAGGCCAGCGAGCAGGGCAAGCGGCTGAACGACCATTACGCCCACCTGACCGTCCACGGCGCCCTGCACCTGCTCGGCTGGGACCACGAGGACGAGCGCGAGGCCGAATGCATGGAGCAGTTGGAGCGCGAGATCCTCGCCGGCCTCGGCATCGCCGACCCCTATCTCGCCGTCGATTGAGCCCGGCCAACCCGGCCATGCCGATGCGCTAAACTCGCCTCGACGCTCATCCCCCGGGCGTATTTGACGAAAGCAATCCATGTCCGAGGACGACAGTAGTACCCCCACCCACGATTCCGTGATCGACGCGCCCGAGCGAAGCGACAAGCGCCGCTCCTGGCTGGACCGGATCAGTTCGGCGCTGTCCGGCGAACCCACCACTCGCGAGGACCTGGTCGAGTTGCTGCGCGATGCGCAGGCCGACGGCCTGATCGCGGCCGACACCCTGACGATGATGGAAGGCGCGATCGCAGTGTCCGACCTGGTGGTCGGCGACGTCATGATCCCGCGCTCGCAGATGGTCGTGCTGCCGGCCGAGGCGCGGTTGCTGGACCTGATGAAGATGGTGGTGGAATCGGGCCACTCGCGCTTCCCCGTGCATGGCGACGACAAGGACGAGATCCTCGGCATCCTGCTGGCCAAGGACCTGCTGCGTGGGGTGGTCGCCGACAACGGCCCGCCCAGCGTCCACGCCTTGCTGCGCCCGGCGGTGCTGATCCCCGAATCCAAGCGGCTGGACGTGCTGCTGCGCGAGTTCCGGCAATCGCGCAACCACATGGCGATCGTGATCGACGAACACGGCGGGGTCGCCGGCCTGCTCACCATCGAGGACGTGCTGGAACAGATCGTCGGCGAGATCGACGACGAGCACGACGACGCCGAGGACCCCAACGCGTTGATCGCGGCGCAGGCCGACGGCCAGTTCGTGGTCGATGCGCTGACCCCGATCGAGGACTTCAACGAGCGCTTCGGCGCCGGCTTCGACGAGGACGAGTACGACACCATCGGCGGCCTGGTGATCGCCGCGATCGGCCACCTGCCCGAAGCCGGCGAGGAGCTGACCCTGGACCGCTTCGTGTTCCGGGTGTCGGGCGCCGATGCGCGGCGGGTGCACGCCTTCCATGTGAGTGTGCTGGGTGACGACTGAGGTCGGCGGCCGCGCGCCCGCGGCCGCAGCGGTGCCCCGCTGGCTGGCACCGATCTTGTTGTGGCTGGCTCTGCTGCTGCCCGTCGGCACCGGCTTCGCCGCGACCGCCGAGCTGGCCGCCATCGACCCGCCGGCCCCGCGGATCGGCGTGGTCACCATGCAACCCGGCGAGATCTTCTGGGAGCGCTTCGGCCATAACGCGCTGGTGGTGATCGACCCCACGACCGGCCGTGCGACCTCGTACAACTTCGGTTTCTTCGACCTCGGCGAGCCCGGCTTCGTCGCCAACTTCATCCGCGGCGACATGAGCTACCGACTGGTCGCGCTGCCGTTCCACGAGGACATGGCGATCTACCGCCAGGAAGGTCGCGGCGTCAGCATCCAATGGCTCGATCTCGCGCCCGCCGCCGCACAGGCGCTGGCCGATGCACTGGCGGTCAACGCACGTCCCGAGAATGCGCGCTACGGCTACGACTACTTCCTCGACAACTGCTCCACCCGGGTCCGCGACGCGGTCGACCAGGCACTGGGCGGCGCCCTGAAACGACACATGGTCACGCCCTCGGAAGGCAGCACCTACCGCAGCGAAGCGTTGCGGCTGGCCTCGCCGGCACCGCTGATGTGGCTGGGTTTCGACATCGGCTTGGGGCCGAGCGCCGACCGGCCGTTGTCACGCTGGCAGGAAGCGTTCGTGCCGATGCGCCTGGCCGACGCCCTGCGCGGAGTCAAGCTGGCCGATGGCCGACCGCTGGTCAGTGAGGAATACGAGATCCTGCCGCACCGGATCGCCCCCGAGCCGCAGGGCTCGACGCGGCACTGGAAGTGGTGGGCGCTGGTCGGCCTGATGATTGCCGGCGCCACAATCTGGCTCGGCCGACGCAGACCGCGGGTGTTGGCGGCGCTCGCACTGTCCGGCTGGACGCTTGCCGGCGCCGTCGGTGCATTGTTCCTGTTCATCTGGCTCGGCACCGCGCACCGTTTCGGCTGGGCCAACCACAACCTGCTGCTGCTCAACCCACTGTGCTGGTTGTTGCTGCCGGGCGCCTGGCAGTTGCTGCGCGGCCGGGTGCCGCGCCGCTGGTTCCGCCACGTGCTGTGGGTTGTGGCGGCCTGCCCGCTGGTCGCGCTGCTGGTGCATTGGGTGAGCGCGTTGCCGCAACGGCACCTGCACTGGATCGTGCTGTTGCTGCCGGTGCATGCGGCACTGGCATGGACCTGGGGACGCCGGCCGACCGCGCCTTTGTAGGAGCGGCTTCAGCCGCGATCCGAAGTCGGCGCGGCCGAACGATTCCACGGTCGCGGCTGAAGCCGCTCCTACAACCGCAAAAGCCAGTCGATCGGTAATACGCTGCTTGCTGCCAACCAGCGCCGCGGGCACGATGCCGCTCATGACCACTCCCGCCCCGCCCGCCTGCGTCGTCAATTGCGCCGCCTACGACCGCGCCGGAAAACGCCGCGACATCAGCCTCGATGCGATCAGCGACGTGCTGGCGACCGACGACGGCAGTTTCGTCTGGGTCGGGCTGCATGAGCCCGACGACGCCCTGCTCGACAAGCTGCAGGAAGAATTCGGACTGCACGATCTCGCGATCGAGGACGCGCGCAACGCCCACCAGCGGCCGAAGATCGAGGCCTACGGCCAGTCGCTGTTCATCGCGATCCACACCGCCCAGAACGTCGACAGCCACATCCGCTTCGGCGAGACCCACCTGTTCGTCGGGCCGCGTTACCTGGTCACGGTGCGCCACGGCGCCTCGACCAGCTACGCCGCCGCGCGGGCGCGGATGGAGCGCGAGCCGGAACTGCTGCAGCACGGCGCGGACGCCGCCCTGTACGCGGTGCTGGACATGGTGGTCGACAACTTCGGGCCAATCGTCGACGAGTTCAGCCATGCCCTCAACGCGCTCGAGCAGGACATCTTCGCCGAGGACTTCCGCAAGCACACCGTGCAGAAGCTCTACGACCTCAAGCGCGAACTGACCCGGATGCGGATGGCGGTGGCGCCGATGCAGGACATCCTCGGCCACCTCGCACGCCCGCGCGGCAGCCTGATCGACGAGGAGATCCAGCTGTACTTCCGCGACGTCCACGACCACGCGGTGCGGATCAACGAGGCCACCGACACCCTGCGCGAGATGCTGACCGCCGCGGTCAGTGTCAACCTGGCGCTGGTCACGGTGCGCCAGGGCGAGATCGTCAAGCGGCTGGGCGCCTGGGCGGCGCTGCTGGCCGCACCGACGCTGGTCGCCAGCTGGTACGGGATGAACTTCGTGCACATGCCGGAGCTGGCGGGGCGCTGGAGCTACCCGGTGCTGATCGGCGTGGTCGCGGTCACCTGCGTGGTGCTGTACCGCATGTTCAAGCGGGCGCGCTGGCTGTAGCGTCGGTCAGCCCGCCATCGCCTGCAGCATCAGCCCGGTCAGGTACGCGCAATACGTCCCCAGCGCGTAGCCCATCACCGCCAGCAGCACGCCGACCGGTGCCAGCGCCGGATGGAATGCCGTGGCCACCACCGGCGCCGACGCCGCGCCACCGATGTTGGCCTGCGAGCCTACCGCCATGAAGAACAACGGCGCGCGGATGAGCTTGGCCACGCCCAACAGCAGCGCGGCGTGCACGCTGATCCAGATCAGCCCAAGCAACAGCAACGCCGGTCGTTCGGCCAGCGTGCGGAGGTCCATCTGCATTCCGATCGTGGCGATCAGGATGTACAGCAGCACCGAGCCGACGTTGGATGCCCCCACGCCTTCCAGCCGTCGCGCCCTGGTGAAGCTGAGGATCACGCCAAACGTGGTGGTCAATACGACCAGCCAGAAGAAGCGCGAATCCAGGCTGTAGTCCTGCAGCCGCCACGAGGCCGGCAACGACTGGATCCATCCCACCAGCGGATCGGCCAGCAGGTGCGCCAACCCGGTGAGGCCGATGCCGACGGCGAAGATCATCATCAGGTCGCTCATCGACGGGATCCGCGAATGTTCGGCCTGGTAGGCGGCGATGCGTTGCTTCAGGTCCTCGATCGCCGTGGTGTCGGCGCCGGTCCAGCGGTCGAAGGCCTGCGCCCGCGGCGCCAGGTACAGCAGGATCGCCATCCAGATATAGGCCACGATCACGTCGACCGCGACGAACTGGCCAAACAGGTTGGCATCGACCGCGAACACCTCCTTCATCGCCGCCTGGTTGGCGCCTCCACCGATCCAGCTTCCGGCAATCGTGGTCATGCCACGCCAGGTTTCCCCGTCCACGGTCGGTGGATGGATCAGGCCCATCGACACGAACGCCACCAGCGCACCCAGCATCACGCCGACCGTGCCGGTCAGGAACATGATCACCGCCTTCGGCCCCAACCGCAGGATCGCGCCGATGTCCATGGCGATGCAGAACAGCACCAGCGATGCCGGCAGCAGGTAGTCGCGCGCCATCGGGTACAGGCCCGACGCGGCACCGTCGATCAACCCGATGCTGTTGTAGACCGCCGGCAGCAGGTAGCACATCAGGATCGCCGGCACGTAGCTGTAGAACCGGCTCCAGAACCCGGTTTCTCGCGACGCAGTCCAGAAGACCGCACCCAGGGTGATGGCAAGCAAGCCGAGAACGGCTGCGTCGTTGGCGATCAGGGCGCTCGATGTGGCTGGGGTCATGCGGGACTCCGTGACGGGCGGGCGTCCTGCCCCGCGGCCGCGATGCGGCCATTCAATGGGAAGTGGATCATGCCGCCCGGCCGCGTAGCGCGGCCGGGACAGTGCGGACGTTACTGGCCCAGGTGCTGCTCGAGCCAACCGTTGACGGTGTCGTGCCACTGCACGCTGTTATGCGGCTTCAGCACCCAGTGATTCTCGTCGGGGAAATACAGGAACTTCGACTCGATGCCCTGGCGCTGCAGCGCGGTGAACGCGCCCAGGCCCTGGCTGACCGGGATGCGGAAATCCTGCTGGCCGTGCACCACCAGCATCGGCACGCGCCACTCGGCGACGTGGCGACTCGGGTTGAATGCCTCGTAGTTCTCCGGCACTTCCCACGGGGTACCGCCGTTCTCCCATTCGGTGAACCACAACTCCTCGGTGACGAAGCCCATCATCCGGGTGTCGAACACGCCGTCATGATTGACCAGGCATTTCCAGGCGCCGGACGACGGCGTGTGCCAGTTGCCGGCGATCCAGTTGACCATGTAGCCGCCGTAGCTGGCGCCGAGCGCGCAGGCGTTGTCGCCGTCGAGGAACGCGTACTGGTCCTGCGCCGCCTTCCAGCCTTTCTGCAGGTCTTCCAGAGGACGGTCGCCCCAGTGCTCGCTGATCGCGTCGGTGAACGCCTGGCCGTAGCCGGTGGAGCCGTGGAAGTCGATCATCACCACCGCGTAGCCCTGCCCCGCATAGGTCTGCGGGTTCCAGCGGTAGCTCCAACCGTTGCCGAAGCTGCCCTGCGGACCGCCGTGGATCAGGAACGCAACCGGGTACTGCTTGCCTTCCTCGTAGTTCCACGGCTTGACCACGTAGCCGTGTACGGTGTCGTTGTTCCAGCCCTTGAAGCTGAACTGCTCGAACTCGCCGAAACCGACCTCCGGGAGCATTTCCGCCGCGCTCGGGGTGATCGCCCGTTGTGGCGCGCCGTTGATGCCGCCGACGAATACCTGCGCGCCACTGGCGAGGCTGGCGCGGGTGAACGCGAGGGTGCCGTTCTGGAGCTGGACCGAACCGATGCTGCCGTCGCCGACGATTTCGGTGACGCCGCCGCTGTCGACGTGGACCGCGAACAACGGGTGCTCACCCATGTCCTGCGCGCTCACGTAGAGGGTTTCGCCGTCGTCGGACACCGCGATGCTGCCGGCCGAGCGATCCCACTCGGGCGCGATCGTGCGGCGTTCGCCACTGGCGAGGTCCAACGCCATCAAGCGCAGCCGATCGGCCTCGAAACCCGGCCGCTGCATCGCGCGGTAGTACAGGGTGCTGCCGTCCTCGCTGAACACCGCGCCGGTATCCCAGGCCGGGTTGTCGGCGGTCAGGTTCTTCGACGGCGAGGCGCCATCGGCACTGACCTGGTAGAGATCGAAGTTGGTCGACCACGGCTCGCTGCCGTCGGACTTGCGCGCACTCAGCACCAGCGACTGGCCGTCGGGCGCCCAGGTATATTCGCTGCTGTCGCCGAACGGCCGCGACGGCACGTCGCCAATCACGTCGGTGGCGATCGCGGTGGCCTCGGTCACCGGGCGCTTGCCCTCCGACAACCCGGCCACGAACACGCGGTTGAGCCGGCCGTCGCTCCAGGCATCCCAGTGGCGCACGAACATGCGGTCGAACACCACGCCGGTTTCCGGCGACTTCTCGCGCGCGTCGAGCTTGTCCTTGCTGCAGGCCAGGTCACTGCCGCAGTCGACGAACGCGGCGACGTTGAAGGCGACCCGCTCGCCATCGGGCGACAGCTGGTAGCCCTCGACATCGAGGGCGAAGTCGGTCAACTGGCGCGGCTTGCCGCCGTCGGCCGGGATCGCATAAAGCTGCGAACTGCCGGACTTGCCGCTGAGGAAGTACACGGTCTTGCCGTCGGGCGCGAACGCCGGCGAATTGACGTTCCAGCCTTCCGGGGTCAGGCGCACCGGCGGCGCGGCATCGCGCGCGAGCAGGTTCTCGATCCACAGCGAACTCGAGGCCTTGTTGGCATCGAAGTCGACCACGCGCTTGGACAACACCAGCAAGCGGCCATCCGGCGACAGGGTCGGCGAGGAGTAACGGTCAAGCGTTGCCAGGTCCTGCGGTTGCAGGCCGTGGCTGGCCGCCTCGGCCGGCGCCGCGACGGCCGGCAGGGCAAACGCGACCAGGAGCGGCAAGGCGGCGTGGCGCAGATTCATGTGGTTCCCCGGAACGATCGAAAGCCCGATGGTAGGCGCGCAGGCGGGTCAGGGCAAAGTGCGGGTCGACAGGGGACGCGGCCATGGCGGCGATGGCTATACTCGCCCGGCCGCGGCAGCTGTCCCCCGCCACTGCACCGGCTTCATGTCCAGCCATGCCGGAGTCCGATGTGATCGCACCTGCCACCGCTGCGCCCGCCGCCGACGAGTTCCTCGGCCATCCCAAGGGCTTGTTCGTCTGCTTCTTCACCGAGATGTGGGAACGCTTTTCATTCTATGGAATGAAGGCGCTGCTGCTGCTGTACATCCTCAAGTACCACCTGTTCGGCGACGACGCCGGCTACGACCTGCTGGGTGCTTATGGAGGATTGGTCTACGCGGTGCCGGTGATCGGCGGCCTGCTGGCCGACCGTTACCTGGGCATGCGCAAGGCGGTGGTGCTGGGCGGCGTGCTGCTGGTGCTCGGCCACCTCGGCATGGCCTACGAGGGCGAGGCGGCGCGCGTGGTCGGCGACACCATCGTCCGTGACGAAGGCGCGCTGCAGGTGTTCTACCTGTCGCTGGCGCTGATCATCATGGGCGTGGGCTTCCTCAAACCGAACATCTCGACGATCGTCGGCCGGCTTTACCCGGAGAACGACCCGCGTCGCGATTCCGGCTTCACCGTGTTCTATGCCGGCATCAACGTCGGCGCGCTGTTCGCCTCGCTGATCTGCGCGTTCCTTGGCGAGACCTACGGCTGGAAGTACGGTTTTGGCGCCGCCGGCATCGGCATGATCGCCGGGTTGGCGATGTTCCTGTGGGGCCAGAAATACCTGCAGGGCCATGCCGAGCCGAACGATCCGGCCAAGCTGGCCGAGCGCGTCGCCGGCCTGTCGCGCGAGTGGTGGATCTATCTCGGCAGCTTCGCCGGCGCGGCGGTGGTGTGGCAGCTGATCCAGCGCACCTGGACCGTGCACGGCGCGATGCACGTGATCGCGGCGGCGCTGGCGGCGTGGTTCGTCTGGTTCCTGTGGAAGCACTGCGACAAGGTCCAGCGCCAGCAGATGGTCACCCTGGTGCTGCTGATCTTCGGCGTGCTGATCTTCTTCGCGATGTACGAGCAGACCTACGGCTCGTGGGTCACCTTCACCGACCGGCTGCTGACCAAGGACCTGTTCCCGATGTCGCCGGCCGGCTACGTCGCGGCGCTGCCTTGGGCGACCTACTCGCTCGCCGCCAGCCCGCCGCTGATGGTCGCCGCGCTGATGGCCAGCGACCGCGGCCGGATTGGGCTGGCCAAGGGACTGGCGGGGCTGATGGTCGCCGGGCTGGCGGTCGCCTTTACCCACGACGTGGTGCTGGTGCCGCAGACGGCCGGCTCGCTGACCTTCATCGGCGCGTTCTTTATCGTGGTGCTGGCGCCGGTGTTCTCGTGGTTGTGGCCGTGGCTGGAGAAGCGCGGGCTGAATCCGAGCAAGCCGGCCAAGATGGGCATCGGCCTGGTGTTCGCCGGCCTGTCGTTCATCCCGCTGATGGTGGCCGCCGGGCAGGCTGGCGCGAGCGGGATGATGGCCAGCGTCTGGTGGCTGGTGCTGGCCTACTTCGTGCTGGAGCTCGGCGAGATGTGCCTGTCGCCGATCGGACTGTCGGCAGTGACCCAGTTGTCGGTGCCACGGGTGGTCGGACTGATGATGGGCGCGTTCTGGCTCGGCACCGCGTACTCGGAAGTGCTGGCGGCGCAATTCGGCAAGCTGGCGTCGCTGGACATCGTCGAGGGCGAGACGATCGACATGGCGGTCGCGGCCGGCAAGTACGCGCACCTGTTCGAGATGATGCTGTGGCTGGGCATCGGTTCGGGCGTGGTGTTCTTCCTGCTGACGCCGATCGCGCGGCGTTGGATGCACGGGGTGAAGTGAGGCCGTCGCGGCCGTAAGGAAAAACGGCGCCTCGCGGCGCCGTTTTTCTTGCCGCTATTTGACAGCCGTCGTTCCACTACCCCCGCCAGTATCGGTGGCGGCAACACCGCCGCCGAGGTTGCGCGACAGGAACGCCAGCAACCGGGTGTAGTACTCGCGGCGATGCTCCTGCGTATAGAAGCCGTGGCCCTCGGTGTCGTAGTACAGGGTTTCCACCGGCACCCCGGCGGTACGCAGCGCGCGCTCCATCATCTCGCTGTGCTCGATCGGGGTGCGTTCGTCCTCGCCGCCAGCCGCCAGGAACACCGGCACCTTGATCCGGCTGGCCAGTTGGGTCGGCGAAACCGCGCCGAGCTGGTCGCGCTCGCCAATCCATTCGTTGAGGAACGTCTCACCCGAGCCGCGCTGCTGGATATCGCCATGGGTGTGCATGGTGGGCAGGTCATAGACGCCGACATAGCCGACTGCACACCGATACAGCGACGGTTCGCGGACCGCCCCCATCAACGCGGCATAGGCGCCGTAGCTGGCGCCGTAGATGCAGATGCGCTCGGGGTCGGCGATGCCCTGCTCGATCGCCCAATGGGTCGCATCGGTCAGGTCGTCCTGCATGGTCTTGCCCCACTGCCGCGCGCCGGCATCCTGGAAGGCCTTGCCATAGCCGCCAGAGCCGCGGAAGTTCAGTCGCAATACCGTATATCCGGCGTCGGCCAGCATCTGCACGTCGCCAGCAAAGCCCCAGGTGTCGCGTTCGCCGAACGGGCCGCCATGCGGCAGCACCACCATCGGCTGCGACTTGCCGTCAGATCCCTTCGGCACAGTCAAGTAGCCATGCAACGGCAGGCCATCGCGGGCAGCGAGTTCGATCGGGCGAGTCGCTGCCATCTGCCTCGGGTCGATCCACCCAGCCCGGCTCAGCAGCAGATCGGCGGTCTTGGCCTCGTTGTCGAACAGGTAGAAGTCGCCCGGGTTGCGATCATTCCAGGTCTGCACCAGGGCGACCTTGCCGTCGGCGGTCTGCGAGGTGATCAGCACCGGCTGGTTGCCAAACGCCGCTTCCAGGCTGCGATAAAGCCGCGCCTCCTTTGAGCCGTCGTCGAAGAACGCGGTGCGCGGCTTGCCGTCGTGCAGCAGCGCACCGACCGGAACCGCGCTGCCACTACGATAGAGGATCCGGGCCGGGTCGCTGTTGTCATCGCGCAGGACCTGCTTGCGGCTCTGGTCGGCAACGTCGAAAGCGATGATCGCGTCGGGGCCGCTCGGCTGTTCCGCCCTGAGGTAGGCGGTCGCGTCGTCGGCGGCGAAGCCGATCGGGTGCTGGCGCATTCCGGTGGCGGCCTCGTCGTTGATCAATTGCCAGTCGGCACCGTTGCCCTGGCGGTAATACAGCCGTTGCGCGTTGTCGGTATCCGCACCCAAGGCAAACCGCACCACGCCCTGGTTGTCGGTGATGAAGCTGGCGCGGCGCACCGGCGCGCTGGCAATCTGGACGCGGCGGCCGGTGTAGACGTCCATCAGCTCGGCGCGGGTGTATGGGTCCTTGCTGAACGGGCTGACCGAGATGACCACGTTCTGGTCGTCGTCGGGGAGGTCATCGACCAGGAATGCGGCGACCCGCTCGGCCTTCTTCGGCTGGATACGTGTGCCGGCGCCGGCGCCCTGTAGCCGCTGGCCGACCAGGAACTCCACCCGACTGCCGTCGGCATTGATCGCATACAGCTCGCCGGTGGGTTGCGGCTCATCGAGCGCGCCGAACTTCTCGGCCATGCTGAGCAGCACCCGTTCCGGGTTGACCCAGGCGAAGTCGGCGACGTGGGTGTTCTTGTCCAGCATGAACGTCGCGCTGACCGAGTTGTCGGCGCGCCTGGTGATCAGCAGCGCGGTGCGCTCGCCGTTATCCAGCGGCACGGTGGCGGCGTAGTAATCGCCACTCGGCGAGATCTTGATCTGGTTGAAGCTGTCGGCCTTGATGTAACGGGCCAGGTCGACAACTTGCGTAGCGGCGGGCGCCGTGACGGCGGCGCCGTCGGCGGCGAGTACGCAGGGCGGCGAGAGCATGACAGCCGCCAACACAACGGCACTGGTGATGGTCTTCAACTTCGGACTCCTGTCGAGCGGTCGGTTGCCCGCCATGGCGATCACGGTCGCTGCGCTGGCGGACATGCAGGATAGGAGGCGACAGACGCACGCTACCCGGCAGGCCCGTCCGGTTGACGCAAACACAAGACGCAGGCACTGCTGGATGATCACCCGTTTGACTGAATCCGGCGAATCCCCCGACCGCCACCCCCTGCCGGAAGCATACTGCACCGAACGCCGATGGCTACACCCGGGCGCGGCGCTCCAACGTGGTGGCCAGCGCCTGTCGCCAATGCGGGATGTCGATGCCGTACTCGGCGGCCAGGCGAGCGGGATCGAGTACCGACCACGCCGGCCGGGACGCCCGCGTCGGGAACTCGGCGGTGCCGATCGGCAGCACCCGCGGTGACCGCTCGATCACGCCCTCGGCCAGCGCTTCGGCAAAGATCGCCTCGGCGAAGCCATGCCAGCTGGTCTGGCCGGCACTGACCAGGTGGCGCACGCCAGGCTCGGCTACGCCCTGTTGGAGGATCGCCGTGGTGATGTCGGCGATCAGCCATGCCGGCGTTGGCGAGCCGACCTGGTCGGCGACCACGCGCAGCTCGTCGCGCTCGGCGCCCAGACGCAGCATCGTGCGCAGGAAGTTGCCGCCGTACAGACCGTAGACCCAGGCGGTGCGCAGGATCAGGTGGCGCGCGCCACTGGCGGCCACGGCCTCTTCCCCCGCGAGCTTGCTGCGGCCGTAGACGCCCGGCGGCGCGGTGGAATCGGTGTCGCGATATGGACGGTTGCCGCTGCCGTCGAACACGTAATCGGTGGAGTAATGGATCAGGCTGGCGCCGCGCGCGGCGCAGGCACGAGCGATCCGACCGGGCGCTTCGGCGTTGATCGCGAAGGCAATATCCGGTTCGTCTTCGGCACGGTCGACCGCGGTGTAGGCGGCGGCATTGACCACGACATCGGGAGAAATGCGCTCGATCAGCGCATCGACCGTGTCGGGCTCGGTCAGGTCCAGCGATTCGCAGGCAGTGCCATCCGCCAGCCTGCCGTCGCGGGTCGTGACAACCACCTCACCCAGCGGCGCCAGGCTACGGCGCAGTTCGTGGCCGACCTGGCCGTTGCCGCCCAGCAGCAGGACCTTCATCGCATCACCCGGTGGAGTCCCGCAGGAGACGCATCGGCCCCTGGTGAAGGTTCATGCCGCGCGCTCAGAACGGGATGTCGTCATCGGCGAAGTCATCGCCGAAGTCGTTCGACTTCGCCGGCGGCGCTTCACGGCGAGGGGCTTCCTGGCGCGGGGCCGGACGCGAGGGACGATCGCCGCCGCGGCTTCCGCCACCGCCACCGCGCTCACCATCGCCGCCGCCAAGCATCTGCATCTCGTCGGCGATGATGTCGGTGGTGTAGTGCTTGATCCCGTCCTTCTCGTAGGAGCCGTATTCGAGGCGGCCCTCGATGTAGACCTGGCGGCCCTTGCGCAGGTACTCGCCGGCGATCTCGCCGAGCTTGCCGAACAACTTGACGCGGTGCCATTCGGTCTTCTCGATCTGCTGGCCGTCCTTGTCCTTGCGGACGCTGGTGGTGGCCAGGCTGAGGGTGGTGATGGCCATGCCGCCCTGGGTGTACTTGACCTCGGGATCGTTGCCGAGGTTGCCGACGAGGATGACTTTGTTGACGCCACGTGCCATGGGAATCGGTCCTGTGCTGGGTCGACTGATGGAGATCGACGGAGTCGCCGGCGAGCGGCGACAGGCAGGTCAGTATACCGATCGCCGCCTGCGGCCCCAGCGGGGAAAGCCGCGATGCCGGGTCAGGGATTTCCGCGGACCGGTCGCCGATGGCGCCGTGCACGCACGGCCTATAATCGTGGCCCCTTTCCGCCGGTTCGCCCATGCACGCCAGCACCAAGCCCGCCCTCGCCCTCACGGACATCCAGGCCCTCGCCCAGGGCGACATGGCCGCCGTCGATGCCCTGATCCGGGAGCGGCTGGCCTCCGACGTGGTGCTGATCAACCAAGTCGCCGAGTACATCATCGGCGCCGGTGGCAAGCGCCTGCGGCCGATGCTGTTGCTGCTGGCTACCCGGGCGCTGGGCCCGCAAGCCGATACGGGCGCCGGTGCGCGGGCGTACCAGCTCGCCGCGGTGATCGAGTTCATCCACACCTCGACCCTACTGCACGACGACGTAGTCGACGAGTCCGACCTGCGCCGCGGTCGCCGGACCGCCAACGCGGTCTGGGGCAACGCCGCCAGCGTGCTGGTCGGCGACTTCCTGTATTCGCGCAGCTTCCAGATGATGGTCGGGCTCGACAGCATGCCGGTGATGCAGATCCTGGCCGACACCACCAACCGGATCGCCGAGGGCGAGGTGCTGCAGTTGCTGCACGTGCGCAACCCCGACACCGACGAGGCGGCCTACCTGCGGGTGATCGAGCGCAAGACCGCGGTGCTGTTCGCCGCCGCGACCCGGTTGGGCGCACTGTTGGCCGGTGCCGACGCCACGGTCCAGCAGAAGCTGCACGATTACGGCCTCAACCTGGGCTACGCGTTCCAGATCGCCGACGACGTGCTCGACTACGCCTCCGATGCCGACACCCTCGGCAAGAATCTCGGCGACGACCTCGCCGAGGGCAAGGCGACGCTGCCGTTGATCCACGCGATCCGGCACGCTGATACCGATACCGCGGCGACCCTGCGCAAGGCGATCGAGGACGGCGATACCGACGCGTTGCCGACGGTGTTGGCGGCGATCCATGCGACCGGCGGGCTCGACTACAGCCGCCGGCGCGCACGCGACTACGCGGAACTGGCCGAGCAGGCGCTCGACGGACTCGGGGACAATGAATATGTCGGCGCGTTACGCGGACTGGCCGGGTACGCGGTCAACCGCGACCACTGAGCGTTGCTGCAGGATTCTGTAGGAGCGGCTTCAGCCGCGATCTGAAATCGGCGCGGGCGAACGATTCCACGGTCGCGGCTGAAGCCGCTCCTACAAAGAGCAATCCCCACTCCGGATCAGGCGATGCCGAGCCCGGGGATACTGCTGATCGCCTCGGGGTCGAATCCGGCCAGCGCCGCGAAGTGGCGACCGCGCTCGACGTAATCGCGGTACGGGCCAAAGCTTGGCGCTCCCGGAGAGAGCAGCACCACACCCTCGCCGTCCAGCGCGCTTTCGGCCTGCCTGACCGCGTCGGCGAGATCGGCCGCTGCGGCGAGACGGAATCGACCCTGCGCCGCCAGTGGCGCCAGCAATTCGTGGATGCGCGGTCCATTGGCACCCATCGTGATGATCGCGGCCGGGGCCTGCCGCGTCATCGCGGCGGCGAACTCTGCCCAGTCGACGCCACGGTCATGGCCGCCGACCAGCAGCGCGATGTTGCGGGCGCCGAAACAGTCCAACGCCGCCAGGCTCGCGTGCGGGGTGGTGCTGATCGAGTCGTTGACGTAACTGACCGCGCCACGGGTGCCGAGCATCTGCAAACGGTGCGGCAGCGGCCGGAATGACGCCGCTTGCGGGGCCAGACCGGCCGCATCCAAGCCGAGGGCTTCCAGCACGGTCAACACCGCACACAGGTTGCCGCGGTTGTGCCGGCCGGGCAGTGGCAACGGCAGCGTGTCCATGACGCAGGTGTCGCCGCGATGGAGGGCGTCGCCGCGCAGGTGCCAGCCGTCCTCGCGACCGAACCAGCGCACCTCGCTGTCGGGCAACTCGAGCGCGGCCAGTTGCGGGTCATTGGCGTTCAGCACCGCGATCCTCGGCCGCGCGCCGGTCAGCAGCCGCAACTTGTCCTCGACGTAGCGCGCCTGCGAGCCGTGCCAGTCGAGATGTTCGGGAAACACGTTGAGCGCGACCGCGACCTCGGGGCGCGCGCCGCTGTCGGCGACGTCGCCGGTCTGGTAGCTCGACAGTTCGATCGCCCAGTAGTCCGGTGGCTGCGGCGGGTCCAACAGCTCCAGCAACGGTAGGCCGATGTTGCCTGCCAGCGCGGTGCGGTGGCCGGCGGCGCGCAGCAAGTGGGCGAGCAAGGCGGTGGTGGTGCTCTTGCCCTTGGTGCCGGTGACGCAGACGGTGTTGGCGGCGATACCATCGGCGCCGGCGCGTTCGCCGAACCACAACGCGGTGCCGCCGATGAAGCGGGTGCCCTGCCCGGCCGCGGCGACCGCCTCGTCGCGATACGGACTGATGCCGGGCGACTTGACCACGATCTCGAACGCCGCCAGCCGTCCGGCGCTGGCGTCGGTTTCGACCTGCAGGCGGAGATCGCCGAGGGCGCGCGCATCGGCGGCCTCCTCACCACTGCAGAACAGGGTCAGCGGAAGTTCCGGCAGGCGCGACCGGATCGCGCGATGGGCGGCGCGGCCTTCGCGGCCCCAGCCCCACAGCGCGACCTTGCGACCATCGAGCTGCGGGATCCTAAGCGGCGAAATGGGCACGCAGCCGTTCCCACAGCCGCGGCGGGATCCGCTGCTCGTCATCGAGCGCCAGCAGCGGCTCGATCCGCAACTCGTCGGCGTCCAGTTGCGGCAGGATCTCGCGGGCGAAGCGTTTGACCAGCGCATCCTCGCGCCACTCCGGGCGCGCGGCCAGTGCCGCCATCGCCGCGCGCGACTCGCGACCTTCGCCGACGCACTCGAACGGCTTGTGGTCCTGGTACTCCAGCAGCGCGTCGTAGCCGGCGGTCTGCGCCGGATCGTCGAGCAGGTTGCGGCCGAGGATGCCGACCAGCCGTGGCTTGCTCATGAACGGCGCCAGCGCCAGGAATACGAAGTGGCACTTCGGGCAGACTCCGCACCAGCGGTTGGTCGGGCGCTCGCCGAGGATGTGGAAGTTGCGGTTGCAACTGGAAAAATGCGCGTCGTAGCGGTCGGTGCGGGTGAACTGCCGCGCCACCGCCAGCTCGCTGAGTGGCCGCAGCAGCGAGTAGTACTGCAGGTCGGCGGCGACATGCTTCTGCACGTAGTCGCCGAACGCCGACTCGCAGGCCCAGCCCTTCGACCACTGGTGATTGACCTCGCCCGTGCCCTCGATCATCGAGCCGTAGCTGGCTGAGCGCTCGTTGGAGAACACCACCTGGTCGACGCCACGCAGCAACGCCGCCAGCACCAGGATCGCCGAGTTGACCACCGTCACCGGGATGTGGCCGTTCCACGCGCCCTCACGGTTGTAGTCGAACAGCTGCGGCGCCAGCGCGCGGCCGACATTGAGGGTCGGCAGGCCGGTGCGCTCGGCGCAGGCCTTGATCAGTTGCGATCCGCCGATCCAGCTGACGGTCTGCTCGACGCCGAGCGCGCGCAGCGCCTCGATGCTGACCAGCGAATCCTTGCCGCCGCCGATCGCGACCAGCGCATGTTCGCGCAGGCCGACGGCCGGCGCGGCGGCATCGGTGCCGTCGCGATGCGGAAATCGGATACGGCCATGCAGGTCCAGGCCGTTGCGGTAGGCGAACTCGCCCAGGCCGTTGAGGTAGATCAACTCCAGCAACGCCGCGGTGTCGGCGTCGATGTCGTACGACTCGATCTCGATCCGCTCCGGCACCGCCGCCTTGTAATAGCTGACGCCGGCGATCAGGTGCAACAGCCGTAGCGCTCGCTCGATCGCCGCGGCGCGTTCGCCGTCCAGATCGAATGGCGCGCTCGGCACGGTGACCGTCTCGACCATCTCCGGGCCGTCGTCGAACGCGTACACCAGTTGCGCCACGCCGGTCGCCGGGTCGAAACCGCAACGCACGAAACGGAACGCCTGGATCACGTCACGCTGGAATTTCCACTCACTCATTCGAAGATGTCCTCTGCCGGCAATGCCCGCAGGTTGTAGGTATTGGCCATGACCATGCCGTAGGCCCCGGCATCGGCGACCAGCAGCACGTCGTCCTCGGCGGTCGCAGCCGGCAGCGCGCGCTCGAAGCCGAGCACGTCGCCGCTCTCGCAGATCGGCCCGACCACGTCGAAGGTCTGCGACTCGGCGTCGTCGAGCCGGCTCAGATTGTGGATGCCGTGGTAGGCCTCGTAGATCGACGGCCGCATCAGCGCGTTCATGCCGGCATCGGCGCCGATCCGGCGCACGCCGTCCTTCTCGATCACCTGGGTCACCGACAGCAGCAGCACACCGCACTCGGCGACCAGGTAGCGTCCGGGTTCGACCACCAGGCCGTAGCGCGGATACGCCGCCTTGATCTCGTCGAGCCCGCTGCGCCACGCCGCCACGTCGAAATGTGCCGACTCCGGGGTGTACGGCACCGACAGGCCGCCGCCGATGTCGATGGTCTCGACCGTGCCGACGCTGTCGGCCAGCCCGGCGAGGTGGGCATAGACGCCGTGCCAGTGCTGCGGGTCGTCGATGCCGCTGCCCAGGTGCGCGTGCAGGCCGCTGACGCGGATGTCGAGCGCGCGGGCGGCATCGAGGAACGCGTCGACCTTCGCCAGCGGCAGACCGAACTTGGCCGCGACGCCACCGGTCTTGACCTTGGCGTGGTGGCCCTCGCCGTGGCCGAGGTCGAGGCGCAGCCACAGCGTGCAGCCACGGAACACCTCCGGCCAGCGCTGCAGCGCCTCGATGTTGTCGAGGGTGACGGTGATGCCTTTGGCGAACGCGGCCTCGTACTCGCGGCGCGGCGCGAAGCTCGGGGTGAACAGCACGCGCTGCGGCGACAACTCCGGCACGGTCGCGAAGACGTGTTCGATCTCGCCCAGCGATACGCACTCCAGGCCCAGCCCCTCGTTGACGATCGCGCGCAGGATCGCCGGATGCGGGTTGGCCTTGATCGCGAAGAAGCCGCGGTCGATCGCGGCGGTGCCGGTCAGCACCCGCGCGCGCGCGCGCACGGTGGCGAGGTCGTAGACGTAGCGCGGGGTGCCGGCGGCCGCGCGTTCGAGCAGCGCCTCGCGCTTGCCGACCCACCACGGCTGCGCGCGCTCGGGCTTGCCATGCGCGCCGCTCTCATCAGATATGGTGCGCCAGCTCGGGCCGAACACGCCGGCGTCGCGCACCGGCATCGCGCCGCTGCGGATCAGCTCGGCGTGCAGCGTTGGCAGCAGCCCCTCGGCATCCGCCTCGTCGACCACGAAGGTCAGGTTGAGGTCGTTCGACGATTGCGAGATCAGGTGCACGCGCTCGCGCCCGAACGCCGCCCAGATGTCGGACAGCCGATGCAGCAGCGAGCGCATGCCGCGACCGACCAGGGTGATCGCGCTGCATGGCACGATCACCTTGACCCGGCAGACTTCGGCGAGGTCGGCGGCGAGCGCTTCGAGCACGTTGCTGGTGACGAGGTTCTCGCTGGGATCGAGCGAGATGGTGACGTTGGTTTCCGAGGAGCCGATCAGGTCGACCGACAGCCCGTGGCGGCGGAACCGCTCGAAGATGTCGGCGAGGAAACCGACCTGCTGCCACATGCCGATGCTTTCCATCGACACCAGCACCACGCCGTCGCGGCGGCTGATCGCCTTGACCCCGGGCACGGTGGCGGCGCTGGAATCGATCCGGGTGCCGGGCAGGTCCGGGCGCTCGGTGTCTAGGATCACCATCGGCACGCCGCCATCGCGGCACGGCGCGATCGAGCGCGGGTGCAGCACCTTGGCGCCGGTGGTGGCGATTTCCTGGGCCTCGGCGTAGTCGAGCCGGGCCAGCAGGCGGGCGTCGGGCACCTCGCGCGGGTTGGCACTGAACATGCCGGGCACGTCGGTCCAGATCTCCACGCGCTCGGCCTTCAGCAACGCGCCGAAGCACGCCGCCGAGGTATCGGATCCACCGCGGCCGAGCACCGCGGTGCCGCCATCGGCATGGCGGGCGATGAAGCCCTGGGTCAGCAGCATCGGCGAAGGTTGCGCGGCGAAGCGCGCGCCGAAGCCGGCATCGGCCTCGCGCCGGCAATTTACCGCAAGCCGGGTCGCCCAGGCGCTCTGGTTCGGCAACGCCACCGCGTCGAGCCAGTCGCGGGCGTCGCACCAGCCGAAATCCAGGCCCTGCGCGGACAGGTAGGCGGCGCCCAGGGCCGAGGACAACAGTTCGCCCTGGGCCAGTACGTCGGCTTGCCAGTCGAGTGCCCGCGCGGCAGCGCGCGGGTCCCCGGCCAGCGCCTGCAACGCGTCCAGGCGCGCATCGAGCACGGCCGCCGGATCGAGTCCGAGTTCGCCGCAGAAGTCGCGGTGGCGCTCGACGAGCGCGCGGATGCGTCCACCGATGTCGTCGCCATTGCTGATCGCCAGCAACTCGTTGGTGACGCCCGACAGCGCCGACACCACCACCAGCACGCGCGCATCGTCTTCGGCCACCCGTTGGGCGGCAAGGCGGCCGATGGTGTCCCAACGATTGCGGCGCGACACCGAAGTGCCGCCGAACTTGAGTACTACCCAGCGTTGCGCTTGCGCCACCACGAGCCCTCTATGTCGAATCCATCTAGAATTGCGCCGCTCTGGAACCACGCCGGTCCGCCGGTGGCACGAAACCGCGATTCTAGTCGATCAAACCGGTCGATCAGGCCCACCGCCCCACTGCTCCGACCGCGATTGGTCGAACCCCAGGATTTGCCCCGTAATGACGCTGCGCCGCTACCTGCAACTGGATGTCTTCGCCGACCGGCCCGGGGCCGGCAACCCGCTGGCGGTGATCCTCGACACCGACGGCCTCGATGAGGCGGGGATGCAGGCGATTGCGCGCTGGACCCGGCGGCCGGAGACGACCTTTGTGTTCGCCCCCACCGAAGCGGATGCCAGCTACCGGGTGCGCATGTTCAGCCCGCAGCGCGAAGTGGCGTTCGCCGGCCATCCCAGCGTCGGCACCGCCTGCGCGGTGCTGGAGGCGGGGATGGCGGCGACGGTCGACGGCCGGCTGTGGCAGCAGGGCAACCTTGGGGTGCTGCCGCTGGCGGTCGAGGGCGACGGCGCGACGCGGACGATCGCGGTACGCACGCCCAAGGCCGAGGTGATCGAGGTCGCCGAACCCGGCGATCCGCGGCTGGCGGCGATGGCGGCAAGCCTGCCGGTGGGGGCGTTGCCACCGGCGCTGATGGACGGCGGCCGGCGCTGGTGGCTGGTCGATGCCGGCGACGAATCCGCCTTGCGCGGTGCGGTACCGGACTGGGCGGCGGTCATCGACCTGGCCGAGTCCACCGCCAGCATGGGCGTGTGCGCATTCGCCCGCGCCGACGCCGGGCGCGACTACGACCTGGTGGTGCGCGCATTCGTCGGCATCAACGGCGGATTCGAGGACGCCGCATCGGGCGCGGCCAATGCGACCCTGGCGGCATGGCTACAGCGCAACGGCGCCTTGCCGGGCCGCGATGGCCGCTACGTCGCCAGCCAGGGCCGCGAGGTCGGCTTCGATGCGCGGCTGCAGTTGCGGGTCGATGGCGACGGCGAGGTCTGGTCGGGCGGCCGGGTCTGCACGGTGGTGCGCGGGCAGATCGACTGGTAGGCAACGGGACGGTGGCGACTGGCCACCATTGCGGCTAAACAAAAGGGGCCTTGCGGTTGCACTAGATAAAGGGGGCCTTGCGGCCCCCGGTGCGCCCATGGGCGCGTCCCCTGCTCCGTCCCTTCGAACTGCTGCCGGGTGGCGATTACTCCGGCCGGACGTCGACCCGCACGCGGATGCGGTCGCCCGGGTGGTAATGGGTGCGGGTGGTGTACTGGCGACCGGCGTACTCGTAGGTCACGTCGTACTCGGTCACGCCGCCGTTGCCGGTCGATACGTAACGGCCGTCGTCCGGGACCGGGTCGCAGACGGTCACGGTGCCGGCATGGTCGCGCTGGCGTCGGCTCTGCTCGTAGATTTCGCGGCCAGCGAGGCCGCCGACCATGGTGCCGATAGCCGAGGTCGCATAGCGGGCGCTGCCACCGCCGACCTGGCTGCCGATCGCCGCGCCGATGACACCGCCGATCACGGTCGCAACAGCACTGCCGGTGTCGCTGCCACCCCCGTAGGGGTCGTAGGAATCGCCACGGTAGTAACCGTCGTCGTAGCGGCCGTTGCGGTCGTCGTAATCTTCGTACCCGCCGGCGTAACCCTGGCGCTGGTAGCAACGCTGGCCGGTGCGGGCGTAACCACCGCGCGAATCGAACACCGGATCCACCCGGATCACCCGGGCGTAGTCGTAGTGCGGGTCGGACTGGGGATCGCGGTTATCGGGGTAGTACTCGGACGTTGGCTGGACGTAGTAGGCGGCGCGCAGATCCTGTGCGGCGACGTTGCCACTGGCAAATGCCAGGACCAAAACTGGAGCAAGGGTGCCGGCAACCAGTCGGTTTGAAACCAGTCGGTTCATGTCCGTCTCCAACGCCGAAAGCGCGGCGTACAGGACGACTGTCGGCCCGCCGGGGTCAACCGTGGCTGAATTCCGTAAAAGGGGCGTGAACCCGTTTTAGCCGCCGTTCGCCGGCTGCGCAGCCTTGCGCCGACTCAGGCGACCAGCGTCGCCTGCATCGAGATCGGCACCGCGGCCAGCGCCTTCGAGATCGGGCAGTTGGCCTTGGCGTCCTCGGCGATCGACTGGAATTTGGTGTCGTCGATGCCGGGCACCTCGGCCTCGACCTTGAGGGTGATCTGCGACAGCGACGGCCCGCCTTCCATCGACAGGTCGACCGCGGCCTCGGTGTCGAGCCGGGTCGGCGGGTGGCCGGCCTCGGTCAGCTTGGCCGACAGCGCCATGGTGAAGCAGCCGGCGTGGGCGGCGGCGATCAGTTCCTCGGGGTTGGTGCCCTTCTCGTCGCCGAAGCGGCTGCTGAAGGCGTAGCGGGTCTTGTCCATCAGGCCGCTGTCGGGCGTGCTGAGCTGGCCGCGGCCGGTCTTGAGGTCACCTTCCCAGTGGGCGGTGGCGTGCCGGGAGATACCCATGTCGAGAATCCTTGGAAGTAGGAGGGAACGCCCAGCCTATGCGTCCGGGTGTTAGCGCGGCATGTCAAACATGCAACACCGTGCCCTATTGACTCCCCCCACCGGCGGCGCGAGGCTTGCCCTCCGGCTCCGTGCCGGCCTCCCGCCATGACCGCCCGCCGAGCGCACCACGCTCGGTCGCGCAGCGCGGACAGCCATGACGGCCTTCCACCCTCACCGCAGGGAGAAGTCCGCTCATGTCCCACAGCACCCAAGACATCCGCAACGTGGCGCTCGCAGGCCACCCCGCCGCCGGCAAGACCACCCTGTTCGAAGCCCTGCTGCTCGCCGGCGGCACCGTCCAGACGGCAGGCAACGTCGAGCGCGGCAACAGCGTGTCCGACTTCGACCCGGTCGAGAAACAGCGCGGCCATTCACTCGACATCGCGGTCGCCTCGATCGACCACGACAGCATCCATGTGAACCTGATCGACACCCCGGGCTATCCCGACTTCCGCGGCCCTGCGTTGTCGGCGCTGGCCGCGGTCGAGACCGTCGCCATCGTGCTCGATGCCGCCGGCGGGGTCGACTACGGCGCGCGGCGGATGATGGAGCACGCCAAGGCGCGCGGGCTGTGCCGGGTCATCGTGGTCAACAAGATCGACCAGGACGGCGCCGACCCGGCGCAGGCGCTGGAGGACATCCGCGGCAGCTTCGGTCCCGAATGCCTGCCGCTGAACCTGCCGGCCGATGGCGGCAACGTGGTGGTCGACTGCCTCGGCAACACCGAGGGCCAGAGCGACCTCGGCGCGGTCGCCGACTGGCACCAGAAGATCCTCGACCAGATCGTCGAGGTCAACGAGACGGTGATGGAGCATTACCTCGACCTCGGCGAAGGCGGCCTGTCCGGCGACGAGTTGCACGAGGCGTTCGAGCAATGCCTGCGCGAGGGCCATCTGGTGCCGGTGCTGTTCTGCTCGGCGCGCAGCGGGGTCGGCATCAAGGAACTGCTCGGAGTCGCCGAGAAGTGGCTGCCGAATCCGGCCGAGGCCAACCCGCCGCCATTCGAGAAAGGCAGCGAGCGCAAGCGCATCGAGGCGGTGCCGGACCCGAAGGCCCACGTGATCGCCGACGTGTTCAAGATCGCCAACGATCCCTTCGTCGGCAAGCTCGCGGTATTCCGCGTCTACCAGGGCACGGTGCGCAAGGACAGCCAGTTGTTCGTCGACGACGGCAAGAAGCCGTTCAAGGTCGGCCACCTGTTCAAGCTCAAGGGCAAGGACCATGTCGAGATCGACCGCGCGGTGCCCGGCGACATCGCCGCGGTGGCCAAGGTCGAGGAGCTGCATTTCGACGCGGTGCTGCACGACAGCCATGACGAGGACAACATCCATCTCTCACCCCTCGATTTTCCCAGGCCGATGTTCGGCCTGGCCATCGACGCCGCGCGCAAAGGTCAGGAACAGAAACTCGCCAGCGCGCTGCACAAGCTGTCCGAGGAGGATCCGTGCTTCGTGGTCGAGCATGAATCCGAAACCAACGAGACCGTGGTCCGCGGCCTGTCGGACCTGCACCTGCGGGTCAACCTCGATCGCCTGCAGGACAAGTACGGCGTCGAGGTGACCTCGCGGCCGCCGCGGATCGCCTACCGCGAGACCATCGGCGCCAGGGCCGAGGGTCACTACCGGCACAAGAAGCAGACCGGCGGCGCCGGCCAGTTCGGCGAGGTCTACCTGCGGGTCGAACCCCTACCGCGCGGCGGCGGTTTCGAATTCGTCGACGCGGTCAAGGGCGGCACCATCCCCGGCCAGTTCCTGCCCGCGGTCGAGAAAGGCGTGCAGCAGGTGTTGCACAGCGGCGCGATCGCCGGCTATCCGATCCAGGACGTGCGGGTGGTGGTGTACGACGGCAAGCACCACAGCGTCGACAGCAAGGAGGTCGCGTTCGTCGCCGCCGGCAAGAAGGCGTTCCTCGACGCCATCGCCAAGGCCAGGCCGCAGGTACTGGAACCGATCGTCGACCTCGAGGTCAGCGCGCCCGAGCAGCATATGGGCGACATCAGCGGCGGTCTGGCCGGCAAGCGCGCGCGGATCAACGGCACCGACGTTCTGCGCGGCAACGAGATCGCGGTCAAGGCGCAGGTGCCGTTGTCGGAACTGGAGGGCTACGCCGCCGAGCTGAAATCGGTGACCGCCGGGCGCGGCCGCTACGCACTCGATTTCAGCCACTACGAACCGGTGCCGGCGCCGGTGCAACGCCGACTGGTGGAGGCCTACAAGCCGAAGCACGACGAGGACTAGGGGGCACGCCTGTCGCCGGCGCCATGGTTCCATCCGCTTCCCGCGATTACGCGCCCCTCGCCCGCCGCTTGCTGGCACTGGTCGTCGTGCTCGCGGCGCTGGCCACGGCGGGCTGGTGGGCATGGCAGCAGCCGTTCATGGCGCCGACCCGGATGCTCTGGGAGATCGCGCGTATGCCACCGCCTGACTCGCTGCCGGTACCGGTGCGCGGCGTCGATGTGGCCGACCTGGTCGACACCTGGGGGGCGGCGCGAGGCGGCGATCGCCGCCACCAGGGCATCGACATCTTCGCCGCGCGTGGAACGCCTGTGACCAGCACGACCCGGGGCGTGGTCGGCTCCGTGCGCAAAAGCGGCCTCGGTGGACGCCAGGTGTGGGTCCGCGGCCCGGGCCTGGAAAACCACTACTACGCCCACCTCGACGACTGGGCCGAGGGCTTGGCCGCCGGCGACGTGGTCCACCCGGGCGATGTCCTGGGCTACGTCGGTGACAGCGGCAACGCGCGCGGTACGTCACCGCACCTGCATTACGGCATCTATGGCGAGGGCGGCGCGCTCGACCCGCTTCCGCGGCTGCGCGCGGGCGCAGTTGCGCAACCGGAAACGACTTCGCGCTAGCATCGGGCCATGCCTTCCAATCACGCTAACCCGTCATTCACCGCCACCACGTACGGTGACGTTCGTCTCCTGCCAGGATCGATCATGCGCAAACCGGTTATCCGCACGTCCTTCACCTTTGCCACCTTCGTCCTGGCCGCACTGCTTGTGGCCGGCTGCTCGACCCTCAATACCCTCGGCGCGATGCTCGGCAGCCAGGTCACGTTTACCCAGCCACAACTGCAGCACGCGCTGAACCGCAACTTCCCGAAGGAGTACGACAAGCTCGGCGGCCTGGTGTCGCTGCGGCTGACCAACCCGACCCTGTCGATCCCGTACGACAGCACCCGCCTTCGGCTGGACTTCGATGTCGGGCTGTCGGCGCTGGGCAGCAGCAGCCTGGCCACCACCGGCCACTTCGCCCTAAGCAGCGGCCTGCGGTTCGACCCGGGCACTCGCGGCCTGCACCTGCAGGACCCGGTGATCGAGTCGGTCGACGTGCCGGCGCTGGGCGGGGTGATGAGCGGCACCTCGCGCGAGTTGCTGAGCAGCTGGCTCGCCGACTACGCCCGCGAGGAACCGGTCTACCGCCTCGACAACAGCCTGCTCGACCGCATCAGCGCGCGCCGGATCGACTCGACCCAGATCGAGCGCGGCGTGGTCGTGGTCAACCTGGGTGAGTGATTTGAAGTCGAACGCGACAAGGCGCGCGGCAACCTGGTTCGTCGTGGCAATGGCCGCCATTGCCGCGACAGGTGGCATGGCCGGGTGCAGCGGTCAGCAGGACGGCACCGACAACCACCCCCTCGCCGCCAGCGACGAGACCCTTCCCGCCCCCGAGCGCGACGGCGGCAGCGTCACCGGCATGCCCGGGCGGCCGGGCCCGGGCCAGGTCGGACCGCCGCGGCCACCGGCGAGCAACGTACCGACCGAGACCGCGATTGACAGCGAGGGCAACCTGGTCGATCCGGGCGGTCGCGGTTCGATCGAGGATGCAAACCTGCCGCCGGTGCCAGGCGGTCCGACCGCGCCGGCACCCCTGCCCGACGGTCCCGGCGCGGACGAGGCGGTCGCGGTGGTGCGCGCCTACTACGAGGCGATCAACGCCGGCAGCTACGGTCGCGCCTACACGTTGTGGTCGGACGGCGGCAACGCCAGTGGCCAGTCGCCGCAGCAGTTCGCCGACGGTTTCGACGACACCAGCGAGGTCGCGGTGGAATTCATGGCGCCGGGCCGGATCGATGCCGCCGCCGGCTCGCGCTACATCGAGGTACCGGTCGCGCTGCGCGCCACCCGCGACGACGGCAGCGTCCACCACTACGTCGGCGCCTATACCCTGCGGCGCGCGGTGGTCGACGGTGCCAGCGAGGAGCAGCGCGCCTGGCGGATCGCGGCGGCCGATATCCGCGAAGTGCAGCCGTAGCGCCTTTCGACCTGCGCCATGACCGTGCTCGCGACGGCACCGCGCATCGTGCTGGACACCAATGTCTGCCTCGACCTGCTGCGGTTCGGCGATCCGCGGACCACGACGTTGCGGGCGGCGCTGGAAGGCGGCCACGTCGTCGCCGTCACCGACGACGAATGCCGCGACGAATGGCTGCGGGTGCTGACCTATCCGCTGCTGCGGCTGGACGAGACTTCCCGCGACGCGATGGTTGCGGCGTTCGACGCGCTGGTGCGGCCGCTGTCTCCGGCGATGCGGCGAACGGAGGCGGCATTGCCACGTTGTCGCGATCCCGACGACCAGAAGTTCCTGCAGCTCGCGCACGCGTCAAACGCGCGTTGGCTGCTCAGCCGCGACCGCCACCTGTTGTCGCTGGCGAAGCGGTGCCGGCGCGAAGGCTGGTTCGAAATAACGACGCCGGAAGATTGGGCCGGAAGCGACCGCTCTCTGTAGGAGCGGCTTTAGCCGCGATCGTGGAACCGTTCGCTCGGGCCGATTCCCGATCGCGGCTAAAGCCGCTCCTACAAAAGCAGGCCGACCCGTCGGGCGGCGACGTCAGCGTCTGCCTACAACTCGAACCGGTACGACAGCTTCACCAGCAACTGCTCGCTGTCGCGCAGGCGGAAGCTGTCGACCAACTGCTCCTGCGGATCCACCGAGAACTCGTCGAGCATGTAACCACCGCGTCCATAGACCACATACAGGTCCGACAACGGCGCGAGGATATAGCGATACCGCACCTGGAAGCCGAGGTTGCGCAGGCTGAAATCGTCGACCTGGTTGGCCCCGGTCGGCGCCACCGCCATCGCGCGCCCGTCCGCGCCGACCTGCACCGCCTCGGTCAATTGCGCGTCCAGCCCGATCGTCTGCATCTTGAGCCGCAGCTCCTGGCGCTGGCCGATGCTCCAGTCCAGCCCGGCGTTGAACTGCACCGAGCGCTGCTCGAAGCGGCCGACCAGGTTGTCGTGCTGCCACACCAACCAGTCCGGGTCGTACTCGGCGTAACCACCGACGAAGGCGCTCAGCGCATCGCTGAAATAATAGGTCGGCTCGAACTCGATGCTGTAGCCGACCTCGTCGTTGCCCTCCAGGCCGCCACTGCCGACCCAGGTGTAAAGCTCCCACGCCCACGCGCCCTTGCGCGGGCGGATGCGCTCCCAGCTCAACCCGAAGTTGCCCGGCCGGTATAGCGGGTTGTTGCCGCGGGTCAGCAGGTCGTCATAGCTGGGCGCATTGAGGTTGAGTTGCAGGTACTCGCTGCCGCCGTCGCGCCGATCGCTCTGGCGGATCAGCCGCAGCTGGCGCTGCAGGCGCAGGCCGTCGTCGTTGTCCATGCCGATGATGCGGCCGCGGTAGTCGTGCGAGGCGTAGACCGAGTCCTGCGGCCGGTCGGTGAGGCGGCGGCTGAGTTGCCAATGGCCGTAGTTGAGGTTGTTGCGACCGAGGTAGCCGAAGTCGTTGACCTCCAGGTCGTCGCCGAAATGCATCGCCAGCCATTGCTGGCGCCAGCCATCGCCCATCTCGTAGTCGACGACCGTGGTCGCGCCGCTGCCGCGGGTGGTCTGCCCGGCCTGCTCGATGTCGCTGCCGACCACGTTACTGGTGACGGTCAACGCATCGGTGGGTTGCCAGCGGTGGTCGATGCCGAGCACCCGCGCCTCGCGGTCGAGGAATGGGCGCAGCACCTGGGTCGCCAGCAGGCCGACGTTCTGGTTCTCGAAGTCGTGGTTGAGTCGCAGCGCGCGGAACGAACGGCCGGCATCGCCGCTTTCCTCGGCGGCCATCACCCCGTAGTTGAGTCCGCCGAGGCTGCCGTTGAGCTTGACCGCCGCGTCGATGTCGCCGGGGCCGCTGCCGTCGTCGGCCGCCGCGCCGACCCGGCGGGTGTAGATCAGCTGGCTGTTGTCGATCAGCAGGCCGAAATTGAAGATGCCCTGGTTCTCGGTGAAGAACGGCCGCTTGTCGCTGAAGAAGGTCTCCTCGGCGCCGAAGTTGACCACCAGGTCGTCGCTCTCGACCTGGCCGAAGTCGGGGTTGATGGTCGCGGTCAGCTGGGTCTGGCCGTTGGGTTTCCAGAAGATGTCGGCGCCGGCGTCGAAGTCGCTGTCGCCACTCAGGTTGTCGTAGACGCCGACCACGTAGGGCGTGACTGCCAGCAGCGACTGGCTGTAGGCGGGCAGCTCGACCTTCTCGAAGTCCGACAGGAAGCGCGGGCGCAGGAAGCTTGCGGTCGGCCAGGCCATGCGCTGGCCGGTCGAGCCGACCACCCGGTCCAGGTACAGGCCGATGATGCGGGTGCCGCCGTCGGCCTTGCCCATCGGCGCGATGTACCACGGGATCAGGAACTCGACGTTCCAGCCCTCGTCGGTCTCCATCGACGCGTGCTTCCAGTTGCCGTCCCAGTCGTTGTTGAACTGAGTCTCGTTGGTGATCACCTCGTCGGCGATGCCGCCGGCGAGGGTCACCATGAAGTCGTAGCCGGTGCGGCCGTCGCCATCGAAATCGACGATCACGTTGACCCGGTCGAGCTGGCCGCCCTCGTCGCGGCGGGTGCGGGTGCGGGTGCGCGGCACTCCCTCGGGCTGGGTGTTGCGGAAGGCGACCGCGAGGCCGTCCGGGGTCGACTTGACCCAGGCCTCGGTGGCATACGGCGCGGGCGCCAGCGACAGCGGCTGGGTCAGGTGGAAGTCGGTGATGTGGCGGGCACCGGCCCATTCGGCCGGGTCGATGCGGCCGTCGACCCGGATCGCCGGACCTTCGGCATCGACCGCAGGCGCATCGACGCCGGCCGCGCGGGCCGGCAGCGCGAGGGTGGCGAGGATGGCGAGGACGGGAAGCAGGCGCATGCAGTCGGGATCGGTTGAGGACGGCGCGCAGACTAGGCCGGGGCGGCCGGCGATGGCGACTGGCACAAGTCATGGCAACCAAACCGGCGGGTGGTGCATCGCAGGGGTGGCGAATGGCTCCGGCCAGCCCTGAGCCGACTCACGAACCGCCTCTTGTAGGAGCGGCTTCAGCCGCGATCGGGAGTCGGCGCGGGCGGACGATTCCCGAT
>JBOHYB010000030.1:0-45343 GCA_050737695.1 Lysobacter sp. | reverse complement strand
CCGCGGACCTGGGCTTGCCGGCTGCCGCCGTCGCCGCGCCGGCGCTGGCCGAGGAGCCCGACCGCGCCGGCATCGAGGCGGCCTTGCAACGCAACGCCGGCGTGGTCGCCCAGGCCGCAAGCGAACTGGGCCTGTCACGGCAGGCCCTGTACCGGCGCATGGAGCGGCTGGGGATCGAGCGGGCGCAATGATGGCGAACGGATCGCCACGCTGGCGCCCACGCCCGCCGTTGAGCATCGTGTTCGGCGTCCTCGCGTTCGCCTACATGGCGGCCGCCGCCGTACTGGCCTTGCTGCTGTCGAGCTGGATCGAAAGCCGCTGGCTGGTCGTCGTCATCGCGCTCGCGCTGCTGCTGCCGCTGCTGGCCTACCACGTGCGCCGGATGCTCGCGCCGATGCATTCGCTGTTCCGCGCACTGGCCGGCACCGTTGCCAGCTACCGCGATGGCGACTACGGCTTCAGCCTTTCGACGACCGCCGGCGGCGAGCTGGGCGAGCTGGTCGCCGCCCACAACCGCCTCGGCGACGCTCTGCGCGAGCAACGGCTGGCGTTGGTCCAACGCGAATTGCTGCTCGACACCATGATCCAGAACACGCCGGTGGCGATGATCCTGGTCGACCCGTCGCATCGCGTGGTGCATGCCAACCTCGCCGCGCGCAAGCTGCTGGGCGAGGGTCGCAAGCTCGAAGGCCAGTCGTTCGATACGCTGGTGGCACTCGCGCCGGACGCGTTGCGCGAGGCGCTCGAGCGCGGCGGCGACGGCATGTTCACCATCGGCGACGACAACGATATCGACAACAGCAGCGAGGACATCTACCACCTCGCCCGCCGCCAGTTCCGTCTCAACGGCCGCCGCCACGAACTGGTGCTGCTGCGGGTGCTGACGGCTGAACTGCGTCGACAGGAAGTGCAGACCTGGAAGAAGGTGATCCGGGTGATCAGCCACGAGCTCAACAACTCGCTGGCGCCGATCGCCTCGCTGGCCCACTCGGGCGCGGAGCTGCTGCGCCGCGGCCAGCACGAGCGGCTGCCGGCGGCGCTGGCGACGATCGAGGATCGCGCGCGGCACCTGGAAGGCTTCATCCGCGATTACGCACGCTTCGCCAAGCTGCCGGCACCGCGGCTAGAGCGCGTGCCGTGGTCGCGCTTCATCGACCAACTGCACAGCCAGGTCGAGTTCACCCTCGACGGCGTGAGCGACGGCGTCGGCCGGTTCGATGTCGCCCAGCTCGAGCAGGGACTGCTGAACCTGCTCAAGAACGCGCACGAGTCCGGTTCTGCGCCCGCGGACGTGGCCTTGGCACTGCGGCGCGCACCGCAGGCCTGGCGGATCGATGTGCTCGACCGTGGCAGTGGCATGAACGAGGCGGTGCTGGCCAACGCGCTGCTGCCGTTCTACTCCACCAAGCGCCACGGCACCGGTCTCGGGTTGGCGCTGGCGCGCGAGATCGCCGAGGCCCACGGCGGCCGCATCGCCCTGCTCAACCGCGACGGCGGCGGCTTGTGCGTGTCACTGGTGTTGCCGGATTAGCGGTGCGTCTGGGCTGTTGTAGGAGCGGCTTTAGCCGCGATCTGGAGTCGGACGAGCGAACGATTTCCGATCGCGGCTAAAGCCGCTCCTACGACCGAAGGAAGTCCAGTCGGACAAGAGCACGAACCGACGAGAGACATTCGTCCCGCTACTTCTTCTTCGGCCGCTGCCAGCCTTCAATCACCGACTGCCGCGAGCGCGCCACCGTGAGCTTGCCGGCCGGGGCTTCGCGGGTGATGACCGAGCCGGCCGCGATCGTCGCGCCCTCGCCGACCGTCACCGGCGCCACCAGCGAGCTGTTGGACCCGATGAAGGCGCCGTCCCCGATCGTGGTGCGCGACTTGCTCACGCCGTCGTAGTTGCAGGTGATCGTGCCGGCGCCGATGTTGACGCCGCTGCCGATAACCGCATCGCCGAGGTAGGTCAGGTGGTTGGCCTTGCTCGATACGCCCATGCGGGTGTTCTTGGTCTCGACGAAGTTGCCGACGTGGGCGCCGTCGGCCAGCACCGTGCCCGGCCGCAGCCGCGCGAACGGACCGATCATCGCCGCACCCTCGACCACCACGCCATCGAGGTCGCAATGCGCGCGCACCTCGGTGCCGGGACCGAGCCTGACGTTGCGCAAGCGGCAGAACGGGCCGATGCGGACGTCGTCGGCCAGTTCGACCGTGCCTTCCAGCACCGCGTCGACGTCGATCTCGACATCGCGGCCGACCGTCACCGTGCCGCGCACGTCGATCCGTGCCGGGTCGGCCAGGCGCGCGCCGGCCACGCACAGCGCCTGCGCGGCGCGGCGCTGGAACGCACGCTCCAGTTGCGCCAGCTGCCACGGATCGTTGGCGCCCTCGACCTCCAGTGGGTCGTGTACGTGGACCATCTCGGCGGCGCTGAACTCCGCGGATGCGGCGGCGAACACGTCGGTCAGGTAGTACTCGCGCTGGGCGTTGTCGTTGTCCAGGTGCGCCAGCCAGCGCCGCAGCGGCTCGCCATCGGCGACCAGGATACCGGTGTTGACCGTCTTGATCTCCAGTTGCTCATCGTTGGCATCCTTCTGCTCGACGATGCGGGCGACGTTGCCCTCGGCGTCGCGCACGACCCGACCGTAACCGCTCGGGTCGGCGAGGTCGGCGACCAGCACCGCCACCCGGCCACGGGCATCGAGCAGGCGCCGCAGGGTCTCGGCGGTGATCAGCGGCACGTCGCCGTACAGCACCAGCACCCGCGCGTCGGCCGGCACCGCCGGCATCGCCTGTTGCAGGGCGTGGCCGGTGCCGAGGCGCTCGACCTGTTCCGACCAGTGCAGGTCGGACTGCTCGGCGAATGCGTCGCGCACCTGCTCGCCACCATGGCCGTAGACCACGTGGATGCCGGCGGGCTGCAGCGACCGCGCGGTGGCGACGACGTGGCCCAGCATCGGTTCGCCTGCGATCTTCTGCAGCACCTTCGGCACGGCCGACTTCATGCGTTTGCCTTCGCCGGCGGCGAGGATGACGACGTGCAGGGGGGGGGCCATGCGGACTCCAGGTACGGAAACTCGTGTTGCGGCAATTCTAGCCGGCAGGCGCCTGCTAGGATGCGGCGGTGCCGAATCCGCGACCGAACTTTCGATGAGCCTGACCCGCCAAGGCCGGCACTACCTGCTGATCGGCGGGGTGCAATGGCTGCTGGACTGGGCGGTGATGGTTGCGCTGAGCCACTGGGGCATGCCGGTCGAGCCGGCCAACGTCGCCGGACGGGTCTGCGGCGCGTTGCTGGGTTTCTGGCTCAACGGCCGGATCACGTTTGCCGGCGAGCACACCCGGGTCGGTCGGCGCCAGTTCTTCCGCTTCCTGTTGATGTGGGTGCTGACCACCGCGATCAGCACCTGGTCGATCGGTGCGATCGACGACGCCGTCGGCCTCAAGTGGACGTGGCTGGCAAAACCCGGTGTCGAGATCGTGCTTGGCGGACTCGGCTTCCTGCTGTCGCGGCATTGGGTCTACCGCCGCTGACGGATGCAGCGGAATACGACGCTCCCTGTAGGAGCGGCTTCAGCCGCGATCTGGAGTCGGCGCAGGCGAACGTTTTCCGATCGCGGCTGAAGCCGCTCCTACAAAGACCCGGACCTCCGGATACCAGAAACGACAACGCCGGCTCGTGGCCGGCGTTGTTGTAACGGGTGGACCCGTCAGTGCTTCATGTTCTTGCGCAACCGCTCCAGCGCCTGCAGCTGGGCCATGACCTCGGCCAGCTTCTGCTGGGCCTCGGCGATCTCCATCGGTTCGGCGCGACGCGCGAGCACGCGTTCGGCCTCTTCCTTGGCGGCGCGCACGGCGGCCTCGTCGATGTCCTGGGCGCGGATCGCAGTGTCGGCCAGCACGGTCACGACCTGCGGCTGCACCTCGAGGATGCCGCCGGACACAGCGAAGTCCATCTGCTCGCCGTTCGGCAGGGTGACCACGACCTTGCCCGGCTTGAGCCGGGTGATCAGCGGCGCGTGCTTGGGCGCGATGCCGAGCTCGCCGATCTCGCCGGTGGCGACCAGCAGTACGGCCTCGCCGTGGAAGATCTCTTCCTCGGCACTGACGATGTCGCAACGGAAGGTGCTACTCATAAATTTCTCTTCTTCCTTTTCCCCCTCGCCCGCGGGCGGGAGAGGGCAGGGGTGAGGGCGCGCGGAACATGCTTGCGTCGAATGTGCGGTGTCGCGTGCCCTCATCCGCCCTTCGGGCACCTTCTCCCGCAAGCGGGAGAAGGACACGCCTCCCGCGAGCGGGAGACGGAAGCATGACTCATGCCCCGGTGATCTTCTTGCCCTTCTCGACCGCTTCCTCGATCGAGCCGACCATGTAGAACGCCTGCTCCGGCAGGTGGTCGTACTCGCCGTCGACAATGCCCTTGAAGCCGCGGATGGTGTCCTTCAGCGGCACGTACTTGCCCGGCGAGCCGGTGAACACTTCGGCGACGTGGAACGGCTGGCTGAAGAAGCGCTCGATCTTGCGCGCGCGCGACACAGCCTGCTTGTCTTCTTCGGACAGCTCGTCCATGCCGAGGATCGCGATGATGTCCTTCAGTTCCTTGTACTTCTGCAGGGTCATCTGCACGCGACGCGCGGTGTCGTAGTGCTCGTTGCCGATCACGTTCGGGTCCATCATGCGCGAGGTCGAGTCGAGCGGATCGACCGCCGGGTAGATACCCAGCGAGGCGATGCTGCGCGACAGCGCGACGGTGGAGTCGAGATGGGCGAAGGTGGTCGCCGGCGACGGGTCGGTGTAGTCATCGGCCGGCACGTAGACAGCCTGGATCGAGGTGATCGAGCCGGTCTTGGTCGAGGTGATGCGCTCCTGCAACACGCCCATCTCCTCGGCCAGGGTCGGCTGGTAACCCACCGCCGACGGCATGCGGCCGAGCAGCGCCGAGACCTCGGTGCCGGCCAGGGTGTAGCGGTAGATGTTGTCGACGAAGAACAGCACGTCGCGGCCCTTGCCGTGCTCGTCCTTCTCGTCGCGGAAGTACTCGGCCATGGTCAGGCCGGTCAGGGCGACACGCAGGCGATTGCCCGGCGGCTCGTTCATCTGGCCGTAGACCATCGCCACCTTGTCGAGGACGTTGGAGTCCTTCATCTCGTGGTAGAAGTCGTTGCCCTCGCGGGTACGCTCACCGACGCCGGCGAACACCGACAGGCCTTCGTGCGCCTTGGCGATGTTGTTGATCAGTTCCATCATGTTGACGGTCTTGCCGACGCCGGCGCCGCCGAACAGGCCGACCTTGCCGCCCTTGGCGAACGGGCACATCAGGTCGATGACCTTGATTCCGGTTTCCAGCAGCTCGTTGGCCGCGGCCTGCTCTTCGTAGCTCGGCGCGTCGCGGTGGATTTCCCACTCGGAGGACGACTCGACCGGGCCGGCTTCGTCGATCGGACGGCCAAGCACGTCCATGATCCGGCCCAGGGTGCCCTTGCCGACCGGCACCGAGATGCCCCTGCCGGTGTTGGTCGCAACCAGGTTGCGCTTGAGGCCGTCGGTGGAACCCAGCGCGATCGCACGCACCACGCCGTCACCCAGCTGCTGTTGCACTTCCAGCGTGATTTCGGTGTCGTCGACCTTCAGCGCGTCGTACACGCGCGGAACGGACCCCCGCGGGAACTCGACGTCGACGACGGCACCGATGATCTGAACGATCTTGCCCTGGCTCATGATGTTTCCTCGTAGCTCTAATTGCTGCTTGCGGGTCGCACGTCGCGTCCGCAGTGAATGGGTTGGACTACGGCGCCGGTCAGACCGCCGCGGCGCCGCCGACGATTTCCGAGATTTCCTGGGTGATCGCCGCCTGCCGGGCCTTGTTGTAGACCAGTTGCAGGGTGTCGATCAGCTTGTTGGCGTTGTCGGAGGCGGCCTTCATCGCGACCATGCGCGCGGCATGCTCGGACGCGACGTTCTCCAGCACCGCCTGGTACACCAGCGACTCGACGTAGCGGGTCATCACGTGCTCCAGCACGCCCTCGGCGTCGGGCTCGTAGATGTAGTCCCAGTCGTGCCGGGCGATCTGCGTTTCCGGCTCCGGCAGCGGCAGCAGCTGGTCGAAGCTGGCCTTCTGGGTCATCGTGTTGACGAAGCCGTTGTAGGCCAGGAACACCCGGTCGATGCTGCCGTCGCTGTAGCCGTCGAGCATCACCTTGATCACGCCGACCAGCTGCTCCAGGTGCGGCGCGTCGCCCAGGTGGCTGACCGAGGCCAGCATGTTGACCTTGATCCGGCGGAAGAACACCGAGGCCTTCTGGCCGATGGTGACCACGTCGACCTCGACGCCCTGGTCGTTCCACTGCCGGATCTCGCCGAGCAGCTTGCGGAACAGGTTGTTGTTGAGGCCGCCGGCCAAGCCGCGGTCGGACGACACGATCAGGTAGCCGACCCGCTTGGGGTCCTTGCGCTCGATCATGTACGGATGCCGGTAATCGGAATGCGCCTGCGCCAGATGGCCGATCACCTGCTTCATCACCCGCGCATACGGACGCGAGGTCTTCATCCGATCCTGCGCCTTGCGGATCTTGGAGGCCGAGACCATCTCGAGCGCGCGCGTCACCTTGCGGGTGTTCTGCACGCTCTTGATCTTGGTTTTGATTTCGCGTCCGCCAGCCATCGTCGTGTCCGCCTTACCAGGTGCCGGTCTTCTTGAAGTCTTCGATGCCCTGCTTGAACTGGGCCTCGATCTCGTCGTTCCAGTTGCCGGTGCCATTGATCTTCTCGACCAGCTCGCCCTGGGTGTTGGCGAAGTGGGCGTGCAGGCCTTCCTCGAAGGCCATGATCTTGTTGACCGCGACGTCGTCGAGGTAGCCCTCGTTGACGGCGTAGATCGACAGCGCCTGCATCGCGATCGACATCGGCGCGTACTGCTTCTGCTTCATCAGCTCGGTGACGCGTTGGCCACGCTCGAGCTGCTTGCGGGTGGCTTCGTCCAGGTCGGAGGCGAACTGCGCGAACGCCGCCAGCTCACGGTACTGGGCGAGCGCGATGCGGATGCCGCCCGACAGCTTCTTGATGATCTTGGTCTGGGCCGAGCCGCCGACGCGCGACACCGAGATGCCGGCGTTCACGGCCGGGCGGATGCCGGCGTTGAACAGGTCGGTCTCGAGGAAGATCTGGCCATCTGTAATTGAGATGACATTCGTCGGCACGAACGCGGAGACGTCGCCGGCCTGGGTCTCGATGATCGGCAACGCGGTCAGTGAACCGGTCCGGCCCTTGACCTCGCCGTCGGTGAACTTCTCGACGTAGTCCTCGGACACGCGCGCGGCGCGCTCGAGCAGGCGGCTGTGCAGGTAGAACACGTCACCCGGGTAGGCTTCGCGGCCCGGCGGGCGCTTCAGCAGCAGCGAGATCTGGCGGTACGCCACGGCCTGCTTGGACAGGTCGTCGTACACGATCAGCGCGTCCTGGCCGCGGTCCATGAAGTACTCGCCCATGGTGCAGCCGGCGTAGGCGCTGATGTACTGCATCGCCGGCGACTCGGAGGCGGTCGCGGCGACCACGATGGTGTGGTCCATCGCGCCGTTCTCTTCCAGCTTGCGCACGATGTTGGCGACGGTCGAGGCCTTCTGGCCGATCGCCACGTACACGCACTTGATGCCGGTGCCCTTCTGGTTGATCACCGCATCGATCGCCATCGCGGTCTTGCCGGTCTGGCGGTCGCCGATGACCAGCTCGCGCTGGCCGCGGCCGATCGGGATCATCGCATCGACCGACTTGTAGCCGGTCTGCACCGGCTGGTCGACCGACTTGCGCCAGATCACGCCCGGGGCGACGCGCTCGACCGGCGCGGTCGACTTGGCGTCGACCGGGCCCTTGCCGTCGATCGGCTCGCCCAGCGCGTTGACCACACGACCGAGCAGTTCCGGGCCGACCGGCACTTCGAGGATGCGGCCGGTGGTCTTGGCGACGTCGCCCTCGACCAGGTGCTCGTAGTCACCCAGGACCACGGCGCCGACCGAGTCGCGCTCCAGGTTCAGCGCGAGTGCGAACGTATTGTTTGGCAGCTCGATCATCTCGCCCTGCATGACGTCGGCGAGTCCGTGGATGCGCACGATGCCGTCGGACACCGAGGTGACCGAGCCTTCGTTGCGCGACTCCGCGGACAGCTTGACCTTCTCGATGCGGGTCTTGATCAGTTCGCTGATTTCGGACGGGTTGAGCTGGGTGGTTGCCATCTTCTTTTCCTGGTTGGGCGGGTCGGACCCGCCTTCGCGTTCGGCGGACATCGGTCCGCCCACGTGTTGCCTTGTCAGTGGGCCAGTGCGCCCTGCAGCCGCTCGAGCTTGCCCTTGAGCGAGCCATCGATCACCACGTCGCCGGCGTCGATCACCGCGCCGCCGATCAGCGACGGATCGATCGCCGTCTCGAGCTCGACCTCGCGGCCGAAGCGGCGCTTGAGGGCCGCGCGGATCGACTCGAGCTCGGCCGCCGGCAGCTCGCTGGCGGCGGTCACCCGCGCCTTGACGATCTGCTCGGCCTCCGCGCGCAGTTGCTCGAACAGCCCGACGATCTCCGGCAGCAGCGCCAGCCGGTGATTCTCGGCGAGCAGGCCGATGAAGCGCAGCAGCTCCTCGTCGGCACCGTCGGTGGCGAGCAGGGCGACCGCGTCGTCGTTCGACAGCTGCGGGTGCGACAGCAGCGCCTGCACCCGCGGGTCGGCCGCGACCTGCGCGGCGAACGCGAGCGCCTGCGACCACGACGCGGCGCGGCCGTCGTTGCGCGAGGCGGCGAACGCGGCGCGCGCATACGGGCGGGCGAGGGTCAGGGACTGGCTCATTGCTTGGGGCTCATCGCTTGGGGCATCGGGTCAGTGCGCGGTCACAGCTGCGCGGCGAGTTCGTCGAGCAGCGCCTTGTGGGCGTTGGCGTCGATCTCGCGCTTGAGCAGCTTCTCGGCGCCGCTGACGGCCAGCACCGACACCTGCTTGCGCAGGTCCTCGCGGGCACGGTTCTGCGCGGCGACGATCTCGGCATCGGCCATCGCCTTCTGGCGGGTGGCTTCCACCACCGCATCGGTCTTGGCCTGGTCGACGATCTGATTGGCGCGCTGGTGCGCCTGCTCGATGATCTCGTTGGCCTTGACCCGAGCCTCGCGCAGCGCGGCGTCGGCGCTCTGCTGCGCCTGGGCGAGGTCCTTCTGGCTGCGCTCGGCAGCCGCCAGGCCCTCGGCGATCTTCTTTTGGCGCTCTTCGATGGCCGCGTTCAGCGGCGGCCAGATGAACTTCATCGTGAACCAGACAAGGATCGCGAAGGAGATCATCTGACCGAAGAAAGTCATGTTGGGATTCATGACGGGTCCTCGACGTTACTGGCAGTGGACCGGCCTGGATGGCCGGCCCGGGGTCGCGGCCAGTGCCTGGGCACCGGCCGCCATGCGGATCATCAGCCCTGCAGGACGCTGATCAGCGGGTTGGCGAAGCCGAAGAACAGGGCAACGGCCAGGCCGATGATGAACGCGGCGTCGATCAGGCCGGCGAGCAGGAACATGCGGCCCTGCAGCATCGGCACCAGCTCCGGCTGGCGGGCGGCCGACTCGAGGAACTTGGCACCCATGATCGCGATGCCGAGGCAGGCGCCGAGCGCGCCGAGGCCGATGATGATGCCGATCGCGATGGCGGTCAGACCCTGAACGTTGGCGATGAACTCCATGGTGCTTCTCCTGGTGTAAAGGTTGTTGCTTGAAGTGGATGGAACGAAGGTTGGAACTGGAAACCGGTATTGCTTCAGGACTCAGTGACTCTCGCGCGCGCCGGCAATGTAGACGACCGTGAGGATCATGAAGATGAAGGCCTGCAGCAGGATGATCAGGATGTGGAAGATCGCCCAGGCCGCGTTGGCGATGATGCCCGGCACGAAGGTGACCCAACTGGCGAACATGCCGGCGATCAGCATGAACACCAGTTCGCCGCCGTACATGTTGCCGAACAGTCGCATCGCCAGCGAAATCGGCTTGACCAGCCATTCGATGACATTCATCAGCAGGTTGACCGGCGCCAGCACGATGGCCATGAAGCCTCCGGCGTGGAACGGCGAGGTCAGCAGCTCCTTGCCGAACCCCATGCCGCCCTTGGCCGACCAGGCATGGCCGATCAGGATCAGGAACACCGAGGCGGAGATGCCGAAGGTGGTATTGAGGTCGGCGGTCGGGACGACGCGCGCGTAGGTGTGGCTCGCGACCTCTGCGCCGGCGAGGGTGTGCACGCCCCAGCCAAACAGGTCGAGCGGGAGCAGGTCCATCGTGTTCATGAACACGATCCAGACGAAAATCGTCAGCGCCAGCGGCGTCACCGAACGGCGGTCGCCGTGGAAGGTGTCCTTGACCTGGCCGTCGACGAACTCGACGATGATCTCGACGAAGGCTTGGCCCTTGCCCGGCACGCCCGCCGTCGCCCGACGCGCGTAAAACCCGAACCACAGGATGAACACCAGTCCCAGCGCCAGGCCGACCAACCACGAATCAAGGTTGAACGGCATGCCGAACACCTCGACGGTGTTATGCGTCAGATGGTGCTGGATGTATTCGTTCAGGCCGCCCGAACCGGTCTGTTCACTCACGAAAGACACCTTATCGTTTCAGAATCTGGGCCAGCACGAAGGCCAGCGTCGCAGCCAGCAAGCCGGCCAGCATCGGCAGTGGCGGCAACCCGAGCCCGGCCATGCCGAACACGAACACTGCAAGCACCACCACCCACTTCAACACCACCCCGGCCAGCAGGCGCGCGATTGCCGCACCCGCAGGCTGGACCCCACCACCGAGCGCCATCAAGGCCGCCACGGCACCCCCCGCGACCAGCGCACCGCCCCCCACCAGAGCCCCAAGCGCCGAAGGCATGCCGTGGGGAAGGAGGGCCAGTGCGACCAGCGCCGTCGCACCCGCCTGGAAGACAGTCGCGCGCAACGCCAGCCGGCGGCCTGCGGACATGGGATCGTGCACGCGGGGTTCGTCGGTCCGGAGGGCTGGGCGACTAAGCGCCCGATGGAGCCGCGGAATTATAGAGTCGAAGGCCGCCGTCGGCAACCGCCAAACGCCACCGCATGCAGGCCCGCACGAGGTTCCCGTTCCGGGCGAGTCTGAACGGAGGCGCGGCGCGGGAAACTTTCGACCCGGGGGCCGGTCTATCGTTTCGGCACGCCCGCCGTCTCTCTCTCCTCGTCAAGGCAAAAAAGCAGCGGCGGGCACGAAGCCCCGGCCTGATCCGCCGGGGCTTCCTCTTTGCAGTGCTACTTCTTCTTCGGGATATAGAGGTCGGTGATGGTGCCGTCGAACACCTCGGCCGCCATCGCCACCGATTCGCTCAGGGTCGGATGCGGGTGGATGGTGTGGCCGATGTCGGCGACCTCGCAGCCCATCTCGATCGCCAGCGCGACTTCCGATATCAGGTCGCCGGCGTGCACGCCGACGATGCCGCCGCCGATGATGCGCTGGCTGGCCTCATCGAACAGCAGCTTGGTGAAGCCTTCCGTACGACCAATACCGATCGCGCGGCCGGATGCGGCCCACGGGAACTTGCCGACGCCGACCTTGAGGCCCTTCTCCCTGGCCTCGTTCTCGGTGACGCCGACCCAGGCGATTTCCGGATCGGTGTAAGCGACCGACGGGATCACCCGCGCGACCCATTCCTTCTTTTCGCCGGCGGCGACTTCGGCCGCGAGCTTGCCTTCGTGGGTGGCCTTGTGCGCGAGCATCGGATTGCCGACCAGGTCGCCGATCGCGAAGATGTGCGGGGCGGTCGTGCGCATCTGCCGGTCGACCGGGATGAAGCCGCGCTCGGTCACCTCGACGCCAGCCTTGGCTGCATCGATCTTGCCACCGTTGGGCGCACGGCCGACCGCGACCAGCACCCGGTCGTAGATCTTCGCGTCGGGTTCGCTGTCACCCTCGAACTTGCAGGCGATGCCGTTCTTCTGCGCCTTGGCCTCGACCACCTTGGTCTTGAGGTGGACGTGCACGCCCTGCTTCTTCAGGCGCTCGGCGAGTGGCTTGACCAGGTCCTTGTCGGCGCCGGGCATCAGCTGGTCCATGAACTCGACCACGGTCACTTCGCTGCCGAGCGCGCGGAACACCGTCGCCATTTCCAGGCCGATGATGCCGCCACCGACCACCAGCAGTTTCTTCGGCACTTCGGCCAGTTCCAGCGCGTCGGTCGAATCCATCACCCGCGGGTCGTCCCACGGGAAGAACGGCAGCTTCACCGCCTGCGACCCGGCGGCGATGATGCACTGCTCGAAACGGATCAGCTGGGTCTTGCCGTTGTTGTCGACTTCCAGCTCGTTGGCGGAAATGAACTTGCCGCTGCCGGTGACCACGCGCACCTTGCGCTGCTTGGCCATGCTGGCCAGGCCCTTGGTCAGCTGGCCGACCACTTTTTCCTTGTAGTCGCGCAGCTTGTCGAGCGTGATCTTCGGTTTGCCGAAGTCGATGCCGTAGTCGCTGGCGTGGGCCGCCTCGTCGACCACCGCGGCGGCATGCAGCAACGCCTTCGACGGGATGCAGCCGACATTGAGGCAGACCCCGCCGAGACGCTCGTAGCGCTCGACCAGCACGGTGTCGAGGCCCAGGTCGGCGGCGCGGAACGCGGCGGTGTAGCCGCCGGGGCCGGCGCCGAGGACCAGCATCGCGCATTCGACATCGGCCTTGCGGCCGGAGGCGGGCGCGGACTTGGGCGCCGCGCTTTCGCTCCCTCTCCCGCTTGCGGGAGAGGGCTGGGGTGAGGGTGCCGGCGCAGCCGGCGGCGCCTTCGGCGCGCCCTCACCCGCCGCGCTCCGCGCGTCGACCTCCCCCGCAGGCGGGAGAGGTGATTTCCCGGCGTCGGTCGGTTGTTCCGGTGCCGGCTGTTTCGCGTCCTTCGAGGATGCATCCGCGCTCGCGCCTTCGGCTTCCAGCACCGCGATAACCGCACCCTGGGCTACTTCGTCGCCGACCTTGATCCGCAGCTCCTTGATCACGCCGGCGGCGCTCGACGGCACTTCCATCGTCGCCTTGTCCGATTCCAGCGTCACCAGGCCCTGGTCGAGCTTGACACTGTCGCCGACCGCGACCAGCAGTTCGATCACCGGCACGGCGTCGAAATCGCCAATGTCCGGAACCTTCACCTCAATCTGTTGCGCCATGCCTGTCTCCTGAAATCCTGCCGCCGGTGCGGGCGCGGGCGCGCGCGCTAAACAACGCCTCAGCCGCCCGCGGCGAGGGCTTCGTACAGCTCGTTGAGCGAGCGATCCATATCCTGCCAATGGTCGATGCGATCCTCGGCATCTTCCTCGTCGGCGGCCTCGATCAGTTGCTCGGCCTGTTCCATCAGCACCTCGCCGGCGCCGCAACCGGGCTCCAGTCCGCTGATGCGCTCGCCTTCGATGACGAACAGCAGCAGCTCGTCGTCATGGAAGCTGGCCACCCGGTCGGCCGGCACGCCGGCCTGCAAGGCGCGTTGCCAACTGTCGAGGACGCGCGCCGCCAGCGTCGCCGGCATTGGCACCTCGCGCAGTTCGGGCTGCTGGTCGACCCGCAGGATGCGCTTGAAGCCACCGCCACTGGTGTCCTGGCTATCGATCCGCTCCGGCGGTTCGGCGTGGCGCAAGGTCCAGTCTCCGCCGTCGGCGGGACGCAACAACATCAGCGTCTGCTCGGTGCCACGCTTGGGCAGCCAGGTCAGGCTGAGCACCGGGCCGGCGTCGCCGATAAGCAACTGCTCGACCGCACTGCCGTGGTTCTCGGTCGCCGGCGGCCAGCCGTGGCCGAGTTGCAGCATGCACTCGTCGGCGTGCGCCAGGGGCGCGGCCGACAGCGCAAGGGCGAGCAACAGCGCGCGCCCGACGCCAGTCACAGCAGCACCCGGCGCATGTCGGCGAGGATCTGGCCGAGATAGGTGGTGAACCGCGCCGCGGCGGCGCCGTCGATCACGCGGTGGTCGTAGCTCAGCGACAGCGGCAGGACCAGGCGCGGGGCGAACTCCTTGCCGTTCCAGACCGGCTTGGTGTCGGAGCGCGAGACGCCGAGGATCGCCACTTCCGGGGCGTTGACGATCGGGGTGAACGCGGTGCCGCCGATGCCGCCCAGCGAGCTGATGGTGAAACAGCCGCCGCTCATCTGCGCCGGCCCGAGCTTGCCGTCGCGCGCCTTGGCGGCGAGTTCGCCGGTCTCGGCGGCGATCTCCATCACGCCCTTTTGGTCACAGTCGCGCACCACCGGCACCACCAGGCCGTTGGGGGTGTCGGCGGCGAAACCGATATGGAAGTACTGCTTGAGCACCAGGGTCTCGCCGCTGGCGTCGAGCGAGGCGTTGAAGTCGGGGAACTTCTTCAGCGCGCTGACGCTGGCCTTCATCAGGAACGCCAGCATGGTCAGCTTGGTCGCGCCGCCCTTGGCGATGGCCTTCTCGTTTTCCTTGTTGAGCGTGACCCGCAGCGCTTCCAGCTCGGTGATGTCGGCATCGTCGAACTGGGTGACGTGCGGGATCATCGCCCAGTTGCGCGCGAGGTTGGCGCCGGACAGCTTCTGGATCCGCGACAGCGCGCGGCTCTCGGTCGGGCCGAACTTGCTGAAATCGACCTTCGGCCACGGCAGCAAGTTGAGCCCGCCGCCAGCAGTCGCCGCAGCCGCGCCAACGCCAGCGCCGCCCTGCAGTGCCGCCTTGACGAACTTCTGCACGTCCTCCTTGCCGATCCGGCCGCCGCGCTGGCTGCCCTCGACCTTCATCAGGTCGACCCCGAGCTCGCGGGCGAACAGACGCACCGCCGGGCTGGCGTACGGCACCTTGCCGGGCAGCAACTCGTCGGCGTCGAACACCACCGGCGGCGAGTGCGGCAGCGACTCGGCCTGGCCGCCGTCGGCGGCATCGATCTCGCGTTCGGTCAGCTCGTTGGGCGCACCAACCTGGGTCGGTTCGACCTTGGCGCCGGTCTCCGACGACTTCACCCGCTGCGGGTCGCCGTCGGCTGGTTTGGTCGATTCGTCGGCCGGCTTCGACTCTGCCTGCTTCGATTCGGCAGGCTTCGACTGCTCCGGCTTCGAGTCGTCCGGCTTGGCTTCCGCCTCGCCACCGTCCGCCGCGCCGGCCGGCTCGATCATCGCGACCACCGTGCCCTCGGCGATCTCGTCGCCGACCTTGACCTTGACCTCGCGCACGACGCCATCGAATGGCGCCGGCACCTCCATCGTCGCCTTGTCGGATTCCAGCGTGATCAGGCCCTGGTCGGCCTTGACGGTGTCGCCGACCGCGACCAGCACCTCGATCACCGGCACGCCGTCGTAATCACCGATATCGGGGACGCGTGCTTCCTTCAACTCAGCCATGCTCGGCTCCGCCATGCGCGAAAGCCTTATTGTGGCCGCTGCGGCGTTAACGCGCCAACTCCGCCGCTGCGCATCGGACAGGCCGGGCGACCCGTGATGGCGGACGCCGGCCAGGTGGGATCGACTAGTATCGGTCGCACCGGAATGCTTCACACCGACCCGCCGCACCGACCCGCAACGCCCCCGAGACGACTCGAGGCCCATGGACACCGTCGCTGGCAACTGGTTGAACAGCACCCTGCCCGCCTGGCTCGACGCCGTGGCCCGGCCCGCGCTGGGCTGGCAGGCCGGCGTGGTGCTGGTTTGCCTGGTGGTGGCGTGGCTGGCGCAGCGGCATTTTGGCGGATGGGTGCGGCGGCGTCTGGAAACCGATGTGCGCCCGCGGTGGCGGGCCGCGCTGGTCGGCAGCGGCCGCCATCTGGCCTTCCCACTGGTGTTGTGCGCGACCCTGCTGCTCGGCTGGGGCGTGTTTGGGGCGTTGCGGCTGCCGCGCGCCATGTTGTGGTTGACGCTGAGCCTGGCGGCGGCATTCGGGCTGGTGCGGCTGGCCTTCTACCTGCTGGAACGCGCGATGAAGCCGGGGCCACTGTTGCGGGCCTCGGAAAACTTCATCGTCGTCATCGTCTGGATCGGACTGGCGCTGTACCTGCTTGACTGGTTGCCGCTGGTGGTCGATGCGCTGGACCGGGCGGCGATCACCGTCGGCAAGGCGCGCATCTCCGCGCTCGCCGTCCTCAATGCGGTGCTGGTCGGACTGGTGGTGATGGTACTGGCGCTGTGGCTGGCGCGGCTGGTCGAGCGCACGGTGATGGCGTCCGAACAGCTGTCGGCGAGCCTGCGCATCGGCATCAGCAAGACGGTGAAGCTGGTCCTGCTGGTGCTGGCCGGGGTCGTGGTGCTGCAGATCGCCGGGGTCAACCTGTCGGCGTTGGCGGTGGTCGGCGGCACGGTCGGACTCGGCATCGGCCTGGGCCTGCAGCGCATCGTCAGCAACTTCCTGTCGGGGTTCATCCTGCTGGCGGAGCGCTCGGTCAAGCCCGGCGACGTGATCACCGTGGAGGACCAGTCCGGCAGCCGCTACGGCTGGGTCCACGAGTTGCGTGCGCGCTACATCGTGATCCGCGACCGCGACGGCGTCGACACCCTGGTGCCCAACGAGAACCTGATCATCAACCCGGTGATCAACTGGAGTTACGGCGGCAACAGCATCCGCCTGAAGCTGCCGGTGCGAATTAGCTACGACGACGACCCGGAACAGGGCATGGCGCTGCTGGTGCAATCGGCCGCCGGCCACCAGCGGGTGCTCGACGATCCCGAGCCGGCGGCGCGGCTGATGGCGTTCGGGTCCGACGGCATCGAACTGGAACTGCGGGTCTGGATCACCAACCCCGAGCAGGGCGTCAACAACGTCCGGTCCGAGATCAACCTGGCGATCTGGCGGGCATTCAAGCGCCACGGCCTGACGATGCCGTTCCCGCAGCGCGAGGTACGCATCATCCGTGCCGACGCCCCGCCGACGCAGGACGCCGGCGCACCGTCGGTGCCGTGACGGCCGCGTTCACGGTCTCTTGCCGTTCGATGGCTACGGTAAACCTCACTTCTGCGCTGGAGTCCGCCATGACCACCAAGCTCGACAAACCGATCCGTCGCGAGATCAGCATCGACGACCGCGCCTACACCCTGACGATCGACCCCGACGGCCTCAAGCTGGTCGAGAAGGGCCACCGCAAGGGCCAGGAACTGCGCTGGAAGGACGTGGTCAACGGCGATGCCGCGATCGCCGCGGCGCTGCAGGGCAGTCTGGCCGGCTGAACGTCACGACTGCTCCTGTCCGACTGGACTTCCTTCGGTCGTAGGAGCGGCTTCAGCCGCGAACTAGAACCGGCGCGGGCGAACAATTCCCGATCGCGGCTAAAGCCGCTCCTACAACCGCGCCTACAAGTGCTCGGACTCGATGTGGATGCGTTCGCGGCGCAGCAGGTACAGGCCGCTGGCGATGATGATCGCGGCCCCCAGCCAGGTCACCGCGTCCGGCAGCACGCCCCACAGGCTGACATCCAGCAGCACCCCCCAGACCAGCGCGGTGTACTCCAGCGGCGCGATCTGCGAGGCCTCGCCGATCCGGAACGCCTCGGTGATCGCGTACTGGCCGAGCGCGCCGGCGATGCCGACGCCGAGGATCACCCAGGTGTCGGCGGCGCGGATCGGCACCCATTGCGGCCATGCCAGCGCGCCGGCACCGAACGCCAGGAACACCAGCAGCCAGACCATCATCGCCGCGGTCGAGTCGGTGCGGCCGAGCACCCGCACGGTGATCGCACTGACCGCGTAGCCGGTCGCCGCCAGCAGCACCGCCAGCGCCGCCCAGCTCAGTAGGCCGTCGCCGGTCGGCCGCAGCAGTACCAGCACCCCGGCCAGGCCGATCGCGATCGCGGTCCAGCGACGCGGCCCGACCTTTTCACCCAGCAGCGGCACCGACAGCGCGGTGATCAGCAGCGGGGCGACGAAGAAGATCGAATAGGCCGTAGTCAGCGGCAACGTCTGCAGGGCGTAGGCGAACGCAGCCATCATCCCGATGCCGATCGCCCCGCGCAGCAGGTGCAGCGGCCAGCGCACCCGCAACAGCGGCGCCAGCCCGGTGGTCGCCGCGACCCAGGCCAGCACGAACGGCAGCGACGAGGCCCCGCGCAGCGCGGCCACCTGCAGCGGCGGGTAGTGCCCGGCGAGAACCTTGAGTCCGGCGTCCATCAACGAAAACGTCGCCACCGCGACCAGCATGATGAACGCGGCACGGCGCGACGACGGCGTGGCGAGCACCGGGCCGGCGGCGGCGCGGGGAACGTCGGGGGGAGCGGGCGGGTCGGCGGACATCGGCGTCGTACTCAAGCGGGAACCGGCAGGATAGTCGTGCGTGGCAGGCGCGGCGTGCCGATGGCAGCCTGCGCCGGGAGTTTGCGTTAAACCATTCAGCCGGACCCAAAGCGTGCGGCAGGGACCGCACATGCCAATACCCCGCCTCGCCCCCATTTGCGATCACCGGAGCCCACGGGCCCGGCGCATCGCGACCACGACCGCCGTCGCACTACTGACGCTGTGGGCCCTGCCCGGCTGCCGTCCCACGGGGCCGGGCGAGCGCGTGCTCGAGCCCTCGGTGCCGACACCCAACCGACCGGTCGCCACCCTAGGACCCGACGACGCGGTTGCCGCCGGCACCGATCCGGTGCCTGGCGCGACGGCGCCTGGCGCGACCGTGCCCGGGATGGCGGTGCCCGGCGCAGCGCGGCCGGGGGCGAAGACGGCGACGCCATCGGCAAAGTCGGACTGCGGGTCGAAGCCGCCCCGCGGTCAACGCTGCGCGCCGTCGCCGCGGCCGTGATCGCCTGTTGCGCTCAGCCGAGGCTGGCGCAGTCGATCACGAAGCGGTAACGCACGTCGCCGCGGATCATGCGTTCGTAGGCCTCGTTGATGTCGGCGATGTCGATCAGCTCGATGTCCGAGGCGACGCCGTGTTCGGCACAGAAATCCAGCATCTCCTGGGTCTCGCGGATGCCGCCGATCAGCGAGCCGCTCAGCTTGCGCCGGCGCATGATCAACGCGCCAGCCGCGACCGGCACCGGCTCCACCGGGATGCCGAGCAGCACCATGCTGCCGTCGAACTTCAGCAGCGACAGGTAGGCGTTGTAATCGTGCGCACCGGACACGGTGTCGATGACCAGGTCGAAACGGCCGGCCAACTGCTTGAACGTGGCCGGGTCGCGGGTCGCGCCGAAATGCGTCGCGCCCAGCGCCAGCGCGGCTTCGCGCTTGGACTCGGACGTACTCAGCACGGTCACCTCCGCGCCCATCGCCGCGGCCAGCTTGACCGCCATGTGGCCAAGCCCGCCGAGGCCGACCACCGCGACCTTGTCGCCGGCCTTGACCCCGTGCTGGCGCAACGGCGAGTAGGTGGTGATCCCGGCGCACAGCAGCGGCGCGGCGCGGTCGAGCGGCAGCGCATCGGGAATCCGCAGTACGTAATCCTGGTGCACCGTGATCCGGGTCGCGTAGCCGCCATGGGTCGGCGCCCCGCTGTCGCGCTCGCGCGAGTTGTACGTCCCGGTCATGCCCTCGTCGCAGTACTGCTCCTCGCCGGCGCGGCATTGCGGGCAGGTCCGGCAGGAGTCGACGAAGCAGCCGACCCCGACCGCGTCGCCGGGCTGGAACCGGGTCACGCCGTCGCCGACCTGCGCCACGTGGCCGACGATCTCGTGGCCCGGCACCATTGGGAAGATGCCGTTGCCGCCCCACTCGCCGCGCGCCTGGTGCAGGTCGGAATGGCAGACGCCGCAGTAGCGGATGTCGATCAGCACCTCGCCGGCGCGCGGTTGGCGGCGCTCGATGGTGAACGGGGCCAGTGGCGACTGGCTGTCGGCGGCGGCGTAGGCGGGGGTCTGGAGCATGGCTGTGGCGGATTTCCAGCGGAGCAGCCCCAGAGTCTAGCGCCGACCCGGTCAGGTTCCGTGACGCACCCTGTAGGAGCGGCTTCAGCCGCGATCTCGAATCCGGCGCGAGCGAACGACTCCAACTCGCGGCTGAAGCCGCTCCTACAAAAGCACGGGGCTGCGCTACCCTCTCGGTTTGACCACCCGCGGAGTCCGCCATGCCTTCCTTCGACGTCGTCTCCGAAGTCGACACCCACGAACTGACCAACGCGGTCGATCAGGCCAGCCGCGAGCTCACCACCCGCTTCGACTTCAAGGGCGTGGATGCGAAGTTCGCGCTGGAGGAGCAGGTCATCAGCCAGTCGGCGCCGAGCGATTTCCAACTGCAGCAGATGACCGACATCCTGCGCGGGCGCCTGATCGCACGCGGCATCGACGTGCGTTGCCTGGAGTTTGGCGACATCGAGACCAACCTCGCCGGCGCGCGCCAGAAGATCACGGTCAAGCAGGGCATCGAGCGCGAGCTGGCCAAGAAGATCCAGTCGACATTGAAGGAGGCCAAGATCAAGGTCGACAGCCAGATCAACGGCGACAAGCTGCGGGTCAACGGCAAGAAGCGCGACGACCTGCAGGCGGCGATCGCGTTGCTCAAGGGTGCCGAATTCGAGCAGCCGCTGCAGTTCGACAACTTTCGTGATTGACTGCGGCCAACGCTGCGCTGGTCACCACTGATCGACCCCGGACGCCGCCATGGACGAGGATCCGATCGCCGCGACCCGCTGCTGGCTGCAACGCGCGGTGATCGGGCTGAACCTGTGCCCGTTCGCCAAGGCGGTGCAGGCCAAGGACCAGATCCGTTACGTGCTCAGCGCGGCGACCACGCCGGAGCAGTTGCTGGAAGAGCTGGCGACCGAGCTCGCCTGGCTCAACGACACCGACCCGGCGGTGGTCGACACCACGCTGTTGATCCATCCGCAGGTGCTGACCGACTTCTACGACTACAACGATTTCCTCGACCAGGCCGACGCCGCGATCGATGCGCTGGGGCTGGAGGGCGATATCCAGGTCGCCAGCTTCCATCCCGACTACCGGTTCGCCGACACCGATTTCGACGATCCGGGCAACTGCACCAACCGCTCGCCGTACCCGATGCTGCACCTGCTGCGCGAGGCCAGCGTCGAACGCGCGGTGGCGGCGTTTCCGGATCCGGATGCGATTGTCGATCGGAATATCGAGACGCTGGAGGAGTTGGGGGTTGAGGGGTATCGGAAGTTGCTGGAGCCTTGACGGCCTGGGGCATCGGCTTCGGGTGGGAACGTCGCCCCGGGGTGGGTATTGCTTCCCCGCTCGGTCAGGGCGGCACCCACCCGAAGCCAAGAAACCACCCGCCTCTACCCTGTGATCCCGCCATGCACGGCCGGAGAGAATCTAGCCAGCCGGCGTGAACAAACGCTCGATATCGTCGACATCGAGAATCCGCCACTCGCCTTCGGCCAGCTCGCCCAGGGTCAACCCACCAACCCGACTGCGGTGCAGCGCCTCGACATGGTTGCCGACCGCGGCGAACATCCGGCGCACCTGGTGGTAACGCCCTTCGGTCAGGGTCAGCCGCGCGTGTCGCGGGTCGACCGCATCCAGCCCGGCCGGCGCGAGCGGGGTCTTCTCCGATTCCAGCATGAGTTCGCCGCCGGCGAATATCGCCGCCTCATCGCCGCGCAGGTCCTGCGCCAGGTTCGCCTCGTACACCTTGGACAATTTCGACTTCGGCGAGACGATCCGGTGCAGCAACTGGCCGTCGTCGGTCAGCAGCAGCAGGCCGCTGGTATCGCGGTCGAGCCGGCCGACCGTCGACAGCAATGGTGCGCGCAGCCGATACCGCGGCGGCAGCAGGTCGTAGATGATCCGGCCCTTGTCCTTGGTCGAGCAGGTGTAGCCGACCGGCTTGTGCAGCATCAGCACCAGTCCGGACGCCGGGTCCAGCGGTTCGCCGTCGATCCGGATCGCCGCGTGGTCGACCTTGTCGTCGGCGTACAGCACCTCGCCGTCGACGTCGGTGATGCGGCCCTCGCGGAACATCAACGCCACCTGCTTGCGGCTGCCATAGCCGAGGTTGGCGATGAGCTTTACCAGTTTCATGGTTTGAGCCGCCGCAGGTCGGCCTTGTTGAACGGCTTCGGTGCGCGCACGGGCGGCGCCGGCCGCGCCTTGACCGCCTCGATGATCTTGAAGCCGTCCTGCTGGGCCACCGTACGCACGTTGCCGAAGCTGGCGTTGAGGATCTCCTCGTACGGCAGGTGGCGGTTGGCGACCAGCCACAGGCGACCGCCGGGCTTGAGTGCTTCGGCGGCAACCGCGATGAAGCGACGGCCGATGTCGGGTCGGTCGGCGCGGCCCTGGGTGTGGAACGGCGGGTTGCTGACAATTACGTCGTAACGCTCCGGCAGGCCGCCGGTGACGTCGTGCCAGTGGAAGCCGAGCAGGGCCTGCGACTCGAACGGCACCAGATTCCGGCGCGCCAGTTCCAGCGCGCGGCCTTCGGCCTCGTACAGGTCGAGCGCGGCGATGCCGGGGCAGCGCCGCAGCAGTTCGACGGAGAGATAGCCGAAGCCGGCCCCGAGGTCGGCGGCGCGACCGCTCAGGTCGGCCGGCAACTGCGCGGCGAGCAGGGCCGAGGCCGGGTCGATCCGGTCCCAGGCGAACACGCCGGGACGACTGGTGAAGCGGCCATCGGAGATCGGTCGCGGCGCGTCCAGCGCCTGCCATTGCGCCAGCAGGGCGGTGTCGAGCACCGCGGCACTGCCGTCGGTATGCAGCGGGGCCGTCCAAAACGCGCGGCATTTGTGCTTGGTCAGGCTGCCGACCGGGCCGGCCAGCTTGCGCAGGTCGTCCTCGCCGGAGCGCGCGCCCTCGTTGTTGGCCAGGCAGGCAACCACCCGGCCGCCAGGCGCGGCGCTCGCGACCGCGCGCGCATACAGCGCGCGTGCCTCGTCGCGCTGGCGCGGTGGCAGCAACAGCACCAGCGGGTAGCGGCGGTCGTCACCAGGTTCGACCAGCGCCAGTCCCGCACGTTGCAGCGCCTCGGCGTCGGACTTGAAGCTCTGCTCGCAGACCAGTCCCGCGTGCGGGCGCCGATGCAGCGCCGCACCCTCGCGCGCGCGCAGGAACAGCGTGCCACCGTCCTGTGGCCACGGCAGCAGGTTCTGCTCGAACGGCAGCATCAGGGTGTCCAGCGCGGGATCGTCCAGGGTCATGCGGGGCGGTTCGGGCAACGGGTCGCCCAGTTTACCGGCACCGGGCGATCACACACCTGCACGCATCCGCGGCGCGGCATTGCCGGAAGCGGCATATCTGCGCGCATGTTCATCTACCCGGCTGGACCCGCAATGACGTCGCGCGGGGCGGCGTCGGTTTCATCCTTCCCCAACGCCGGAGCCGTCATCCTTGCTCCACACCTTCACCGGAGATCGCCATGCGCGCCTTATTCGTTGGTGGCACCGTCGACAACAGCGAACTGGACATGGACGGCGAACCGCCAACCCACTATCCGGAGAACACCGGCGCCGGGCGTCCGCGCTATCGCCTGCACCAGGTCGGCCAGCGCGACGACGACATCGCCTACGTGGTCTACGCCGCGCCGGAGATGGGCGACGACGAAGTCGAGCGGATCACCGACGAGCGCGACTACGCGCGCCGCTTCAATGCCACCGCGGTGCGTTCGGGGTTGATCGCGCCTTGAAGTGACCGGTCCTTGCCGCCGGGTTGCTGGCGGCAACTCCATGGTCCGGTCAGCCCTGCAGCTCACGCAAAGTGACGGAGGGCGGCGCGTCCAGCACCCGCCGCGTCGCGAACAGACCGGCCAGCAGCGCGGCCAGCATGCCAAGCGCGGCGCCGACCGCGGCCATGCCCCAGTTGGCCTGCCACGGCAGATCGAACACCCGGGTCGCGACCACGCCGGCCAGCACCGAGGCGGCGATCGCGGCGACCGCGCCCGACAACAATCCGATCGCGGCGAACTCCGACGCCTGTGCCAGCCGCAACTGGCGGCGGCTGCCGCCGAGGGTGCGCATCACCCCGCCTTCGAGCAGGCGTTCATCCTGGCTGGCGCTGACCGCGGCCATCAGCACCAGCAACCCGGCCAGTAGCGAGAACCAGAACACCACCTCGACCACGGTCGAGACCTGGTCGGCGGTCGCGCGCACCTGTTTCAGCACCGCGTCGATGTCGATCACGCTGAGGTTGGGAAAACGCCCGACCAGATCGGCGGTGAAGCGCGGATGCTCGGGCGACACGCTGACCGCGGTGATGTGGCTGGCCGGGAACCCGTCGAGCGATCCCGGCGAGGCGACCACGAAGAAGTTCGGCCGGAAGCTCTCCCAGTCGACCTCGCGCAGGCTGGTGATGGTGGCGCTGAACGGCTGGCCGGCGATGTCGAACGTCACGCGATCACCAATCTCCCAGTCCAGCGATTCGGCGTAGCCTTGCTCGACCGACAGCTCCGGCTCGACCGGTACCGCGGCGCCCCAGAACGTGCCGGCAACCACCCGGTTGTCGTCGCGCAGCTCGCCGGCCATCGACAGGTTGAACTCGCGGTCGGCGCGGCGACGCGATCGGCGCGCCTCCGGGTCAGCCGGCGCGTCGGCCGATGTTCCAGCATCCGCCTCGACGTAATCCTCGCCTGACACCGGCTCGCCGTTGTGCTCGACCAGACGGCCGCGGACCATCGGGTACAGCGTCGGTGCGTCGATGCCCTGGGCGGCGATGAACGCGCGCACCGCATCGACCTGGTCGTCCTGCACGTTGATGATGAAACGGTTCGGCGCCTCGGCGGCGAGTTGCAGCTGCCAGCGGTCGAGCAGGTCGGTGCGCACGAAGGTCAGCAGCAGCAGCGCCATCAGCCCGAGCCCGAGCGAGGCGACCTGGGCGATGCTGGTCGCCGGCCGCCGGCTGACGTTGGCCAGGCCGTAGCGCAGGCTGCCGCGCAGGCGCGAACGCAGCCGCCGCAGCAGCACGATCAGGCCCCAAGCCAGCACCGCCAGCACCGCGAACGTGGCGACGATGCCGACCAGCATCGCGGTGCCGAGCGTCGCCGAACCGGCCTTCCACCACAACAGCGCGCCGAGCCCAATGAGTCCGGCCAGCGCCACCAGCCACGCGCTGGGCTCGGTCGGATCGAGATCGCGGCGCAGCACCCGCAGCGCCGGCACCCGCCGCAGCGCCAGCACCGGCGGCGCGCCGAACGCCAGCAACACGACCAGGCCGACCCCGTAGCCCTGCAGCGCCGGCAACCAGCCCGCCGGCGGGATCGCCATGCCGAGCATCGGTTCCAGCCACAGGCCGATACCCCATTGCAGCGCGAACGCGATGGCAACGCCGACCGTACTCGCCAGCAGGCCGAGCAGCACCAGTTCGCCGATGTGGATGCCGGCCAGGGTCGCCTGGCTGGCGCCAAGGCAGCGCATCACCGCGGTGCCCGACAAATGCCGCTCGCTGTGCCGGCGCGCGGCCATCGCCACCGCGACCGCCGCCAGCACCACCGACACCAGCGCGGCCAACCCGAGGAAGCGGCCGGCGCGATCGAGCGCGGAGCGGACTTCCGGACGCGCATCAGCCACCGTCTCCAGTCGCTGGCCGCGCGCCAGCAGCGGCTTGGCGGCGGCAACGAAGCGTTCGACGTCGCCCGCCTCGCCGGCCACCACCAACCGGTAGCGCACCCGGCTGCCTTCCTGCACCAATCCGGTCGCCGGCAGATCGGCGAGGTTGAGGAACACCTTCGGGGCGACGTTGAAATAGTCGAGCGCGGCGTCGGGTTCAGCGACCACCAAAGCGACCAGCTTCAGGCGCGATTCGCCGATGGTCACGGTGTCGCCGATCCGCGCACCCAGGGTGCTGGCGCCGGCGCGGCTGAGCCAGACCGTGCCGGGCGCGGGCACGTCGGCGGCGCTGCGTTCGATCCCGGCCGCGTCGACGATGGTGAACGCGCCGCGCAACGGGAAGCCGTCGCCCAGCGCGCGCAGGTCGCCGAGCTGGACCCGCGCAGCGGCGCCATCGCCGACCCCGATCATGCTGTTGAACTCGACCGTGCGGGTGCGCTGCAGCCCGGCCGCGGCGCGTTCGATCGCGTCCCCGGGCGGCGCGTCGCCGCGCACCACCGCGTCGCCGCCGAGCAGTTGGTTGGCCTGCAGCGCCAACGCGCGTTCGGCGCGGTCGGTGACGAAGCCGACCGCGGTCACCGCCAGCACCGCCAGCATCAGCGCCGCCAGCAGGATCCGCACGTCGCCGGCCTTGAGGTCGCGGCGCATCTGCCGCCACGCCATCGCCAGCACGTTGGTCGGTCCAATGCCGATCCGGCTGCGGGTGCGGGTGCGAACAGCATTCATACGGCGATACGCTCGTCGGCGACCAGCTCGCCGCCGTCGAGCCGCAGGCGGTGGCGACAGCGCTCGGCCAGGTGGTCGTCGTGGGTCACCAGCACCAGGGTGGTGCCGGCTTCGGCGTTGAGCGCGAACATCAGTTCGATGATCGACTGGCCGGTGTGGCTGTCGAGGTTGCCGGTGGGTTCGTCGGCGAACAGCAGCGACGGTTCGGTGACGAACGCGCGGGCCAGTGCCACGCGCTGCTGCTCGCCGCCCGACAGTTGCCGCGGGTAATGACCGAGCCGCTCGCCGAGCCCGACCTTGCCGAGGATCGCCCGCGCCGGCGCGTCGACCTCGGCATCACCGCGCAGCTCCAGCGGCAGCATCACGTTTTCCAGCGCGGTCAGCGACGGCAGCAACTGGAAGTTCTGGAACACGAAGCCGACCTTCTCGCCGCGCACGCGCGCGCGACCGTCCTCGTCGAGCGTCGACAGCACTTCGCCATCGAGGGTGACATGGCCATGGCTGGGAGTATCGAGGCCGGCCAGCAGCGACAGCAGCGTGCTCTTGCCGGAGCCGGAGGCGCCGACGATCGCGACAGTGTCGCCTTGCACCACCGAGAAGCCGACCCCATCGAGGATGGTCAGCTCGCCCGACGGCAGCGCCACCCGCTTGCCGAGCCCGACGACCTCGAGCGCGGGTGCGCCAGCGGCGTCGGACGGACGGGTTTCAGGGTACGGTGCGGGGCGATCGGCCATGATGGGTCCTGGTGGTGCGGTCCTGCCACGCACGCGGCGTCAACGACAGGAGAATGGAGTGGGCACAGTGACATTCAGGTATGCGGCTTGGCGGCGGCGCATTCAATGTGCCATTGGCTTGCTGCTCTTGGCGGTTGTCACGGTTGTGGCGATGTCGCCGGCCCGCGCCGCACAAGCCGCCGGCCCGGTGCCGCGCGCCAACGCGACCGTGCTGGTGATGGGCGACTCGCTGTCGGCCGCCTACGGCATGGCCGCCCGCGAGGGCTGGGTGGCGCTGACCGCGACCCGCATCGCCGAGCGCAAGCCGGGCTGGGACCTGGTCAATGCCAGCATCAGCGGCGAGACCACCGCCGGTGGCGCCGCGCGGATCGTCGATGCGCTGGTCCGGCACCGGCCCGAGGTGGTGGTGATTGCCCTCGGTGCCAATGACGGTTTGCGCGGGCTGCCGACCGCGCAGAGCGCGGCCAACCTGGCGCGGATGATCGGTGCCGCCCATGGCGCCGGCGCGCGGGTGCTGCTGGTCGGCATGCAGATGCCACCGAACCTCGGCGCCGCCTATACCGGGGCGTTCGAGCAGAACTATCGGACCCTCGCCGAACGTTTCGACGTCGCATTGCTGCCGTTCCTGCTCGCGCCGATCGCGCTCGACCGCGATGCGTACCAGGCCGACAACCTGCATCCGGTGGCCGCGGCGCAACCGAAGCTGCGCGACCACGTGTGGACGGCGCTGGAGCCGCTGCTGGACTAGCGGTGTGATATTCGGTGCGCCCATGCGAATCATCCCGGCATGGACACCGCAACGGACCCGCCCGTCATCGCCATCGACACTTCCACCGCCGACGCGTCACCGCAGGCGCGTTTCGCCGCGCTGATCGAGCAGCATCGCGGCATCGTGCTGAAGATCGCGCATGGCTACTGCCGCAACCCGGAGGACCGGCGCGACCTGGTGCAGGAGATCAGCGTCCACGCGTGGCGCGCGTTCCCCACGTTCAATCCGTCGCGCAGCCGGTTCTCGACCTGGCTGTACCGGATCGCGCTGAACGTGGCGATCTCGCAGGTGCGCAGCACGAGCCTGCGCCAGCGCCACCACGCACCGCTCGACGACGAATCACTCGCCGCCCTGCCCGACCCGGCGCCCGGCGACCCGCACGAGGCCGATGCCGGCATCCGCGCGCTGTACGCGGTGATCGACCGGCTCGACCCGCTCAACCGCGCGCTGATGCTGTTGTACCTGGACGAGCGCAGTCACCGAGAGATCGCCGAAATCCTCGGCATCAGCGAGAGCAACGTCGCGACCAAGATCGGTCGCCTCAAGCAACGCATCCGCGAGCAACTCGCGTCGCCGGCCTCCCCCTCCCCCACTGCGACGAGGACACGTTGATGGAACTCGACGACCTGAAAACCGCCTGGCACCGCCTCGACAACGAATTGAACGCCGCATGGACCCAAGTCGACCTGCGCGTCGACGGCGTCGAGGCACTGGCCCTGCAGGACCGGCGCGATAGCGGGATCGAGCGCAGCCGGGGGTCACTGCGCCGGTTCGGCCTGGCGCAATTGCTGGAGATGGCAATCTGGATCGCGATGGTGGTCATCGCCGCCTCGTTCTGGTTCGACCATCGCGGCACCCCGCATTTGCTGGCGGCCGGGCTGGTACTGCACGTCTACGGCATCGCCGCGATCTGGGCGAGCGTGACCCGGGCGCTGCTGGCGGCAGGGGTCTACCACACCGCGCCGGTGCTCGACATCCAGCGGCGCCTGGCCCGGCTACGGCGCTTCACCACCGTCACCACGGTGGCACTGGGATTGCCGTGGTGGTGCCTGTGGCTGGTCGCGACGATGGTGGGCGCCGAACTCTGGCTGGGCATTGATCTGTATGCGGTGGCGCCGACCTGGATCCTCGCCACGCTGGCGTTTGGTGCGGTGGCAATGGCGGGCAGCGTGTGGCTGGCAGTGCGCTGGTCGAAACATCCGCCGGCCAACCCGCGTTTGCGCGCAATGATCGACGACCTGGCCGGGTGCAACCTGCGACGCGCGCGTCGGCAGCTCGCAGAACTCGAACGCTTCGAACGGCAGTGACGCATCGCCCCTGTAGGAGCGGCTTTAGCCGCGATCTGGAATCGGTTTCGCGACGATCCCCAAGGTCGCGGCGGAGCCCCTGTAGGAGCGACGTAAGTCGCGACCCGCCGAACGGCCGAGGCGATGTGCAGGTCGCGACTTACGTCGCTCCTACAGGGAGATCAGGAGTTGCTGGCGGAGAATCGCGGCAGCGCTTGGTGAATCGCCTCGTCCCAGCCATCCCACGGGTCCCGGCGCAGGCTCGCCGCGCGCCGCAATGCGCGCGCCAGCGGATAATCGGCGCCCGACTTGGTCCGTCCCAGTTCGTCCCAGCGCAGCGGCATCGCCACCCCGGCGCCGGCGCGCGCGCGCAGCGACCAGCTGGCGACGCTGGTGGCGCCGCGACCGTTGCGCAGCCAATCGATGAAGATCACTCCGCCTCGCTTGGCCTTGGACGCGGTGGCAACGTACTTGTCCGGCGCCTGGCTCGCCATCGCGTCGGCGAACGCCTCGCAAAACGCCTTGGCCTCGGCCCAATCCGGCCCCGGCGCGATCGGCACCACCACGTGCAGGCCCTTTCCGCCAGAGAGCCGCAGGAATCCCTGCAGGCCGATCTCGTCGAGTCGCGCCCGCACGTCGCGGGCGGCGGCCTTGATCGCCGGCCACTTCACCCCTTCGCCGGGGTCGAGATCGAACACCAGACGGTCGGGGCGCTCGACGTCCTCGATCCGCGCGCCCCAGGGGTGCAGCTCCAGCGTGTTCATCTGCACCAGGTCGAGCAGACCGTCGAGGTCGTCGATGTAGAGGTAGTCCTCGTGGCCGCCGTCCTTCTCCTTGATCGCGACCGCATGGACACCGTCACCGAGGCTGTCGGCGTGGTGCTTCTGGAAGAAACACTGGCCCTTGAGGCCATCGGGACAGCGCAACAGCGACAGCGGCCGTCGCGCGACTTCGGGCAGCAGCTGCGGCGCCACCGCCGCGTAGTAGTCGGCGACCTGCTGCTTGGTGATCTTCTCGGCCGGATAGATCAGCTTGTCCGGGCTGCTCAGTCGGGGGGTGCTCTGGTCGCCCACGTCATCCACCTCTTTGTCGTCGCGCAAGCGCTGGAAACTGGCCTGGCGCAGCAGGCCCTCCTTGGCCCAGCCGCGGAAGGCAACCTCGGCCACCAACCGAGGCTGCACCCAGGTCACGTCGCGCGGCGCGAACGGCAGGTACGCCGGCAGGACCACGGTCGCCTCCTTGCGCGCCAACTTGCGCAGCCGCGCGGTCAGCGCGCGCAAGGTGGCGTCGTCGAAGCCGGTCCCGACCCGGCCAACGTAGCGGAGCCGGCCGCGTTCGCGGGTCGCCAGCAGCAGCGAGCCGAAGCCGACCCGCGACCGCTTCGGCGCGGTGAAGCCGACAATCACGAACTCGTCGCCCTGCGCGTGCTTGACCTTGAGCCAGCTGTGCGAGCGACCGGCCGTGTAGCGCGCGGCGACGGCCTTGCTGATGATGCCTTCCATGTCCTGGGTCTTGCTGGCCGCGAACACCTGCGCGCCGTAGCCGACGATGTGCTGGCTGTAGGCCAGTGCGCCGTGTTGGTCGATGCCGGCCAGCAGTGCTTCCAGCAAGGCCTTGCGCGCGTCCAGGCGAGTGTCGGCCAGGTTGATGCCGGCCAGCGTCGGCAGGTCGAACACGACATAGCGCAGGGTCGCGTTGGCGCTGCCCTCGATCGTGCGCTGCAGCGCCGAGAAGCAGTTGCGGCCCTTGGCGTCGAGCGCGATCAGTTCGCCATCGACGCTGGCGTCATCGACCCCGAGCGCCTCCAGCGCGGCGACGATCTCGGGGTAGTCGGCGCTCCAGTCCAGGCCATTGCGCGAACGCAGTGTCGCCTTGCCGTTGTCGATCCGCGCCAGCAGGCGGTAGCCGTCCCACTTGAGCTCGTGCAGCCAGTCGTCGCCGGCTGGCGGCGCTTGCCGCAGCGTCGCCAGTTGCGGCCCGATTTCGGTGCTGCCGCGAAGGGGTTTGGCCCCGTCGAGCGCCTGCGCGCGAGCACGCCAGTCGATGCGTCGGCGCCGCGCGGAGGACTTCTTCGCTGGTGTTTTTTTCGCCAGCGCAGCTGCAGATTTCTTCGCGGCTTTCGCAGGCTTCGCCGGGCCCGACGGCCGGCGGCCTTTCCAACCTGTCGGCGTCAACGCCTCGACCAGGTCGTCCGATTCCAGGTCGGCCGCGAACGCGTCGTCGCGCTTGATCAGCAGCCACTGCGGCTTGCTGGCCGCTTTCGCGGTGCGCACCAGCTTCCAGCCGCCGCCCAACTTGACGCCGTGCAGGACGAAATCGATCTTGCCGGTAGCCAGCGCCGTCAGCGGATCGCCATTGCAGCTCCACACGCCGTGGTCGAACACGTCGACGTGGCCGGCGCCGTATTGGCCGGCCGGGATGTCGCCCTCGAAGCTCGCATAGCCCAGCGGATGGTCCTCGACCTCGACCGCCAGGCGCTTCTCGCCGACCCGCAGCGATGGTCCCTTCGGCACCGCCCAGCTCTTCAGTGCGCCGTCCATCTCCAGCCGGAAATCGTAGTGGCGCACGCTGGCGTGGTGCAGCTGGACCACGAAGATCGGCCGGTGCCCGCGCCGGCCACGGGCGTCGTCGGCCGGCTCGGGGGTCGCATCGAAGCGGCGTTTTCCGGCGTAGTCGCGCAGGCTCATCCGCGACCCGGCCTAGGCGGCCTTGCTGCCCTTGGCCTTGGTCGCTTTTTTGGCGGCCTTCTTGGCCGCCTTCTTCGCAGGCTTCTTGGCGGCTTTCTTGGCGGCCTTGCCGGCGGTCTTGCGAGCCGGCTTGGCCTCGGCCTTCCCGCCCTTCTTCTTCGCCGGCGTGCGCTGCTTCTTCTCGATGCTCTTCTGCAGCAGCGACATGAAGTCGACCACGTTGGTCGAGGCGTCCTCGTGCAGGTCGGCGTCCTCGTGCTCGCGCTCGACCACGCCCTTGGCCTTCATCCGCTTCTCGATCACCTCGTGCAGGCGCTCGCGGAACTCGTCCTGGTACTGCTCCGGCTGCCACTCGCCCGACATCGTCTCGATCAGCTGTTCGGAGAACTGCTGCTCCTTGGCGGTGATCCGGTAGTCGCCGCGCGCGCCCTCGGGAATGTTGTAGTCCTCGATGTCGACCAGCTCCTGCGGGTAGCGCATCATCAGCAGCAACAGCGCGTTGCCCTGCGGCATCACCGCGCACAGGCTCTCGCGGGTGCGGATCACCACCCGGGCGATGCCGATCCGGCCGGTGCTGGCCAGCGCCTCGCGCAGCAGCACGTAGCCCTTCTCGGCCTTCTTCGCCGGCACCAGCACGTAGGGTTTCTCGAAGTATTGCGGGCCGATCGCGGCGACGTCGACGAACGCCTCGACCTCGATCGCATCGTGGCTTTCCGGCGCCGCCGACTTGATGTCGTCGGGGTCGAGCACGACGTAGCTGCCCTTGTCGTATTCGAATGCCTTGACGATGTCCTTCCAGGCGACTTCCTCGCCAGTCTCGGCGTTGACCCGCTCGTAGCGGATCGGCGAGTTGTCGCGCGCGTCGAGCATGCGGAACGAGATGTCGGTGCGGCGCTCGCCCGACATCAGCGACACCGGGATGTTGAGCAGGCCGAACGACAGGGTGCCGGACCAGATCGGGCGGGCCATGGCAGGCTCCAGCGCCAGCGGCGACGGATGGGCTACCGAGTATCGGAAGCCAGGCGTGATGCGGGCGTCGAGCCGCGCCCACGGCGCCGACCGGCAGGTTTCACCACGGCGTTGCGATCACGGCGCTAGCGTCGGGACCACACCCTCCGCGAGGCCCCGCCATGACCCGCAATGCCGAACACGTGCATGTCGACCCGGCCGAGGTCGACCGCATCCGCCAGCACATCGAGCAGTTGCCCAACGGCGCCCACGTGGTGCTGCAGATGGACGATGGCGACCGCCTGGAAGGCGTGGTCGCGGCGCGCCCGGTCGCGCAGCTGTTCTTCGACCCCGATGGCCGCGAGGGCACCAACGCCGTGCTGCGGCTGGAACACCCTTCGATCAACGCGCCCGCGATCGGCGATGCCGACAGCGGCAGCTGGCGCGATGTCTGGGTCGACCGGATCCGCGCGGTCCGGCGGCTGGATCCGGCCGATTGAAACCGGTACTCGGAGACAGGCGCTCAGCCGGCCTGCGCTTCGGCCGCGACCTTGCGCAGCGCCTGCTCGAACAGCTCCACCGGCTGGCCGCCCTGGATCAGGTGGCGGTCGTTGAGGATCACCGACGGCACCGCGGTGATACCGCGGCCCTGGTACAGCTGCTCCCGGGCGCGGACCTCGCTGGCGTAGCGATCCGAATCCAGCACCTGCCGGGCCGCATCGACGTCCAGCCCGGCCTCGCCGGCGACCGCCGCCAGCACCGCGTGCGACGACACGTCGCGGTCGTCGGTGAAGTAGGCCCGCAGCAACACCTGCTTGAGCGCGAGTTGCGAGGCCGGGCCCTGCTCGCCGGCCCAGTGCAGCAGCCGGTGCGCGTCGAAGGTGTTGTAGACCCGGCTGCGCTGGTTGAAATCGAAGCCCAGCGCGGCGCCGCGCTGGCGCAGCACCTCGCGGTTCTGCGCGAGCTGCTCGGCGCTCGCACCGTACTTGCGGGCGAGGTGCTCGTTGCTGTCCTCGCCTTCCGGAGCCATCTGCGGATTCAGTTCGAACGGCTGGAAATGCAGCTCGACCGCGACTTCGTCGCCGACCTTGTCGATGGCTTGTTGCAGCGATTTGAGGCCGACTGCGCACCAGGGGCAGGAAACGTCGGAGACGAAGTCGATTCGCAGGGGCGTGGGCATGGCGCGGCTCTCCGGGGAGTGGGATGGTCCATAGATGTGGGCGGTCGCCATCAGGTGCAATGCACCGGGCTCTTGTAGGAGCGGCTTTAGCCGCGATCTGAGTTCGGCGCGGGCGAACGATTCCAGATCGCGGCTAAAGCCGCTCCTACAAAGGCCTGAGACTGTGGTGGACTACACGGGCACCGGTGTCTGCAGCAGCATCCGCGTCACCCCGTTGGTCCAGCCGAAGCCGTCCTGCAGCGGGTACTCGCCACCGCCGCCGCCATGCACGCCATCGTCGGCGGCGCTGATGTCGTACTTCTCCACCAACTTGCCTTCGCGTCGGTAATGGTCGCCCACCGTCGCCAGCCAACGTCGGCGGATGTCGGCGGCCAGCGCCGCCTCGCCATAGTCGGCCAGGCCGAGGATCGCCAGCCACTGCAGCGGCGCCCAGCCGTTCGGGCGGTCCCATTGCTCGCCGCTGGGGTTGCGGGTGGTCGCCAGCCCGCCGACCTCCAGCAGTTGCGTGCGCACGGTCGCAGCGACCCGCGCGGCCTGCTCGCGGTCGGCGATGCCGACGTACAGCGGGGTCGCCATTGCCGCGGTCAGCATCGGGCGCGGCGCGCCGTCGTGCCAGTCGTAGTCGAGGTAGGCATCGTGAGTGTCACTCCACAGCCAGCGGTCGATCGCGTGGCGGCGGGCGCGGGCGCGCCGGGCGAACTCGCCGGCCACGACGTCGTCGCCGGCGACAAGGCTGAGTTCGGCGATCTGCTCCTCCAACTTGTGCAGGAAGCTGTTGAGATCGACCGGCACGATCAAGGTGGTGCGGATGCTGGTCAGCGCGCCATCGCCCCCGCACCAGCGCGAGCTGAAGTCCCAGCCCGACGCCGCGCCGGCGCGCAGCTCGCGGTAGACCTCGTGGGCGGGGCGGTCGCAGGCGCGCGCGGTGCTCACGTCCTCCAGGTACGACTCCTCGCGCGGGGTATCGCGGTCGTCCCAGTAGCGGTTGAGCAGCGCGCCGTCGTCCATCCGCACGCAATGGCGGTGCACCTCGCCGGGACGCAACTCGTCGCCGCCGTCCATCCAGAACGCGTGCTCGCGGCGCAGCCGTGGCAGGTAGGCCAGCGCCTCGCGCACGCCCTCGCGTTCGAACAGCTCCGTCATCAGCGCGAACACCGGCGGCTGCGAGCGGCTCAGGTAGTAGCTGCGGTTGCCGTTGGGCACGTGCCCGCAACTGTCGATCAGGTAGGCGAAGTTGTCGGCCATGTGGCGCAGCAGGTCGCGGCGGCCGCTGGCGGCGAGGCCGAGCATGGTGAAGTAGGAATCCCAGTAGTACATCTCGCCGAAACGCCCGCCCGGCACCACGTACGGGTTGGGCAGCGGCAGCAGCGAGGAACGCACCGGGTGCTCGCGCGGCTGCCGGGTCAGCACGTCCCACAGGCCGTCGATGTGTTCGGCCAGCGGCCGGTCGCGGTCGGCGACGTACTCGCTGTCGTGCGCGGGCTCGGGCTGGAAGTGCTCGTGCACGAACGCGGCCAGGTCGAAGTCCGGCATGGCGTGGCGGGCGCGGTAGGCCTCGAGGATGCGTTCGGGATCGATCCGCGGCGCGCAGTCGACGAAGGTCTTGCTGTCGGCGAACACGCGGCCGGTCTGCACCGCGACGAACAGTTCCTGGTAGCGATCGGCCGGGGTCAGGGTATCGGCCGGGGCGACCCGCGCGAGGCGGGCCTGGTGGCGCTCGCTGTCGCGCGCCCGGAGGTCGGCCGCTTCAGTCATCGCCGGCACGCCCGGCGCCGCCCTCGTCGCTGCGGATGCGCTTCTCCTCGTAGTCCCACATCAGGCCGCCGTCGACGTAGACGGTGCTGCCGGTGATGTAGTCGGCATCGCTGGAGGCGAGGAACGCGGCGACCCCGGCGACATCCTGCGGGGTGCCGAGGCGGTTGAGCGGGATGTTGGCCAGCAGCGGCTCCAGCAAGGCCGGGTCGTCGAGCATCGGCGCGTTGATCGGGGTGCGGATCGCGCCGGGGGCGATGTTGTTGACGGTGATGCCGAGCGGCGCCAACTCGACCGCGAGGTTGCGCATCAGCATCTTCAACCCGCCCTTGCTGGCGGCGTAGCTGGCGAAGTTGGGGAACGGCAGTTGCTCGTGGACCGAGCTGATGTTGATGATGCGCCCGCCGCGCTTCGCCGCGCGGCAGTGGCGCACGAACGCCTGGGCGGTGAAGAACGCGCCCTTGAGGTTGATGTCGAGCACGCGGTCGTAGTCGGCCTCGTCGACCTCGTGGAACGCGGCGAAGTGCTCGACCCCGGCGTTGTTGACCAGGATGTCGATCCGGCCAGCCTGGCCCGTCGCCGCATCGACCATCGCGCGGACCGCGGCGACGTCGCCGATGTCGGCCGCCAGCACCCAGCCGTCGCCGCCGGCCTCCTCGACCAGCGCCAGGGTCTTGCGCGAGTCGGCGTCGTCATGCAGGTCGACGATCACCACTTTCGCGCCTTCGCGGGCCAGCCGCACCGCGATGCCGCGGCCGATGCCCTGGCCGCTGCCGGTGACCAGCGCCACCTTGTCTTGCAGACGCATGTGCGCTCCCGTTCATGGGGGCGACCAGCGTAGGGGCGCGCTCGTCAATGCAATGCGAGCGCAAAGAAAAACCCGGCCGAAGCCGGGTTTTCCTGGTATCTAGTGCGACCGCCAGTGGCGGCTGCCTTCGATCGATGCCTTACAGCGCTTCGACGGCGTCAGCCTGCAGGCCCTTCTGGCCCTGGGTGACGGTGAAGCTGACCTTCTGGCCTTCCTGCAGGGACTTGAAGCCCTGACCCTGGATCGCGCGGAAGTGAACGAACACGTCCTCGCCATTCTCACGGGAAATGAAGCCAAAGCCCTTGGCATCGTTGAACCACTTGACGGTACCGGTTTCACGGTTCGACATTTTCTTGCTCCTTGGAACAGTTTTCTGAAATACCGCTTGCGCGGTGGTGTGCTGATTGCAAGGAGTAAGCGAGGTGCAACGATGTAGCGGATCAGGGATCTACGGCATCGGGCCACGATTCACGGTGACCCTGGCAAGCAGCACGCGCACCCTAGCCCGGCTCGACGGCGATTGCAAGTCCCGGGTTGCGCGGCTGCCGCGCCTGTTCAGCCGCGGGCCGGCAGGGGCGCGGCGGCGACCCGACGGGATGGTTTTTTCCGGTCGCCCGGCAAGCGCCGTATCCTGTGCGCCGTCGCGACCGCGCCGCGACGCCCGCCACCACCCACGACACCGCTTCCCGAGACCGACCCGATGACCGACACCCCGCCCGACCGCCTCGCCGCCGACCCGCGCAGCAAGTTCCACGACGCCGCCGCCTTCGAGCGCGGCATCGGCATCCGCTTCAATGGCGAGGAGAAGCACAACGTCGAGGAATACTGTGTCAGCGAGGGCTGGGTGCGCCTGCCGGTCGGCCGCTCGCTCGATCGCCGCGGCCAGCCGATGACGATGAAGGTCAAGGGCACGGTCGAGCCGTACTTCCTGTCCGACCCCAACGATGACGCCGACAGCGACACCGAATGACGACCGCCGCGGCCTGCGCCCCTCGCCGGCCGACGCACCGATGAAATCCAACGGCCTTTCCTTCCACCACCCGGTCGCGTTCTGGGTCGGCTGCGCGTTGCTGGTCGCCGGCGTGTTCTCGCACCTGCCGATGTTCATGATGGGGCAGCACACCCACTGGCAGATGGTCGGCATGCCGATGGACGGCTGGATGCTGGCCGGCATGGCGATGATCCCGGCCGGGCTGGCGCTGGCGTTCTACGGCCTGATGCCGCGGCTGGCGCGGATGAAGCGGGCGCTGGCCGGCGGCGAGCGCCTGTATTTCCACGTCGCCGACGGGGCGCCGCTCAACATCGAGCACTGGAAGCTGGTGGCGGTGCTGGTGGTCGCGCTGACGGTCGATGTGATGAAGCCGGCCACGCTCGGCTTCGTGATTCCCGGCATGACCGACGAGTACGGCATCGACGAACGCTCCGCCGGCTTGTTGGCGCTGGTGGCACTGATCGGCACCGCGATCGGCTCGGTAGCCTGGGGGCGGATAGCCGATCTGTTCGGCCGCCGCGCAGCGATCCTGCTGTCGGCGCTGATGTTCATGGGCACCGCGATCTGCGGGGCGATGCCGGCGTTCGAATGGAACCTGGCGATGTGCTTCCTGATGGGTGCCTCGGCCGGCGGCCTGCTGCCGATCACCTTCACCCTGATGGCCGAGACCATCCCGGCGGCGCAGCGCGGCTGGTTGCTGGTGGCGCTGGGCGGGATCGGCACCTCGGCCGGCTACCTCGCCGCGGCCGGTGCGGCGACCTGGCTGGAGCCGATGTTCAGCTGGCGCGCATTGTGGCTGCTGGGCTTGCCGACCGGCGCGCTGATCATCTTCCTCAACCGCTTCATCCCCGAGTCTCCGCGGTTCCTGTCCAACGCCGGGCTGGAGCAGCAGGCGCGCGCGGTGCTGGCGAAGTTTTCCGGCGCCGGCGCGGTCGAACGCGACGATGCCGCCTATCCGGGCGCGCCGGTGATCGACGAAAGCCATCCGGTCACGACCTGGCGCCAGCTGCTGCGCGGCCGCCATGCGCGGATCAGCTGGGGCTTGGCGATGTGCGGGATCGGCTGGGGGCTGGTGACGTTCGGCTTCGTGCTGTGGCTGCCGGTCAACCTGACCCAGCTGGGGGTCGATCCCAACGCCGCCAGCGCGCTGCTGGCGCAATCGGCGCTGCTGGCGCTGCCCGGTATCGGCGTGGTGGTGGGTCTGTACCACCGCTGGAGCACGATCAGGTCGCTGGTGCTGTTCATCGCGCTGACGGCGTTGGCGCTGCTCGCGTTCGTGGCGATCGAACTGGCCGGGCTGCGCTCGACCGCCGCGACCACCGCCGCCACCGCCTCGTTGCTGGTCAGCAGCGGCGGGGTGATCGCGATGCTGATCCCGTATGCCGCCGAGATCTACCCGGTGCACCTGCGCGGCACCGGCGCCGGGGTGATCGCGGCCAGTTCCAAGGTCGGCGGCATCCTCGGCGCGGGTTTCGGCGTGCTCGGGCTGTTCGAACATTTCGCGCCATCGGCATTGCTGATCGCATTGCCGATGGCGCTATCGGGCCTGATGCTGGCGCGCAGCGGCATCGAGACCCGCGGCTTCCGCCTCGAAGACATCCAGCAGGCGCTCGCGAAACAGGCCCCCTGATCGCGACCCCACTCCCCTCCCCCTGTAGGAGCGACGTAAGTCGCGACCCACTGACCCACCGGGCGCGCACCGACTACCGTGTCGCCCCGACCCACGGATCCACCCGTTGACCACCATGACCGCAACACCGCCACCCGCCGACACCGACACCCCCCTGCTCGCGCGCATGCGCGCGGCCGCCGAGCTACTCGAACTCGTCGGCACCGACCACTCGCTGCTCGACGCCCTGCCCCGCGAGGACCGCGAGCGCCTGCAGCGCGCGGTCGCCGGCGCCTACCACCCGGACCGCCAGGCCCGCCGGCAGCGACAGAAGGCGGCCAAGAAGCAGCAGCACGCCGAACGCGTCAGCCGCGAGGAAGAGCGGCTCAACCAGACCGGCATCCGCGAGTTGCGGCGCAAGCCGGTGTTCACCACGCCCAACTATTTCCCGCCGCAGGATTTCCAGCCACGCGACCTCGACGCCGACCAGCCGTTGCATGCCGAGGTGATCGAGCCGCAGCACTGCTACGTCTGCAAGCAGAAGTACAGCGCGATCCACCACTTCTACGACCAGCTGTGCCCGGCCTGCGCCGACTTCAACTTCCACAAGCGCACCGAGCTGGCCGACCTGCGCGGCCGGGTCGCGCTGCTGACCGGCGGCCGGGTCAAGATCGGCTACCAGGCGGGATTGAAGCTGCTGCGCGCCGGTGCCGAGCTGATCGTCACCACGCGCTTCCCGCGCGACTCGGCTGCGCGCTACGCTGCCGAGCCGGACTTCTCCGAGTGGGGCCACCGGCTGGAGGTATTCGGCCTGGACCTGCGCCACACGCCCAGCGTCGAAGCCTTCTGCACGCAATTGCTGAAGACCCGCTCGCGGCTCGACTTCATCATCAACAACGCCTGCCAGACCGTGCGTCGCCCGCCGGAGTTCTACGCCCACATGATGGAAGGCGAGACCGCGGCGCTGCAGGACATGCCGACCGAAGTGCGCGGCCTGCTCGGCAGTTACGAAGGCTTGCGCAGCGCCGAGATGCTGCCCGGCGACGCGGCGTCGCTCGCCACCCGCGAAAACCTCGGCCACGCGCCCGGCCTGACCCGCGCCGCCGAACTGTCGCAGATGCCGTTGTTGCCGGAAGAACTGCTGGCGCAACATCACCTGTTCCCCGAAGGCCGGCTCGACCAGGACCTGCAACAGGTCGACCTGCGCGAAAAGAACTCCTGGCGCCTGCGCATGGCCGAAGTACCGTCGGTCGAGCTGCTGGAGGTGCAACTGGTCAACGCGATCGCACCGTACCTGATCAACGCGCGGCTGAAGTCGCTGATGCTGCGCACGCCCGGCCGCGACAAGCACATCGTCAACGTCTCGGCGGTCGAGGGCCAGTTCTATCGCAACTTCAAGACCACCCGGCACCCGCACACCAACATGGCCAAGGCCGCGCTCAACATGATGACGCGCACCGCCGCGGCCGATTACCACGGCGACGGCATCCACATGAACAGCGTCGACACCGGCTGGGTGACCGACGAGGATCCGGCGGGCCTGGCCGCGCGCAAGGTGGTCGAGGAGCGCTTCCACCCGCCGCTCGACATCGTCGACGGCGCCGCACGGATCGTCGATCCGATCATCGACGGCATCAATACCGGCACCCACGTGTGGGGGCAGTTCCTCAAGGATTACAAACCGACAGATTGGTGATGCGCTGGAGTGTTAGCCGAGTATCGCCCGCAGGGCGGCCAAGCGGGATCGGCCCACCGGCACGCTCGCGCCATCTTTCATGAGCAGCTCGCTGCGGCTGCCGCGCATGGTCTTCAGGCGATCGACATGGTGCAGGTTGACCAGCCATGAGCGATGGCAACGCACGAACGTTGGCGGCAGGATGGCGCCGAGCCGGTCCAGCGATTTCTCATGCAGTTCATCGCGTCCGGAGTCGAGCGTGATGCGGCTGTAGTCACCATCGGCCTGCATCCGCATCACCTGTTCGACCGCGATCGTCGCGATGCCGGTGGGCCGCCAGACCGCGAGGAATTTGGTGTGACCGGCACGTTGCTGCCCAGCCTCCAGCAATCGGTCCAGCGCCTGGGCCAGACGCTCGCGGGTGAACGGCTTGGCGACGAAATCCAGCACGCCCAATTCGAACGCCTCCAGCGCGCGTTCGGCGTGGGCCGACACCACCACCGTGTGGAACCTGCCGGCCACGACCGTGCGCAACAGATCGAATCCGTCCTCCCCAGCGAGGTTCAGGTCCAGCAGCAGCCCGTCAAACATGCGGCTGCGCAGACCCTCGTCCGCATCGGCAAGGCAGTCCACCGTGTCGTATCGCGCACGGGAGCCAGCGTGCTCCTGGCATAACCGCAGCAGGCGCTGGCGGACCAGCGGCTCGTCCTCGACAATCAGGATCCGCATGGCAGTCCCAGGCGACTCAGCCAGGCGCCATCGACCGCATGTTGCTGGAACGAACCGCCGCGCGCGAACGCAGCCTGCAGACTCGCTTCGATGAAGCGCGTTCCGGTGCCGACGCCATCGTGCGCTGCCGGCCCGCGCCCCAGCGCACTGCGCAACTGCAGTTCGACAGCCCCCTCCGTCCGTTTGATCACCAGCGCGAACCCCTCGCGTGCGCACGCTGGCACACCGGCATGGGTCAGGCCGTTCTCGACCAGCGTGTGCAGCACGCCCGGCGGCACCTCGATCCCGTCGGTCGACCCTTCGACCGTGAACGCGATCGGGGTGTCGTGTGCGGTAGCGACGATGTCCAGGTGTGCGCGACACAGCTCGATTTCGGTGTCCAACGCGATCACTGACTGGTCGTCGATCTGACGCAGGAGACGGAACTCGCTGGCCAGCAGATCGACCATGCGGCTGGCCTTGGCGGGCGCCTGGTCGATCAACTCCTGCAACGAGGTCAACGTGTTCATCAACCAGTGCGGATGGATGCTGTTGCGCAGCAGTTGTGCGCGCAACCGGGTTCGCTGCGCTTCGAGGGTCGCGCTGCGTTCGCCTAGTGCAAGCACATGGTCCGCGTGACGCAGCAACAGGAAGACCATCAACACCGCCAGCGCGATGAAGTAGAGCCCATCGAGAAATGCGACGGGAACCGTCACCAGCAGCGCCAGCGTCGCCAGCACCAGGACGACAATGCCCGCCGCGTCGCGATGCCCCGTCCGCAGCGCACGCCATGCGAGCCAAAACGCCGCGAGCAAGCCGGCCAGGTGCACGAACAGGCTTTTGCCATCGAACGATGGCACCAGCAGCGCCCCTCCCAGCAGCACCAGCACGAATATCGTTTTGGTGACGACCGGTACGTCGATGGCAAAGCGCGCCGCGATGTAGCGCGGCAACAGGCTGGCCGCCAGCACGGTCAGTCCGAGGATCAGGACTAGGCGCGGGACGTGCAGGTCGTAGGCATACCCCAGCAGCGGGCGCCATGCCTCGGCCATCGGCAGCAACAGGCCCACCATGCCGATGCCGAGCAGACTGATCGCACCCGCGCTGGGTTGCCGGCGGGTACGCCAGAGCACCAGCGAGAAATACAGCCACGCCAACGCGATAAAGCCCATAGCTACGGCCGCCACCAGCCACGGCCCGTACCTGCGCGAGAACAGATCGTCGACCGGCGCGATCGATGCGTATACGCCGGCCATGTAAGGCTCGAAATCCAGGTGGTAGGCCGACGCACGCACCACCAGCTCGTGCATGCCGGCATCGACGGCGTCGCCCGGCAGCGGCGTGAACCAGTCGATGCCGCCGGCCACCTCCGATTGCCTCGAGTCACCGACACGACCATTGCGACCGAGCAACTTGCCATCCCAGTAGACCTCGCTGGCCGCGCGCAGCGACACCGTCATTCCGAGCGGCCGAGCGTCGGCATCCGGGCCGACACGAAAGCGCCATCGCAGCCAAAGGGGTCCGTGCCGCCCGGCAAGGTGCTGCTGGTCGAGCGGCTGCCAATCCGATGGCGACAGTGCTGCCGGATCGGTCTGGGCGCTTGCCATCGACATGTCCGCCTGCAGCAACTCGACCGCCGGCACATCGTGGGATCGCCCGGCGAGGCTCCACAGCGCGCATGCGAGCAACATCGGCGGGAGGACGAGCAGAGCGCGCCAGGAGATCATCAGCCGATGATAGCGGCCGGTCACAGCGCACGGGAGTCGTTCGGCGGCCACGGGGAGACGTTCGCCGGAGTCGTTGCGCACAGGCGGTCGGCGTGCCTGCACCCTGCGTGCTTCCGACCTCTAGTGGCAGTCCGTCATGCGCCCTCGATACCTGTTGTTGCCGCCGCTGTTGTGGTTCTTGCTGATGCTCTGCCCGAGTATTTCCGCGGCGGCGCAGCCCGCGTTTCCGGACGTGGACAAGATCGTCTTCGAGCCCTATGCACTCGTCACCGAAAGTCACGGCACCATTCCGGCGGAAATTGGCTATTTCGACGTGCCGCAACGTTACAGCGCGCCGGACGGCCCCTCATTTCGCCTGCGCGTCGTTCGCCTGCCCGCAACGAGGCAACCGGCCCGAAATCCACCGATCGTGTACCTGGCAGGCGGACCGGGGGGCTCGGCGGTAGGCACGGCCCGCGGCGATCGCTGGCCGGTATTCGATGCGGTGCGACGCGATGCGGATGTGTTGTTGCTCGATCAACGCGGCACCGGCGGCTCCGGACGCCCGCCAGAATGCCCGTTCGAGACCTCACTGGATCCGGCACGCGCCTGGACCCAAGCCCAGCAGTTGGCGGCGCTGCAAGCGACCGCACAGCGTTGCGTCGAGCTCTGGCGTTTGCAAGGTCTGGACCTGGACGCCTTCAACAGCATCGACAGCGCCCACGATGTGGAAATGTTGCGTCGTGCGGTGGGCGCGCCGATGCTCAACCTCTGGGGCATGAGCTACGGCACCCATCTCGCCTTGGCTGTGCTGCGCTATCACGGCGATCACATCGGCCGTGCGGTGTTGATGGGAAGCGAGGGACCCGACAGCACCCTGAAACGGCCATTGGCTGCGGACCGGGTATTGCAACGCCTCGCCGACGTGGCGCGCCGCGACCCCGCCGTACATGAACTAAACCCCGATCTGGTCGGCAGCATGCAGCGCGTCTTCGACCGGCTCGAACGCGAACCGGTCCGGGCACGCTTGCCGTGGAGCACGCAGCACGTGGTGATCGATCAGTTCGACGCGCAATCTGCGGCGGTCTCTCTGCTCGGACGAAGCGACGTCGCGCGCTACCTGCCCTTGATCTTCGCCAAGGCCGACGATGGCGATTACGGTCCGCTCGCATTCCTGGTCGTTGAAATCAGGAAGGCACTTGGCGAATTTTCAGCGATGCCCTTGGCGATGGACGTCGCCTCCGGCGCCAGTCCACAGCGACGCGCACTGATCGCCCGCGAACAAACCCGCAGCATCTTCGGCAGCGCATTGAATTTCCCTATCGCTCACATTGGCGATGGCTTGGGGATTGCGGATGTGGGCCGCGCGTTCCGTGCGCCGCTGCAATCGCCGGTCCCGGTGCTGTTCATCAGCGGCACCCTGGATGCCCGCACGCCGCCCGCGAATGCCGAATCACTGCGCGGTGGATTTGCGTCCAGCGCGCACTTGGTGTTGCAGGGCGCAGCTCACGACGATGACCTTTGGCTCTCGAGCCCGCAGGTGGTCGAGCGCATTCAGGCATTCTTTGGCGGCAGCGGGTTACGCGATGAAACCTTGACGGTGGCGCCGATGTCGTTTGCGACGAGCGTGCTGGGTGAACTGCTTGCCGTGTTGGGGATCGAACGCTGGATGCTGCTGGTGGCCGCATTGGGGTTGCTCGTCCCGATAGGGTGGCTGGCGCATCGCCGGTACAGGCGTGCGTGATCGGCGACCCAGTTGCCCCGGCGCCCCGCGGCGTCGTCACGCACAGCGCATGATTCATTCGCCGTCACGTAAATCGATGCGTGGATGGTGGGCGTGGACCGCCACAGCGGTCATCGCTTCTGAGTTCGCCGATCTCTACGTCAATACCTCGCAGGGCGATGGCGACGTGCGCGGGTCGTGGAACAGCGACGACAACTTCAATCTCGTCAGCGACCGCGAGCAGTTCCTGGCGATGGACAGTGGCGACGGCCTGGCCTCGACCAAGTTGTCGGCCAAGGAAAAATCCACCCTGCAGGCGATGGCCAAACGCACCCGCTCCAACCCCGATCTCGACCCGGAAACCGGCGCGGAACTCGGCATGGGCGGCAACGGCAACCCAAGGCTACCCCGGCAGCCGTCGCCACCGTCGAGCTCCAAGCGGCATTGATGTCGACAACGCGAATTGTAGGAGCGCTTTAGCCGCGATCTGAAGCCGGCGCAGGCGAACGACTCCGGATCGCGGCTGAAGCCGCTTGTGTCTGCACTTTGCTCTAGCTTGGAGGTGAGAGCGGAGTGCGGGACGCCGACAAGCCGGGGTGCCCGAAAGCACGTGTAGGAGCCAGGGCGCCCGCACTCCAGACT
>JBOHYB010000029.1:0-45715 GCA_050737695.1 Lysobacter sp. | reverse complement strand
GGCAAGTGCGCCAAGGTGGCCCTGGTCGCCTGCATGCGCTCTTTCCTGGGACGACTGAACGCCATGATCCGCGATGGCGCACCTTGGGTCCCGCAGCCGATTTGAAGAAGACAGTTGCTCCTACAGATGCGTCCGTCGATCCCTTCATTCGGGCTCGCCGCCGTCGAGCCAACGGATCGCCGCGGTGCGATCGTGGAAGCGCCGCAACGGAAACTGGCGCGCCGTCGCCAGCGCCTCGACCACCGCGTTGACCTGCAAGGCATCGATCGCCAGATAGGCGATCTGGCATCCGCGCAGGTTCGGGTCGCGGGCGAGCTGGGCGGCGAAGCGGTTGCTGCTCTCGAATCCTTCCGACTCCGCCTGGGCGGTGCTGAAGTTGATCAGCACCGCGCGCAGCCCGGTCTGCCGGACCAGCGTACTGACCTTGGCCAACGCGCGCTCGCGCTCGACCACCGGCACCGTGCCGCGGTAACGCACCTCGATCAGGTCATGATCGTCGTTGATCAGGATCTCGTAGGACATTGCCAGGCTCCAGCTCAGGGGTTGCCGCGGGACACACCCTTGTGGCGATCACCCGCCACAGGTAGACCACCACGATTGCCGCGAATACTGCCTTGGTCAGCGGATCGATGTAAGCGCCGACCTGCTCGAAGTTGCTGCCGAGCAGGTAGCCGATGCAGACCAGCAGCGTGGTCCATGCAGCGCTGCCGATCGTAGTGTAGGCGAGGAACTTCGGCAGGCTCATGCGGTTGATCCCGGCCGGGATCGAGATCAGCGCGCGGATGCCGGGGACCATCCGGCACAACAGCACCGCCGCGCCGCCGTGGCGGTCGAACCAGGCAGAGGCGCGGTCGACATCGTCGCGCGAGAAGGTCAGCCAGCGGCCGTAGTGATCGGCGAACGTCTTCAGCCGCTCCTCGCCGAGCTTGCGCCCGATCCAGTACAGCAGCAGCGCTCCCAGTACCGAACCCGCGGTGCCGGCAATGATGACCCCGACCAGGGTCATTTCATGATGGGACGCCAGGTAGCCGGCCAGCGGCAGGATCAGTTCCGACGGCAGCGGCCAGAACACGGTTTCCAGCAGCGTCAGCAGCAGCACGCCGACATAGCCCATCGCGATGATCGTGCCGGTGATCCAGTCGCCCATGAGCCGGGTCCGGGTGAGGTTGCCCGTCACTGTGCGGGCGCCGGCGTAAAGGCCTCGTCGGCAGCTGCCGGGGCCGGGCACACCGCTACACTGCGGCGATGGCCTGCTGGTACGTCTACCTGATCGAATGCCGCGACGGCAGCGTCTACACCGGCATCGCCACCGATGTGGCGCGTCGTTACGCCGCGCATGCCGCCGGCAAGGGCGCGCGCTACACCCGCTCGCGACCGCCGGTGCGCCTGCTCGCCAGCTTCGAATACCCCGACCGCGGCGCCGCCAGCCGCGCCGAATATGCGATCAAGCAACTGACCCCGGCGCGCAAGCGGGCGTTGTGCGAGAACTCAGGCTCAGACCCGGCCGGCCCCGCCGGCTCAGGCGTCGCGATCCCGGGCCGCTGAGGCGATCGGCATGCGGGTGCCGAGGTCGTATTCCGACAACGGGCTTTCGACCGGGCATTCCGGGTCCGGGAAGCCGAAGCGTTCGCGCAAGGCCTGCCCGCAATCGGCCATCGCATCGACCTGCTCGCTGGGCGCGCGGCACTCGCGGTCGTAGGCGCGGAAGAACGCGTCCTTGCGCTGCACGAACGCCTCGCCGCACTCGCGGGTCAGGGTGATGCGCTGCAGGTCGTCCTCCACCGCATTGCGGCCGTCGACGCCGTAGAAGTCCAGTTCGGCATCGGTCAGCAGGCGCAGGCTGCGGTTGGGCACGGTCATCATCAGGTCGGCGACCGCGAACGCCACACCGTTGCGCTGCAGGTACTGGCGCACCTGCGCGTGGACCTCCTGCAACTCCTGCTGCAGTTCCGCGCGCGAAGTCGCCTGCGAGCCGATCCGGATCATCCGGTGGATGCCGACCTTGCCGGCGATCATCCGCATGTCGCCGGCCGCCAGCACCAGCACGCAGGAGCTGTGGCAAACCGAGCCCTCGCGCACCCAGGCGGTCCAGCCCGACTCGCCGATGATGTCGCCGGCAATGATCGCCTGCTCGATCTGGCCGCCGGTGGAGTCGAGGTCGAGGATGCGCTTGTCGATCCCCAGGGTGTCCGCCAGTTCGGCGGCGCGCTCGACCAGCGCGGTGAACTCGGCGGAGATCTTGCCGTGGTAGCGCAGTCGCAGCAGGCCGTTCTCGCGACAGGACTTGAGCGCCTTGCGCATCGCCGAGTAACCCAGCGAAGTGAGCGGCTCGCCGTCGCCGTCGACGACATAGTCGTGCTCGCAGCTGACCCAGGCCTCGCCGGTGGTCAGTTCCATCGGCTGCCAGTTGACCTCGCGCGGCTCGTCGCTTCGCTCGGCGGGCGGAACCTCGACCTGCTGCGGCGCCGGCGCCTCCACGGTCGCGTCCGATATCGCCCCGCCGCGCGGGTCGGTGTCGCCACGGGTTTCCGACAGCGGCACCGTGGCACCCTCCGGCGCCTGCGGGTTGCAGGCCGAAAGCAGCAGGGCCAGGCAGATGGCGGCGAAAAAGCTCGGTGCGGACATGCGCGGACAGTATCGGATCCAACTGCCAGTCTAGTCGGCGAAACCGGTCCCAGTTCAACGCCGGATGAACGTTTCGGGACTCCTGCGCGGTCTGGTCGAGAGCGATCTCCATGGTCTGGCCTCAACCGTGCAACCGCGAGCGCGCGGTCGGCGACAGGCGCAGGGTCTGCGGGGGCCGCGCCAGCCGCCGCCGCAGCGCCGGTTCCAGGCGGTCGCGCCAGGTCGGCAGCGCGGCCAGCGCGGCACGGTGGCGATCGAAGGCCTGCGGGTCGGCGAAGCGCGCGAACCAGGCGAACACGTGCTCGCCCTCGCGCACCGGCAGGGCCGGGAAGTTGTTCGGACTCGGATCGTTGAGCAGCGCCGCCGTGACCGCCGCCCCGCACTTGCCCAGCACCGGCACCAATTCGTCGGCGAAGAACGCCAGGAAGTCCTCGTCTACCGCCGCGTCGAAGTGGTACAGCGTCGCCACCACCAACCCCGGCCCGCCGCCGGCCGAGCCGACCGGCGCGCGCGGCGCACGTTCGATCTGGAACCCGGACACGGCGTAAGCCGGGCGCAGTTGCAGCACGTTGTCGGAATCGACCATGGTCGGGTTGGCCGCGCCGCGATGGGCCTGCCACACCGGACCGTCGTAGAAGGCCTGCAGCGCGCGCGCCCGCGCCGGCATGTCGGCGAAGCCGCGCAGCCAGACGAAGCGGTCGGGAGCGTCGAGGTCGCGGAACTGGCCGATCACGCGGATGCCGGTCGCCTCCTGCGACTCGATGAACTCGCGCTCGAACAATTCGATGAGCACATCGCGCTGGCCGGGATGCAGGGTGTACTGGCGCAGCTCGATCACCGGCGAGTACGCCTCGAACAGGATGTAGGACTGGTTCATGCGTGCGATGGGCCGTGGCGGGGAGAGGCGCCAGCCTCGCGGCAAAACAGGACAGTTTCGGCCCTGATTGATTGCTAGCATCGGTTCCATGACCCGGTCGCATTACCACCCCACCACCCGCGTGCTAGCCGTGCTCGAACTGCTGCAGGCCCACGGCCGCATCAGCGGGCCGGAGATGGCACGGCGGCTGGATGTCGACGCGCGCACGCTGCGGCGCTACGTCGCGATCCTCGAGGAGTTCGGCATCCCGATCACCGCCGAGCGCGGGCGGTACGGCGGCTACGCGCTGGTCGCCGGCTTCAAGCTGCCGCCGATGATGTTCACCGACGACGAGGCGCTGGCGCTGTCGGTCGGCCTGCTGGCGGCGCGCAGCCTCGGCCTGTCGGAGGCGCAGCCGGCGGTGAGCAGCGCCCAGGCCAAGCTCGAACGGGTGATGCCGGCGAAGTTGAACAAGCGCCTGCGCGCGATCGACGAGACCGTGACCCTGGACCTGTCGCGCGCCGCGCCGAGCGGCGACAACGGCGCCCTGGCCACGCTCAGCGCCGCCGCCCAGGCGCAGCAGCGCGTGCAACTGGAATACCGCTCGGCACAGGGCGAGCAAAGCCGCCGCGGGTTCGACACTTACGGCCTCGGCTTTCGCGGTGGGCGCTGGTACGCGGCCGGTTTCTGCCACCTGCGCGGTGGCCTGCGCTCGTTCCGGCTCGACCGCATCGTCTCGGTGCAGCCGCTGCCGATCAGCTTCGCCCGGCCCAAGGACTTCAACGCCCTCGCCCACCTCGCGTTTTCGGTCGCGACCATGCCGCGCGCGCATGCGGTCCGGGTGCGGCTGCACGCCGACCTGAAGGACGCGCGCCGGTGTTTCTTCGATGGCATCGGCACGTTCGAGCAGACCGATCGCGGCGTCCTGCTGCACGCCCAGACCGACCACCTGGACTGGTTCGCCGGCGAACTGGCGCGGCTGCCGTTCGACTTCAGCATCGAGCAGCCGGACGCGCTGCGCGACGCGCTGGCGAGCCGCGCCCGGCGGTTGCTCGACAGCGCCACCGGGGTGGCATCGCAGTCCTGAACCGGCAACCGGTTCGCTGGTGACACCGCATTTACATGGCTCGGCCCATCGTTGGACGCCCGCATGACGGGCCCGGCCCGGGAGCGCGCCGCATGCCGATCCCCCACCCCGACCATTCCCGCGCCCGCGACCGCATGGTCGACTCCCACATTGCCGGCCGCGGCATCCGCGACGCCGCGGTGCTGGCGGCGATGCGCACGGTGCCGCGCGAGGCCTTCGTCGAACCCGGGATGGAGGAATTCGCCTACGAGGACAGCCCGCTGCCGATCGGCGAGAAGCAGACCATCTCGCAACCCTACATCGTCGCGCTGATGATCGAGGCCGCCGAGATCGAACGCGATGACCGCGTGCTTGAGGTCGGCGCCGGCTCGGGCTACGCGGCGGCGGTGATGAGCCGAATCGCCGCGCAAGTGAACACCATCGAACGCCACGCCTCGCTGGCCGAGCAGGCGCAACAACGCTTCGACCAACTCGGCTACGACAACATCGAACTGCGCATCGGCGACGGCACCCGCGGCTGGACGGAAGCAGCGCCATTCGACGCGATCGTGGTCGCCGCCGGCGCGCCGGAACCGCCGCCGGCGCTGCGCGAACAACTGGCGATCGGCGGCCGGCTGGTGATCCCGGTCGGCGGCGGCCTGTTCGGCCAGCGCCTGCGTCGGATCACCCGCACCGGCGAGGACCGTTTCGAGCAGGACGACCTCGGCGGGGTGACGTTCGTGCCACTGATCGGCGAGCAAGGCTGGGCCGAGGACGGCAGCCGCGCGGCCAGCAACCACGTGCCCGGCGAAAGCCGCGGCCAGTCGCTGCCGGAGATGATCGCCGGCGCCGCCGAAGCGCTGCCCGATCCGGACGACGAGGACTTCGCCGTCGCCTTCGAGCGCTTCGCCGAATGCCGCGTGGTGCTGCTCGGCGAGTGCAGCCACGGCACCTCCGAGTTCTACCGCGCACGCGCCGCGATCACCCGCCGGCTGGTCGAACGCCACGGCTTCACCTTCATCGCGGTCGAGGCCGACTGGCCGGACGCGGCCACGATCAACCGCTACGTCCGCCACCTGCCGCCACGCGACGACGCCGAGCCGATGTTCCAGCGCTTCCCGACCTGGATGTGGCGCAACACCGACGTCGCCGAACTGGTGATGTGGCTGCACGTTCACAACCGCGACCGCGAGCCGTCCGGACAGACCGGTTTCTACGGCCTCGACATGTACAACCTGCGCGCCTCGATCGCCGCGGTGCTGGAGTACCTCGACAAGGTCGACCCCGAGGCCGCCGCGATCGCACGCGAACGCTACGGCTGCCTGACACCGTGGCAGAAGGCGCCGGCGACCTACGGCCGCGCCGTGCTGACCCGCGGCTACGCCGACTGCGAGGCCGAGGTCGTCCGGCAGTTGCAGGACCTGCTGACGCGCCGCCTCGACTACGCCGCCCACGACGGCGAGCAGTTCCTCGATGCCAGCCAGAACGCCCGTCTGGTGACCGCCGCCGAGCGTTACTACCGGATCATGTACTACGGCGGCGCCGAGAGCTGGAACCTGCGCGACACCCACATGTTCGAGACCCTCGAACACCTGCTCGACGCCCACGGCCCGGAGTCGAAGGCGATCGTCTGGGCCCACAACTCGCACATCGGCGACGCCCGCCACACCGAGATGGGCAGCGCCCGCGACGAGCTCAACATCGGCCAGCTGTGCCGCGACCGCTTCGGCGACGCCGCCGCGCTGGTCGGCTTCGGCACCCACGCCGGCACCGTCGCCGCCGCCAGCGACTGGGACGGCGACATGCAGGTCATGCGCGTGCGGCCCTCGCATCGCGACAGCGTCGAGCGGCTGTGCCACGACAGCGGCACGCCGCGCTTCCTGCTCGACCTGCGCAAGGACCGGCACGAAGCCCTGCGCCGACAGTTGTTGGCCGCGCGGCTGGAACGCTTCATCGGCGTGATCTACCGCCCGGATACCGAGATGCAGAGCCATTACGCCGAGGTGTCGCTGCCGCAGCAGTTCGACGCCTACGCGTGGTTCGACGAGACCAGCGCGGTCACCCCGCTGGGTCCGCAGCATCCGACCGACGGGGTGCCGGAGACGTGGCCGTTCGGGGTGTGACGTGAGCGCATGCAGGCACCCAGCCGCTCGCTTCGAACAACGCAGCGGCGGTCTCCGGACGCACGTCGAGCAACTCGACGGTGGCCTGCTGCCGGTCATCCGCCGCGTCGACGTAGGCGCGGGCGATCCGATGGCCGATCCAGTAACCCAGATCACCCCGGCGGTCGTCATCGCCCGGTCCGTTGTAGAGCCAGCGCGACAAATCGGTGCCGTCCCTGTCGGCGAGGAACTCGCGCCCAAGCGCGCACTCGCGGCCGCGCGTCCAGTCCTGCAGGTGAACATTGGTGACTTGCCCGGAGATCAGTTCGCCAACGTATTCCGCCCCGCCCTCCAACAGCACAAGGTGGGTCCGGCGCTTCGTCGCGGCTTGTTCGCCGGTTGCATGACTGTTGCGTTGCTCATCGAATCTCTCGTGCACCGTCATTGGACCACGATACCCAAGCCGTGCAGCGGCAAGGGCACCCGGGGCCGGGATTGTCTGGTCCGGTGGCGGGACGCCCCAGTACGGATACACCCGATTTTATTTTCGCCGTCTGTCGATTCCGCCTGTCCTCGTTCGTCGTCTGGACAGGAGCGGACAGGAACACGTCCCGCCTTCCCCCGCCCACGTCCCCGGAGCCATCCATGTTCACCAGCAAAATCCTGTCCCGCACGGCGCTCATCGCCCTGCTCGCCTGCGCCCCAGCCACCGCGATGGCCGCGACCGAGCACTACACCATCGACCCGGAGCACACCTTCCCCAGCTTCGAGGCCGACCACATGGGCATCTCGATCTGGCGCGGCAAGTTCAACACCACCCGCGGCAAGGTCACGCTCGACAAGGCCGCCGACACCGGCACGGTCACCGACGGCACGGTCGACATCACCGTCGATCTGGCCAGCGTCGACTTCGGCCACGACAAGCTCAACGAGTACGCCAAAGGGCCGGACCTGTTCGATGTCGCCAAATACCCGCAGGCGACCTACCGCGGCACCCTCGCCGGCTTCGAGGACGGCCGCCCGACCCGGCTGGTGGGCGAGTTGACCCTGCACGGCGTCACCCGCCCGGTCGAACTGGACATCACCCTGTTCAACTGCGTCCCGCACCCGATGCTCAAACGCGAGCAATGCGGCGCCGACGCCCACGGCACCATCGAGCGCGACGACTTCGGCATCGACGCCGGCAAGGAGTACGGTTTCGACATGACCGTGACCCTGCGCATCCAGGTCGAAGCGCTGCACGATGCCTGAACCCGACAGCAAACCCGACAACCGACCCCGGCCAAACCAGGCCACAACCAAGGAGCACTCCATGCAACTCACCCCCTACCTGATCTTCAAGGGCGACTGCGAAGCGGCGTTCAAGCACTACGAAAAAGTGCTGGGTGGCAAGATCCTGATGCTGTCGCGCTTCGGCGAGGCCCCCGGCGGCGAGGAGATGCCGGGCGCCAATCCCGACCAGGTCATGCACGTCTCGATGACCATCGGCGAGCAGATGCTGATGGGCTCCGACTGTCCTCCCGAGCAGTACCAGAAGCCGGCCGGCACGTCGGTGTCGATCAGCGTCGACGACCGCGGCGAGGGCGAGCGCATCTTCAAGGCGCTGGCCGAGGGCGGCACCGAACAGATGGCCTACAGCGAGACCTTCTGGGCCGAAGGCTTCGGCATGTGCGTCGACCGTTTCGGCACGCCATGGATGGTCAATGCCGGCGGCAAGGATCTGACGGCCTGATCGCACCAACGCGGCGGACGCGGGTGTTCAACGCGTCCGCCGCAGCGACCAGAACCCGATGTCGCGGCGGCGACGATAGCCGATCCGTTCGTACATCTGCAGCGCGCGCCGGTTCTCATGGCTCACGTGCAGGAACGGCAGGCTGCCGCGCGCCAGCAGGTCGTTGGTCAGCATCGCGGTCAACCGGCGCGCGTAGCCGCGGCCGTTGAAGTCGGGATGGGTGCAGATGGCGCTGGCCTCGCGCGTGGTGTCGGTGCCGAGGCGTTCGCCGATCATCGCCGCCAGTTGGCCGCCCTGGTAGATGCCGAAGTAGCGGCCAAGCTCCATCGTGCGCGGGCGGAAATAGTGCGGGTAGACCAACGCGGTCAACGCCAGCACGTCCTCAAGGTGGACCTGCGACAGTTCGATGACCTCCGGGCCGTCGATGACCTCCAGCGGCTGGCCGCAGGTCATCTGCGCGAGGTCGGCGAACGCTTCGAGCCGGAATCCGTCCGGCACGCGTTCCGGCGCAATGCCGAGCAGCAGCAGACCCTCGTCGACCGCGACCAGCGATGCCAGTGCGTCGGCCACGTCCGCCGTCGCGCTTGCCACGCCGAGGAACGGCGCGAACTGTGGCGGATAGCGCGCCACGGCACCGGCGTCCAAGGCCAGGTCGCGGTGCCGACTGCGCAACGAGGACCAGAACGGGTTGTCGAGTTCCGAAGCCATCGACGGATGAAAGCAGGCCGCCGCAGACAAGTCGAGTGCCGGGCCACCACGGCCCGACCGGCTTGATTTCCCGCCGCCCGGACCCATTGTCCAAGCCTGGAACCCGCCATCGAACCCATACGCATGACCGCAACCACCGAAACCCGCCAGTTCGAAGCAGAAGTCGCCCAGGTCCTGCACCTGGTCACGCACTCGCTGTACTCGCACAAGGAGATCTTCCTGCGCGAACTGATCTCCAACGCCTCCGACGCCTGCGACAAGCTGCGCTTCGAGGCGATCGCCAATCCGGAACTGATGGCCGGTGATGGCGAGTTGCACATCGACGTCAGCTGGGACGAGGCCGCGCGCACGATCATCATCGCCGACAACGGCATCGGCATGGGCCGCGACGAGGTGGTCGCCAACATCGGCACCATCGCCAGTTCCGGCACCCGCCGTTTCCTCGCCGCGATGGCCAGCGAGCACAAGGCCGACGCGCGCCTGATCGGCCAGTTCGGTGTCGGTTTCTATTCGGCGTTCGTGGTCGCCGACAAGGTCACCGTGCTGACGCGCCGCGCCGACGCAGCAGCTAGCGAGGGCGTGAAATGGGAAAGCGACGGCCAGGGCGAGTACACGCTTGAGGCCGTCGAGCTCGCCGAACGCGGCACCACCGTGGTGCTGCATCTGAAAGCCGACGAGGACGAGTTCCTGTCTGGCTGGAAGCTGCGCTCGCTGGTCCACCGCTACTCCGACCACGTCGCCTTCCCGATCCGCATGCCGAAGGAAGCCGGCGCCGAGGACGACAAGGACACCGCCACCGGCGACTGGGAAACCATCAACGCCGCCTCGGCACTGTGGACCCAGCCCAAGTCGGAGATCAGCGACGAGGACTACCAGAGCTTCTACAAGTCGCTCGGCCACGACTTCAACGACGCCCTGGCGTGGTCGCACAACCGCGTCGAAGGCAACCAGAGCTTCACTACCCTGCTGTACCTGCCGGCGCAGCCGCCGTTCGACCTGATGATGGGCGGACGCGACGAACGCAAGGGCCTGAAGCTCTACATCAAGCGCGTGTTCGTGATGGACGCGGCCGAGGAGTTGCTGCCCAACTACCTGCGCTTCGTGCGCGGCGTGGTCGATGCCGACGACCTGCCGCTCAACGTGTCGCGCGAACTGCTGCAGCACAACCGCCAGCTCGAGCGGATCAAGGCGAGCTGCACCAAGCGCGTGCTCGACATGATCGAGGGTTTGGCGAACAACGAGCCGGAGAAATTCGCCACCTTCATCAAGGCCTTCGGCAACACGCTCAAGGAAGGCATCGGCGAGGACACCGCCAACCGCGAGCGGATCGCCAAGCTGCTGCGCTTCGCTTCGACCAAGGGTGATGGCGCCAAGCAGTCGGTCTCGCTCGACGACTACATCGGCCGCATGCAGGAGGGCCAGGACACCATCTGGTACATCACCGCCGAGAGCTACGCGGCCGCGGCCGGCAGCCCGCAGCTGGAAGCGTTCAGGGCCAAGGGCATCGAGGCGCTGCTGATGTTCGACCGCATCGACGAGTGGATGCTCGGCTACCTGCACGAGTACGACGGCAAGAAGCTGCAGAGCGTCGCCAAGGGCGAGTTGCCGCTGGACGAAGCGGCGAAGCAGCAACATGAGGAAGCCGCAAAGGCGGCCGAACCGCTGGTAGCGAAGCTCAAGGAACTGCTCGGTGATCGCGTCAATGAGGTTCGCGTCTCCGCGCGCCTGACCGATTCGCCGTCGTGCCTCGCACTGTCCGACTTCGACATGGCCCCGCACTTCGCGCGCCTGATGCGCGAGGCCGGCCAGGCGATGCCGGAGAGCAAGCCGACCTTGGAGATCAACCCGCAGCACGACTTGCTCAAGCGCGTCGCGGCGGAAACCGACGACGCCAAGGCGACCGACCTCGCCACGCTACTGCTGGAACAGGCCGAGATCGCCGCCGGCGCACCGCTGCCAGATCCCGCGGCATTCGTACAGCGCATGAACCGGGTGCTGCTGGGCTGACCAGCGCCCCACCCCGGAGACAGCTTCATCCGAACCCGCCGGCCTCCGGCGGGTTTCTTTTGGCCACGATGGATTGCCGTTCCGTAGACACCAGTTATACTAGTGTCGTCATGAAACAAGCCTTCGAATTCATTGCGGGCTCCGATGCGCTCTGCCTGGTGGACACGCTCGGCAGGCGAAGCGGCGAAACCGTCGAGCGCCTCGAAACACCCGGCGACCTTGTCGCCTGGCTGGGTGCAGCTGGATTGCTCGTACCGGGCGCCCGCGCCACGCGGGCCGACCTGATCGAGGCACGCACGCTACGCGAGGCAATCCACCGCTGCGGCACCTCGACGATGGTGGGCACGGGCCTGCCCCCGGCCGACATCAGGCTTCTCAACCAGGCCGCATCACGCCCCCCGCTTCGCCCGAGAATGCGCGCGGGGAATCTCACCCTGGTTGCGGACAAACCCATCGAGGCCGCGTTTTCGACACTCGCTGCCGATGCGCTGACCCTGCTCGGGTCGGAGCTGCATCACCGCATCCGGATGTGCCCTGGCTGCAGGATGATGTTCGTCGACACCTCGCGTCCGGGGCGGAGGCAATGGTGTTCGTCGTCGAGCGGCTGTGGCAACCGGGCCAAGCTCAAGAGCCGCAGGGCCCGGCAGGCGGGTAGCCAAACCATTTCCAGGGGGACAAGACCATGACCGACACGACCGACAAGCGCGTCCAGTTCGATTTCGACATCGGCTTTTCGAATGGCGGAGGCATCCAGGGACAGGGGTTCCGGCTCGACATCGACGGTGACGACATCAGCGATGACGCGCTGGCTGCGTACATCATCCGCGACCTGCGCCTGCTGATGGTTGGCGAGGTCCGCATCATCGACAAGCAGATTATCCAGCAGCGCCACAAGCGCGCTGCACCTGCTGCGCCCGCCGCCGCGCAAGGCGCGCGGCATGTCCGGTTCGTCGACCTCAGCCACACCATCCACGACGGGATGGTGACCTACAAGGGACTGCCGGCGCCCCTGATCTGCGACCACCTTTCGCGCGAGCAGTCACGAGCGCTGTATGCACCCGGCACCGAGTTCCAGATAGGCCGCATCGACATGGTCGCCAACACGGGCACCTATATCGACGCGCCCTTCCACCGATGTGCCGACGGCGTCGATGTTGCCGGCCTTCCACTCGACCGGATCGCCGGCCTGGAAGGCACCGTGGTCCGGGTGTCCGACACCACGGAGCGCGCGATCGACTGGGCCCATTTCGCGGCCGTGGAAGTCCGCGACCGCGCGGTCCTGGTCAGCACCGGCTGGGACCGCCACTGGGGTACCGACCGATACTTCGAGGGCCATCCATTCCTGACCGGAGCGGCGGCGAACCATTTGCGCGAGCGGGGCGCGGCGCTGGTCGGCATCGATTCCCTGAATATCGACGACACCGGTGGCAACACCCGGCCCGTCCACACCATCCTCCTTGGCGCCGGGATTCCGATTGTCGAACACCTGACGTGCCTCGACAGTCTTCCCGCCAATGGATTCCGCTTCACGGCCGTGCCCCCGAAGGTTCACGGCATAGGCACCTTCCCGGTGCGGGCCCATGCGGTGATCGAAACCGGCTGAACGGCGCGGGGACGCCGATCAATCGCGCGACGGTATCCCGAGGCCACGCTGCACTGCCGGGCGCGCCAGTCCGCGATCCAGCCATGCGCCGACGTTGGCGAATTCGTCAAAGCCGACCAGCTCGCGCGCCTCGTAGAACGTGATCAGGTTGTTCACCCAGCCCAGGGTGGCGATATCGGCGATCGTGTAGTCGTCGCCCATCAGCCACTTACGGCCGTCAAGGCGTGTGTCCAGCACCCCGAGCAGGCGCTTCGATTCGTCGACGTAGCGTTGCCGCGGCCGCGGATCTTCGATGTCCTTGCCGCCAAACTTGTTGAAGAAGCCCAGCTGGCCGAACATCGGCCCGATCGAGGCCATCTGGAAGAACAGCCACTGGATCGTCTCCCAGCGCCCGGCCGGATCGGCGGGGATGAAGCGCCCGGTCTTGTCGGCCAGGTACAGCAGGATCGCGCCGGACTCGAACAGCGCCAGCGGCTGCCCACCCGGCCCGTCGGGATCGATCATCGCGGGGATCTTGCCGTTGGGATTGAGCGACAGGAACTCGGGCGTGTGGCTCTCGCCCTCCATGATGTCGACCAGATGCGGCTCGTACGCCAGCCTGGCCTCCTCCAGCATGATCGAGGCTTTCACGCCGTTGGGCGTATTCAGCGAGTACAGCTGAATGCGCTGCGGATGCCGCGCCGGCCAGCGGCGGGTGATCGGAAAACCGGACAGGTCGGTCACGGCAAGCTCCTGGGTCGGTGGGTCGAGGCGCCCAGCTTAGGCCGACTGCCCCGACGCGGCACCGATACCGATGGAACGGACTGTCGCCCCCCGGCGCGATGTCGATTTCGTCCGCCCCCGCTCGTCGTACCCACACATTCCCAACACCGAGGAGACACGCCATGTCCTACATCGATGGATTCGTCATCGCCGTCCCGACCGCCAACAAGCAGAAGTTCATCGACCACGCCAACGAGGGCGACTCGGTGTTCATGGAGTACGGCGCCACCCGCGTGCTGGAGTGCTGGGGCGACGACGTCCCCGACGGCAAGCAGACCGACTTCCGCCGCGCCGTGCAGGGCAAGGACGACGAGACGATCGTGTTCTCGTGGATCGAATGGCCCGACAAAGCGACCCGCGACGCCGGGTTCAAGAAGATGATGGAAGACCCTCGCATGGACCCGGAGAAGAGCCCAATGCCATTCGACGGCAAGCGAATGATCTATGGCGGCTTCCAGCCGATCGTGGAGCTGGGATCGAAGGGCTGAGGCCACCATTCGCCAACTTCGGCCCAAGTCACGAAGCCCGGCCACCCGCACACCGAAGGGCGGTGCCCCGGCCGGGTGTTGCCAAAGCGGCCCATGGATGGGCCGCGGCCGGTGAGTGCGGCCAGGGATGGCGCCCGGACCGGTGGGCAAGCACCCGGCTGGGGCGCCGCCCCCGGCCGAAGCTTGCGCTCCACCCGGTCCCTAGACCTTCGCGCTCTTCCACCCACCGCGCGTAAACAGCCACAGGGTGAACAACCCCACCGCCGTCTCCGACACGAACACTCCCCAGAACACCCCGGTCTGCTGCCAGTCCAACTGCAGCGCCAGCCACCAGCACAGCGGAATCTGGATCAGCCAGAAGAACACCAGGTTGATCTTGGTCGGCGTGACCGTGTCGCCGGCGCCGTTGAACGCCTGCACCGCGACCATCCACCAGCCGTAGACGAAGAACGAGTACGACAGGATCCGCAGCCACTCGGCGCCGACATCGATCACTCCGACATCGCTGGTGAAAAACCCGACCAGCTCGCGCGGGAACAGGAAGAACACCACCGACACCGCGACCAGGTAGGCCATGTTGTACCAGCCGATCCGCCACACCGAGGCCTCCGCGCGGCCCGGCTGGTCGGCACCGAGGTTCTGCCCGACCAGCGTCGCCGCCGCGTTCGACATGCCCCAGGCCGGCATCATCGTGAACATCATCAGCCGGATCGCGATCGTCGCCCCGGCCACCGCCTCGCTGCCGATGCTGGCGAGGATGCGCATCAGGAAGATCCACGAGGTCATGCCGATGATCATCTGCCCGACCCCGCCGAGCGAGGTGCGCACGATGTTGAGCAGCGTCGCGCCATCCCAGCCCAGTTGCGACGCGGCGACACGGATGTGCTGGCCGCCGCGGAACAGGATCCACAGCTGCATCAGCACGCCGACGCCGCGGCCGATGGTGGTCGCGATCGCCGCACCCTCGATGCCCATCGCCGGCACCGGACCCCAGCCGAAGATCAGCAGCGGGTCGAGCACGATGTTGAGGCCGTTGGCGACCCACAGCACCCGCATCGCGCTGGAGGCGTCGCCGGCGCCGCGGAAGATCGCGTTGATCACGAACAGCAGCATGATCACCGCGTTGCTGCCGAGCGCCCATTGCATGTAGCCGTAGCCGTGCTCGAGCGTCCAGGCGTCGGCGCCCATCAGCTGTAGCAACTCGCGCGCCCAGACGATCCCGATGATCGCGAACGGCACCGACACCAGCACCGCGATCCAGATCGCCTGCACCGCGCTGACCGCGGCCGCCTCGCGCTTGTGCTCGCCGACGCGCCGCGCGACCACCGCGGTGACCGCCATCGCCAGGCCCATCGCGATCGCGTACAACAGGAACAGGTAGCTCTCGGTCAGCCCCACCGTCGCCACTGCCGAGGCGCCGAGCTTGGCAACGAAGAAGATGTCGACCACCGCGAAGGTCGACTCCAGCACCAGCTCCAGCACCATCGGTACCGCCAGCAGGAACACCGCGCGGCGCAGCGGGATCTTGGTGTAGTCGGCGCCGGTACCGCGGACCGCGTCGCGCAGTTCGGCCCATAGCGGACCGCTGGGCACGTGTTCCGGGATGGCGGCAGCGCCGGATTCGTCGAGCGGCGTGGATTGGGTGTCGTGACTCATCGGGGGGCCTGCGTTCGTGGGCGGGAGCATGGTACGGCGGGATGACCGCCGCCATGCCGGTTCAGGTGTACGACGAGCGGACGACGACGGAATCGACACGCCAGTTGGTCGACGCCGTCGACGCCGTCGACGCCGTCACGATGCGTGATCTAGGGCGGGTTCTGGCGGGTCGTCGAATTGACCAGCCGGTAGACCCGCACGTAATCGATCTGCAGGGTCGCGGGGAAGATGCCGTCGTCCACGCCCCCTTTTCCGCCCCAGTCGCCACCGACCGCGATGTTCAGCAGGAAGTGGAAGCGCTGGTCGAAAGGCCAGGCTGCGGGGCCGGTGCCTTCATTGACGAATTCATAGACCTGCTCGTCATCGATGTAGCCGCGGATCGTTGCGGGCGTCCAATCCACGCGATAGCGGTGGAACTGCGTCGTTGCGTCGTCGATGACCCGGGTGGCGGTCTTCTGCGTACCGATGCGGTGGTTGTACGCCCCGGTATGCACGGTGACGTGGATGCGTCCCGGGTCGTAACCGACGTGCTCCATGATGTCGATCTCGCCGGACCTCGGCCAACCGCCGTAAACCTGGTCGGTGGGCAGCATCCAGATCGCAGGCCAGGTGCCCCTGCCGGCGGGCAACTTGGCCCTGACCTCGAAACGGCCGTAACGGAAATCGCCCTTGCCCTTCGAGCTCAACCGCGCGGAGCTGTAGTCGCGCTTCCCGGTCTTCTGCTTGCGCGCGGTGATGGTCAGCACGCCATCACCCACCTGCGCATTCCGGGCACTGGCCGTGTAGTGCTGCAGCTCGTTGTTGCCCCAGCCCTCGCCGCCCCGCTCGAAATTCCATCTGGCCGGATCGGGAAGACCCGTGTAGTCGAACTCGTCCTGCCAGACCGGCGTCGTGTCGAAGCTCCAGCTTGTGCTCGATGGCAGCGGCGGCACGGGAATGGCGGCAACGGTACTGCCTTGGTGGACAGCGCATGCAGTCGCCTGCAGCACCAACAACAGGGTCAATCCGCCAAGCAGCGCTTTCAATCGGACCACCGGGGATCGTCCTATGCCAGCCAGCCGCGCGCGACCGACCGCCGCGCGAACCAGACCAGCAGCGCCGCGACCACGGTGACCAGGATCGGCATCGGCAGCGCCTGCGCCGCGCCCAGCACCTCGATCATGCCGCCCGGGAACAGGCAGTAGCCGAACAGCACCACCACCGCGACCAGCGACACCCAGAACACCGGCAGCGCCAGCCGTTTGCCCATCAGCAGCAGGATCGAGCCCAGCGTGCCGGCGACCACGGCCAGGCCATTGAGCGCCCACAGCCAGGCGGGGAAACTCTGCTGCAGGCTGCGCTGGGCCTCGGGCAACTGCGCCAACTGCTCGGGCGTCATGGTGTACTGCATGTAGAACATCGCCAGGCCAAACAGGTTCCACAACAACGCCAGCACGGCCACGATCCAGAACCAGGCCGGACGCTTCACGACAGGTGCGTTCATTGCATTCCCCCTACCGGTAATCGAGCATCGGATCGATACGCAGCCGATATTAGCGCCGACGCGCGGACCGAGGCGACCTCGTCAGCCCTCCGCTCTACGATTTCGGCCCGAATCGACGCGATCCGGCAAGAAACGAGCGGAAGGTCGGATGCTCGCCAAGCAGGAACTCCCGCGGCCCTTCATTGAAGAAGCGCCGCATCGCATGGTTGAAGTGAGCCTGGTCGTAAAAGCCTGCCTCCTGGGCGATGTTTGCCAGCGCGGACTTGTCATTTGCATACAGCAGCCCAATTGCCCAGTTGATCTGCATGATGCGTGCAAATACTTTCGGCGACATGCCGATGATGCGGGTGAACCTGCGGTTGAGCTCACGCGATCCAATGCCGAGGCGCTCGCCGATCTCGCCAATTCGTACGGCTCCCATCTCGCTTTCGATCAGCGACACCGCGCGCTCGACAGCCACGTCTTCTGGTAGCGCGTTTTCAGCAAGCCGACGGAAGAAGGCATTCGATTCAGTCACATGGTCCGTGCGCGACGCATCCGGCCCGAGCACGAGGCAGGTGCGCGCAATTTCCGCGACACTGTCCGACGTCACTTCGTGCAGCGATGCGGCCATGCCAAGTACGCACCGCCCCGGAATGCCAAACAGGCGGTAGTGGCCAGTCGCTGCCAACTCGGTGACGATCAATTGCAGCGATCGGACATGGTGGAAGACGACATCGTGGTCGGTCAGCATGCCCAGGAAAAACCAGCGGGACGTGCGTCGGAACGCGCGCCCGTCGACAACACCGCAGTCGCCATAGTTCTGTCCAAAGAAACTGGAAAGGTACGTATAGCCTGTCGGCTTTGCATGGACCGTCAGATCCGCGTCCAGACGCCGATTCGCATAGAGGTAGCGGCGGACGAAAGGCCGCAGATCCTCCGCCGAGGCAAGGCTTTCGAAATTCCGTAGTTCCATGACTGCCGATTCTTACAAGACTTCGGCTCTGCGGACGATAGCCTCACGACAAGCGAACTCCGACGATGGAGGCACGCGCCATGATCTTCATCCTCAAAGCGAGCGCCACAACCATCGCCGTATGGTCTTTGCTGACGGCCTCGGTGGCGCATGGCCAACACCTGAAGAACAACGGTGTCTACGTAAAAAGTACTGGAGATGAGGCCACTACCTCCCACCAGCGGGTACCGGCCAAGTCGCCAACGCTGGCCCTGCCGCCACCAGCCACCGGAGCGCGACCGCCACCAGGATCACCCACGCCCGAAGGCCTGACGACCGAACAGGGGACGCTCGGCATCTTTCTTCTGGTACCGGCAGTGCAGGTCGCACGTCCGACGTCTCCCGTGCATCCAGCCCCGCCGGCCGATACTTCGAAGGACGATTGCATGGCCTGCGATTGACGCCGGCCCGCTCCAGTAGTCAAGAGCTTAGCTCTGCATCAGTTAGCCGAGGAGATCGCGATGACCACATCGACTGGAGTCAAGCACACACGCAGTTTTCACAAACTGTTGCTTGCAGCGGCGATAGTCGCAGCGAACGCTGCAACTGCCCAGGAAACGATTTCGTTCCCTTCGCGCTCATCTGACCTCGCCAGTGATTCCTATTGGGCGGTCGATGAATTCGGCGAAGGCTGCTGCACGCTCGACCTCAACGTCAGGCGCTGGGACGGCGGCAGCTGGAAAAAAGGAACGGGTTCATCGACGAATGCGCAGGATTACGACTGGGACGTACCGCTCTATGCGCCAGCCAGCGGCGCCATCGCCAGCTGTTGGCGGAACTTCCCTGACAATCCGGAGCCGGGCAAGAGCAACCGCCACCCCGATTACCCGTCGAAGATTTTCAAAGGCGGAAACCACGTCGTGATTGTCACCGATCAGGGCAACGCCATTGCCATCGCTCACTTCAAGGCTGGAACCATCCCCGCCGAGTTATGCCCTTCAAATGCGGGAAGCACGCCGTACCCCGCGACGCCACCTGGAGGTAAGGAAGGGGATTGGCACCCCGATTCCTTTATTGCCCCGTCGGATCGTCCGCAAGTGACCGAGGGCGACTATCTGGGCCGAGCCGGCAGTTCCGGGAATTCCAGCGCCCCTCACATTCATATTTCTTTTCACGACATCACCGCTCCTGATGATGGCAATGGGCGCGAAGATCTCGCGAACAGTTCCGCGCTGAGACTACGAAATGGCTGGGGACAGCTCTACCAAGCAAGTAGGCAGGACACGTCGGGCGGTTGGTATCGCCACAGGGGCGGCAGTTTCACGGAGAGCTCCCCCCATTCCGGCTTCAAGATGGTGCATGCCTCGCCCTACCTGCGCCGGGCCTCGGCATCGGCCGGCACGATCAAGGACGCCGACACGGTGTTCATTTCGGGGCTGAGGGCGGTTACCGCAACCGTTGGCGCCAGCAACAACCATCTGAAACTGATCAGCTGGGACCTCGTCGGCATTGATACGATCAAACGTAAACACGAGATAGAGGCCGGCACCGTCAAAGAAGTCGCCGTCGGCGAACCCACGTCGGATCACGTACTGGTCGCAGTGCGCCAGAGTGACGACGTCCTCAAAATGATCGCCTATCGCGTGGGACCGACCGGTGGCTTCACGCGCGTCGCCGATGCCACCGCTGGCAAGATCAGCGCGCTGGCGATGGCGACAACGGGCAGCGGCAACCGCAGGGCGGTCACCGCCGTTCGCGACCAAGGCGGTGATCTCAAGATCATCGTCTGGGACATTCAACTTGCCAGCAATGGAACCGCGTCGGTTGTTCGCCTCGGACAGGCATCCGCCGGCGCCGTCTCCGCCCTCTCGATCTCGCGTGCGCGCAACTTCAATGGTGTCTTCACCGCCGTGCGGGATGGCGAGAACAACTTGAAAGTCATTCCCTGGAAGCTTTCGACTGACGGAAATACGGTGACGCGCGGCGCTGATGGATCTGCGGGCGCCGTCGGCACAAGCCTCGCCGTCGCGCCCCTGGGTCAGGGCGTAGCCGCTGCCGTGCGCGATGCGCAGGGGAAACTCCGCATCATCACCTGGTCGGCCAGCTCAGGTGGCAACATTGGCACGAGGCGGGATACCGGCGTTGCCGGCGGCATATCCGAAGTGAGCGTTCTCGGCACGCCCCACGCCGACTCGAACCTGACGACCATCGTGCGGGCTGCAGGTGGCGACCTCCTTCTCATTGGCTGGGCGATCAACGACAACGGCACGAACGTACGCCGTCTCGGCTCAACGAGAGCCGGTGCGGCAACGAAGATCGCAGCGGATGGCGTTTCGCGCTCCTATCCCGGTTTGGATCCCCGCGACATGATCCTGACCGCACTCAAGGATAGCGAAGGAAACCTTAAACTGATTACGTGGGATACCAATCTCAACAACCCATAGGTGATGCACGGCGGGCCGTAGTTCCGTCCATGACTGCCGATTCTTACAAGACTGCAGTCCCGTCGGCGATAACCTCACGACAGGCGTATTCCGATTGCATTTCGCTGACGGGACAAGACACGGACGCTAGCCCTATGGCATGGACAGGAGATTGCGTGATGTCCCACATCAAGATCGGGTCCACTTGCATCGCGCTGACACTAGGAATTGCTTCGCATACGGCCCATGCCGCCGTCGTCGAGGTGTCGCAAGCGCTCGGCAAGGCCGGCACCAACAGCGATATCGGCTACCCCACGATCGTGGTCGACGGCGCAGGCACCAGCAGCTACGACCACGTCGTCACCAAGAACATCGACGCCTGGGTCAGGGTGAAAGGCGGAGCTCCGAAGAACGGACGAAATCCATCCGGAGCAACGCTGAAGGTCGAGGGCCGGCAGATCAGCATCGACGTACCCGCTGCCAACAAGATCTACAAGATCAACTTTCCCTACGTCGCCCCATTGTCGGCGGCAGTCGCCAATGATCGCGTCTCGCCGGTAAAACTGTGCAACGACGAGATCCAGAAACGCCAGGGGGCCGACCGCGCGGCATACCTGGAGGACGGGGGAAGCGTATTGCGAAAGAATGCGTACAGGGCACGTGCCTCGGTTACCTGGAGCATCAGGGACACCAAGGGCGTCTTCAAAGACCCCGATGCGCTCAAGCCCTACAGCGACGAAGTGTTGCTGGGAGTCAACATCGAATGCCGGCCGCTCGACCGGCCGAAAGTACGCACCTCCAAGTCGGCAGGCGGAAAAAGTGAGATCCCGGGCAAGAGGGGCCCAAAGGCCAAGAAGGCGGACCCGACGATCAAGTCGGCGACACTGCGCATCGAGCCGGCGAACATGAAACGGTTCGGCAACGACATGTGCCCTGCGCAGTTGCAGCTCTACGGCCAGGTGGCAACGATCCGGACATTCCGGGGGGCGGCAATCTTTCTTGGGTCGGGTTTCCTCTCGCCCATCACCTCGCTCGACTTCCCTGCCGCCGGCACGCAAACGGTGCGCGGCACCTACCCGCTCAAATGGAACGATGGGCCGTCGGGCACGCTCGCAATGGCTGGAAAAACGGCACCGAAGGCGCAGACAGTCACACTGCGGATGAATATCGCCACCCAGGACAAAAAGGTCATCGAAACCGCGACCGAAACCGTCAAGGTGACCTGCGAGCGCGTTCAACCGGTGCGCACGGGGGCGCGCGAGCCACAACGTGTCACGGACCCGCCTCGACGTGTGGCCTCCGGGAATACGGCATCTGGCCAGGATTTCGACGCCCGCATTCGCCGGGTCGACCGGCAGGGCCCGGCTGGCACGGTGCAGCTCTGGGCCTACAACGCCGGCCCGGGCAGTGCGGCCGGATGCAGCATCGCCATGCGCACCGGTCCGGGTGATGACTATCAACAGGTTGCGACCGTTGCGACCATCGGTGCGGGACAAACCTTGACCATCGGCGCGGGGCAAACCACCACGGTTTCGGACGCATTGCCGGCTGGCCCGGGCAGCGAGTTCAGGATCGATTGCCCGAACGAACCCGAAAGCGCCAAGGCCAACAATGGCTACCTGCTGGACGAATAGGGGGGAATGCGCTGCAAAAGCGTGCATGCGCTCCCCTCACGCCATCGACAGTTTCAACCCCGCGTTCGATGGCGGCCAACTTTGGGGCCTTGCCGCGGCGGCGGCTGGACGACAGTATCGACCCGCATGGATACGCCGACCACACGCCCCGCCCTCGCCCGTCTCGCAATGGCCGCGATTGTCGCGTTCCTCATCGCCGCCGTCGCCGTCCACGGCTTGCGGCCGGAACTCGACGGCGTCGATGCGCAACTGAGCGTCTACCTGGTCGGCCCGTGGGGCGGGCTGCTGCGCGCCGGGTACACCGCGCTGGCGATCGGCATCCTCGCGCTCGCCATCACGCTTTACCGCGAACCGGCCGCACCGTCGCGCAGCGCCGCGCCGCTGCTGTTGTTCGCGATCGCCGCGCCGTCGCTGGTGATCACCGCGTTCGCGCCGATGCGCTTCCCCGACGAAGAGTGGCGCCTGGCGCATCTGGTCCACGGCACCTCGGCGCAGGCGGCGTTCCTGTGCACGACGACGGCGATGGTGCTGCAGGCGTGGCGCCTGCGATTCGCGCCGCACTGGCAACGCATCGCACCGGTGTTGCTGGGCTGGGCGGTCACCTGCTTCGCCGGCGTGTGGGTGCTGGCGCTGGTGCGCGAGCTGCCGCGCGGACTGTCGCAGAAGGTGCTGGTGCTGATGATCGTGGCGTGGCTGGGGTGGGTGGCGTGGCGGCGCAGTGCCGATTCGACGAATGCCGGTTCATAACTCATCGATCGCGACCTTTACCCGGTGGATTTCCAAAGATCGTCCGACAGCGGCAAATCGTTCAACTCCTGACGCGCTTCGCGCCAGTTCGGCAGGTGCAAATCGAGGATCGCGACGAAGCGCTCGCTGTGACTCGGCTCGATCAGGTGCGTCATCTCGTGGGCGACGACGTACTCCAGCAGGTCTTTCGGCTTCTTCACCAGTTCGGTGTTCAAGCGGATGTGTCCGGCGCGATGATTGCAGCTCCCCCACTTGGTTTTCATGCGCTGCAGGAAGTAGCCGGTGACCTCAACGCCGAGAATCCTCTCCCAGCGCTCGATCATGCCCGGCACCACCTGGTGCAGTAGCGCCTTGTGCCACTCATGCATGACGGCCTCGCGCCGTTCCCTGGAACTGCCTGGGCGCACGGTCAGCGTGACGCGGCGTGGCTCCAGCCGGACTCCCGGCTTGCCATCCTTCTCCGCGACAACCAACAGATGGCGCCGGCCCCAGACGTAGTGGCTTTCGCGAGTCACGAACTGACGTGGCGTTTCGCGCGCCTGCGCGAGCAACCTGGCCTGCTGATCACGAATCCACCCTAGCCGGGAAATCGCATAGGCCCTGGCCACCTCCACGCGGGTGCCCATGGGCGCGACCAGGGTGACGCGCCCCAGCGGCGGATGCACCGACAGGTGAACGTTCTTGATGGCCTTGGTGGTCATCGCGATGACCACCTCGCCGAGCTGAATGGTTTCAGTCATCGGTAGCCCGGCTGGTTCTTGATGAGTTCGAACAGCGCCCTGGTCGCCGCGCGATGGCGGCTCAGCAACGGAAACAAGGCATTCAGGACCTGCGCTTCCTTCACCGGGTCGCCGTTCCAGCCGGCAGGCGCGCTTTCACGCATCGTCTGGTCAATCGTCAGCGCCAGTCCAACAAGCCCGTCGCCGTAACTGGCGCTCTCACTCGCGGCAGCCGCGCCATCGTGCTCGATAGCGAGAATTGCCGGGAGATTGTTGTAGATCACCATCGCCTCGCGTCGGTCATGCAACGCGGCGGGGACATCCTGATCGCCCTGCTTGTCCGCCAGACGTCGCACCAGTGCTTCGGCATTCTTCAGGAACGTCTCGTAGGCCGCCGTATCGGCCCGGCTCTGCTGGATGAGGTCGTCAAGCAGTTTGGACATCTGCTCGTAGAACCGCGGATCTGTCAGTTGATCGCGGATGATCGTCTTGCGGACGTTGTTGATGATACCTTCGGCAATGGCGTCCCGCGACAACTTGCCCTGTCGGTTGAGCTTGCGCGCGATGGCATCGTGGATGCCGGTTTCGATGATCAGCTCGGTCAGCGAACGCTCACCCAATTCGCCGAGCGTGTCCGCCGGGTCGGCCTGGACGTAGGTGTTGATGAGGTGGCGCATGTCCGCCTCGTAGGGCTTGATGTCCAGCTCCTCGCCCGAATGCTTCTTGATGGCCGCGCGCAGGTCGCTGTAGAGCGCGACCTCGTCCTTCACTGCAGCCGCCTCAGCCTCGGAGTAGCCGGCGTCCGCCAGGTTCTGGGCGATCGCCGAGTAGGCGCGCACGAATACCGCGACCGCCTTGTAGAACGCGATCCGCAAGGCCTCGGTTTCGTTCAGCGCGTTCGGGTCGGCCGCATCGCCGCAGAAGTAGTGCAGGAACTGCTCCACCTCGCGCGGTGGTGGCACCGGCTCGCACAAATGGCGCAGAGACTCCCGGGCCTGGTCGAGCTTCTTCCTGCCCTCGTCCAGCCAGCCCTTCAGGGTGACGTTGTTGTCGCCGCCATTGCCCTCGTCGAGGTCCAGTTCGTCGGAGCTGTAGACAGCGATGGCCTGCTGCACGTCACCGAACAGTTCCTTGAAATCGACGATGTGCCCGTACTGCTTGTCCTCGCCGTCGAGCCGGTTGGTCCGGCAGATGGCCTGGAACAGGTTGTGGTCGCGCAACGCATTGTCGAGGTAGATGTAGGTGCAGCTGGGCGCATCGAATCCGGTCAGCAACTTGCTGACGACGATCAGCAGCTTCAGGTTGGCCGGCTCCTCGATGAAGCGGCGCTTGGTCTCGTCCTCGTACTGTTTGGTGGTCTGGCCGCCCTGCAGGACGTGCTGGGTGTAGGTATCGAACTTGTAGCGCTCGTCGCTGTTGGTCGGCTCCCGCGAGATCGCGTTGTGGTTCGGCTCATACGAGGTGATCAGCCCGCAGAACTGGCCGAAACCGGTGTTCTGGAGCAGCCGGTAGTAATGGCAGGCATCGTAGATGGAACTCGCGACGAGGATGGCGGTGCCGCGGTCGTTGTTGAGCCGCGGCTTGAAGTCGAAGTCCTCGATGATGCTGGCGATGATGCGTTGCTTGCGCTCACCGGCACTCATCAGCTCTTCCATTGTCGCCCAGCGCTTGCGCAGGACCGCCTTCTGGAAGTTGTTGAGGGTCCGGGTCTTGCGCTCGAACCACTCGTCCACTTTTTGCTGCGAGATCAACCGCTGCGGCACATCGCGGGCCTCGTACTTGAGGTCCAGCACCACCTTGTCGGCCACCGCCTGGTGGAACTTGTAAGTGTGGATGTAGGTGCCGAATACGTCGCGGGTCAGCTGCTTGTCCTTGCGCAGCAGCGGGGTGCCGGTAAAGCCAATGAAAATCGCGCCGGCCAGCCAGCGCTTCATCTGCCGGTTCATGCCGCCACCCTGGGTGCGGTGGCATTCGTCGACGAACACGTACAGCCGGCCACGCACCGGCGGCGGCGCGCCGTCGAAGTCTCGGGTGTCGAATTTGTGGACCAGGGCGCACATCAGGCGCGGTGTCACGGCGCCGAGCTTGGCCACGAAATCGGCGCGCGAGGTGATGCGCGGCGACGGCGCGGCGTCGCCGATCACGCCGGCATTCTTCATCACCCCCTCGATCTGCTTGTCGAGTTCGTCGCGGTCGGTGATGACCAGTACCCTCGCCTCGGGGTCGTGTTCCAGCAACCACTTGGCCAGCAACACCATCAGGATGCTTTTGCCGCTGCCCTGGGTGTGCCAGATAACGCCGCCTTCCTGTTGGCGGATGCGCGCCTGCGCGGCCTTCAGGCCGAAATACTGGTGCGGGCGCGGCACCTTCTTGTACCCGGCGTCGAACACCATGCAATGGCGGATCAGGTCCAGCAGCCGCGGCTTGCTGCACAGCTGGGCCAGCGGCCGGTCGAGCAGCGCACCGGGGCCGGCCGCGTCGCCAGCGGGCTCGTCCTTCCACTGCACGAAAAACTGCTCGAGGGTGCCGGCAGTCCCGTAGCGCAGGCCCTGGGTGTCATTGCCGGCCAGCACCAGCTGCACGGTGCTGAAGAAGCCCTGATTGAAGATGGGTTCCTGGTTGGTGATGAGCTGGCGCACGCCGTCGCCGATGTCCACCGAGCTGCGCTTGAGTTCGATCACCGCCACCGCGAAGCCGTTGAGGTACAGCACGATGTCGGGACGGCGCTGGTAGCCGCCCTTGAGGGTGACCTCTTCGGCCAGCGCGAAGTCGTTGCGTTCCGGTTGCTCCCAATCGATCAGGTGCACGGTCTCGTGCGGCGCGCCCGCGGCGATCTGGACCGGCACCCCGTAGCGCAACAGCTGGTAGGTGCGCAGGTTGGCCTGGTAGAGGGTGACGCCGGTGGTGTCGGTGGCCGACTCCAGTTTCTGCAACGCGGCAGCGATGTGGGCCGGGGAATAGCCGCGTGCGCCGAGGTTGTCGCGCAGCAGTTCCGTTTCAATGCAGCGGTTGTGCCCGCGCTTGTGCCAGTCGCCGAGGCGGCGGTAACCAAGCCCGTCCGAGCGCGCCGGATCAGTGAACAGCCCGGCCACGCGGTCCTGGGTACGACGTTCGGAGCGGGCCTGGGTCATTTCGGTACCCGCATCAGTGGTAATCCTCTTCGCGCTGGTGGCGCACGGCCAGGATGTTGACCGTATGTTCGTCTTCGATTGCGTATTGCAGGACGTAGCCTGACTCGCCGAACGACACCAGCAGTTCACGCAACAACGGATTGTCCGGGTCGATCTTGCGGCAGGTGAAAGGGAACTGCCGCAGCAGTTCCGCGCCCTTGATGATGGCCGTCAACGCGCGTCGCGCCGCCACGATGTCGTGCTCCAGCAGAAAGCCGTACAAGCGCTTGAGATCGTCGCGAGCCGCCGGTGTGTAGCGGACGCGCCAGCTCACGCCTTGGTCTTCGCTCTAGCTTCGGCCTCGGTTAGCATGTCGCGCAGCTCGGCGTGGACGGTGTCGGCGTCGTAGTACACACCTGTGCGCCTGGCTTCATCGCGCGACGCCAGGCCGCGGGCGATGAACTCCTTGTGCAGGCGCCGGGACTCGATCTGCTTGCGCACCGAGGTCTCCACGAAGCTGGACAGGGTTTCGCCAGCTTCGAGGACGTTTTCGGCGGCCTGGCGAAGTTCGGGAGTGACGCGCAGCGGCGGCAGGGTGGCGGACTTCATGGCGGGGCTCCTGCATTGCATATGCGATACATGCTAGTGCTTCGGCGCGTCAACTGCCAGTGCGGGCCTGTCGCGGGTGTTCAGGCCGCTGCCGGTTGCACAAGGCGGGTCTTGCCGGTCAGCAGTTCCTGCATCATCGCCTGCTTGAGGTCGTGGGTCTTGGCGCGGCGGGCTTCAAGGGCTTCGATTTCGGCGTCCATGTCGGAGAGGACGGCGGCGATGGCAATCTGCTCTTCGAGAGAGGGCAGCTCAAGGTCCAGAGTCCGTAATTCGCGACCATAGAGGTGATGAATCGTGATCCCTTGCGTTAGCTCAGCAATCTGATCTCGCCGCACAGTACTCAAGTAATGCGCGAGAAAGGTTGGATCGTAGAAATCGCTCCGTCGCCGAATGATATTGATATCGCCACCCAGCGCGACCGCATCTTCTAGAAGCGCTGATGCGGTAGCCAAGTCAATACCTGATGTGGTTGTTGATGCTGGAATGAGCACGTCTCCCGCGACAGAAACACACCCGTCCACGGAATTCGTGCGGCTCACAACAGTTGAAATCACCCTATCGTATGTTGTGAATAGTTCGCCGTAGAGCACACAAGGACGCGATCCATGTGGTACGACTTGATCTTTCGAGAGCCCACTTCCTTTCAATGTGTCTGCCACTTCTCCCAACCGTCTTACCTCACGCACTCCACTGAAACCCGGAAGACGGGTTTGGCCGGCGAGGAGTTGATGCTTGACAGCCTGCTTGAGGTTGCGCTTCTTGGCGATCAGTCGGTCCAAGCCACCCAGCAACGCATCGGCATCGCTCAACGCCGTAGCGATGGCGCGTTGTTCGGCTTCGGTCGGCGGCAACGGGATTGCGAATTTGCGGAGCCTCGTCAGTGCTAATTTTGGTTGAGCACCTACGGTACGAATTGACTCGATTGTGTTCTGAATCAATGGCGACAGCAGCACATAAAGAAGATAGTCCTGCGAGCAAATTATGTCCGTAATACGGTCTGCGTTCTCCGTTAGATTGGCGCCATCAATTTCTTCAGGAATCTTCCCGACGATGCCAAGCGAGCCCGCCACGGACACAAAGATATCGGCTTGATAGATGCGATACCGCCTGATCGCTGGAAACACGGACTCTGGCACGTACTTGAGTTCGCTAAGATCAACGGTGCCGGGCCTCATGTCCGTTACGCGAATGTATGGATGAGGTGTTGGCATATCTACAAGCGACGAACCAAGAGGAAGCCGCTTCCCGCTTGTTACAAAGGCAACTTCTTCGATGGTTTTAACATTCCAGTCCTCCGGAACCACCCCCACCTCCGTCACCTTGTAACCGGCGCTCAGTTCCATATGGCCCCCATCTGCCGCAGATGCCCATCGACGCGCGCGGCGAACGTCTCAACCTCATCGGCCAGCGCGGGCAACGGTATGGCATAGCGCCCGGCCAACTCGCGGATGCGCGCGACCAGCCGTTGCAGTACACGGTCCAACTCACCGTGCACGGCGGCCGCCAGATACGCCATCCATTTGTCATCCACCACCAGCGTCTTGACCTCGGGCTCGGTGAGCTGCGGATACTTCTCGCAGGCCAACTGGTCCAGCGCATCCTCGGCCTCTTTCACCTGCACCTTCAGTGCGGCCTGCCGGTCGAGTAGGTCCAGATAGCGCCGGGCGGCCTCCAGATCGACCAAGCTGTCGGGCAACGGGTTTTCGCCCAGTCGCGCTAGGAAACCAGACTCGGCCGCGGCGAACTGCTCCGCCGCCTGCTTGCCCGCCTGCTTGCGCAACCGGTCGGCCTCCACGTACTCGGACAGGGCATCGTGCTCCTCGCCCGTAGCGCAGGCGGCCAGCCGGTCCTTCACGGTCTTGAGGGTGAGCTTGCCCTTGCCGGTCTTCAGCGCCGACAGGTGCTGCCGGTCGGCCAGCGCGCGCTGCTGGCGCGCATGCTCCTCGGCCGATTCCATCAGCGCGGTGTAGGCGCTGCTCGCCGCCGGATCTTCCTCGCTCCACAACGCCATGATCGCGCCGGCATGGGCCTCCTGGGCATCGGCCTTGCTGCCGACATCCTTCAGCACGCCGTCCTCGCCGCCATGCTCCTCGGCCAGCTCGTCGAGGCGGGCGCCGACCGTGTCCAGTTCGGCCGCGAGGGCGTCGATATGCGCCTGCTCGTCGGCAAAGTAGCGGGCAACGATGTAGGGCTTGGGCAGCAGGTCGCAAGCCCAGCCCCGGTCCTTCAACTCGCCCTTCTTCTTGCCGCTCTTCACCTCCTCCACGACGCGGTAGGTGCGAGCCACCCAGCCATCGGCGGCGAGTTGGTAAGCGTCGTCCTGCATGGTCTGCGCCCAGTAGTCCATGAGGCGCTGGTAAACGTCGTAGGCATCGAGTAGCGGCACCTTGCGGAAGGTGTCGAGCAGCGCTTCGGAAATGGCCTCGACCAGTTCCCTGGGGTGATCGCCCGGGCCGAAGCCGGTCAGGCGCGGGGTGGCATCGGCGCGCCATTGGTTGAAGTGACCCGCGGCGTCCTGCTGGAACGCGGCAAATTCGGCGTGGCCGAAGATGGCAGGCTTCACCTCGGCCATCGGCAATGCCAGCTGCGCATAGCCGGGGCGGCCAGCGGAGGCGAACAGGGCTTCGCGGACGTTGGGCAACACGCGCCAGTAGGCGTCCAGTGCGTCGAGGTCGCGCTCGGGGATGCCGCCGTTGAGGTGCGCGTCGATGTCCTGCAGGTCTTCGGGCTCGCTGCTGTCGATGTAGCGCGGCAGGTTGAGGTTGAAGTCGTTTTTGGTATTGGCGATCTCCGCGCGCGACACCATGCGCGCGTAGCGCGGCACGTCGGCCTGTTTGGCGAAGGTGTCGACGATGCGGTGGAGGTCCTGTTCGCGCAGGCGGTTCTTGGCGCCGTCCTTGATGAAGCCGCGGGCGGCGTCGATCATGAACACGCCCTTGCGGGCGGCGGCGTTGTCCTTGTCGAGGACGACGATGCAGGCCGGGATGCCGGTGCCGTAGAACAGGTTGGCCGGCAGGCCGATGATGCCCTTGAGGATGCCGCTTTCCACCAGCCGGCGGCGGATCGCGCGCTCGGCATGGCCACGGAACAGCACGCCGTGCGGCAGGATGCAGGCGGCTTTGCCGGTGCCCTTCATCGAGCGGATGATGTGCAGCAGGTAGGCGTAGTCGCCCTGCTTGGCCGGCGGCTGGCCCCATCCGAAGCGCTGGTAAGGGTCATTGGCCGGGGTCAGGCCGGTGCTCCACGACTTGTCGGAGAACGGCGGATTGGCGACCACGTAGTCGTAGGTGCGCAGCTGCTCGCCGTCCTTGAACTTGGGGTTGCTCAAGGTGTTGCCGGACAGGATGTTGGCGGTGGGGAAGTCGTGCAGGATCATGTTCATGCGGGCCAGGCCCGCGGTGGTCACGTCCTTTTCCTGACCCTCCAGGGTGATGTGCCTGCCTGATTCGGCAGCTACCTTCAGCAGCAGCGAGCCGGACCCGCAGGTGGGGTCGTATGCGGTGGTGGAGGCCTTGGTGTTGCCCGGCGCGATGCCGATCACCTTGGCGATGATGCGGCTGACTTCCGACGGCGTGTAGAACTGGCCCTTGCTCTTGCCGCTCTGGGTGGCGAAGTGCCGCATCAGGTATTCGTAGGCGTCGCCGAGGATGTCGTCGTGGTCGGCGCGGTTCTGCGAGAAGTCGAGTTCGGGCTTCTGGAAGATGGCGACCAGGTTGCTCAGGCGCTCCACCATCGCGGGGCCTTCGCCGAGCTTGTTGGGATCGGCGAAGTCGGGGAAGTCGCTGCGCGCGAGGCGGTCGTTGGCCTCGATCAGCGGCTGGATGACCTGGGTGTTGATCCTGTCGCCGATGTCGGACTTGCCCTTGAGGGCGATCATGTCCTTGAAGCTGGCGCCCGCGGGGATGTTGACCGGCGGCGCGAACTGGTCGCTGTTGCCGTACTTGTCGCTGACGTACTTGATGAACAGCATGAACAGGACGTAGTCCTTGTACTGGCTGGCATCCATGCCGCCACGCAGTTCATCGCAGGAGGCCCAGAGGGAGGCGTAGAGGTCGGATTTCTTCAGGGCCATGCGTACTTACTTGCCTTCGGTGTCAAGGTGGAGGCGGTTGCTCTTCATGGTTTTGCCATCCGGAAACGTGCCACCTGTTCGCGCAGCCAGTCCTGCAGGTCGCGGCGGCTGTCGACAACCGCCACGACGTACACCGACACCCCCTCGACCAGGTAAAGGATGCGCCACGGGCTTTCGATCAACTCACGGAAGCGTCGCTCTCCTACCCGGCGCAACTCCGGCACGATGCGGCCGCGCGTGGACAACTCCGCGAGAGCGGCGGCCCGACGTTCCAGTCGACCGGCGGCATCCAGCGCATCGTCCGGACTGTCCTTCGCGATATGGAACACGATGGCGCGCAAATCGTCACGGGCCGCGTCCGACCATTCGATGCGACGGTCAGCCACGCTTGCGCCGGCCTTTTACGGCCGGCGCGACACGCGCGCCCAGGTCGCGGCGCAGATCAGCGAACACCGTGTCCTGTGGCGTCACCCGGCCGGCGCGGATGTCGGCCTCGCCCTGGGCGACGACCTGCAGCATGGTCAGACTGTCCTGCATCTGCCGGTACGCCGCATAGCTCTGCACCACCGCGCGGCCGCGACCGTTCTGGGTCAGCACCACCGCAGGCTGATGCTGCAGGCGTTCGATCCAGCCGCTGGCATCGCTCTTGAACTCGGTGAGGCTGATGATGTCTTCGGTGGCCATGATGGACTCTCGGTCTGAATTCAGTCCGAATATAGCACTCAATCCGGTATGACCACCGGACCCGGCAGGGTCACAGCATCGGCAGCTTCAGCCCCTGCTCCTTCGCGCACTGCTTGGCGATCTCATACCCCGCATCCGCATGCCGCATCACGCCGGTGCCCGGGTCGTTCCACAGCACCCGGGCGATACGCTTGTCGGCCGCCTCGCTGCCGTCGCAGACGATCACGATGCCGCTGTGCTGGCTGTAGCCCATGCCGACACCGCCGCCGTGGTGCAGTGACACCCAGGTGGCGCCGCTAGCGACGTTGAGCATCGCGTTCAGCAACGGCCAGTCGGACACGGCGTCGCTGCCGTCCTGCATCGATTCGGTTTCGCGGTTGGGCGAGGCGACGCTGCCACTGTCGAGGTGGTCGCGACCAATCACCACCGGCGCCTTGAGCTCGCCGTTGCGGACCATCTCGTTGAACGCGAGGCCGAGCTTGTGGCGCTGGCCGAGGCCGACCCAGCAGATGCGCGCCGGCAGGCCCTGGAACTCGATGCGCTCGCGCGCCATGTCGAGCCAGTTGTGCAGGTGGGCGTCGTCGGGGATCAGTTCCTTGACCTTGGCGTCGGTCTTGTAGATGTCCTCCGGGTCGCCGCTTAGCGCGACCCAGCGAAACGGGCCGATGCCCTTGCAGAACAGCGGCCGCACGTAGGCGGGGACGAAGCCGGGGAAGTCGAACGCGTCCTTGCAGCCCTCGTCGAATGCCATCTGGCGGATGTTGTTGCCGTAGTCGAACACCGGGATCCCCATGTCCTCGAACTTCAGCATCGCCTCGACATGCACGCGCATCGACTGCTTGGCGGCGTCGCGGACCTTCTCGGGATGCTGCTTCTGCCCGGCCAGCCACTGCTCGACGCTCCAGCCGATCGGCAGATAGCCGTGCACGGGGTCGTGCGCGCTGGTCTGGTCGGTGACCGCATCGGGACGCACGCCACGCTCGACCAACTGCGGCAGGATCTCGGCGGCGTTGCCGAGCAGCGCGATCGACTTGGCTGCGCCGGCGGCGGTGTACTTCTCGATCCGCGCGAGGGCGTCGTCGAGGTCACTCGCCTGTTCGTCGACGTAACGGGTTTTCAGGCGCATGTCGATGCGGCTCTGCTGGCACTCGATGTTGAGGCTGCAGGCGCCGGCCAGGCTCGCGGCCAGCGGCTGCGCGCCGCCCATGCCGCCGAGGCCGGCGGTCAGGATCCACTTGCCGGTGAGGTCGCCGCCGTAATGCTGGCGCCCCATCTCGACGAAGGTCTCGTAGGTGCCCTGGACGATGCCCTGGCTGCCGATGTAGATCCAGCTGCCGGCGGTCATCTGGCCGTACATCATCAGGCCCTTCTTATCGAGCTCGTTGAAGTGCTCCCAGGTCGCCCAGTGCGGCACCAAGTTGGAGTTGGCGATCAGCACGCGCGGGGCGTCGGCATGGGTCGGGAAGATGCCGACCGGCTTGCCGGACTGCACCAGCAGGGTCTCGTTGTCGTCGAGGGTCTTCAGCGATTCGAGGATCGCGTCGTACGACTCCCAGTCGCGCGCGGCGCGGCCGATGCCGCCGTAGACCACCAGCTCGGTCGGGTTCTCGGCGACCTCAGCGTCCAGGTTGTTCTGCAGCATCCGGTACGGCGCTTCGGTCAGCCAGGACTTGCAGTTGAGTTCGGCGCCGCGCGGGGCGCGGATGACGCGGGACGGGTCGTTGCGGGTGGACATGGCGGCTCCGTGGCGATCGAATCCGACCATTATCCCACCTGCCGGATTCGATGTTGGCGCCATGCCGGGAAGACGAAAACGCCCGACGTGATGCCGGGCGTTTTTCGTCCCCTCGGTGAAGGCGACTCAGCGGATCGCAGGATCCAGCTTGCGCAACGCATCGGCAATATCCACTTCGCCGGTGCGTCGCAGGTCATCGCGGCTGTAGACGCGGCCGTTGGCGGCCACGCAGTCGTCGCGATCGAGCTGTGTGACGTTCTTATCGACGTCGACGTCCGCGCGCTCCTTGCGGTCGGCACGGCTGGCGGCGATGCGGCTGCCGGTGAACCGCATGCAGTCGCGGTGGGCATCTCGGTCGGCCCGCGACTCGGAGTCCTGTCGGGCGACTTCCTGGCTGGTGGCGTCCTGTACCGGTTCGCTCGACTGGGCGAAGGCGAATGCGGGGGCGGCGAGCAACAACAGTGTCAGTAATGGGGTCTTCATGTGGCACCTCCGGTGATTGCGCGAGGCTGACGGTCTCTACCCAGACCATACGCCGCTGACGCCGGCGCGATGCGGTTGCCGCGCCCGGCATTTAGTGTGTTGTCAGCTACCGGGCCTTCCGGCTGCAACATTCAACCGTCAGGATTGGCGAATGCATCCCGTCCGCGCCGCTGTCACCACCACGTTCATTGCCCTGGTCCTGTCGGCCTGCATCTGGCTGCCGGCCGATGTCGCTCCGCCACCGGCAGGCGCCGTCGACGCCGGGCAACGCCCCAGCGTCCTACTGGTCTCGATCGACGGTTTCCGTGCCGACTACCTCGACCTCGGCATCACCCCGAACCTGGCCCGCATCGCCGCCACCGGCACCCGCGCCGCGTGGATGAACCCGTCCTACCCGACCCTGACGTTCCCGAACCACTACACCCTCGTCACCGGCCTGCGCCCGGACCGCCACGGCATCGTCCACAACACGATGCACGACGCCGCGCTGGGCGATTTCAGGCTCGGCCGGCGCGAGGCCGTCGGCAACGGCCGCTGGTGGGGCGGCGAGCCGGTCTGGGTAACTGCCGAGAACGCCGGGCTGCCGACCGCGACGCTGTTCTGGCCGGGCAGCGAGGCGCCGATCGACGGCGTGCGGCCGACGCGCTGGCGGCCGTTCGACGCGGCGCTGCCGGCCACGGCGCGAGTCGACATCGTGCTCGGCTGGCTGGCCGAACCGGAACCGACCCGGCCGCGCTTCGCGACGCTGTATTTCGACCACCTCGACCATGAGGGCCACGACCACGGCCCCGACTCGGCCGAGACACACGCGGCGATCCGCAAGATGGATGCGGCGATCGGGCGGCTGCTCGACGGGCTGGCAACGCGCGGGCTGGACGATGCGGTCAGCCTGGTCGTGGTGTCCGACCACGGCATGGCCGCGGTGGCGCCGGGGCACGTGGTTGCGGTGGAGGACATGGTCGCGCCGACGATTGCACGGCTAGTGTCGGCCGGGCAGTCGGTCGGATTCGCGCCGCTGCCGGGGCGCGAGGCGGCGGCGCAGGCGCGGCTGCTTGGCAAGCACGAACACTACGAATGCTGGCGCAAGGACGCCCTGCCGGATCGCTGGCGTTACGGCGATCATCCGCGGGTGCCACCGATCGTCTGCCAGATGGACGAAGGCTGGGATGCGCGCACTCGCGAGCAGATCGCGAAATGGCCGTCGACCACGACCCGCGGTTCGCACGGCTTCGACCCGGCGCTGCCGTCGATGCGGGCGATCTTCCTGGCCCGCGGGCCGGCGTTTCGCGAAGGCGTGCGGGTGCCGGCGTTCGACAATGTCGATGTGTATCCGTTGTTGATGGAGCTGATGGGATTGCCGCCGGCGCCGAACGATGGCGATGCGGATGCGATGGCGACGCTGAAAGTGGCGGATTGACCGGGATCACGGGCCACGAAGCAACCTCCGGTGTAGGAGCGACGTGAGTCGCGATCTCACGGCGATCCCGGAAGGCGAGGCGTTCGCGACTGACGTCGCTCCTACAAAAGCCCAAGCCATTGACGTCCGAATCCGGCCAGTTTCCGGCCGGACCCGGTGCTAGCCTGCGTCCATGCTCTCCCCCGCCCCCATCGCCAACCCACTCGACCCGCAGATCTGCGAACAGGCCCGGCTGAGCCGCGATGCGCGCTTCGACGGCCTGTTCTTCACCGCCGTCACCAGCACCGGCATCTACTGCCGTCCGATGTGTCCGGCGCCGGCCCCGAAGCGCGAGAACGTCACCTATTACGCCAACGCCGCTGCGGCCGAGGCGGCCGGGTTCCGGCCCTGCCTGCGCTGCCGGCCGGAGTTGTCGCCCGGCGACGACAGCTGGCGCCGCGGTGACGCCACCGTCGCGCGTGCGCTGAAACTGATCGACGACGGCGCATTGGCCGAGGCGCCACTGGCGGACCTGGCGATGCGGGTCGGGATCGGCGAGCGGCAGTTGCGGCGGCTGTTCGTCGACCGCCTCGGCGCGGCGCCGCTGGGCGTGCATGGCACCCGCCGGTTGCTGTTCGCCAAGCAGTTGCTGAGCGAGACGATGCTGCCGATCACCGAGGTCGCGCTGGCGGCCGGCTTCGGCAGCCTGCGCCGGTTCAACGCGGCGTTCCAGGAGGCCTACCGGATGGCGCCGCGCGAGTTGCGCCGGCGTCCGCGCGCCGGCGCCGACGAGGCGCTGACCCTCCGCCTGGGCTACCGGCCGCCGTATGACTTCGAGTCGATGCTCGGCTTCCTGCGCACCCGCGCGCTGCCGGCGGTCGAACGGGTCGACGAGCACAGCTACGCGCGGGTGATCGCGCCGCCCGACGATGCCCCGGACGCGGCACCGGGCTGGCTGCGGGTCAGCGCCTGGCCCGGCGACGAGCATGCGCTGCAGTTGCAACTGCATGGCGTGGCGCCGTCGCGGTTGCTGCCGATCGTCGCCCGGCTGCGGCGGATGTTCGATCTCGACGCCGATCCGCAGGCGATCGCGGCGGTACTGGCGGACGACCCGAAACTGCGACCGTTGCTGCGGCAACGGCCCGGTTTGCGCCTGCCGAGCGGCTGGGACGGCTTCGAGATCGCGGTACGCGCGATCCTCGGCCAGCAGGTCAGCGTCGCCGCGGCGCGCACGTTGGCGACGCGGCTGGCGCACAAGTACGGCCGCGCGCTGGCGGCGCCGTTCGGGCCGGGACTGGAGCACATCTTCCCGACCCCGTCGGCGCTGGCCGACGCCGACCTGTCGACGATCGGCGTGACCCGCGCGCGCGCCGAGACGATCCGCACCGTCGCCCGGGCGTTGCTCGACGGCCGGGTCGACTTCAAGCCCGAACGCAGCCTCGACGACTTCGTCGCCCGCTGGGTCGCGCTGCCCGGCATCGGCCCGTGGACCGCGCACTACATCGCGATGCGCGCGCTCGGCCATCCCGACGCGTTCCCGGCCGAGGACCTGATCCTGCGCCGCGTCGCCAGCGACGACGACACCGCGCTCAGCGCCAAGGCATTGCTGGCCCGCGCCGAGGGCTGGCGGCCGTGGCGGGCGTACACGGTGATCCATCTGTGGCGCGAAGCGACCGAGGCCGCGGCGGCCGCGAAGGCAAGCGCCCCCGCACGGAAGAACCGGACATGACCACCTTCACCTCCATCGACAGCCCGGTCGGGCCGCTGCTGCTGGCAGCCGATGACGACGGCCTGCGTGCGATCGAGTTCCAGCCCTCGCGGCATGCGGTCAGGCGCGACGCCGGCTGGTACGAGGTCGACTGGGCCGAGTGCACGCATCCGCTGCTGCGACAGGCGCAGCAACAATTGAACGAGTACTTCGACGGCAACCGCCTTACGTTCGAGTTGCCGCTGGCGCCGCGCGGCACCGCGTTCCAGCGCGATGTCTGGCAGATGCTGGCGTCGATTCCGTATGGCGGGACGATCAGCTACGCGCAGTTGGCATCGAAGATCGGCAAGCCGAGCGCGACCCGCGCGGTGGGCGCGGCGAACGGCCGCAACCCGCTGCCGATCGTGCTGCCCTGCCACCGGGTGATCGGCGCCGACGGCAGCCTGACCGGGTTTGGCGGCGGGCTGCCGACCAAACGCTTCCTGCTGCAACTGGAAGGCGCGTTGTCGCGCGATGATCTGTTCGCAGCGTGACAGCGCGAACGACGCACCCATGTAGGAGCGCGGGGATCGCGCTACCCCTCCGCCAACCGCTCGACCTCGGCGCGGTAGTGCGCGGCAATCGCGTCGGCATGGAAGTGCAACCCATGTTCGACCACGCAGCGGCCGCCGACCCAGGTCTCGCGCACGAGGTTCCGGTTGCCGGCGAAGATCCAGCGATCGAGCGCGTCTTCATCGCGCACCCCGGCGAACTGCGCGGCGGCGACGTCGAGCACCAGCGCGTCGGCGGATTCGCCCTGGCCGAGATGGCCGATCGCGTGGCCGCTGGAATCGGCCGCGCTGGCCTGCACGCCGCTGACCAGGGTGTCGCCGACGCTGGGCGAGGATTCGGTGACCGCGATGTTGCGCCGGCGCGTCACCAGCCGCTGGCCGTACTCCAGCCAGCGCAGTTCCTCCACCGGCGACACCGAGATATGCGAGTCCGAACCGATGCCCCAGCGCCCACCGGCATCGAGGTAGTCGCCCAGGCGGAACAGGCCGTCGCCGAGATTCGCTTCGGTGGTCGGGCAGATCGCCACGGTGGCGCCTGAGTCCGCGATGCCCTGCACCTCGGCGTCGTCCAGGTGGGTCGCGTGGACCAGGGTCCAGCGCGCGTCGACTTCGGCGTTGTCGAGCAGCCACTGCACCGGCCGCGCGCCGCGCACGGCAATGCATTCGTCGACCTCACCGGTCTGCTCGGCGATGTGGATGTGGATGCGGCTGTCATCGGGCAGTGCCGCCAGCACTTCGCGCATCGCCGCCTCCGGCACCGCGCGCAGGCTGTGCAGGGCGCAGCCGATCCGCACCATGTCGCTGCCGTGTTCGCGACGCAGGGTGTCGAGCAATCGCAGGTAGCCGTCGACGTCGTGGCCGAAGCGCTTCTGCCGCTCGCCCAGCGGCCGTCCATCGAAGCCGCCGGTCATGTACAGCACCGGCAGCAGGGTCAGGCGGATGCCGGTGTCGTGCGCGGCCTGGATCAGCGCCTGCGACATCGCCGCCGGGTCGGCATAGGGCTGGCCGTCGGGCGCGTGGTGCAGGTAATGGAACTCGCAGACCGTGGTGTATCCGGCGGCGAGCATCTCGGTGTAGAGCTGCGCGGCGACCGCATGCAGGGTCTCCGGGGTAAAGCGTTCGGCGAAGCGGTACATCGTCTCGCGCCAGGTCCAGAACGAGTCGCTCGGATGGGTCTGACGCTCCGCCATGCCCGCCATCGCGCGCTGGAACGCATGCGAATGCAGGTTGGCGATGCCCGGCACCACGCGCTGCTGGGTGGTGCCGCCGTAGCTGTTGCGGGCGATCCGGCCATGCGGATCGACATCGAGCCGTGTGCCGTCCTTCCAGCCGTCGGGGTGCCAGATCCTGGCGTTGGGTATCGTCCTCATGCGGCGATTGTGGCAACTCGACCGCGATCTGGCGACCTTGGCGCCCCCCATACGGCACCGACCTACAATGGGCGGATGAACGCGACCTCCGCAACCCAATGGGATGGCCTGCTCGTCGGTGCCTCGCTGGCGACCCTCGATGGCGTCGACGGCTACGGCGAGATCATCGACGGCGCGCTCGGCTGGCACGACGGCCGGCTGACCTATGTCGGCCCCCGCGGCGGCCTGCCGGGCGAGCCGGCGACGCTCGCGCGCGAGGTGATCGAGGCCGACGGCTGGATCACCCCGGGGCTGGTCGACTGCCACACTCACGTGGTATTCGCCGGCGACCGCGCCCGCGAATTCGAGCAGCGCCTGCAGGGCGCCAGCTACGAGCAGATCGCCCGCGCCGGCGGCGGCATCCTGTCGACCGTGCGCGCGGTGCGCGAGGCCAACGAGACCGAACTGCTGCGCCAGTCGCTGCCACGTGCGCGGGCGTTGCTGGCCGACGGCGCAACCACGCTGGAGATCAAGTCCGGCTACGGTCTCGACTTCGACAACGAGCGCAAGATGCTGCGGGTCGCGCGCCAGATCGGCGAGGCCCTCGGCATCACCGTGCGTACGACCTACCTCGCCGCGCATGCGCTGCCGCCGGAGTTCAAGGACCGGCCGGACGACTACATCGATGCGGTGGTCGACTGGCTCCCGCGACTGCACGCCGAGGGTCTGGTCGACGCGGTCGATGCGTTCTGCGAGGGCATCGGCTTCGACCCGGCGCAGACCCGCCGCGTGTTCGAAGCCGCCCGTGCGCTCGACCTGCCGGTCAAGCTGCACGCCGACCAGCTCAGCGACCTCGGCGGTGCCGGGCTGGTCGCCGAATTCAATGGCCTGTCGGCCGACCACATCGAATACAGCAGCGAGGCCGGCATCCGCGCGATGGCCGAGTCCGGCGCGGTCGCGGTATTGCTGCCGGGCGCCTTCCACGTGCTGCGCGAAACCAAGCTGCCGCCGCTGGAGGCGCTGCGTGCGCACGACGTACCGATGGCGGTCGCGACCGACTGCAACCCCGGCACGTCGCCGCTGCTGTCGTTGCGGCAGGCGATGCAACTGGCCTGCACCCACTTCCGCCTGACCCCGGCGCAGGCGTTGCGCGGCGCGACCGTGCACGCCGCACGCGCGCTGGGGCTGAAAGACCGTGGTGCGCTCAAGGTGGGGATGCGCGCGGACTTCGTGCAGTGGCGGGTCGGCCATCCGGCCGAACTGGGCTACTGGCTCGGCGGCGATCTTGCCCAGCGCATCCATGCGGACGGACGGCAGCGCGGAGGCGATCGGCGAACTTGATCCGCTTTCCGCGGTCGGACATCCAGTCCCAAGTGATGTAGGACCTATGCCCGTGTCCTGTCCTGCATGGCACCCTTGGTTTGGAGAAGCGGTGATCGTGCTGCGACGCCGCACGCCGCGCCTGGCGATATCCGCTGCAGTCATCGCCATCATGCTGTTGCTCGCGATCGGACTCGCCGCCGGATGGGCGCACGAACAAGGGATTTCGCTGGCCACGACTGCCGGCCGGGTGCTTGCCCCAGTGGTCGACTGGCCCGCGCAAGCCGCGCTGGTGACCGCCGTCGTCGTCCACCTGCTGGTCCGCCCCCGTCTGCACTCGATCTCGATGCAGCTGCGCGTCGGCTGGTGGGCGGCGATACCGCTCGATCCGCGCAGCCGAACGGCGGCACTTTGGCTCGTCGCTGGCACGCTCGCAGCGATTTGCCTGGCGGTGTCCACGGCCGCAGTGGGCGCACTCGGCATGTTGGCGCACGACGCGGCGATGGGCACCGCGTTAACGATCGTCGCGGTTGGCGTGGTCGTCGGCACGGCGAGCGCGCTGCTCATCGTGCTGCGACGCCAACGCGTGCAGCGAGCGCCGCGGATCGGCGTCCGACGCACCCTGTTCGGCATCGGCTGGCTCGACGACCCGCGCCTGCCACACCTGTCCGATTGGCAGCGACGCGAGGTGCTGTTGCGTTGGCGCACCCAGGCGAGCGCCACGCCGGTGCTCGCCGCCTTGCTGCTGTTGCCGAGCGGTGTGGGACCGTTGACGCTGTTGGGCCTGTTGCTGTTCGCACTGTCGGCCTGCTGGCTCGGCCTGGTGCTGCGGACATCGATCGAGGTGACCGCCGCCGCGGCCCGCTTGCTGCACTCGACCCCCACCAGCGCCCGGCAGCGCGCGCGTGTCGCGCTGCGCTATCCGGTGTTCGCCTGCGTCTGTGCCTCCGCCGGTGGCCTGACGGTCGCGCTCGCGGCCGGCTCGTGGCGGCTGCTGCTCGGCTGGCTGGCGCTGGTCGGCTTGTTGCTGGTCCCCGCGGTGCCAGTCGCGTGGCGGATGCTCATCCATGCGGGGAAACAACGCCAATGACCGCTCCGACCCTGCAGCTCAGTGGCCTGGGTTTCGCCTACGAGCCGCGGCAACCGGTGCTCCACGGCATCGACCTGCAGCTCACGCCCGGCGAGTTCGCCGCCCTGATCGGACCGAACGGTTCGGGCAAGAGCACCCTGCTGCAATGCCTGGCCGGCGTTCTTGCACCGACCGCCGGGCGCGTGGTGATCGACGGCATCGACCTTGCCAGCCAACCGCAGTCGGCCAAGTCGAGGTTGGGTTACGCGATCGACCCGGGCCGTCTCCCGCCACTGCTCACCGGCCGCGAAGCGCTGAAGCTGTTTGCCGGCGCACGCGGTTTCGCCGAACCGCCTCACGCCAGCCTGGCCCTGGCCGACACCCTCAAGCTGGCACCGATGCTTGACCGCCGGATCGGTCAGTATTCGCTTGGCACCCGGCAGAAACTCGGGATCGTGCTCGGCCTGCTCGGCGAGCCGCCGTTGCTGGTGCTGGACGAGCCGCTCAACGGCCTCGATCCGCCAAGCGCCTGGGCATTGAAACACCATCTGCAGGCACTGGCGCGCGATCGCGGCGCGACGGTGTTGCTGGCGACCCACTCGCTGGAAGTCGCCGAGCGCTTCATCAACCGCGCGTTGTTGCTAGCGGACGGGCGCCTGCACTGCGGCTGGGGCGGCGACGAACTGGACGAGATACGGCGCCACCCGGATCGATCGCTGGAACAGGCGATGGTGCAGGCGTTGGCCTGAGTCCGAGCGCCCACGAAAAAGCCCCGCATCGGCGGGGCTTTTCGGTCACACCGGCAATGCGCCGATGCTTACTCCTTGACGACGGCCTTCTTCGCCACCTTCTTGGCCGGCGCCTTGGTGGCGGCGGTCTTGGTGGCCTTCTTCGCCACCGGCGCGGCGGCGGTGCCGGCGGCCTTGGTCACGGCCTTGCGGGCATTGCCGTAGCTGGAGTTGTAGCGCTTGCCCTTGGCGGTCTTGCGGTCGCCCTTGCCCATGGTCTTGCTCCTGAAGCGGTTATCCGCACCCGGGTGCGGTGATGTCGATGGATGTTGCTGAACTGCGGATCGCGGCCCGCGCGAGACCGCGAAGTCTAGCACGAGGCCACCCGACCGATCCCCAAATCCCACCGGAGGAAAGCCCCCTTGGTAAGGGGGCGCCCCGGAGGGGCAGGGATCGGAAGAGCACAGCGGGGCCCGGAATTTGCGCAGCAAATTTTGGGATTGATCAAATGCCAGGCATTTGATCAATGCGCGCAGCTGGCATCGTGAACGTGACCGTGGTTGAGCCGCAGGTTGGCGACGTGGCCCAGCCCGACCAAGGTGCCGCCGAGGGTCATGGCGATCGCGTGCGGCACCAGGGCGTGATGCAGCGGCGGATACAGGATCGCCGCCCACAGCACCAGCAGCCCCGGCACCAGCAGCCACAGGGCACGGACCACGCGGTGGCGGTAGTAGCCCCACAGCAGGCTGCCCAGTCCGAGCAGGCTGGCGAACACCACGAACCCGCGTTCGAAGCCGTCGCTGCCCAGGGTGGCGAGCCCGAGCGACGGCAGCAACGCCACCACCAGCGGCAGCAGCGCGCAGTGGATCGCGCACAGGATGGAGCCGTAGGCGCCGAGGCGGTCGATCAGGCGATGGCGCTGCAAAGGGGACATGCGGGACCGTGACTTTCGGGAGGGGTGGGCTGGTGATTGATATAATATAACATTACGTCTCCCTTGCAACGCCACTCTACTCCATGCCCCTGCCCTTGCGTTCACACCCCCGCCGCCTTCCCCTCGCGCTCGCCTTGGCGATGGCCCTGCCGCTGGCGGCGCACGCCGCGCCGCAATCCGAGCCCCCAGCGGAGCCCCAGTCCCTGGACCACGACCACGAGCCCACCGACCTGGCCGCGGTCGAAGTGCATGCGACCTTGCTGGGCGGTTCGGCGGAAGACCTGATCCGGCCGGTCGAAGTGCTGGCCGGCGAGCGCCTGGACGCGGCCAAGGCCAACTCCCTCGGCGAGACCGTCAACAAGCTGCCCGGGGTGCAGTCGTCGTACTTCGGTCCCGGGGTCGGCCGGCCGATCATCCGCGGCTTCGACGGCGCGCGGGTGCAGGTGCTCAGCAACGGCCTGGCGTCGGGCGACGTGTCGACGGTCAGCGTCGACCATGCGGTCAGCATCGAGCCGTTCCTGGCCGACCAGATCGAGGTGCTGAAAGGCCCCGCCACCCTGCTGTACGGCAGCGGTGCGATCGGCGGCGCGGTCAATGTCATCGACGGGCGCATTCCCGAACAGGCGACGGCACGGCCGCTGCAGGGCCGCGCCGAATTGCGCGCGGGCACGGTCAACGACCAGCGGACCGGGATGGTCCGGCTCGATGGCACCTCCGCCTCGGGCAACCTGGTGTTCCACCTCGACGCCCTGCACCGCGAGACCGGCGATTACGACATTCCCGGTTTCGCCGAAAGCGAGCATGCACATGAGGACCATGAGGAGCCAGGGCACGAGGACCACCACGAAGAAGATGCCGGGGTCGCCGGGGTGCTGCCCAACAGCGCGGTGCGCACCGATGCCGCCGCACTGGGGGTGTCGTGGATCGGCGAGCGCGGCTTCCTCGGTGCCGGCTACAGCCTGTTCAACAGCCGCTACGGCGTGCCCGGGCACTCCCACGCGGAGGCGGGACATGAGGAGCACGACCACGAAGCGCCTGGTCACGACGACGACGACCACGACCATGAAGACGAAGGCCACGCCGCGCATGGCGAGGGCGGCGTGCGCATCGTGATGGACCAGCGCCGCGGCGAAGTCCGCGGCGGCCTCGACGACCTTGGCGCATTCGAGTCGCTGCGGGTCAAGCTGGCACGGACCGAGTACACCCACACCGAGTTCGAGGGTGAGGCGGTCGGCACCGTGTTCGACAACACCAGCACCGAAGCGCGGGTCGAACTGGTCCACCAGCCGCTGTGGGGCTGGTCCGGTGCGTTCGGCTTGCAAGGCTCGCAGCGCGATTTCCTCGCGGTGGGTGCGGAGGCGTTCGTGCCGGGCTCGGAGTCGAGCGATACCGGCGTGTTCTGGATCGGCGAACGCGACCTCGGCCCCACCCGGCTGGAACTCGGCGCGCGCCATGACCGCAACCGGGTCGACGTCGACGACGCGGTGGCGATCGGTCCCGACCGCGACTTCGACACCACCAGCCTGTCGGCCGCCCTGCGCTGGGACATCGGCGACGCCCTGCACCTGTCGTTCGGGCTGGACCGGGCACAGCGCGCGCCGACCGCCGAGGAACTGTTCTCCAGCGGCCTGCACGTCGCCACCGGCAGCGTCGAGCTGGGCGACCCGGATCTCGGAGTCGAAACCGCCAATCGCGCCGAGGTCGGCCTGCACTGGCACAACGGCCCGCTGCAGGTCGGCGCGTCGGTGTACCAGGTCCGCTTCGACGACTTCGTCTACCTGGCCGACACCGGGATCGACGGCGAAGGCGTGCCGGTGCGCGCCTGGACCCAGCACGACGCCCGTTTCAACGGCGCCGAGGCCGAACTCGACTGGACGTTCATCGACAACGCCAGCGGCGCGTGGTCGCTGCGGGTGTTCGGCGACGTGGTGCGCGCCGAACTGGACGGCAGCGGACGCCGCGATGTCGCGGTTTCGGTGCCGCATGGCGATCACAGCCACCACTACACCGCCAGCTTCGCCAACGATGGCCATCTGCCGCGCATCGCCCCCGCCCGGGTCGGCGGCGAGTTGAGCTGGGTGACCGGCCAATGGCGCGCCTCGCTCGGCGCGGTGCGTTATGCCGAGCAGGACGACGTCGCCGAATACGAGACCGCGACGCCCGGCTACACCCTGGTCGACGCGCACCTTGCGTGGCACATGGACACGTCCGGCGGCAACAGCTGGGAGGTGTTTCTCGACGGCAACAACCTGCTCGACGAGGAGGCGCGACCGCACACCTCGTTCCTGAAGGATCTGGCGCCGTTGCCGGGGCGCGGAGTCGAGTTCGGGGTGCGCGCGTTTTTCTGACGCGCGCAACCGGCTTTTATGTAGGAGCGGCTTTAGCCGCGATCTGAAGTCGGCGCGGGCGAACGGTTCCAGAT
>JBOHYB010000028.1:0-49958 GCA_050737695.1 Lysobacter sp. | reverse complement strand
ATCGGGAACCGGACGAGCGACCGACTCCCGGATCGCGGCTGAAGCCGCTCCTACAGGAGCCCCGCCAAGTCGGTTGATTATCCCGCTGCTCCGGTCACAATCGGGGTAAACATCACCATTCCAAGAACCATTCGCCGGCTCACGCCGGCACCCAGGATTCCACCATGCAAGCACCCATCACCAGCAAGGGCGCGCAGCGACTGCGCGCCGAGCTCGACGAGCTCAAGTCGACCAAGCGTCCGGCCGTGATCCACGCGATCGCCGAGGCCCGCGCCCATGGCGACCTCAAGGAAAACGCCGAGTACCACGCCGCGCGAGAGCAGCAGAGCTTCATCGAGGGCCGGATCAAGCTGCTCGAGGCCGAACTTTCGCATGCCCAGGTGATCGACATCTCGTCGCTCAACGCCGGCTCGCGCATCGTCTTCGGCGCCATCGTCGAGCTGGCCGACAGCGATACCGACGAGGAACGCACCTACCAGATCGTTGGCGATCTCGAGGCCGACATCAAGCAGGGCCTGATCGCGATCTCCTCGCCGGTCGCGCGCGCATTGATCGGCAAGCACGAAGGCGACAGCGTCAGCATCGACGCCCCCGGCGGCACACGCGAATACGACATCATCGCCGTCCGCTACGACGGCTGAGGGCGCCATGGCCACGGCCACGCTGCTGTTGCCGCCGCGCGCCCGTTTCGGTGGGCAGCGGCTGTCGCCATCCACCGCGCGATGGCTGGGCCGGGCCGACCAGGACGACGCCGAGGGCGATCCGCTGGCGCGGGCGTTCGACATCCTGCCGCGCGGTTGGCCGGTCGCCGCGGTGACCCGCCAGCGCGACGCGGGCGATGCCGTCGGCAATGCCTGGTTGCGCGCCGACCCCGTATTCATCCAGCCCGACATCAACGGTGCCCGCCTGCTGGCGCACGGCGATGCCCTGCAACTCACCGCGCGCGATGCCGCCGCGTTGCTGCCGGCGCTCAAGCCGCTGTTTGGCGATGCCGGGTTCCCGATCGATGCCCCGGTGCCGAGTCGTTGGTACCTGCGACTGCCGGAAGGCGCACGCCTGCCGCCGATGGCCGACCCGGCGCAGGCGCTGGGTGCCGACATGTTCGACCACCTGCCCGAAGGCAACGAGGGACGCCGCTGGCGCGCCCTGCTCAGCGAGGCGCAGGTGGTGCTGCACAACCATCCGCACAATGCCGAACGTACTGCCGCTGGCCTGGCGCCGATCAACTCGCTGTGGTTCTGGGGAGCTGGTCGGATGCCCGACCATGTCCGCAGCGACTTCAGCCAGGTACTCAGCGACGACGATGCCCTGCAGGCGTTCGGTGCCGCCGGCGGAGCCAAAAGCACGCCCCTGCCGGATCGCTGGTTGTCGGCCGACGGAAACCGACTGGTCGACCTGCGCCACGAGCGCGACCTGGCCCGGCTCGATCACGATTGGCTGGCGTCCATGCTGGCCGACCTGCAGGCACGCAACCTCGACTCGGCGACGCTGGAGTTTGCCGACGGGCGCCGCTTCCGCCTGCGCCGCAACCAGCGCTGGCGGTTCTGGCGCCGGCCACTTCGATCGTTCGTCGCATCGTCGCCGGCCACGTCACCGGCATGACGCCGAAAACCACTTTGCGTCGCCGCAACCCGGTCGAATCGGGGCCGTGGCCCGAGCACATCCCGCCGTTGCTGCAACGCATCTACGGCGCTCGCGGCGCCGCTTCGGTCGAACAGGCGCAGCCGCGGTTGGCCAATTTGCTGGCGCCCGACAGCCTGCTCGGCCTCGATGCCGCAACCATGTTGCTGGCCGACGCCATCGCCGCCGACCGGCACATTGTCGTGGTCGGCGACTTCGACTGCGACGGTGCCACCGCCTGCGCGGTCGGGGTGCGCGGCCTGCGGATGCTCGGCGCGCGGCGGGTGTCGCACGCGGTGCCCAACCGGATCGTCCATGGCTACGGTCTGTCGCCGGCACTGGTTGAGGAACTGGCTGCGCTGCAGCCGGACCTGCTGGTCACCGTCGACCACGGCATTGCCTGTAACGCCGGCATCGCAGCGGCCAAGGCGCGCGGCTGGAAGGTGCTGGTGACCGACCACCACCTTCCGGGTGAAACGCTGCCGCCGGCGGATGCGATCGTCGACCCGAATCAGCCCGGCGACCCGTTCCCGAGCAAGGTGCTGGCCGGCGTCGGGGTGATGTTCTATGTCTTGCTGGCGCTGCGCCGGCGCCTGCGCGACACCGGCGCATTCGACGGCAGCGGCCCGGACCTGTCGAGCCTGCTCGATCTGGTTGCAGTTGGCACGGTCGCCGACCTGGTGCCGTTGGACACCAACAATCGCGCCCTGGTATCGGCCGGCCTGCGGCGGTTGCGCGCGGGGCAGGGTTGCGCCGGCCTGCGTGCGCTGATCGAAGTGGCCCAGCGCGACCCCGCCCGGCTCAGCGCCAGCGACATCGGCTTCGCCCTCGCGCCGCGGCTCAATGCCGCCGGGCGGCTGGAGGATATGGCGCTCGGGATCGAATGCCTGTTGACCGACGATCCGGCCCAGGCCCGCGAGATCGCGGCCACGCTCAACGAGATCAACGGCGAGCGCCGCGCCGTGCAGCAACAGATGACCGAGGAGGCCGAAGTCGCGTTCGCCAAGGTCGCCCTCGACAGCACTGCCGTGCCGCTGGCGATCTGCCTGCACGATCCCGAGTGGCATCCCGGCGTGGTCGGCCTGGTCGCCTCGAAGATGAAGGAACGCCAGCACCGTCCGGTGATCGCCTTCGCTCCGGCCGAGCCGGGCAGCGTGTCCTTGCGCGGCTCCGCGCGATCGATCCCTGGTTTCCATATCCGCGATGCACTGGCGATGGTCGACGCCCGCCATCCCGGCTTGATCGACAAGTTCGGCGGTCATGCGATGGCGGCCGGGCTGTCGTTGCCTGCGTCATCGCTGCCCGCATTCGAGCGCGCGTTCCAGCAGTGCGCCGCCCAGTTGCTGACCGCCGACCTGTTGCGCGCAGAGATCCTCAGCGATGGCGAATTGCGCGGCGACGAGTTCAGCCGCCGCAGCGCCGAAGCCCTGCGCGACGGTGGTCCGTGGGGGCAGGGCTTCCCGGAGCCGCAGTTCGACGGCGAGTTCACCGTGGCCCGGTGGCGCGTGGTCGGACAGCGTCATCTGAAACTGGAACTTGAACAGTCGGGCAGACGTCTCAACGCGATCCACTTCGGCGGTTGGGACGAGTGCGAGCCACCGGCTCGCGTGCGCATCGCCTACCGGCTGGAACCCGACGATTACCGTGGTGGCGACGCTATCCAACTGGTCGTCGTGCATCGCGAAGCGGCCTGACCGTACGAGGCACCAACTTGAGGCCGAACAGCGGTCGGAGCACGGCGATGCGACGGATCACGAACTCGTGCAGCACCAGACAACCCAGGAGGGTCAGGGCGATGACCAGCACCGGCTCCCACCACGGGCCGAGCTGCAGCGGGATCAGCCAATAGGCGACAAGCACTATTAGGCTCTGGTGCAGGATGTACCACGGGTAGACCGCCTCGGTGGCGTACGGAAGCCAGCGCATCGGGCGATTCAGCAAGGTGTAGCCCCAGCCGAAGATCGCCAGCAGCGCCGACCACATGTACAACGCCCGCGCCCCACGTTCGATCGTCCCCCACGGAATGCCCTGGAGTGCGACCGGGACCTGCTCGGCCGGCAGGTACTGGCCCGCCGCCTTCAGCGACAACTCGACCGAGATCGACGCGACGGCGATCACCAGCATCGGCCAGCGCAGCTGTCGCACCCGCTGCCAGAAATCCGCCTTGCCGGCGACCGCGTAGCCCAGCACGAACACGGAGAAGTACTCGGCATGCAGGTACCAGTCGCCGATGAGTGCATGGTTCCCCGGAAACCTGGGCTGCAGCAGCATCAGATACGCGAAAAAGACCACCGCCGGCAGCAACAGCAGCAGCCCGTGGCGGAGACGGGCCAGCCAGTCCAGCAGGCGTTGTCCAGCGCCTGACGCCAGCAACGGCGCCAGCGCCATCAGGATCAGCGTGTAGATCCACAGGTAGGCGAGGTACCAGAGGTGGTTCCAGGTCACCCCGTACTCCGCGCCGGTGAACGTCCCTTTCGGCCACGGCCGTAGTTGCAGGTATTTCGCCAGAAAGGCCCCGAAACCCGGTTCCAGCATGCCCTTGCTGACGCCTTCGCAATACGCCTGGATCGACACGACGAAGAACATGCCGAACACCAATGGCAGCAGCAGCCGCCAGGTTCGCAACAGGGCGAACCGGCCCGGCCTTCGTGCCGACAGCGACAGGCCAATGGCAACCCCCGAGATGGCGAACAGCAATGGCATTCGCCAGCGATTGAACACGATCCGGACGTAGTCCAGCCATTCGTTGCGGTAGGTGCTTACGATGTGGAAATCCGAGCCGACCTGATACACGCCGCTGACGTGGTACAGGATCAGGATGGCGAAGGCGATGACGCGCAAGGCGTCGATATCGTGGCGGCGTGGCATGGCTGAACTGACCGGGGAATTGGTCCGAGCCTGTCTCCGGGGCGGAGCCAGTGGTAGCCCCAAGTGACTGTGCGCAATGGATTTGTGACGAGCGGTGGAGGGGAGGGACGAGTGACCGGCCGCGATAGCGTGACGCATCGGTAGGATGCGCGGATGTCACCCGTCGCCACCACCGCGTCACGCTCTTACTCGCCGGACATCTACCTGGCCCACCGCCGCCCCTTCGAGATCGGCTACTGGGTCATCAGTTGTTGCCTGAGCGCGTTGGGTGGCAGCTACGCCAAATGGGTCGATTACCAGCGTCTGGGGCTGCCGCTCGACTGGTGGCAGCCGCTGACCTGGTCGTGGAGCAGTGCCTTGCTGAGTTTGGCCCTGGTGCCGGCATTGCTCTGGTTCACTCGCCGTTGGCCACTGCATCTGGATACTTGGCGCCAGAACTTGCCGTGGTACCTGCTGGCCAGCGTGGTCTGGTCGCTGTTGCACGTTGTCGGCATGGTGGCATTGCGAAAACTGGTCTATGCAACCCAGGGCGCGACCTACGACTTCGGCAACTGGCCCGCCGAACTGCTTTACGAGTACTCCAAGGACGTCCGTACCTTCATCGGCATGGTGTTGCTGATCCACGGGTACCGGTTGCTGGTGCTGCGGCTGCAGGGCGAGGCCAGCCTGCTCGACCTCCCCGACAACGGTCGTCCGGTCGAACCGGTCGAGCGGCCGGAGCGCTTCCTGGTGCGCAAGCTTGGCCGCGAGTTCCTCATCGCCGCGGAGGACGTGGAATGGCTGCAGGCCTCGGGAAACTACGTGAACCTGCATCTGGACGGGCGCGACTATCCGCTGCGCAGCACCATCGCCGGCATCGAGTCGAAGCTGGATCCGGCCCGTTTCGTGCGGATCCACCGCAGCTACATCGTCAATTTCGACCGGATCGCCTCGATCGAGCCGTTCGACAGCGGTGATTCCCGAATCCACCTCAAGAATGGGTCGACCTTGCCGTGTAGCCGCCGCTATCGGCAGGCGATGAAGGAACGCATTGGGCAAGGGGAGACGGTCTGACACTGTTGGGTCGCAACTTTCGCGCAATTGTAGGAGCGGCTTCAGCCGCGATCGGGAGTCGGCGCGGGAGAACGATTTCAGATCGCGGCTGAAGCCGCTCCTACAACAGCTGGTAGAATCGCCGGTCATCTTTCCGCAGCACAACCACGGACAATCCACGGACATGATCGAACTGAATCCCGTCCGCCAGCGCATCGCCGACCTCAAGGGTCGGCTGGATGCGCTGAGGGGGTACCTTTGACTACGATGCCAAGGTCGAACGTCTCGAAGAAGTAAACCGGGAGCTGGAAAGCCCCGAGGTCTGGAACGATCCCGAGCGCGCCCAGTCGCTGGGCCGCGAGCGCGCCTCGCTGGAGAAGGTGCTCAGCATCAGCACCCTCACCGACGGCCTGGTCAGCGCCGAGGAACTGCTCGAACTGGCTGAGATGGAGGATGACGAGTCGACCGCACAATCGGTGGTCGACGACGTCGATGCCTGCACCAAAGAGGTCGAGAAGCTGGAGTTCCAGCGCATGTTCTCCGGCAAGATGGACGGTGCCGCGGCGTTCGTCGACATCCAGGCCGGCGCCGGCGGCACCGAGGCCCAGGACTGGGCTGAGATCCTGCTACGGATGTACCTGCGCTGGGCCGAGTCGCGCGGCTGGAAGGCCGAACTGATGGAAGTCAGCGGCGGCGAAGTGGCGGGCATCAAGTCGGCGACGGTGCGGGTCGAGGGCGACTTCGCCTACGGCTGGCTGAAGACCGAGACCGGCGTCCACCGGCTGGTACGCAAGTCGCCGTTCGATTCCGACAACCGCCGCCACACCAGCTTCACTGCGGTGTTCGTGTCGCCGGAAGTCGACGACAACATCGAGATCGACATCAACCCGGCCGACCTGCGTACCGACGTGTATCGCAGCTCCGGCGCCGGTGGCCAGCACGTCAACAAGACCGAGTCGGCGGTGCGCATCACCCACATCCCGACCAACACCGTGGTCGCCTGCCAGACCGGCCGCAGCCAGCACCAGAACCGCGACAACGCGATGAAGATGCTGGCGGCCAAGTTGTACGAGCTGGAGATCCAGAAGCGCAACGCCGAGCGCGACGCGGTCGAGGCGACCAAGTCCGACATCGGCTGGGGCAGCCAGATCCGCAACTACGTGCTCGACCAGTCGCGGATCAAGGATCTGCGTACCGGGGTGGAGCGCAGCGATACCCAGAAGGTGCTGGATGGCGACCTCGACGAGTTTGTCGAGGCGAGCCTGAAGTCCGGTCTCGAAGCCGGCTCAAAGCGCGCCGACGCGACCTGAATGCCTTTGTAGGAGCGGCTTTAGCCGCGATCGGGAATCGTCCGCCCACGCCGACTTCAGATCGCGGCTAAAGCCGCTCCTACAACAGCCCCCCATATCCCAACCCGGCACCACACATGACCGACAACGCCACCCCGACGCCGCTCGACGAAAACAAGCTGATCGCCGAGCGTCGCGCCAAACTCACGGCGCTGCGCGGGCAGGGCGTGGCGTTTCCGAACGACTTCCGCCGCGCCGACTACGCCGGCGACCTGCAGGCCGATTACGCCGACTCCGACACCTGGACCGCCGAGGCGCTTGAAGCCAAGGACCACCGCGTCGCCGTCGCCGGCCGCCTACTGCTCAAGCGGGTGATGGGCAAGGCCAGCTTCGTGCAGATCCAGGACGAGTCCGGTCGCCTGCAACTGTTCCTGCAAGCCACCGCGCTGGGCGACACATATGCCGCGTTCAAGGGATGGGACGTCGGCGACATCGTCGGCGCCGAAGGCGTGCTGACCCGCACCCGCACCGGCGAGTTGTCGGTCAAGGTCGACGCCTTGCGCCTGTTGACCAAGTCGCTGCGACCGCTGCCGGACAAGTTCCATGGCCTCGCCGACGTGGAGCAGCGCTACCGCCAGCGCTACGTCGACCTGATCGTCTCGCCCGAGGCGCGCGAGGTGTTCGTCAAGCGCAGCAAAATCATCCGGGCGATGCGCGAGTGGCTCGACAGCCGGCGCTTCCTCGAGGTCGAGACGCCGATGATGCATTACATCCCCGGCGGCGCGGTGGCCAAGCCGTTCGCCACCCACCACAATGCGCTCGACCTCGATCTGTACCTGCGCGTCGCCCCGGAGCTGTACCTCAAGCGGTTGGTGGTCGGCGGACTGGAGCGGGTCTACGAGATCAACCGCAACTTCCGCAACGAGGGCGTGTCGACCCGGCACAACCCCGAGTTCACCATGCTCGAGCTGTACGAGGCCTACGTCACCTACAGCGAGGTGATGGACCTGACCGAAGGCGTGATCCGCGATGTCGCCCAGTCGGTCCTCGGTACCACCACAGTCGAATGGGACGGCCAGTCGATCGACCTCGGCCCGGCGTTCCGCCGCTGGTCGATGAGCGACGCGGTGCTGGAGCACAACCCCGAGATCAGCCGCGAGGATCTGCGCGACGTCGAGGCGATGCGCGCCCACTGCGCCCGCCTCGGTGTCCCGACCAAAACGTCACAGGGCTGGGGCAAGCTGCTGCTGGAGATCTTCGAGAAGACCGTCGAACACACCCTGGTGCAGCCGACCTTCATCACCGAGCACCCGGTCGAGGTCAGCCCGCTGGCCCGTGCCAACGATACCGATCCCGGCATGACCGACCGCTTCGAGCTGTTCGTCGGCGGCAAGGAACTGGCCAATGGCTTCTCCGAGCTCAACGACCCGGAAGACCAGGCCGCCCGCTTCAAGGCCCAGGTCGACGCCAAGGAGGGCGGCGACGACGAGGCGATGCATTTCGACGCCGATTACATCCGTGCCCTGGAGGTCGGCCTGCCGCCGACCGGCGGCCTTGGCGTCGGCATCGACCGCCTGGTGATGCTGCTGACCGGATCATCCTCGATCCGCGACGTGCTGCTGTTCCCGTACATGCGGCCCGAGCACGGCTGAACAGAGCCGCGCCAGGATGCCAGCAATGCGCCCCGGCATACCCCTTGCATGACTGTTGGTGGCAAGCGAGCCGCCAGACTCCTCCTGTCGGATTCTTGACACTGGGGGTATGCTCGGACGAAATGCCTCGCGACACGCTCGACCGCCAGCTTTCGCCGACTAGCTTTCGACAACAGGCTTTCGAAACCCGCTTTCGAAACCAGTCAACAGGGGAGTGATACCCATGGGCAGGCCGCTGTGAACGTCGTTATCGTCGATGACCAGACGTCTGCCCGGACGATGCTGCGACACATCATCGAGGACATCGGCCCGGAACTGTCCGTGCACGATTTCGGCGAGCCGGGCGCCGCGCTCGGCTGGTGCGAATCCAACCTGCCGGACCTGCTGCTGCTCGACTACCGCATGCCGACGATCGACGGGCTCGAATTCGCCCGCCGCTTCCGCCGCGCGCCGGCCAACCGCGACATCCCGATCGTGCTGGTGACCGTGGTCGGCGACGAGCCGATCCGGCAGGCCGCGCTGGACGCCGGGGTGATCGACTTCATGGTCAAGCCGGTGCGACCGCGCGAGTTGCGGGCCCGATGCCGGAACCTGCTGCAGCTGCGCCAGCAATCGGAAGGCGTCAAGCAACGTGCGCTTTCGCTCGAACAGCGGCTGTTGTCGAGCATGCATGAAGTCGAGGAGCGCGAACGCGAAACCCTGTCGCGACTGGCCCGCGCGATCGAATACCGCGATACCGGCACCAGCGTGTACCTGGAGCGGATGGCCCACGTGTCGGGCCTGATCGCCGAGCATCTGGGCATGTCGGAAGACCAGGTGCGGGTGATCGAACTGGCGGCCCCCCTGCACGACATGGGCAAGATCGCGATCCCCGACGCGGTGCTGCTGAAGCCCGGCCCGCTGGACGAGGCGGAGATGGCGGTCATGCGCCGACATCCGCGCATCGGTCACGAACTGCTGAGCGGCAGCCAGAACAAGTTCATCCAGGCCGGGGCCATCATCGCCCTGCGTCACCATGAACGTTATGACGGCAGCGGTTATCCTGATGGGCTGAAGGGGGAGGAGATCCCCCTGGAAGCGAGGATCATCGCGGTCGCCGATGTCTTCGATGCGCTGATCTCGGCGCGGCCCTACAAGCCCGCCTGGGACATGGATGCGGCACTGGCATACCTGTATGCGCAACGCGGGCGCCTGTTCGATCCGCGTTGCGTCGATGCGCTGATCCGCAACCGCGCGCGGCTGGACGAGGTATGCAGCCGCTACGCTGCCGGAGCGATCCGCCCCAGTATGGAGTAAGGCGATGAACCCCTCCCTGTCATGGCTGGTAGCAAGGCTTTCGCAGCGCAGCGATAGCGAACACGGGCAGGCCATGATCCGCATCGCCGTTCTGTCGGTGGTGCTGGTCTACCTGCTGGTGCATGGCAGCGGCGCGGGTCCCGACGCCGCGGCGTCCTACGTCCTTGCGCTGGTGTTCGTCGGCTTCGCGGTGGGCGTCGGTTTGATTGGCTGGATCGTCGCCTTGCCGGGTCGGTCGGACCTGCGTCGCGGCATCGGCATGCTCGCCGACTACGGCCTGATGACCGCGGCGATGATCCGCATGGGCGAACCGCTGGGCTGGGTCTACGTGATCCTGCTGTGGGTAACCATCGGCAACGGCTTGCGCTTCGGCAACCGTTACCTGATCGCGGCCATCGTCGCCGCGTTCCTCAGCTTCGGCATGGTGGTCGCCAGCACCGACTACTGGCAGCAGAACCTCAGTCTCGGCATCGGCCTGCTGGTCGGGCTGGTCGCGATACCGCTCTACCTGTCTGGCCTGCTGCAGGCGCTGACCCGTGCGACCCGGGAGGCGCGTCGCGCCAATGAGGCCAAGAGCCGGTTCCTGGCCAACATGAGCCACGAATTCAGGACCCCGCTGAACGGCCTGGCCGGGATGTCCGAGCTGCTGGGCACCACCCGCCTCGATCCCGAGCAGCGCGAATGCCTCAACACCATCCAGGCCTCGACCCGCAGCCTGCTGTCGCTGGTCGAGGACGTACTCGACATCTCCGCGATCGAGGCCGGCAAGCTCAAGCTCAACCGGGTCGAGTTCGACCTGCGCGAGCTGGTCGACGGCATCGGCCTGATCATGCTTCCGCAGGCGCAGGCCAAGCAGTTGCACTACAACGTTTCGGTTGCCCCCGAGGTGCCCCGGCTGCTGTGCGGGGACGACGTGCATTTGCGGCAGGTGTTGATCAACATGGTCGGCAACGCCGTCAAGTTCACCAACCACGGCTCGGTGCAGTTCGACGTGGCGCTCGTCGAGCAGGGTGGCGAACGGGTCCAGCTGCGCTTCACCGTGACCGATACCGGCATTGGCGTGCCGATGGCGGTCCGGCACAAGTTGTTCGAAGCCTTCGAGCAGGCCGATGCGAGCCTTGCGCGGCGCTATGGCGGCACGGGTCTGGGCACCACCATCGCCAAGGGCTTGACCGAGGCGATGGGCGGGCGCATCGGTTTCGAGAGTACCGAGAAACGCGGCAGCCGCTTCTGGGTGGAGTTGCCGTTCAATCGTGTTGCGCCATTGCTCCCCGGCGACAGCCCGGCGGCGGCGGGAGTCGCCGGGGACACCACGTCTGCAGAAGATCAGGCCGTTGAGAACCCGGAGAACGTAATTGCCTTCTCCGATCCGTTCCTGCGTCACCGGGCACGGGTCAGGAGCTTGCAGATACTGGTCGCCGACGACCACGCCGCCAACCGGATGGTGATCCGGCGCCTGCTGGAGAAGGCCGGTCACCAGGTGATTTGCGTCGACGACGGCGAAGGCGTTCTGAATGCGCTGGAGGTGTCGAGCTACGACGCGGTGATCGCCGACCTGCACATGCCGGGGGTGAGCGGGCTGGACCTGTTGCGGCAGCTGCGGGTGATGGAAGCCGGCGGCGGGCACAGGACGCCGGTTCTGATGTTCAGCGCCGATGTCACGCCGGAGTCGATCCAGGCCTGCGAACAGGCCGGGGCGCGGGCATTCCTGGGCAAACCGATCTCGACCAAACGGCTGCTCGACACCTTGTCGGAGATCGCCGCCAGCGCCGGTTCGGCGGAGCCTGTCGGCGTACCGACGCGGTCCACCCCACCGGTGGCGGGAGTGGGCGGTGCGAGCGATGGCGTACTCGACAGCGGCGTACTGAACGAACTGTGCGCATTGGGCATGGGCGACAACTTCGAGCGCGAGTTCATCAGCCAGTGCCTGCGCGACGCCGAGGACTGCTATTCGGCTCTGGCCGAGGCAGGCGAGCGCCGCGACTGGGAGCCGGTACGCGAGCAGGCGCACGCACTGAAGGGCGTCGCCAGCAACCTGGGACTGATCCAGTTGGCTGCCGTCAGCGGCGAGCTGATGCGATTGCCCGAATGGCAATTGGGCCGCGAGTGGCGACAGCGGCTTGCCGGCGTGGGTGAACACGTGACCCGGGGCAGGGCGGCGCTCGAAGCGCGCGAGCGCAAGAAACGTGCACGCGACAGCGGCGAGCGCTCCCCTGAACGCCCGGGATAGGAGCTCAGCCGGCCACCATCCCCGAGCGCCGCACCTGCGCCTTGACGATGCGATCCATCGTTCGCAGCGACTTGTCCCCCAGTGCCAATGCGCTGTCCACCCAGATCTCGGTGATCCCCATCAATTCCTCGTAGCTGACCGGCTGCGATATCGCGCGTACCGCGTTGAGCGCCATGTGCGCATGCGGCGCCCGCTGCTGCTGGCGAACCAGGTCCTGCACCGCGGCTTCGCCTTGCCCTTTGGGTACCAGGACATCGACCACCCCCAGCCGATGCAGTTCGTCGCTGCTGTAGATCCGCCCGCCCAGGATCATGTTCTCCGCCAGTTGCGGGGACACCCGCTTGCACAGGAACGAATACGCGCCCATGCCCGGGAACAGCCCGAACAGGACTTCCGGCAACCCCATGTCCACGCCTTCCTCGGCGACGATGGTATGGCACGACAACGCCAGCTCCATGCCACCGCCCAGTGCGTCGCCCTGGACCAGTGCGATCGTCCGGACATCCCCGCCCAGGCCCGTGTGGAAGTGGTGGACGCCTTCGACGCAACGGCGGGCGTAATCGAGCAGCCGATCGCGATTGTTGTCGCGGATCAGCTGCGAGAACAACGCGAGGTCACCGCCAAGGTTGAACGCGGACGCGTCCGAGGCCAACACCACGTGCCGGAGTCGACCTAGGCGACGCTGGTCGTCGCGCAAGGTGATCGAAGACAGGTAGCCCCACATGTCGTCCATCAGCTCGGTACGGAAACAGGGTCTCGTTCCCAGCCCTCCGTCGGCATGCATGTAGATCCAGTGGACGTTGCCGGGCGCATCGGATTCGATACGCAGTGTGGGGTAAGGGCGGGCGCGCGGGAGTTTCTCGATCGAGCTCATGGTGCGGTCCTCGGAAGTGGCCGTCCGCATGCGTGGTGGGCGCGAGCGGCTTGGTTAAGCCCACGTTTCGATGCTACACCTCAATACGAACCGCAAATAAAGAGGCCCCTCCGGGGGAGGGGCCTGCTGGTGGCTCGGGTCGCGCTTCCGGGATCAGCGCATCATGGTGCCGGGTGGTCGCGCAGTTCCCGCCGCAGGATCTTGCCGACGTTGGTCTTGGGCAATTCGCTGCGGAACTCGACGTAGTGCGGTCGCTTGTAGCCAGTGAGGTTGGCGCGGGCGTGCTCCAGCACCTGCGTCTCCGTCAGCGCGGGATCCTTCTTGACGATCACCACCTTGACCGCCTCGCCGGATTTTTCGTCGGGAACGCCCACCGCCGCGACCTCGAGCACGCCCGGCATCATCGCGATCACGTCCTCGATCTCGTTCGGGTACACGTTGAAGCCCGAGACCAGGATCATGTCCTTCTTGCGGTCGACGATGTAGAAGAAGCCCTTCTCGTCCATCTTCGCCATGTCGCCGGTGTGCAGCCAGCCGTCCGCGTCCAGCACCTCGGCGGTTTCCTGCGGGCGGTGCCAGTAGCCCTTCATGACCTGTGGGCCGCGGATGCACAGTTCGCCGACTTCGCCGACCGGCATGTCGTTGCCGTCCTCGTCCTTCAGGCAGGCGTCGGTCGACGGGATCGGCAGGCCGATCGCACCGTTGTACTCGGCCAGGTCCATGGGGTTGATGCAGGCGGCGGGCGAGGTCTCGGTCAGTCCGTAGGCCTCGACCAGCGTGGAGCCGGTGGCCTTCTTCCAGCGCTCCGCGACCGCACGCTGGACCGCCATGCCGCCGCCGAGGGTCAGGTGCAGGCCGGAGAAATCGATCTCTTCGAAGCCGGGCGTGTTCAACAGGCCATTGAACAACGTGTTGACGCCGGTGATCGCGGTGAACTTTGTCTTCTTGAGCTCCTTGACGAAGCCCGGCATGTCGCGCGGGTTGGTGATCAGGTGGTTGAGGCCGCCGAACTTCATGAAGACCAGTCCGTTCGCCGTCAACGCGAAGATGTGGTACAGCGGCAACGCGGTGATGATGGTCTCTTCGCCGTACTTGACGTTGGTCCCGATCCACGCGGCCGCCTGCTGCATGTTGGCGACGAGGTTGCGATGGGTCAGCATCGCGCCCTTGGCCACGCCGGTGGTGCCGCCGGTGTATTGCAGGAAGGCGATGTCGCCGGAGTCGATGTCGATCTTCGGCAGGGCGTGCTTGCGACCGGTCGCCAGGACGTCGTTGAACCGCACCGCCCCCGGGATGTCGTAGTCCGGCACCATCTTCTTGATGTACTTCAGGACGAAGTTGACGACCTTGCCCTTGGCTCCGAGCATGTCGCCCAGCCCGGTGGTGATGACCGTCCTGACCTGGGTGTCGGCGAGCACCTGCTGCACGGTGTGGCCGAAGTTGTCCAGCACCAGGATCGCCGCCGCGCCGGAGTCGACCAGCTGGTGCCTGAGCTCGCGCGGCGTGTACATCGGGTTGGTGTTGACCACGGTCAGGCCGGCGCGCAGCACACCGAACGTGGCGATCGGGTACTGCAGGCAATTGGGCATCATGATCGCGACGCGATCGCCCTTTTTCAGGCCCAGCTCGCCCAGCAGGTAGGCGGCGAACTGTTTGCTGAGGGTGTCGATCTCGCCATAGGTCAGGGTCTTGCCGAGGTTGGCGAACGCCGGCCGATCGCGATAGTTGTCGATCGCGTTTTCCAGCACCGCGACGACCGACGGGAATTCGTCGACATCGATCTGCTCGGGGACCCCGGCCGGATACTGTTCAAGCCACGGACGTTCGACACTCATCGCGATCCCCTTGATTTGGTTTTCTGGTCTGACTTGCAGCACCGATTGCCGTCAACCGGCTGTCCGATTCGCAACCGTACGGTGCCTGAACGATTGGAGCATAGGGGCCCCGGACTGGCAAGGCGGATACCGCTGCGCGGGCTGTGCCACGATGCGTTCGGACGCGGACGGGGAGGTTGCGACAGAATGAAGGCGATGGCGCGGGGGGCATTGATGTTGGTGGCGGCGTGGCTGCTGTTGGCCGGTTGTGCGAGGACGCCGCCGGAACAGGCGTTGCGGGAAACGGTGCAGCTACTGCAGGACGCGATGGAACAGCGCGATGCGTCCGCGGTGGAGGACCATCTGGCCGATGACTTTGTCGGCCCGCGCGGAATGGACCGTGACGGCGCCAGGCGGCTGGCCGCATTGACGTTCCTGCGTCACCGCGATGTCGGGGTGACGCTGGGGCCGCTCGACGTGTCGGTGAAGCAGGACCACGCAACGGTCCGCTTCACTGCGGCACTGACGGGCGGTTCCGGCCGGGCGCTGCCGGACGCGGCGCGACTTTACGAAGTGGAAACCGGCTGGCGACTGGAAGACGGCGACTGGCGCCTGACCAGTGCGCGCTGGACGCCGCAGCTGTAAGGCATCGCATTCGCTACTGCTTCCATGGCTGCACCACCAGCAGTACGCCGCCCAGGATCAGTAGAACCCCGGCGATGCGCATCGGGGTGGCCGGTTGTGGCGCATGCAGCACGCCGAAGTGGTCGAGCAGCACGGCACCGGCCAGTTGGCCGAGCACGGTCAATGAGATGAGCGCGGATGCACCGAGGCGGGGCACGGTGACGGTCGCGATGGCGACATAGGCCGCGCCGATCAGGCCGCCGGTCCAGGCCCAGGCCGGCAGTCGGCCGAGTTGTTCAACACTCGGCCAGCTCGGACGCATCGCCAGCAGGAGCAATGCCAGCGATACCGTACCGACCAGGAACGACACGGTCGCGGCGAACACCGCACCGGCGGTGACCTGGCCCAGGCGTGCATTCACCAGCGCCTGCAGCGGCAGCAGGGTCCCGACCATGACGACCAAGAGGATGAGTGCATATTTCATCGCGGCTCCGGTGTTTCTGTAGGAGCGGCTTCAGCCGCGATCGGATCGGTGGTCGCTCGCGCCGACTCCACATCGCGGCTGAAGCCGCTCCTACAACGACAACCAGTGCCGGCGACCGAAGTCGCCGGCACCGCCATGCTTACGCCGCCTTCTTCGCCGCCAGCTGGCGCAGCACGTAGTGCAGGATGCCGCCGTGGCGGAAGTACTCGACTTCCTTCGGCGTCAGCAGCAGCACCTTGACCTCGAACCGGGTCTCGCTACCGTCGGCCTTCTTCGCCACCACGGTCGCGCGCTTCGACTGGCCATCTTCCAGCCCGGTTACCTCGATGGTTTCCGAGCCGTCCAGGCCGTGGCTCTTGACGCTCTCGCCGTCGAGGAACTGCAACGGCAGCACGCCCATGCCGACCAGGTTGGAACGGTGGATGCGCTCGAAGCTCTCGGCCACGACCGCCTTGACCCCAAGCAGGTTGGTGCCCTTGGCGGCCCAGTCGCGCGACGATCCTGTGCCGTATTCCTTGCCGGCGAACACCACCAGCGGGGTGCCCTCGGCCTTGTACTTCATCGCAGCGTCATAGATCGACATGCGCTCGCCGGCGCCGCCGGCCTTCGCGAAGTACAGCGTATTGCCACCTTCCTCGCCGCCCATCATCAGGTTCTTGATGCGGATGTTGGCGAAGGTGCCGCGGACCATCACGTCGTCGTTGCCGCGACGGCTGCCGTAGCTGTTGAAGTCGGCCGGCTGCACGCCACGCGACTGCAGGAACTTGCCCGCCGGCGAGTCCTTCTTGATGTTGCCGGCCGGCGAGATGTGGTCGGTGGTGATCGAGTCGCCGAACAGGCCCATCACGCGTGCACCATGGATGTCGTCGATGCTGCCGACCTCCATGGTCATGCCATCGAAGTACGGCGGGTTCTTGATGTAGGTCGAGGCCTCGTCCCAGGCGAACGACTCGCCGGTCGGCGAGGCGATCTGGTTCCAGCGGGTGTCGCCCTTGAACACGTCGGCGTAGTTCTGCGCGAACAGCTCCGGACCGACGGTGGCGGCGATCATGTCGCCGATTTCCTTGTTGGTCGGCCAGATGTCGCGCAGATGGACGTCGTTACCGTCCTGGTCCTTGCCCAGCGGGGCGCTGGTCAGGTCGATGTCGACCGTGCCGGCGATCGCGTAGGCCACCACCAGCGGCGGCGAGGCGAGGTAGTTCATCTTCACTTCGGAGTGCACGCGGCCCTCGAAGTTGCGGTTGCCCGACAGCACCGAGGCCACGGCCAGGTCGCTCTCGGCGATGCCCTTGGACACTTCCTCCGGCAGCGGGCCGGAGTTGCCGATGCAGGTGGTGCAACCGTAGCCGACCACGAAGAAGCCGAGCTTCTCCAGGTCGTCCAGCACGCCGGCTTTTTCGAGGTAGTCGGTGACCACCCGCGAGCCCGGCCCGAGCGAGGTCTTGACCCACGGCGCCGACTTCAACCCCTTGGCCGCCGCGTTGCGCGCGAGCAGGCCGGCGCCGAGCATCACCGCAGGGTTGGAGGTGTTGGTGCAGGAGGTGATCGCGGCGATCACCACCGAGCCGTCGGTGAGGTCGTGCTCTTCGTCGTGCAGTTCGATCTTCGACACCGGCTTGGCGGCCAGCTGTCGCGCCTGCGGCTGCGCGCCGCCCTCGGAGTCCTCGCGGGCGAGCGCCTCGCCATTGACCTTGCGGTTGGCGACCAGGCTCTTGACGCTGCTGCGGAAGTTGCCCTGCATGTCCGACAGCAACACCCGGTCCTGCGGACGCTTGGGGCCGGCCAGCGACGGCTTGATGTCGCCCATGTCCAGGCCCAGCGTCGCCGAATAGCTGGCCTCGGCCTGGCCCGGCTCGTGCCACAGGCCCTGCGCCTTGGCGTAGGCCTCGACCAGCGCGACCTGCTCGTCGCTGCGGCCGGACAGGCGCAGGTAGCGCACCGCCTCGGCGTCGACCGGGAAGATGCCGCAGGTCGCGCCGTACTCGGGCGCCATGTTGGCAATGGTCGCGCGATCGGCCAGCGGCAAGTGCTGCAGGCCATCGCCGAAGAACTCGACGAACTTGCCGACCACGCCGTGCTTGCGCAGCATCTCGGTGACGGTCAGCACCAGGTCGGTCGCGGTCGCGCCCTCGGGCAGCTTGCCGGTCAGCTTGAAGCCGACCACCTGCGGGATCAGCATCGACGACGGCTGGCCCAGCATTGCCGCCTCGGCCTCGATGCCGCCGACGCCCCAGCCGAGCACGCCAATGCCGTTGATCATGGTGGTGTGGCTGTCGGTGCCGAACACGGTATCCGGGAATGCCAGCAGGGTGCCGTCGACCTCGCGCTCCATCACCACGCGGGCGAGGTTCTCCAGGTTCACCTGGTGGACGATGCCGGTGTTGGGCGGCACCACCTTGAAGTTCTCGAGCGCGGTCTGACCCCAGCGCAGGAAGCTGTAGCGCTCCAGGTTGCGCTCGAACTCGATCTTGCCGTTGATGTCGAGCGCATCGGCGCGGCCGAACACGTCGACCTGCACCGAGTGGTCGATCACCAGTTCCGACGGGATCAGCGGGTTGATCTGGCCGGCGTTGCCGCCGAGCTTGCTGACCGCATCGCGCATTGCCGCCAGGTCGACCACGCAGGGCACGCCGGTGAAGTCCTGCAGCACCACGCGGGCCGGCATGAAGGCGATTTCGGTGTCCGGCTCGGCCTTGGCATCCCACTGCGCGACCGCTTCGATGTGGTCCTTGCCGACCGTGACGCCGCCGTCCTCATGGCGCAGCAGGTTCTCCAGCAGGATCTTCATCGAATAGGGCAGCTGGCCCAGGTCGAAACGCTTGCCCAGGGTGGGCAGGCTGAAATAGGTGTAGGACTTGCCGTTGACGTCGAGTTGCGCGCGTGTGGCGAAGGAGTCGGCCATGTCGGTGCTCCGTGGCTGGATGAGGTTGCTGGATGAGATCGGCTGGGCGAGATCGCAGAGTGAACAGGGCGATTGTACGTGTTCACATGTGATCGATTCGTTGCACCACCGCAACGCTACGGCTCTCCCGGAGCCGTATGCCGCCCGAGGTAGGTGTCAAAAGGTATGTACAATTCGCGCATACTTTTCGAACCGAGGCCTCGATGGAAGCCACCGTTGCCGAGCGCGGCCAGATCACCCTGCCCAAGGCCGTGCGCGATGCACTGGGATTGACCAAGGGCAGCGTGCTCAAGGTCGAGTTGGACGGCAGCCGCATCGTGCTGCGCAAGAACGTCGACGACGCCATCTCCCGCGTGCGCGGCAAGTTTGCGCTCGACGCCAGCAAGGGCCCGACCTCCGCATGATCGCGGTCGATTCCGCCGTACTGGTCGAGCTGTTGACCGATGGCCCGCGCGCGGACGCGGTCGAGGCCTGCCTGCGACGCAGCTTGGGCAGCGGCCGGGTGGTGGTTAGCGATGCCGCGCTGGCCGAGCTGTGCGCGGCGCTGAAGAACGGTGCCGATGCCTTGGCCGCCCTGGAGGAAATGGGCATCCACTTCAGTGCCATCGAAGCCAAGTCCGCACTGCGCGCCGGCGAGATGCAGCGCCGCCATCGGGCCCGTGGCAACCCCGGCCGTCCGATCGCCGACTTCCTCGTCGGTGCGCACGCGCTGCTGCAATGCGACGGCCTGATCGCCTTCGATACCACCTTTCACCGCGACTACTTCAAGGGATTGAAGTTGATCGTGCCCGTCACCGAATAACCGCTGTCTCAACACCCCACGGAGCCAACATGCTGGAAGCCTACCGCCACCACGCCGCCGAACGTGCCGCCCTCGGCGTCCCCCCGCTGCCGCTGTCCGCGCAGCAGACTGCCGAGGTCATCGAACTACTGAAGAATCCGCCGGCGGGCGAAGGAGAGTTCCTGCTCGACCTGCTGAGCAACCGCGTGCCGGCCGGCGTCGACGACGCGGCCAAGGTCAAGGCGTCCTACCTGGCGGCGATTGCCCACGGCAGCGAGAGCAGCGCGCTGATCTCCCGCGCCCGCGCGGTCGAGTTGCTGGGCACCATGCTCGGCGGCTACAACATCCATCCGATGATCGAGCTGCTGGACGACGCCGAAGTCGGCGCCGTCGCCGCCAACGCGCTCAAGCACACCTTGCTGATGTTCGACGCTTTTCATGACGTGCAGGAGAAGGCCGAGGCCGGCAGCGCCAACGCCCGCGCGGTGCTGCAAAGCTGGGCCGACGCCGAATGGTTCACCAGCAAGCCGGAAGTGCCCGAGTCGCTGACCATTACCGTGTTCAAGGTGACCGGCGAGACCAACACCGACGACCTGTCGCCGGCGCCGGATGCCACCACCCGCCCGGACATCCCGCTGCACGCGCTGGCGATGCTGAAGAACAAGCGCGATGGCATCGAGCCGGAAGAGGACGGTAAGCGCGGCCCGGTCGCCTTCATCGAATCGTTGAAGGACAAGGGCGGCCACCTGGTCGCCTACGTCGGCGACGTCGTCGGCACCGGCTCCAGCCGCAAGTCGGCGACCAACTCGGTGCTGTGGTTCACCGGTCAGGACATCCCCTACATCCCCAACAAGCGCTTCGGCGGCGTCTGCCTGGGCAGCAAGATCGCGCCGATCTTCTACAACACCATGGAAGACGCGGGCGCGTTGCCGATCGAGCTCGACGTGTCGCAGATGGACATGGGCGACGTGATCGAGCTGCGTCCGTATGAGGGCAAGGCGTTGAAGGGTGGCGAGGTGATCGCCGAGTTCGCGCTCAAGTCCGACGTGCTGCTGGACGAAGTGCGCGCCGGCGGCCGCATCCCCTTGATCATCGGCCGTGGCCTGACCGGCCGCGCGCGCGAGGCGCTGGGCCTGCCGGCCTCGACCTTGTTCCGTCTGCCGTCGAACCCGGCCGACACCGGCAAGGGTTACTCGCTGGCGCAGAAGATGGTCGGCCGCGCCTGCGGCATGCCCGAAGGGCAAGGCGTGCGCCCGGGCACCTACTGCGAGCCGAAGATGACCTCGGTCGGTTCGCAGGACACCACCGGCCCGATGACCCGCGACGAGCTGAAAGACCTGGCCTGCCTCGGCTTTTCCGCCGACCTGGTCATGCAGTCGTTCTGCCACACCGCCGCCTATCCGAAGCCGGTCGACGTCAAAACCCACCATACCCTGCCGGACTTCATCAGCAACCGCGGCGGCATTTCGCTGCGCCCGGGCGACGGCGTGATCCACAGCTGGCTCAACCGCATGCTGCTGCCGGATACCGTCGGCACCGGCGGCGACTCGCACACGCGTTTCCCGGTGGGCATCTCGTTCCCGGCCGGCTCCGGCCTGGTCGCTTTTGCCGCGGCCACCGGGGTGATGCCGCTGGACATGCCCGAGTCGGTGCTGGTGCGCTTCAGCGGCACCATGCAGCCCGGCGTGACCCTGCGCGACCTGGTCAACGCGATCCCGCTGTACGCGATCAAGCAGGGCCTGCTGACCGTGGCCAAACAGGGCAAGAAGAACGCCTTCTCCGGCCGCATCCTCGAGATCGAGGGCCTGCCGCAGCTGAAGGTGGAGCAGGCATTCGAGCTGTCCGACGCCTCGGCCGAACGTTCCGCCGCCGGCTGCACGGTCAAGCTCGACCGGGAACCGGTCATCGAGTACCTCAACAGCAACATCACCCTGCTGAAGTGGATGATCGCCGAGGGCTACGCCGACCCGCGCTCGCTGTCGCGCCGGATCAAGGCGATGGAAGCGTGGCTGGCCAATCCGCAGCTGCTGGAAGGCGATGCGGATGCCGACTACGCGGCGGTCATCGACATCAACCTCGATGACATCGTCGAGCCGATCGTGGCCTGCCCGAACGACCCGGACGACGTGAAGACGCTGTCCGACGTCGCCGGCGCGACCATCGACGAGGTCTTCATCGGTTCGTGCATGACCAACATCGGCCACTTCCGCGCCGCCGCCAAGCTGCTGGAAGGCAAGCGCGACATCCCGACCCGCCTGTGGGTCGCGCCGCCGACCAAGATGGACGCTTCCGAGCTGACCAAGGAAGGCCACTACGGCACCTTCGGCAGTGCCGGGGCACGGATGGAAATGCCGGGCTGCTCGCTGTGCATGGGCAACCAGGCGCAGGCGCGCGAGGGCGCGACCGTGTTCTCCACCTCGACCCGCAACTTCCCCAACCGTCTGGGCCGCAACACCAATGTGTACCTGGGCTCGGCGGAAATGGCGGCGATCTGTTCGCGTCTGGGCCGCATTCCGACCCGCGAGGAATACATGGCCGACATCGGTGTGATCAACGAGCAGGGCGCGGAGATCTACCGCTACATGAACTTCGATCAGATCGAGGAGTACAAGCAGGTCGCGGCTGACGTCGCTGCCTGATCCAGGCGTGCTGCGGTAAAGCAACCCCCGGCTCCGGCCGGGGGTTTTGTTTGTTCAGGCCAGTTTGCTCAGGACAGCAGCTGGTTGACCGTGCTGGCCAGCTCGCGCCGCCGCAGCAGGAAATCCCACAGGCTGCCGCCGAGCTGGCGCCACAGCACCGCCGAGCGCATCGCCGCCAGCAATACCGCCCGCACCTCGGCCACGACCGCGGGTTGGCCGAGGTAATGCGGGTTGCCCTGGACCAACACGCGCGGACGCAGATGGCTGAGGGTGTCGGCGTACAGACCGCCGAGGGCGGCGAGCACCTCGGGGTGGGTGCTGCCGTGTTCGGCGGCGGCATCGGACTGGGCCTCGATGCCCTGCCGCACCTTGCTCGCCATCGCGTCGTCGCGCACGAACCGGCGCTCCAACTGCATCACCGCCAGCGCCAGGCGCGGCAGGTGTTCGTCGCGCGGCTTGCCGCCGAAGTACTCGCGCAGCAGCATCAGTCCCGGGCGCAACTGCTCACGCCCGCCGTAGACCCCGACCGTGGTGTCGGCGTCGATCCGGAAGATCGAGTCGAGCGACGTGGCCACCACGCTTTCGTTGGCCTGGCCGGTATCGGCGATGCGCCGCACCTGGGCCAGGGCCTGGACCAGGCCGGCCAGCGCGAGGACGCGGTCGGACATCTGACGGGTAGGGCTGTCACTCATGCGGTCTGGGCCTTCTGGCGTTGTTCGAGTGGGGCATCGGTGGCGGCGATCACCGCGCCACCGAGGCAGGTCTGGCCGTCGTACAGAACCACCGATTGTCCCGGGGTCACTGCACGTTGGGGGCGGTCGAAGCGGACTTCCAGCGAGCCGTCGTCGTTGACGCTGACCTCGCAGGTTTCGTCGGCCTGGCGGTAGCGGGTTTGCGCGGTGCACCGAAAGCGCGCTGCCGGCGCCGATCCGGCGACCCAGTGGGCGGCTTCCGACCACAACCGGCCCGATTGCAGCCACGGGTTGTCGTGGCCCTGGTCGACGTACAGCACGTTGCCGGCGACGTCCTTGCCGACCACGTACCACGGCGCCGCCTCGAAGCCGCGGACGCCGCCGACGTTGAGGCCTTCGCGCTGGCCGAGGGTGAAATAGAACACCCCCGGATGTTCGCCGACGACGCGGCCGGCGGGGGTGCGGATTTCGCCGCTGCGCGCCGGCAGGTATTGGCCGAGGAACTCGCGGAAGTCGCGTTCGCCGATGAAACAGATTCCGGTCGAGTCCTTTTTGGCGGCGGTCGGCAGGCCGGCGTCGCGGGCCATCCGGCGTACGTCGGTCTTGACCAGTTCGCCCAACGGGAACCGGGTCGCGGCCAGTTGGCTCTGGCCGATCTGGTGCAGGAAGTAGCTCTGGTCCTTGCTGCGGTCGGCTGCGCGCAGCAGGCGGTGCTGCCCGCCCTCGTGGACCACCCGCGCATAGTGGCCGGTGGCGATGAATTCGGCGCCCAGTTCGTGGGCGGCATCGAGGAAATGCTTGAACTTGATCTCACGGTTGCACAGCACGTCCGGGTTGGGCGTGCGGCCGGCGGCGTACTCGGCGAGGAAGTGCTCGAACACGCCGCTCCAGTATTCGCCGGAGAAGTCGCGGAAGTGGATCGGGATGCCGAGCCGACCCGACACCGCCACCGCATCGCGACGGTCGTCCTCGGCGCGGCAGTCGCCACTTCCATCATCGGCCCAGTTCTGCATGAACAATCCGGCGATCGGCTCGCCGGCGTCACGCAACAGCAGCGCCGCGACCGACGAATCGACCCCGCCGGACATGCCGACGATGGTCCGGGCGGGCAGGGCGGCATCGAAATTCATGCCAGTTGCTGCATCAGGTCCAGCGGATGGCGGCGGCCGGCCAGGTAGTCGGCCGCGGTCTGCCAGACCAGCGGGCTGCGATGGCGCCCGGACTCGGCCTGCAGTTCGGCCGGGGTCAGCCACAGCGCCTGGACGATCCCGGTGTCCAGCGGCCGGGTCGGATCATGCTCGACCGGCTCGGCGGCGAACGCGAACCGCAGGTAGTGGCGGCCGTCGCTGCCATCGGCGCGGGGCGGCGCCTTCCACTGGTAGGCACCGACGAACGCGGTCAGCCGCACATCCCAACCGGTCTCCTCGCGGGTTTCGCGCAGAGCGGCGTCGAGCAGGCTCTCGTCGGGCTCCAGGTGGCCGGCCGGCTGGTTCAGCACCCGTTGTCCGCCGACGGTCTCCTCGACCATCAGCAACCGGCCATTGCGCACGACCACCGTGGCGACGGTCACATCGGGCTGCCAGAAACGGCCTTCGCGGTAGCTCAAGAGACATCCGGGGGATTGGGGTTGCGGTCATTCTGCCCGCCGCGCCGCGTGGGCGTCCATCGCCGCCGCCTTTATAATTGGCCGATGCCCAGACACACCGATCACGAACATGACCACCACCACGGCGCCATGGTGGAAACCAGCAAGCCGGAGGTGGCCCGGCCGCCGCTGTACTCGGTGCTGCTACTCAACGACGACTACACCCCGATGGATTTCGTGGTCGAAGTACTGATGCGGTTCTTCCCGATGACCGCTGAGAACGCCACCCAGATCATGCTCCACGTGCATACCCGCGGCCGCGGTGTTTGCGGCGTGTTCACACGCGAAGTGGCCGAATCGAAGGTAGCCCAGGTCAACGAGTTTTCCCGGCTCAACCAGCATCCGTTGTTGTGCACCATGGAAAAGGCCTGAGGTTGTGGAACGCTGCGTTTGCTGAATTGAACGGAACCGGCCGTGTCCGGGAATGTCGAAGCAGGCAGGGGTGACATGGAAAAGCTCGCGCGCACCCCCATCTAGGATCGCAGTAGCTTTTTTGGAGGCAACCGCCCCATGTTCAGCAAGGATCTCGAGTTCAGCATCGGCCAGTGCTACAAGCGCGCCCGCGAGGCGCGCAACGAGTACATGACGGTCGAACACCTGCTGCTCGCACTGCTCGACAATCCGTCCGCCGAGGCCGTGCTCAAGGCCTGCGGCGCCGATTTCCCGCGCTTGCGCGGCGACCTGGAGCAGGCCATCGCCACTTCGGTGTCGGTGTTGCCCGACGACGTCGACCGCGACACCCAGCCGACGCTCGGCTTCCAGCGCGTGTTGCAACGCGCGGTCTACCACGTGCAGTCCTCAGGCAAGAAGGAAGTCACCGGCGCCAACGTGCTGGTGGCGATCTTCGGCGAGAAGGACTCGCACGCGGTCTACTACCTCAACCAGCAGGACGTGGCACGGCTGGACGTCGTCAACTACCTGTCGCACGGCATCGCCCGCCACGGCGAGGAGGGCGAGGGCGTCCACGCCGACGAAACCCGCTCGGTCGATGGCGACGGCGAGGGCAAGGCCGACGCGCTGGACGAGTTCGCGGTCAACCTCAACCAGCTCGCCCGCGACGGCAAGATCGACCCGCTGGTCGGCCGTGCCGACGAGGTCGAGCGCACCATCCAGGTGTTGTGCCGCCGGCGCAAGAACAATCCGCTGTATGTCGGCGAGGCCGGTGTCGGCAAGACCGCGATCGCCGAAGGCCTGGCCAAGCGCATCGTCGACGGCGAAGTGCCCGAGGTGCTGGAGGACGCGACCATCTACGCGCTCGACCTCGGCGCGCTGGTCGCGGGCACCAAGTACCGCGGCGACTTCGAGAAACGGCTCAAGGCCGTGCTCGCGCAGATGAAGAAGATCGACGGTGCGGTGCTGTTCATCGACGAGATCCACACCATCATCGGCGCCGGCTCGGCGTCGGGCGGGACCATGGACGCCAGCAACCTGATCAAGCCGGCGCTGGCCTCCGGCGAGCTGCGCTGCATCGGCTCGACCACGTTCCAGGAATACCGCGGCATCTTCGAGAAGGACCGGGCGCTGGCCCGCCGCTTCCAGAAGATCGACATCGTCGAGCCGACCGTGGGCGAGGCGTTCGAGATCCTGGTCGGGCTCAAGCCCAAGTACGAGGCCCATCACGGAGTGACCTACGCCGACGATGCGCTGCAGGCCGCGGTCGACCTGTCGGTCAAGCACATCGGCGACCGCTTGTTGCCCGACAAGGCGATCGACGTGATCGACGAGGCCGGTGCCCGGCAACGGTTGCTGCCGCTGGATACCCGCAAGTCCAACATCGATGTCGAGGAGATCGAGACGATCATCGCCAAGATGGCGCGGATCCCGGCCAAGCAGGTCTCGGCGACCGACAAGGACGTGCTGCGTAACCTCGAGCGCAACCTCAAGATGGTGATCTTCGGCCAGGATCCGGCGATCGACTCGCTGACCTCGGCGATCAAGCTGTCGCGCTCCGGCCTGGGCAATCCCGACAAGCCGATCGGCAACTTCCTGTTCGCCGGCCCGACCGGCGTCGGCAAGACCGAGGTCACCAAGCAATTGGCGCTGCAACTGGGTATCGAGCTGGTCCGCTTCGACATGTCCGAGTACATGGAACCGCACTCGGTCAGCCGCCTGATCGGTGCGCCCCCGGGCTACGTCGGTTTCGACCAGGGCGGCCTGCTGACCGAGAAGATAGTCAAGACCCCGCATTGCGTGCTGCTGCTGGACGAGGTCGAGAAGGCGCACCCGGACATCTTCAATATCCTGCTGCAGGTCATGGACCGTGGCGTGTTGACCGACACCAACGGGCGCGAGGCCAACTTCAAGAACGTGATCCTGGTGATGACCACTAATGCCGGCGCGGCGCAGGCGGCGCGGCGGACGATTGGATTTACCAAGCAGGACCACAGCACCGATGCGATGGAGGTGATCCGCAAGGGCTTCACCCCGGAGTTCCGCAATCGCTTGGACGCGGTGGTGCAGTTCCAGGCGCTGGGCTTCGATCACATCCTGCGGGTGGTCGACAAGTTCCTTATCGAGCTGGAAGCGCAGTTGCACGAGAAGAACGTGGTCATGACCGCGACCCCGGACGCGCGCGAGTGGCTGGCCCAGCACGGCTTCGACCCGCTGATGGGCGCGCGGCCGATGGCCCGGGTGATCCAGGACAAGATCAAGCGTCCGCTGGCCGACGAGCTGCTGTTCGGCAAGCTGATCGGTGGTGGCCGGGTCAGCATCGAGGTCAAGGATGGCGAACTGGTGGTGGAGGCCCACGCCGAGCCGGAGAAGCTGCTGCCGGCAACGGTGTGAACAAAAAAGGCGGCCATCGGCCGCCTTTTTTATCAATCACTTGCCGCAATTACTTCATGCGGTAGGTGATGCGCCCCTTGGTCAGGTCGTACGGCGTCATCTCCACCTTGACCTTGTCGCCGGTCAGGATGCGGATGTAGTTCTTGCGCATCCGCCCGGAGATGTGGGCGATGATCTCGTGCCCGTTTTCGAGGCGCACACGGAACATGGTGTTCGGAAGGGTTTCCGCCACCGTGCCCTCGAATTCGATCACGTCGTCTTTTGCCATGTGTTTCCCGGATGTTGCGGACGGGCGGCGCAAAATGCGGCCGCGAAGCCGGGCATTCTGCCACGCTGGGGGCATTCGCGCAAAAGGCCGGACCGCTGGCGATCAGGACTCGGGCGACGCGCCCGGCCGGGCGAGTTCCCGCGCCGGCAGTTCGCCAAAGCGCGCCGACCAGGGGCGCGTTGGTTCCGGGCAGCCGGTCAATCCGCGAACTTCGGCCAGGAAGCGCTCGCGCGACCACAGGCCAGCCCCCAGCGTCAGCAGATGGGGATTGGCGACCTGCGCATCCAGCAACGGCCAGCCCCAGTCCTGCAGGCGGCGGGCGAGGGCGGCCAGGGCGACCTTGGAGCCACCGGAGGCCAGGCTGACCATGCTCTCGCCGAAGAACATCCTGCCGATCGCAACCCCGTACAGGCCGCCGACGAGGTCGGAGCCGCTGCGCACCTCGATCGAATGGGCGTGGCCGAGGCGATGCAACTCACCGTACGCCGCCTGCATGTCCGCGGTGATCCAGGTGCCGGGCTGGCCCGGACGCGGTTGCCGTGCGCACGCATCGATCACCTGCGCGAACGCGGTATCGGCCGTGACGATCCAGTCCGAGTGGCGCAGTGTGCGCCGGAACCGCGAGGCCAGGCGCACGCCATCGGTACGGAACACCGTGCGCGGATCGGGCGACCACCACAACAGCGGCTGGCCGTCGGAGTACCACGGGAAGATGCCGTTGGCGTAAGCGTTGAGCAGTCGTGCCGGCGACAGGTCGCCGCCCATCGCCAGCAGCCCGTCGGGTTCACGCAGCGCCGTGCGCGGATCCGGGAACGGTGCACGCGGGTCAGTCGGCAGCGCGGGCAGGCGGATCGGCATGCTTGAACGGCGAGTGGGCGGCGAGGGTGGCTGCATAGTTGCGGATCGAGATGGCCTCCTGCTCGCACCAGCCGCGCAGGGCGTCGCGGAACGACGGGTGGGCGATCCAGTGGCGGCTGCGGACCACGGTCGGTAGGAAGCCGCGCGCGAGCTTGTGTTCGCCCTGTGCGCCGGGTTCGAAACAGGTCAGGCCGTGGCGCAGGCAGTAGTCGATGCCCTGGTAGTAGCAGGTTTCGAAATGCAGGCCGGGAACGTGCTCGATTGCGCCCCAGTAGCGCCCGTAGAGGGTGTCGCCGCCGCGAAAGCACAGCGCGCCGGCAATGGGGCGACCGTCGCGTTCGGCGAAGAACAGCACCAGCGAGGCCGGCATGGTTGCGGCCAGGTGCCGCAGGAATGGCAGGGTCAGCGCCGGGTGGTTGCCGTACTCGGCGAAGGTCCGCAGGTAGAAGCCGTGGATCTCCGACAGGTCGGCTTCAGTGGCGTCGGCACCTTCGACCACGCGCAGGCGGACGCCGTCGCGGGCAACCCGTGCGCGCTCCTGGCGGATGTTTTTGCGATGCTTGTGGTCGAACGCGGCGAGGTAGTCGTCGAAGTCGCGCCAGCCGGCGTCGTTGCGCCAGTGGTACTGGATGTCGATGCGCGGCAGCCAGTCGCGGGCGAAGGCAGGCGCCTCGTCATCTGCGTGGAAGTTGACGTGGGCCGACGACAGCGCGTCACGATCGACCATCGCGACCATGGCGCCTAGCAGTCCGGCGCGATGCGTGGGCTCGCGCGCCAGCAGTCGCGGGCCGGTAACCGGCGAGTAGGGCACCGCGCACAGCCATTTGGGGAAGTAGTCCAGCCCATGCCGGGCGTAGGCGTGCGCCCAGGCGTGGTCGAACACGAACTCGCCGTGGGAGTTGTCCTTCAGGTAACCCGGCGCCGCGGCGACGAGCTCGTCGCCTTGCCATGAGGTCAGGTGGTGCGGTGTCCAGCCCCAGTCGGGACGCAGGCAGCCGTGTTGTTCGAGGCCGACCAGGAACGCGTGGGCGACGAACGGGTTGCGACCATCATGCAGCGCATCCCAACTGGCGGCGGGGATGTCGTCAAGCCGATGGCAGATTCGTACGTCGGGCATGCGCCTATTGTAGGAGGGGCTGAACCCCCTCCTACAGGGACGGTCAGGCGTCTTGGTCGAGGAACTTCTCCGCGTCCAGCGCCGCCATGCAGCCGAAGCCGGCCGAGGTGATCGCCTGTCGGTAGACTTGGTCGGCAACATCGCCGGCGGCGAACACGCCGCGCACCGAGGTCTGGGTGGCATTGCCGGCCAGGCCCGAGGTGATGTGCAGGTAGCCGCCCTTCATGTCCAGCTGGCCTTCGAACAGCGAGGTGTTGGGGGTGTGCCCGATCGCCACGAAGAAGCCGTTGACCGCGATCTCGCGGGTGCTGTCGTCCTGGGTCGAGCGCAGGCGCATGCCGTTGACGCCGCTGTCGTCGCCGAGCACCTCGTCGACGGTGTGGTCCCAGATCAGTTCGATCTTGCCGGCCTGGGCCTTGGCGAACAGCTTGTCCTGCAGGATCTTCTCCGCCCGCAGGCTGTCGCGGCGGTGCACCAGGTACACCTTGCGCGCGATGTTGGACAGGTACAGCGCCTCCTCGACCGCGGTGTTGCCGCCGCCGATCACCGCCACGTCCTGCTCCTTGTAGAAGAAGCCGTCGCAGGTGGCGCAGGCCGACACGCCCTTGCCCATGAACTTCTGCTCGGACTCGATGCCCAGGTACTTGGCGCTGGCACCGGTGGCGATGATCAGCGCGTCGCAGGTGTACTCGCCGCTGTCGCCCTTGAGGCGGAACGGACGCTGCGACAGGTCGGCACTGTGGATGTGGTCGAACACCACCTCGGTGTCGAAGCGCTCGGCGTGGGCCTGCATCCGCGCCATCAGGTCCGGACCCTGCAGGTCGTGGGTGTCGCCGGGCCAGTTGTCGACGTCGGTGGTGGTCATCAGCTGGCCGCCCATCTGTAGCCCGGTGATCAGCAGCGGCTTGAGGTTGGCGCGGGCGGCGTAGACCGCCGAAGTCCAGCCGGCCGGACCAGAACCGAGGATGACGAGACGGGCGTGCTTGCTTGGGGTCATGGGTATAATCGCGTGCTTGGCGTAGCCCCATAGCTTGGCGGCGGCGTCCCGGCAAAACAAGGCGGGTTCCACGGGACGCTGAGTTGCAATGCGTCGTGGCATCGGGCTTGGTGATTGGACTTGCCGGCAACCTCCAACGGACTGGTTTTCCAACACGTTCTCGAACTCGTTTTCCAACTCACGTTTTCCAACCCCCACATCCGGCCGGCACGCCGCACTGCGGTGTTTTTCTGGCCCATCGGAGACGATTGCAATGCGTATCGGTGTACCCAAGGAAACCAAGACCCTCGAAGGGCGCGTCGCCCTGGTTCCGGCCGCCGCCGGCGACCTGGTCAATCGTGGCCACGAGGTCTGGCTGGAGAAGGATGCCGGCATCAAGAGCGGCTTCAGCGACGAGCAGTACACCCAGCTCGGGGTGAAGATCGCGCCCGACGCCGCCGCGCTGTACGAGAAGGGCGAGCTGATCGTCAAGGTCAAGGAGCCGATCGCCGGCGACCTGCAGCACCTGCGCAAGGACCATTTGCTGTTCTGCTACCTGCACCTGGCGGCCGAGCCGGAGCTGACCCGCAAGCTGCTCGAGATCGGCCTGACCGGCGTCGCGTTCGAGACCGTCGAGCTGCCCAACGGCGACCTGCCGCTACTGGCGCCGATGTCGGTGATCGCCGGCAAGATCGCGACCCAGGTCGGCACCACGCTGCTGCACATGCCGCAGGGCGGCAAGGGCAAGTTGCTCGGCGGCCTGCCGTCGACCGAGCGCGGCAAGGTGGTCGTGTTCGGCGCCGGCAAGGCCGGTGGCGCCTCGGCGGCGCTGGCCGCGGCCGGCGGTGCCAACGTCACCGTGTTCGAGATGCGCCAGGACCGCATGGACGAAATGATGCAGCTCGGTGCCAACGTCACCACGTTGTACCCGTACCACGACGTGGTCGCGCGCGAAGTCGCCTCGGCCGATCTGGTCATCGGCGCGGTGCTGGTCACCGGCGCCAAGGCGCCGCGCGTGCTGACCCGCGAGATGCTCAAGGGTATGCAGGACGGCAGCGTGGTGGTCGACATCTCGATCGACCAGGGCGGTTGCTTCGAGACCTCGCGCCCGACCACCTGGAAGGAGCCGACCTACGTGGAGGAGGGCGTGACCCACTTCTGCGTGACCAACATGCCCGGCTCGGTGCCGCAGACCAGCTCGCAGGCGATCTGCGCGGCGATCCTGCCGTGGGTCAACAAGTTGGCCTCCGATGGCAACTGGCGCGCCAACCAGGCCCTGCAGCGCGGCATCAATGTCGAGGGCGGCAAGCTGGTCCACCCGGCACTTCTGGACATGAAGCTGTAGTATATTCAAGTACTAACAGCATCTAGCTAAGGCAGAACATCACGGTGGCGCAAGCGTCCACAGCAGCCCGCAGGAAGAAACCCGGCCCGGCCACGGCGCGCGACTCCGTGCGCCGCGAGCCGTCGCCGCGGCGCCAGCGACTGATGCGCGACATTGCCTTGATCCTGATCGCGCCGTTGTTGCTGTACCTGCTGGCCAGCCTGGTGACGTTCTCGCCGAACGACCCGGGCTGGTCGCATTCGGGCAGCATCACCGCGCCGCTCAACAACGTCGGCGGCCGGGTCGGGGCGTGGCTGGCCGACGTGCTGCTGTACCTGACCGGCTACGTCGCATTCCTGCTGCCGGTGATGCTCGGGCTGATCGCCTGGATCGCATTGTTCAAGATGGACGCCGACGGTGATGGCGACGCCGATCTCGGCCCCGCGTTGCGCCTGGTCGGAATCGTCGGCTTCCTGGTGTCGGCGACCGGTCTGCTGCAACTGCGGGTCGGGCCGGTGATCGATTTCTCGGCCGGTGCCGGCGGCATCCTCGGCCAACTGGTCGGGCGCTCGCTGTACAGCGGTTTCGGGCCGGTGGGCGGCAACCTGTTCCTGCTCGCGCTGTTGTTGGTGTCGGTGACGCTGGCCACCGGAATCTCGTGGCTGGCGGTGATGGACCGGATCGGCGCATGGACGTTGTCGCTGGCACCTTTGCTGTCGAAGCTGTTCCGCCGCGGCAGCCGGCAGGCGACCGAGTGGCAGCAGACCCGTGCCTTGCGCGAGGAACGCGAGGAGGTACGCAAGGTCGACACCGAACTGCGCGCCAAGCGGGCGCCGGTCAAGATCGAGCCGCCGGCCCCGGCGGCGGTCGAGAAGAGCGATCGGGCCAAACGCGAGCAGCAGATCCCGTTGTTCCATGTCGGCGACGGCACCGGCATCCCGCCGCTGGCCTTGCTCGACGACCCCAAGGCACAGCCCAAGGGCTACAGCGCGGAGACGCTGGAAACCCTGTCGCGGCAGATCGAATTCAAGCTCAAGGACTTCCGCATCGATGCCGAGGTGGTGGGCGCGTATCCGGGACCGGTGATCACGCGCTTCGAGGTGCAGCCGGCGCCGGGGGTCAAGGTCAGTCAGATCAGTTCGCTCGACAAGGACATCGCCCGCGGCCTGTCGGTGAAGTCGGTGCGCGTGGTCGACGTGATCCCGGGCAAGTCGGTGATCGGCCTGGAAACGCCGAACACCCAGCGCGAGATGATCTACCTGTCGGAACTGCTGCGCTCCAAGGAGTACGACAAGTCCAACAGCCCGCTGACGCTGGCACTCGGCAAGGACATTTCCGGCCGGCCGACCGTGGCCGACCTGGCGCGGATGCCGCATTTGCTGGTCGCCGGCACCACCGGTTCGGGCAAGTCGGTGGCGGTCAACGCGATGGTGCTGAGCCTGTTGTACAAGGCCTCCGCCAACGACCTGCGGATGCTGATGATCGACCCGAAGATGCTCGAACTCAGCGTCTACGAGGGCATCCCGCATCTGCTCGCGCCGGTCGTGACCGACATGAAGGAGGCCGCCAACGGCCTGCGCTGGTGCGTGGCCGAGATGGAGCGTCGCTACAAGCTGATGTCGACAGTCGGCGTGCGCAACCTGGCCGGCTTCAACAAGAAGGTGCGCGACGCGGTCGAGGCCGGGCAGCCGATGCTCGACCCGTTGTTCAAGCCCAATCCCGAGATCGACGAGGCGCCGCCGCAACTGGAGCCGCTGCCGCACATCGTGATCTTCATCGACGAATTCGCCGACATGATGATGATCGTCGGCAAGAAGGTCGAGGAACTAATCGCGCGACTGGCGCAGAAGGCCCGCGCCGCCGGCATCCACCTGATCCTGGCGACCCAGCGGCCGTCGGTCGACGTCATCACCGGCCTGATCAAGGCCAACATCCCGACCCGCATCGCGTTCCAGGTCTCGAGCAAGATCGACTCACGCACCATCCTCGACCAGTCCGGCGCCGAGGCACTGCTGGGCAACGGCGACATGCTGTACCTGCCGCCCGGCACCGCGATGCCCGAGCGCGTGCACGGCGCATTCGTGTCGGACGAGGAAGTGCATCGCGTGGTCGAGCACCTCAAGCAGGTCGGCGGCAAGCCGGACTACATCGAGGGCGTGCTCGAGGACGTGCAGACCATGGGCGACGGCGTGGTCGTCGGCGCCACCGGCCTGCCGGAAACCGCCAGCGGTGGCGACGAGTCCGACCCGTTGTATGACGAGGCGGTGCGGGTGGTGACCGAGACCCGTCGCGCGTCGATCTCCGGCGTGCAGCGGCGGCTGAAGATCGGCTACAACCGCGCCGCCCGGCTGGTCGAGGCGATGGAGGCGGCCGGCGTGGTGACCCCCCCCGAGCACAACGGCGACCGCAGCGTGCTGGCGCCGCCACCGCCGCGCGATTAGGGCAGTTGTCCGACTGGACTTCCTTCGGTCGTAGGAGCGGCTTTAGCCGCGATCGGAAATCGTTCGCCCGTACCGACTCCAGATCGCGGCCAAAGCCGCTCCTACACAAGCCCGTGACATCCGCGGCTGAACACGATACCCAGCATCGAACACCCATTCAGCTTCCCCCCCACACACTGCGCCCACACCTGATCGGGAGATCGATTGAATGAATCAGATGATCCGCTGGAGTACCGGCCTGCTGCTGGGCACCGCTGTCGCAGGCAGCGCCTTCGCCGGTGCGCGCGATGATCTCGACGCCTTCACCAATGGCCTCAAGGGCCTGGACGGGCAGTTCACCCAGCAGGTCTACAACAGCCAGGGCAAGCTGACCGAAACCTCCAGTGGCGAGGTCCAACTGTCGGTGCCGCGCCTGTTCCGCTGGGAATACGTCAAGCCGTACCCGCAGGTCATCGTTGCCGACGGCAACAAGGTCTGGATCTACGATCCCGACCTGGCGCAGGTCACCGTCCGCCCCCAGGGCGTGCAGGAGCAGAGCAGTCCGCTGGCCGCGTTGATCGAGCCGGCCAAGCTCGATGCGATGTTCGTGGTCGAGGAAGCCGGCAAGGCCGACGGCCTCGATTGGCTCGGGTTGACCCCGAAGAAGGGCCAGGAAACCAGCTTCCAGAGCGCTCGCCTCGGCTTCGACGGCGACACCCTGGTCAAGATGGAAGTGGTCGACCTGATCGGCCAGCGCACCGAGATCGCGTTCAGCGACTGGCAGCGCAACCCCGGCTTCGCTGCTGGCACCTTCAAGTACACGCCGCCGAAGGGCGTGGACGTGATCGGCGAGGGCTGAGGTCGCGATCACCGCGTAAGCCTAGCGGCCTGACCACGAAGAACGACGGGAGCGATCCCGTCGTTTTTTTGTTGGGTGATCGCGAAGTGAACGCGGAATCGTTCACTTTCAATGACTTGGCATCACAGCATGTCGACGATCGGCGATCCAGAGTAGCCCCACGGTCGCAACCCAAGGCGTCCAGGGGGAATCCAGATGCGTCACAGCCAACGTCCCGCCATCCTCAGCCTGGCCTCGGCGGTGATCGTCACCTGTGGGCTGCTGTCGTCGGACGTGGTCGCCCGCGATTCCGCGGCGCCGGGCGCCAAGGCGCTCCAGATCCATGCACGGGCGCTGGACAGCCAGCCGCAGTCGCGTATCGAGGCCGATCAGGCAATGGACGGAGCGGTTGCCGCGTCGGTTGTCGGCGCGATCTCCACCCAATTCGGCGAGCGCGAGGTGGCGGTCAGGCTGGACGAGGTCGCGGTGCAGCCGGCCAGCGTCCGCGACCGCAGCGTCAACGGGGCCGGGCGGCTGCGGATCGGCGACGACGAGAGCTGGATCCCGTTCCGGTTCGACGTGCTGTACGACACCCGCACCGCCAGCGTCAGCCATCCGGCCATCACCTTGGGCGATGGCGCTGCCAGTCACGAGATCGCGCTGGATTCCAGCCTTGTCCGGGCGCTCGGCCAGCGCGTCGACACCGCGCTGGACAGGGAGTTCGCGCAACAACCGGTGCAACTGGTGGTCGGCCGGGCGACCACCGCGGAAGCTGGCGCGCGGTATCTGCTGGTCGAAGCGCTGGGCACCGCCGACTTTGCCGACGAGGGCATCGTCCCGGCCCAGGTGCAGGCGTTGTATGACCGCCAGACCGGCGAATGGCTGAGGGTCGACTACGAACTGGGCACCACCGCCAACTGGACCGACGGTGGCATCGCGGTCGCGACTCGCTGATCGTCGGAACACGAAGCCGGTTCCGCATCTGCGGCGAGCGCCACGCGCACACCACCTTTCGCTATCGTGTACCGGTTCCCCGAACCGATGATCCCGCCGTGGCACGTCGCACCACCTCGTCCAACATCCCCGACCTGATCGGCGCCGATCCCGCCAGCGAGGCGCTGCGCCCGCTGGCCGAGCGCATGCGTCCACGCACGGTCGACGAGATGGTCGGTCAGCGCCGGCTGCTCGCACCGGGCTCGGCATTGCGCCGCGCGATCGAGTCCGGCCGCGTCCATTCGATGATCCTGTGGGGGCCGCCCGGATGCGGCAAGACCACCTTGGCGCTGCTGCTGGCGCGCTACGCCGACGCCGAGTTCCGGGCGATCTCGGCGGTGTTGTCGGGCTTGCCGGAGGTACGCGTGGTGCTGGCCGAAGCGGCGCAACGGTTTGCCGACGGCCGACGCACCGTGCTGTTCGTCGACGAGGTGCATCGCTTCAACAAGGCGCAGCAGGACGCGTTCTTGCCGCATATCGAACGCGGCACGATCCTGTTCGTCGGCGCCACCACCGAGAATCCCTCGTTCGAACTCAACTCCGCGCTGCTCTCGCGCTGCCGCGTGCATGTCATGGAAGCGCTGTCGATCGACGACATCGTACTGGCGTTGCAGGTGGCCATCGACGACCCGGAGCGCGGGCTGGACGGGCAGGGGTTGCGGATCTCCGACGAAGCCCTGCGGCAGATCGCCGGCGCTGCCGACGGTGATGTGCGTCGTGGCCTGACCTTGCTGGAGATCGCCGCCGAACTGGCCGCCGGCGAGTCCGGCGAGGTCACCGAAGCGACCCTGATGCAGGTGCTCGCCGACCGCACCCGCCGTTTCGACAAGGGCGGCGAGCAGTTCTACGACCAGATATCGGCCTTGCACAAGTCCGTGCGCAGTTCCAACCCGGATGCGGCGCTGTACTGGCTGGCGCGGATGCTCGACGGCGGCTGCGACCCGAGCTACCTCGTCCGGCGGCTGACCCGGATGGCAACCGAGGACATCGGCCTGGCCGACCCGCGCGCGCAGACGATGGCGCTGGAGGCCTGGGACACCTTCGAGCGGCTCGGCAGTCCGGAGGGCGAGTTGGCGTTGGCGCAACTGACGATCTACCTGGCCAGCGCCGCCAAATCCAACGCCGCCTATGTCGCCTACAACGCCGCCCGACGCGACGTCCGCGAGCACGGCACCCAGGACGTGCCGCTGCACCTGCGCAATGCGCCAACCAGACTCATGAAGCAGCTCGGCTACGGCAAGGGCTATCAATACGACCACGATGCCGAAGGCGGTATCGCGCTCGACCAGAGCGGGTTTCCCGATGCGATGGGAGAAAGGGTCTATTACCAGCCGGTCGAGCGTGGGCTGGAGATCAAGCTCAAGGAGAAGCTCGATCGCTTGCGCGAGGCTCGGAAGTCGGCGCAAAAGCGCCCCCGGAAAGCGTAACGACAGGATGATTGCGGGGTGAAGATGACCCGGAACACCACCGTAGGGTAACCGTGGCGAAACCGAGAGTTATCATTAACTTGAATGCGCAAATATTTGATAAATAAATAATGAAATCTCACTTCTAGAAATCCGCTCAAGCGCGCGTATCAGTTTTGACACGCCATCCTGTCCAGCCGGGCTAGAAGTGGAGCGCTGCGGCCATACGCGCCAGATAACGTGCCCGTGCCGCCGAGTTGGGGGCTTTCCAAACGGGCCATGTTTCAAGAGTGGAACACGCAGGCACACGCGCGACCGAGACACCCCACCAGCGGCGTCCCGCGGCCTGAACGACTGCTACCCAACCTCGTCATATCAATCACTTGCAGCCGTCCTGGGTGAATGGCACTGCCCATGCGTCATTCCTGGTGCGTGGCCATCGGGTGCCTTTCCCCTTGCACCTGAGCGACGTATCACAGGAGAACGACAATGCGCATTCGTAAATCCATTGTGGCATCCGCAGTACTTCTCTCACTGGGACTCGCCGGCCAGGCCTGGGCCCAGCAAACCATCGGCAACGGCGGCGCTGGCGCCGACGTCTTGGCCAACATCAATGTGCCGATCGACGCGTCCAACAGCAGCTCGGGGGACAACCGCGACAATGCAGGCCTCGCCGACGCTTCGGCGGACGGCGCCGCGGCCGCCAACAATGGCGGTACCGCGACCTCGAACTTCTCCAGCACCTCGTCCAGCATTTCCGCCCAGACCATTCTCAACGGCTCGGTCACCGGTCTCGGCGTGTCCCATGTCGGCAACTGGGCCAACAACAATGGCAACGCCAACGGCGCCGGCGGTGGCGCGGGCGCTGCCGGACTGGGTGGCATAGCGGCCGGTGGCGTCGGTGCCGGCGGTGCCGGCGGCGCCGGTGGCAACGCCGACGGCAGCAGCGCGCGTGGCGGCGACGCCAACAGCACCGGTGGCGATGCCGCCAGCGACAGCATCGCGGCCGGTGGCCCGGGTAGCGGGGCGGGTGGACTCGCGGCCAGCGGCAACAGCGCCAGTGCCACCGCGGCCAGCGCGGGCGCCGGAGGCGACGGCAATGGCAGCGCTTCGGACGTGGGCCCGGGCAGCGCCACCAATGGCGACAACGCCGGTGGCGATGGCACCGGAACCGCGACGGCATCGGCCACCAGCGGCGCCAGCGACGCGACAGGTGGCGACGGCACGGGCACCGGCGGCGCCGCGACATCGTCGGCAACCGCGACTGCGGGTGCGGCCGATTCGATGGCCGGCAACAGCGGCTCGGTGGCGTCCAATGCCGGAGCTGGCGGCGACGGCGGTTCCGGTAACGGCGGCGCGGCGATGGGTGGCGCGGGCAACGGTGGCGCCGGTGGCAGTGGCGGAGCCGGCGGTTCGGTGGTCAACGATGCCGGTGCCTTCGACATGTCCAACAGCATGACCAGCGTCGGCCAGTCGGCCGCGGGCATCATGAGCGCCGCGCAAAACAGCGGTGCCGCCTCGCTGATCCAGCAGGGCGTGACCGTGCAGGCCAACCTCACCGTCGGTCCATGACGGAAAGGGTGATCGCGATGCGCCGTGGCCGTGGTGCCGCGGCGCATTCGCGCGACAGTCGAGGAGAGGGCCATGCAGACTTATCAAGGACTGTTGTTGCTGCTGTCTTTCGGTATCGGCGGATTTGCGTCCGCGGCCGACCCCGTCGGCCGGGTGCCGCCAGCCCTGGAAGTCGCCGGCATCGGCCAGCCGATCGATGCCGCCGCGCTGGAGCGACTGCGCGGGGGCGATGAGAGCATCGTCGAGAACGATATCCGGATCGACGGCGAGGTCGTGGGCAACACTGCCGACCACATCATCAGTGGCGCCAACATCATCGACGGCGGTGCGTTCGGCAATGCCGCCGGGGTATCGACGGTGATCCAGAACAGCGGGTCGAACGTGCTGATCCAGAACGCCATGATCGTCAACGTCCAGTTCGGGCCACCGGGGTCGTGATGACCCGCCCACTGCACTTTGGCATTGCGCTGGGCGTGGCGATGATGGCCGCGCCGATGCTGGTGGCCGCGTCTTCGGTCGAACTGCGGACCCCGCACGGCGGCAGTTACACGCTCAAGGTGACCAGTCTCAAGGAGGCGCGGTTCAAGACCACGGTGCCGCAACAGTACGATTTCAGCTGCGGCTCGGCAGCGACCGCGACCTTGCTGACGTTCCAGTACGGGCATCCGGTCAGCGAATCCGACGTGTTCCTGCAGATGTACCGCAACGGCGACCAGGGCAAGATCCGCCGCGAGGGCTTCTCGCTGCTGGACATGCAGCGTTACCTGGGATCACTGGGGTTCACCGCGGACGGGTTCGAGTTGCCTCTGGACAAGTTGCTGGAGGAAGGGCTGCCGGCGATCGTGTTGCTCAACGATCGCGGTTATCGCCACTTCGTCGTGGTCAAGGGCATGCGCGACGGCCGGATACTGCTGGGCGATCCGGCGCGCGGGACCCGGGCGATGTCGCGCGGGCGCTTCGAGGCACTGTGGGACAACCAGGTGCTGTTCGTGGTCCACAACCGCCGCGAACTGGCCCGTTTCAACCAGCCACGCGACTGGCGCACGGCGCCGCCGGCACCGCTGCAATCGGGCATCGGCCGTCAGGGTCTGCGCGAGGTGGTGATGCCCAAGTTCGGCCCGGGAGACATCTGATGCGAGTCCTTTGGCGCCCCGGCGTTGCCGTGCTGTTGCTCGCAACGGCCTGGCCGTGCGTCGCCGCCGGCCCGGGCGATGCCGCCGTCGGCTCGCTTGGACCGGAATGGGTAGCGGTCGCGCCCGAACGGCTGGAACGCATGCGCGGCGGTTTCGAGTTGCCCTCGGGGCTGGCGTTGTCGTTCGGGATCGAGCGCGTGGTGCATGTCAACGGCCACCTGGTGGCGAGCGCCAGCGTCCACATCCCCGACGTGGCCCGGATGACGGCGGCGCAAGCGCAGGAACTCGCGGAAATGAACCGGGGAGTGCTCGTCCAGGTTGGCGAGGGAAATACGTTTACCCCATCAACCGCGATCAACGGCGTGGCGATCCAGAACACCCTGGGTGGCCAGGAGGTCCGGGCGTTGACCACGCTCAACGTCGGCGTCGGCACGCTGGGGATGTTCCAGCAGCTCAATGCCAGTACGGCACTGCAGGACGCCCTGAACACCGCGGCCGGCGCGCCCTGACCGACTGGTTGCCCAACGCCCACAAGGACGGACCGGCCAGATGAACAGATTCACGGGACATTCGTCCGCAATGATGCGTTTCACCGCCATCTCGGTGGTGATCGCCAACGGCCTCGCCTTCGGTATCGCGGGGCAGGCCCGGGCGCAGGACGTTACGACCGGCGGCGACCGGGACGTGCGTCTGCAGTCGTTGCAGCAGCAGGTCGACGCACAGACGGCGCGGCTGGATGGCTTGCGTGAGCTGCTGGCCACGCAGGAGCGCAATGTCGCCGAACTGCAACGGGCGCTGGACGAGGAACGCCTCGGCATGGCCCGTGGGCGCGGCAGCCAGAACCCGGTGGCACCCGCGGCGCCCACCGAACCCGTTGGCGCTTCGCCGGCGCAGACGGTCGCGCAGGCGGCGCCGGCCGACGGCGGGCAGACGGCCCCCGAACAACCGGTCGGTCGCGCCCCCGAGCAGAGCCTGCGCCCGCCCGAGGTCGCGCAGATCTTCGACCAGCCCGGCGTGCTGACCCCGGAAGGAAGCTTCGTGCTGGAGCCGTCGCTGCAGTTCGGCTACTCATCGAGCAACCGGGTGGCGCTGGTGGGCTACACCGTGATCCCGGCGATCCTGATCGGCCTGATCGACGTGCGCCAGGTCAAGACCAGCACCGGCACGCTCGCACTGACCGGGCGCTACGGCCTGAGCAACCGCTTCGAGCTGGAAGCCAAGCTGCCGTATGTTTACAGCAGCAGCGATACCGTCAGTCGCGAGATATTCACCGGCTCGGCGATCGACAGCGTCTTCAACTCCGATGGCAGGGGCCTAGGCGATGTCGAACTGACCGGTCGCTACCAGCTCAACCGCGGCGGTCCCGACAAGCCGTTCTACGTCGGCTGGTTGCGCTACAAGACCCGCACCGGCACCGATCCGTTCGAGGTCGCCACCGATTGCGTGACCCGTTGCGTCGCCAACGCCACCGGCACCGGCCTGCCACTGGAACTGCCGACCGGCAGCGGCTTCGCCTCGCTGCAGCCGGGCCTGACCTGGCTGTATCCGTCCGATCCGGTGGTGTTCTTCGGCAGCTTCAGCTACCTGCACAACTTCCCTCGCGACGGCGTCTCGCGCACCGTATTGACCGGCGCGTCGGCGGACCTGCCGCAGACGACGACCGAGTTCATCGGCGACGTCGAGGCCGGCGATATCTGGGGCTTCAACGTCGGCATGGGACTGGCACTCAACGAGAAGGCCGCGATCAGCATCGGCTACGACGCCAGCTTCATCGGCAAGACCCAGCAGAACGGCGGCGACGCCCCGGGCGCGGTGCGGATCACGCTCGGCACCTTGCTATTGGGCGCCTCGTACCGGTTCGACGAGCGCTACACGCTCAACGTCGCCCTCGGCGTCGGCGTGACCCGCGACACCCCGGACATGACCCTGACCGCGCGGGTGCCGATTACGTTCTAGCCAGCGAATCGTTGCCTACGGAGCCGCGGCATACCCACCAAAACTGCCTGCCGCGCCCGGGAACACTATCGGGCTCTGCGCACCGTTCTTGCCGACCGCCGAGACGCCGAAGAAGTAGTTGTCGATGACGACGTTCTCCAGCGTGTACTCGGCGACATCGCCGACGTAGAGGCTGTGGCTCCACTGCGGCTCGGTGGTCAGGCGCCAGTGGATGCGGTAGCCGGCCAGGTCCGGTGCCTGGCTCTCCGGCGGCCGGGTCCAGCGCAGGGTGGTGTCGGGGCTGACCGCGCCCTCGATTTCGACCCCGGCCGGCGGTGGCGGCGCCCAGGCCATGCCGGCCAGACTGACGGCGTTGAGCGCGGTCAGCTTGGCGGCGTACGCGAAGTCGACGCCGTCGATGGTGTCCCCATAGACGACGCCATCCTCGGTGCGCAGGTCCTGATGCTGGCGGTTGTAGTTCTCGTTGGTCTCCATCACCCGCACCGCCGGCGCGCCGATGTCGTTGAACGGGCGGTGGTGGCCGCCACGGCCGAAGCGGTCGAGCCGGTAGATCATCATCACGTCGAGGTTGGGCACGTAATCGTCGGCCATGCGGTCGATGTAGCGGGCGAGGTTGCGCGAGGGCGAGTCGACCTCGCCGCCGGTGAAGCGGCGCTCGCGGGCTTCCTCCGGCGTCTCGTCGACCCGGGTGCCCTCGGAGAAAACCCGCGCGGTGGTGTTGTCGATGACGCCGTTGACACCCTCGATGTTGCCGATCATGTCGTTGTTGAGCAGCGCCTCGATGCGCCAGCCGTTTTCCTTTGCGTGCTCGGCGAGGATCTTGCCGCCGAACAGGCCTTGCTCCTCGCCGGCGAGCGCGGCGTAGACGATCGATCCGTTGAACTTGTATTTCGACAGCACCCGCGCGGCCTCCAGCGTGCCGGCGATGCCGGAGGCGTTGTCGTTGGCGCCCGGCGAGTCCGCGGTGAAGTTCATGACATCGGACACCCGCGAGTCGATGTCGCCGCTCATCACCACGTAGCGGTCCGGGTCGCTGCTGCCGCGCTGGATCGCGATCACGCTGACCACCTCGACCGGGTCGGGGATGCGCTTCTCGCCCGACACCGTGCCGCTGACGTACTTGACTTCCAGGCAACCGCCGCAGCCCTGCGAGATGCGTTCGAACTCGGCCTTGATCCAGCGTCGCGCCGCGCCGATGCCGCGGGTGTCGTTTTCGGTTTCCGACAGGGTGTGGCGGGTGCCGAAGCCGACCAGGGTGCGGATGTCGGTCTCGATCCGGGCGGGCGAGGGCGCCACTGCGATGTCATGCAACTGCGCCACTTCGGCAGGTGGTGCCGCACTGCTAGCGGCCATAGCGGGAGCGCAGCAAAGGCTGGCCGTGATTGCGAGCAGGGTTCGATGCATGGTGGTTTCCCGGAAGCGCGTCGAGGCCAGAGTACGGACACCCTCCCGGCAATCGCAACACCCGGAGCGTCGTCGCCGGCGTCCGGCTCCGGTTTTACTGACGCGCGATTGCGACATCGCCTACGGGGTCGTGGCGTCGATCCGTGGTATCGCGACCATGTCGGCGGGGTCAGGCTCGCGCAGCAATGCACGTTTCGCCTCGCGCTGGGTCTCGGCGGACAGGTCTGCCAGGAACTCGACATTGCCCGCGACCAGCGTGGCCAGCGGTAGGCCGTCTTGCTACAACACGCGTCCGCCGAGTTGACGCGGCACCCGGGTGCCCGGCAGCAGGCTGCCGACGAGGTTCAACGGGTCCAGCGCGGACAGGCTGGTGAACTCGCCGTCATGGGTGCGCTTGCGGGCCTGGCGCAGCGCACCGATGGCGTCCGGCAGGGCGAACTGTTCCCCTGAGATGCCGGCGATGAAGCGACCGCCGCGGATCTCGCCACGCGCTTCCAGCCGGTGGTAGACCCGCAACAGTTCGCGCCACGACGGCAGCCAGCTGGCCTCGCGTTCGAGCAGGCGCCAGCACACCACGCCGTAGCGTTGCAGCAGGGTGCGGGCGACGTGTTCGACCGCTTGCGGGTCGTTTCCATTCGCACGTTCGGTATCCGGATGGCGGGTGAGCGTCCACCGGCCCGCATCCTGGATTCCGAACAGCGCGACGCGCCGGCCCCGGCGCGACACCGCCGAGGGACGCCTGGAGGCCGGGACCAGCAACGCCCGCAGGCCGGCAAAACTGTCGCAGTGCAGGCGACCGCGCGCGACCAGTTCGGCGAGGGCGTCTTCCAGCTCGACCCGCAACAGGTGCGCGCCGTCGACGAGGTCGTCGAAGAACGACGCGCCGTGGGTGCCGAGGTATTCGACGACGCGCTCGGCGCGTGAACTCAGCGGTGCCTCCGACTGCGCGCGATCCCGGACCAGCGAGCTCCACCGGGCCAGCCGGCGCCGCGGCAGCAGCACGATCGGCGTCGCCCGCACCGGACCCGGGCGGCCGCCGGCATTGACCGCGCTGCTTTCGCGCAGCCGCGCCCAGGTGATGCGGCCGGTCGTGCACAGGTCGTCGAGCCAGGAGATCGAATAATCGGTCAGGCGCGCGGGCAGCACTTCGCTTTCCCATGCGGCCGCGGGGGCCTCGAAGCCTTCGAGTTGCGCCAGCACGCCCGCCAACGCCTCGGGGCCACTGACACGCGTGGCTTTCGACACGCGTTGCCAGTCGAACAGGAATCGCATGAAATCGCGCGGCTCGACCGGCTCGATTTCGCGTCGCAAGCGGCCGATGGTGTAGCGGTGGATGCGCGCCAGCAGGTGACGTTCGCACCACTCCTCGTCGCCGGCCGGGGCGGTGAAGTGGCCTCGCATGACGTAGCCCTCGCTTTCGAGGCGCAGCAGCGCGGCTTCGATGGCGGGACGGCCTGAGTGCGACGCTCCTCCAGTGGCGCATCGTCGAGGAACGCGTACGGCCGCGCGTTCAATGCTTCGGCGGCGAACGGGGAGGGGCCGGTGAGGTCGCGGGCGACGACCTCGACGCTGCCGCCTTCCATGCGTTCCAGCAGTGCCACCAGACCGGCGATGTCCATGGCTTCGTGCAGGCAGTCGTGCAGCGTTTGCGCAACCAGCGGGTGGTCCGGAACCTCGCGCTCACCGACGAGGTTCTCGGCGCAGGCGACCTGGTCCGGGAACACCGTGGCCAGCAGGTCCTCGCTGCGCATGCGCTGCAATTGCGGCGCCACCCGCTTGCCGCCGCTGAAACGGGGCAGGGCGAGGGCGTTGGTGGCGTTCCAGCGCCAGCGCGCCGTGAACAGCGGTGCGTCGAGCAAGGCCTGCACCAGCACCTCGCGGGCCGAGCTGGAATGCAGGTAATGCGACACGTCGATCAGCGGGAAGCTGTGGCTGGTCGACAGCGACAGCACGATCGCATCCTCGGTCGCCGCCGCCTGCAACTCGAAGTTGAACTTGCGGCAGAAGCGTTTGCGCAGCGCCAGTCCCCAGGCGCGGTTGAGCCGGCTGCCATAAGGCGAGTGGATCACCAACTGGGTGCCACCAGACTCGTCGAAGAACCGCTCGATGGCGACCACGCTCCGGGTCGGCAATATGCCGAGCGCGGCGTGCTGATGGGCGAGGTAGCCGAGCAACTGTGCCGCGGTATTCTCGTCGAGCTTGAGCTCATCGAGCAGCCATTGCATCGCGGCGGGATGACGCGACTCCAGCGCGACATCCGCCTGCGAACCGTCGCCAGCCATCGGGGCGAGGCGGGTGGCGATCTCCTCGCGCAAGCGCGAAACGCCGACCGACAATTCATCGGTCCGGCCCGGCGCCTCGCCAAGCCAGAACGGAATACTGGGCGGCGCGCCCTTGGCATCCTCGACCCGCACCCGACCGGCCTCCACGCGCAAGATGCGATAGCTCGCATTGCCCAGCTGGAACACGTCGCCGGCGAGGCTTTCGACCGCGAAATCCTCGTTGACGTTGCCGATCGGGATCGCCTGCGGCTCCAGGATCACCGCATAGTCGGCGGTGTCGGGAATGGTGCCGCCCGACATCAGCGCGGTCATGCGCGCATTCTTGCGACCGCACAGGCGACGGTGGACGGCATCGCGATGCAGGTAACCGGCACGCGGGCCGCGACGGGTGGTGAAGCCGTCGGCGAGCATCCGCACGATGGCGTCGAACTCGCCACGCGGCAGCTGCGCGTACGGCCATGCGCGGCGCACCAAGTCGAACAGGGCGTCCTCTTCCCATTCGGTGGCACCGACCTCGGCAACGATCTGCTGCGCCAACACGTCCAGCGGCGCGGGCGGGATCTCCAGTGCGTCGAGTTCGCCCCGGCGCACGCAGTCGAGCAGGGCGGCCGACTCGACCAGGTCGTCGCGCGACTGTGGGAACAACCGGCCCTTCGGCACGCCGCCGACATGGTGGCCGGATCGGCCGACGCGCTGCAGGAAAGCCGCGATCGACCGGGGCGAACCGAGTTGGCAGACCAGGTCGACGTTGCCGATATCGATGCCGAGCTCCAGCGACGCGGTCGCCACCAGCACCCGCAACTCGCCGCGCTTCAGGCGCTGCTCGGCGTCCAGCCGCAGCTCCTTCGCAAGGCTGCCGTGGTGTGCAGCGACGACCTCCTTGCCGAGCCGCTCTGCCAGATGGCGGGCCGCGCGCTCGGCCATCCGCCGCGTGTTGACGAACACCAGCGTGGTCCGGTGCTGCTCCACCATCTGCGCGAGCCGCGTGTACACCAGTTCCCATTGCTCGTTCGACATCACCGCCTGCAACGGCACCGGCGGCACTTCCAGCGCGATGTCGCGTTGGCGGGTGTAGCCGATGTCGACGATCTCGCAATCGGGCGTGCCGTGTCCGGCGACCGCCGCGGTGCCGACCAGGAAGTGCGCGACCTCGTCGATCGGTTTCTGCGTCGCCGACAGGCCGATGCGCGTCATCCGACGCCCACACAACGCCTCCAACCGTTCCAGCGTCAGCGCCAGGTGGCTGCCGCGCTTGGACGCGGCGACCGAATGGATTTCGTCGACGATCACCGAACGGGTGCTCGCCAGCATCCGCCGGCCGGACGCCGAGCCGAGCAGCACGTACAGCGACTCCGGCGTCGTCACCAGGATGTGCGGCGGCTGTTTCCATATCCGGTTGCGCTCGGCCTGCGAGGTGTCGCCGGTGCGCACTGCCGTCCGGATCGCGACATCGGGCAGGCCCAGTCGCGCCAGTTCGGCGCGGATGCCGGCGAGCGGCGCCTCGAGGTTGAGATGGATGTCGTTGGACAGCGCCTTCAGCGGCGACACGTAGACCACGGTGGTCTCGTCGGGCAACTCGCCGCCGGCCGCCAGGCCCTCGCGGACCAGCCTGTCGATCGCGGCCATGAACGCGGTCAGCGTCTTGCCCGAACCGGTCGGCGCCGCCACCAGCGTGTGGCGTCCGGAGCGGATCGAAGGCCACGCCAGGACCTGCGCCTCGGTGGGCGCCGGGAAGGTGCGGGCGAACCATCCGGCGACGGCGGGATGGAACCCGTCCAGCAACGTTTCGGGCAAAGACATTCCCCCATTATCAACGACTTGGCGCGCGTTTCGATGCTGCGAGGAAACCGCGATGCGAAACCCCAACGTTCCATTGGCGCTGTGCGCGACCGGATGAACAACCTACTGAGAGGTCACAGCTAGTCGACCTTGCCGCGCGCCTTCTTCAGCACTGCACCACGGTGCGCGGCGACGTGGTTGGTCTTGTCGCTCTTGATCTCGTATTGGGGCTCATCCGAAGTGGCGCGATGGCGATGACCCTTGTAATCGAAGTCGCGCTTGTGAACCTTGATGATCGTGCCGGAGACGTGGCCCGCTTCCGAATTCCACTTGACGTGGTCGCCCACTTCGAACGTGTTGGCCATGATCGATCCCTGCTGGTGGTCAGCTCGCGATAGCGGTTTCGAGGGGCATTCCAGGCGTTGCGCGAACCGCTGGCGCGGCGGAAGTCCGGTGACGACGAACCAATCTGTGCCAGGCTGCCGCGGCAGCGGACCCGGCTTCGTCCCAGTGGATCCGATGGATTCCGGGACATGCTTCGTAGGCGTCTTCGAGCGCATCGCGGCATTCCTCGAAGGTGCGTGCCGGATCCTGGATGAAGGCCTCGATGCCGATCCGCAAGGCAGGCTCGTAGTCGGTGAAGTTCCTGCGCGGGCTGAACGCCGGGTGGTCACGATACGCCCGTTGCCAGAAGTCGATTTCGCCTTCGACATCGACGAATGCCGGCGGCGCTCCGTGCATCAGGTCCAGGTTGGTCGTGACAGCCATGTTCGTTCCCTTCCGCATCGGACCGGAGTTGTTCGCGGATGGACACATCGTGCGGTGGAGCCAGCTAAAGCGACGTGAAATCGCGTCTCGATCATTCTGGATGAGCAGTCGGGAGGACTGCAGGGTGGTCTTGACGCCTTGACACGACGACCGATCGAAAGCGGTCGGCTTGACGCGGCCATCACGGAAAAAATTTCCCCCTGTACGAATTTTCATCTGGCATCGCGAACCTTCGCCCCTTTAAAGACGCGCCGGAACATTGGCATGCGAATTGCGCCATCCCAGTTGAGCCATCGACAAAACGCAACGGAAGGAGGACAGGCGATGCGAAGCAACGACGTGGGAAGCGATTTGAAGGCAGTGGCGCAGGACGTCCTGCAGATGGGTGCGCGATGCGTGCAAGCGGGTCGTGCGTGGCTTACCGACAGGAGAAACGAGATGACCGATCGCAATGACGAATACCGGCCCGGCAACCCGGCAGCCAACCCGACGCCCCGAGACGGACGGGCCCAAGGGCAAGGTGCCCAGCAGTCGCACATGGCCGAAGAACGGGGCGCGCGAGACTACGGCCGCGGCCAGCAAGGAATGGAGCGCGAGTACGGAACGCGGTTTGAGCGCGGCTACGAGGAAACCCGCCGGGGCGAGGCCGCATCACGCGGCCAAACGTATAGCTGGGACGACGGAGACCGGTCCGGCAGGCGCGGGCAGGGCGGCTGGGGGCAGGACCGATCCGATCAGTTCCAGTACGGCCTTCCGCGACAGGACCGTGCCGGCGCGCAGCGCCAGGAGGCTCATGCTGGCTACCGCAACCCCGAGGCGGGGTCGTCGCAGGGCTCACATGAGTATGGTAGCTACGGTGGCCGCGAGGCCGGCGAAGGCTACGGACGCAGTTCGGGCTACGGCAGCCCCGAACAGGATCGCTATGCCGGCAGCGACAGCTATCGCGGCACCTCGTTCGTATCGCCGGCCGATACCCAACTGGGTCATTCCGGCCTCGGCCGGCAGAACTACAGCGGTATGGGTCCAAAGAACTACAAGCGCTCCGACGAGCGCATCAACGAGGATCTGTGCGAGCGCCTGACCCGGGACCACGACATCGACGCCAGCGAACTGGAAGTCAGGATCGCCGACGGCGCGGCCACGCTGGAAGGCAGCGTCCCGCAGCGTTGGATGAAGCATCGTGCCGAGGATCTTGCCGATGGCTGCGCCGGCGTGCGCAATGTCGAAAACCGCATCAAGGTGCAATCGGCGGGATCGTACGACGGGCCGTCGACCCAGCGTGACATCAGCGGCGGCACCGACACACCCGCAAGTCAGAACCAGAACCAGAACCAGAGTCGGCGACCGGGCGGCACGGCGCATTGACGGATTTTGGATCGGTCCCAAGAGAGCCGGGTCCACGTTTTCAGCGTGGGCCCGGCGCTGGGTTGGGGCGAAGCCGTGTCGGTCAATGCACGCTGACGCTTGGAGCCGAGCCCACTAATTCGGTGATGCTGTGATCTCAATAAAAACCGACGTCCCCCCGCTTTCAGTAGCGGGGTGATTTAGAGTCCGGGGTTGATGGTAGTGGATGCCAGTTGCTTCGCGTAGGCGCTCGGTGTCAGTCCGCCCAACGCCTTCTTCGGCCGCTCCTCGTTG
>JBOHYB010000027.1:0-50872 GCA_050737695.1 Lysobacter sp. | reverse complement strand
ATCTGGAATCGTTCGCCTGCGCCGATTCCAGATCGCGGCTGAAGCCGCTCCTACAAGGGCCCGTGCCCGGACGCCGCGGAACCCGCGCAGGCTATACTTCGCAACCGATTTTTCCAAGCTCCGCAGGTCCCCGTCCCCATGTTCGAATCCCTGACCCAGCGCCTGTCCGGCACCATCGAGCGCCTGCGTGGCCGTGGCCGCCTGTCCGAGGAGAACATCCGGGAAGCGCTGCGCGAAGTCCGCATCGCCTTGCTCGAAGCCGACGTCGCGTTGCCGGTGGTGCAGGCGATGGTCGAGCGGATCAAGGTCCGCGCGGTCGGCCAGGAGGTGCTGAAGTCGCTGACCCCGGGCCAGGCCCTGATCAAGATCGTGCGCGACGAGATGACCGCGGTCATGGGCGCGCAGGCCAGCGACCTCAACCTCAACGTGCCGGCGCCGGCGGTGATCCTGATGGCCGGCCTGCAGGGCGCGGGCAAGACCACCACCGTGGCCAAGCTCGCCAAGCACCTCAAGGACAAGCGCAAGAAGAAAGTGATGGTGGTGTCGGCCGACGTCTACCGCCCGGCCGCGATCGAGCAACTGAAAACGCTGGCCGAGCAAGTCGACGTGCTGTTCTTCCCGTCGCAGGCCGACCAGAAGCCCGAAGCGATCGTCCGCGCCGCGATCGACGACGCCCGCAAGTCGTTCGCCGACGTGCTGATCGTCGACACCGCCGGCCGCCTCGCGATCGACGAGGCGATGATGGCCGAGATCAAGACGCTGCACGCAGCCGTCAACCCGGCCGAGACCCTGTTCGTGGTCGACTCGATGACCGGCCAGGACGCCGCGGTCACCGCCAAGGCGTTCGGCGAGGCGCTGCCGCTGACCGGCGTGGTGCTGACCAAGACCGACGGCGACGCCCGTGGCGGTGCAGCGCTGTCGGTGCGCTACGTGACTGGCAAGCCGATCAAGTTCATCGGCGTCAGCGAGAAGCCCGACGGATTGGACGTATTCCACCCCGAGCGCGTCGCCAGCCGCATCCTCGACATGGGCGACGTGCTGTCGCTGGTCGAGCAGGTCGAGCACCAGGTCGACCAGGACAAGGCCGCCAAGCTCGCGGCGAAGGTCGCCAAGGGCAAGAAGTTCGACCTCAACGACATGAAGGACCAGCTCGAGCAGATGCAGAACATGGGCGGCATCAGCGGCCTGATGGACAAGCTGCCGGGCATGGGCCAGATCCCGGACTCGGTGAAGGCGCAGGTGACCGGCAAGGAAGTGCCGCGGCTGGTCGCGATCATCAACTCGATGACCAAGAAGGAGCGCCGCAACCCGGCGTTGCTGAACGGCTCGCGGCGCAAGCGTATTGCGGCTGGCTCGGGCATGACCCCGGCCGACGTCAACAAGCTGATGAAGCAGTACCAGCAGATGGAAAAGATGATGGGCAAACTCGGCCGTGGCGGCATGAAGGGCATGATGCGCGGCATGAAGGGGATGATGGGCGGTCGCGGCGGCATGCCGTTCTAGAAATCTCCTGTAGGAGCGGCTTCAGCCGCGATCGGATAATCGTTCGCTCGCGCCGACTCCAGATCGCGGCTGAAGCCGCTCCTACAAATGCCTGGAAAAGTGCCTTATACTCGGCGGCTTACCTCGCCATTCCGGCGACTGGGCTCCACAGGACACAACGACCATGGTCAAGATTCGACTGACCCGCGGCGGCGCCAAGAAGCGTCCCTTCTACCACATCATCGTCACCGACAGCCGCAGCGCCCGCGACGGCCGCAACATCGAGCGCGTCGGTTTCTACAACCCGGTGGCCGCCGGCGCCGAGAAGCGCGTCGAGCTGAACACCGAGCGCGTCCAGCACTGGCTGGGCCACGGCGCGCAGCTGACCGACAAGGTCGCCGTGCTGTACAAGGAAGCGCTGAAGTCGGCCGACGCGCCGGCGACCGCCGCCTGACCTGCAGGCCGCGCCCCGCGCGCGGCCGAATGACATGAACGATCCAGGGCGCCGCATCCTTCTCGGCAAGGTTGCAGGCGCCGTTGGCTTGCGTGGCGAGGTCAAGCTCGAGTCCTGGACCGAGCCGCGCGACGCGATCTTCCGCTACCAGCCGTGGACCTTGCGCGACGCGCACGGGAATGAGCGCGAGATCAGCGGCGTACGTGGCCGCGAGACCGGCAAGCACGTGGTCGCGACGTTTCCCGACGTCGCCGACCGCACCGCCGCCGAGGCCCTGCAAGGCCTGGAGATCCACGTTCCCCGTGACGCCCTGCCGCCGGCCAGGCCCGGCGAGTTCTACTGGGCGGACCTTGAGGGACTGCGCGTGGTCACCGTCGACGGCATCACCCTTGGCACCGTCTCGCACCTGTTCTCGACCGGCGCCAACGACGTGCTGGTCGCCCGCGACGACGAGCGCGAACGCATGATTCCGTTCGTCCAGCCGCAGTACGTCACCGCGATCGACCTCGACGCCGGGCTGGTCACGGTCGACTGGGACCCCGACTTCTAGCGGGCCGGCGACGACCATGCGTATCGACGTCATCAGCCTGTTCCCCGAGTTCATCGCCCAGTGCGCCGCGTTTGGCGTGACCGGGCGGGCGGCCGAGCGCGGTCTGCTGTCGCTGTACGGCTGGAATCCGCGCGACTACGCCGAGGGCAGCTATCGCCGGGTCGATGACCGTCCGTTCGGCGGTGGCCCCGGCATGGTGATGCTGGTCGACCCGCTGCGCGCCAGCCTCCAGGCCGCCCGCGCGGCCGGCCCGGCGCCGAGCCGGACCATCTACCTCAGCCCGCAAGGCACGCCGCTGACCCAGGCCAAGGTGCGCGAGTTGGCCGCCCACGAGCGCCTGCTGCTGCTGTGCGGCCGCTACGAGGGCATCGACGAGCGCCTGATCGCGGCCGAGGTCGACGAGGAGATATCGATCGGCGACTACGTTCTGTCCGGCGGCGAATTGGCCGCGGCGGTGCTGGTCGACGCCATCGCGCGGTTGCAGGAGGGCGCGCTCAACCATGCCGAGTCGGCCACCCAGGACAGTTTCGAGGATGGCCTGCTGGACTGCCCGCACTACACCCGCCCGCTCGAACACGAGTTGGGAACGGTGCCGCCGGTGCTGATGTCCGGCAACCACGCCGAGATCGCCCGCTGGCGCCGCCAGCAGTCGCTGGCGCGGACGGCGCAGCGGCGCCCGGACCTGCTGGACGAGGCAGAGCTGTCGAAGGCCGACCGCAAATGGCTTGACGATTGGCGGGCGGGGCAGGGTTGACGCCATCCCCCGCTCGGGTGGCGTTCCAGGCGGAATTGTCGCTATAATTCGCCGCTTAGCTACAGCTTTGCTTCACCGATGCCAGACGCGGGTCCACGTGCACTCGCGCTACAACGAATCCAACAGGCAGGCCGCAAAGGCCATCCAACCAGGTCCAAGATCATGAACAAGCCTTCGCTCAACACGCTGCTGCAGAACTTCGAGTCCGAACAGGTCCAGCGCCAGCTGCCCGACTTCAGCCCGGGCGACACCGTCGTCGTCAACGTCAAGGTCAAGGAAGGCAACCGCGAGCGCGTCCAAGCCTATGAAGGCGTGGTCATCGCGATGAAGAACGCCGGCCTGAACTCAGCTTTCACCGTGCGCAAGATCTCGCACGGCTTCGGCGTCGAGCGCGTGTTCCAGAGCCACAGCGCGATCATCGACTCGGTCGAGGTCAAGCGCCGCGGCAAGGTTCGCGCCGGCAAGCTCTATTACCTGCGTGGCCTGGAAGGCAAGAAGGCGCGCATCAAGGAAGACTTGGCCGCTTACGCCAAGGCCAAGGCCGACGCCGCCGCCGCGAAGTAATTCGCCGCGCCGACGCGCAACGACGGCCGCCCCCGGGCGGCCGTTTGCGTTTGTGGATGCCCCATGATCGAACTTGATATCACCGCAACCGTGCGCCTCGACCTGTGGCTGTGGGCCGCGCGGTTCTACAAGACCCGTGCGCTCGCCAAGCACGCGATCGAGACCGGCAAGGTCGAGGTCGATGGCCAGCGCGCCAAGGCGTCGCGGACGCTGCGGATCGGCAACGCGCTGCGCATCGGCCGGGGCGAGGAGACGTTCGAAGTCAAGGTGCTGGCGCTCGCCGACAAGCGCGGCCCGGCCAGCGTGGCCCGGACGTTGTACGAGGAGTCGGAAGCCTCGCGCAACGAGCGCGAACGCATCCGTGCGCTGCGTGCCGCCGAGCGGGCTGGCTACCGCCCCCCCGAAACCAAGCCCGACAAGCGCGCCCGCCGGCTGATCCGGGCGTTGGGCGATATCGACGCGTCCTGAGCGGACGCCCGAAAGAACCGTCCGGGCGTCTCGGGTGTCAGCGCCCGCCGGTGAAGATCGAACCGCCGAGCTTGAGCAGGTCGGAGACGTCGGCATCGCCGTCGCCGTCGCGGTCCAGCACCGCGCCCAACAGGCCGCCGCCGAGGCCGCCCTGCTGGCGGATCTGCTGCTGTTCCTGTCCCAGCACGTTTCCAAGCGCCTGCGGGGTTGCGTCGGCACCGCCGCCGCCGAGCACGCGCTTGGCCAGGTAGGCCATGACGATCGGCGCGAGCATTTTCAGCAGTGCATTCGCCCGATCACCGCCCATTCCCGTTGCGGCGCCCAGGCCCTGCGCGGCGGTCTGCTCGCGCGCACCGAACACGTGGCCGAGGATGTTGCCGCCCTGTCCGCCGCCGCCCATGACCGAGCCCAGAACGCTGCCGATATCGAGGCCTGCATGGTCCTTCTGCAACGCGCCGAACAGCGCCTGTGCGCCCTGTGGCTGGCTGGCGTTGCGGCCGAGCGCGCCCATCAGCAGTGGCAGCGCGGCCGACACCGCGTTGGCGGTCTCCCCGGGTTCCAGCCCGAGCTGCTGGCTCATCTGCTGCAGCGGCTGGCCTTGTAACTGGTGCATCAGGTCGTTGGTCAGGGAGTTGGCCATGGCGATTCCGTCCGTTGATGGGGAAGCTCCGATCCTAGCGCCAAACCGGCACCGGGATCGCGCCTAGTCGAACGAGCGGCCGGCGCTGAGCCCGACCAGCCAGTTGCGGCCCGGCGCGGGCTCGTAATAGCGGCCACCACCGGAGTTGACGATGACCGAACCGATGATGTCGCGGTCGAACAGGTTGTTGATGCGGACGAAGCCGCGCCATTCCAGCCCGCCGGCGTCGAAGCGACGCTCGGCGGCGAGGTCGAAGCGCGTGTATGCGGGCGCGGCCTCGGTGTTGCCGTCGTCGACGTAGACGCGATCGACGAAACGGCCATCGAGCAGGATGTCGGTGCCTGCGCCCGGGCTCCAGCGCAGCTCGGCCCAGGCGAAGTGGCGCGACAGGCCGGGGATGTGGCGGCCGGCTTCGATCAGGCGGTCCTCCTGCGTGCAGGGCGGCTGCGCGCAGACGGCGAAGTCGCTCAGGTAGCGGGCGTCGAGGAAGGTGTAGCTGCCGGCGAGGTGCCAGCGAGGCGACAGCGCGCCCGAGGCCGCGAGTTCGAGGCCGCGTCGCCGCGAGGCGCCCGCGTTGTCGTAGATGCTGCGGCCACCGTCGTTGGCGACGACCACCAGCTCGTCCTCGGTGCGGCTTTGGAACAACGCGGCGGAGTACTGCAGGCGCTCGCGGCGCGCGCGCAGGCCGAGTTCGTGGTTGCGGCTGCGCGCGGGCCGCAGGGTGTCGTTGAGGCCGCCGAGGCCGTCGCTGCGGTAGGCCAGCTCGGAGAACGTCGGGGTTTCGAAGCCGCCGCCGGCGTTGGCGTACACGCTGAGCCAGTCGGTGGCGCGGAATAGCACGCCGGCCACCGGCGAGGTGCGCGAGTATTCCAGCTGGCCGCTGTCGTCGGGATTGATATCGGTGACGAAGCGGTCCTGCGAGCGGAACCGCACCTGGCTGCGTCGCGCGCCGACGTTGACCCGCCAACGCTCGGCCGGCTCCCAGTCGGCCTGCACGTAGACGTCGCGGCCGGTGACCCGGTTGCGCTCGTCGCGTCGCAACGCGCCGACGACGCCAAGACGCTCGCCGATGAAGTTCTCGAAGCCCAAACGTTGCTCGTCGGCGACCGCGTATTCGATCCCGGTGGTTACGGCGAATGGTCGATCCCACAACTGCGTCGACCAGCGCCAGCGGCCGTCGATGCCGAAATAGTCGCGATCCAGGTCGATGACGCCGCCGTTGTGCAGCGGGTTCTGGCGCTGAACCGCCACCGGCACCGACAGGATCTGCGCGGTCTGGCGGTTGCCGCCATGCACGGTCAGCGACAGCGAATGGTCGGTCGACAGCGGCTGGTCGATCCGCGCGCCGAGCTGGTGCTGGCGGACCGACTTGTCGATGTCGAACGCCAGCGCGCCGTCGCTGGCGGCGCGACGGTCCCCCTGCAACTGTTCCGCGGTCAGGCCCTGCGGATCCTGGGCCTGCAGGTCGAGGCTGTTGAGCAGCAGGGTGTAGCGGCCGTCGCCGGCGAGGCTGCCGCGCAACAGGGCCTGGCCGCTGCGGCGTCGCGCGGCGCTATGCTCGCGGTAGCCGTCGGAGTCGATATCGACCAGGTCGAGCAGGAAGTCGCCGTCGGCGGGCTGGCTCGGTTCGCGATCGCCTGGTTCACGTTCACCTGGTTCACGTTCACCCCAGGGCGCATGGAACGACAGCGAGGAACGCCACAGGCCGTCATCACCGGCGACGACCCCGGCCCGGAGCAGTGGCGCGTCCGGTGCGGCGGCGGTGAACAACGAGATGATCCCGCCCGAGGCGTTGCCGTACAGCGCCGAGAACGGCCCGCGCAGCACTTCGATCCGCCCGGCCGATTCCAACGGGAAATGCGAGACCTGGCCCTGGCCGTCGGGCATCGTGGCGGGGATGCCGTCGGTGTACAAGCGCACGCCGCGCACGCCGAACGTGGCCCGCGCACCGAAGCCGCGGATCGAGATCTGCAGGTCCTGCGCGTAGTTCTGGCGGTCGCGGGCGACCACGCCGGGGACCCGATGCAGGGATTCGGACAGGTCGATCTTCGGTTGCGCGCGACCGATTTCGTCGGCGTCGATGACATCGATCGCGGCGGGGACGAGCAGGGCGTCGTCGGGCGTCCGGGTCGCGGTCACGACCACCGGGTCGAGTGCGGTGGCGTCATCTTGGGCCAGCGCCGGGATGGCCAGGAACGCAATCGTCGCGGTGAGCGCGGGCAGGGAAGCACGCATTGGCCATCCTTTTGGGTGATGTGGCGTCATCAACTTAGGCAACGTGTGTGTCCCCCCTGAAGGTCATGCCAGCCGATGCTTTATGTAGGAGCGGCTTCAGCCGCGATCGGATTCCCGGTCCGAGTGGACGATTCCACGATCGCGGCTGAAGCCGCTCCTACAACAGCTCCAGCCACGAGCTGGTCAACCAAGCGATTTCAATCGGTACAGCGCCTCCAGCGCCTGCTTCGGGGTCAACTCGTCGGGGTCGATCGAGGCCAGGGCTTCGAGCGCTGCCGAGGCCGGCGCAAACAATCCGATCTGCTGTGGCTGCTCCAGCGCGGCGGCGGCCATCGACGGCTTCGGTGCATCGCGGCTGTGTTGCTCGAGTTCGGCCAGCCGGCCACGCGCCTGCTTGACCACCGACCGCGGCAGGCCCGCCAGCGCTGCGACCTGCAGGCCGAAGCTGCGATCGGCCGGGCCGTCCTTGACCGCGTGCATGAACACCAGGGTGTCGCCGCGTTCCTTGTCGTGATGCTCGACCGCGTCGAGGTGGACGTTGGCGATGCCGCTGCCCCCGCTGTTGTTGGGTTCGCCGGCCAGCGTGGTCAGTTCGAAATAGTGGGTCGCGAACAGGGTGTAGGCGCGGTTCGTCTCCGCCAGATGCCGCGCGCAGGCCTCGGCCAGCGCCAAGCCGTCATAGGTCGAGGTGCCGCGGCCGATCTCGTCCATCAGCACCAGTGACTCGCTGGTCGCGTGGTGCAGGATGTAGCTGGTCTCGCTCATCTCGACCATGAAGGTCGACTGGCCACGGGCGAGGTCGTCGCCGGCGCCGATGCGGGTCAGGATGCGGTCGACCGGGCCGATCACCGCGCGCGACGCCGGCACGAAACTGCCGATGTGGGCGAGCAGCACGATCAGCGCGTTCTGCCGCATGTAGGTGCTCTTGCCGCCCATGTTGGGGCCGGTGATCACCAGCATCCGGCGGTCTTCGTGCAGGTGCAGGTCGTTGGGCTCGAACGGCTCGCGGCGCACCGCCTCGACCACCGGATGACGGCCGCGTTCGATGTCGATGCCGGGGTCGTCGGACAACTGCGGCCGCGACCAGTCCAGCGCCTGCGCGCGCTCGGCCAGGCCGGCCAGCACGTCGAGTTCGGCCAGCGCGGCGGCGCAACGCTTCAGCGGTTCCAATCGTTCGCCGAGGATGTCGAGCAACTGTTCGTACAACAAACGTTCCCGCGCGAGGGCACGCTCGCGCGCCGACAGCACCTTGTCCTCGAACTGTTTGAGTTCCTCGGTGATGTAGCGCTCGGCGTTGGTCAGGGTCTGGCGGCGGCTGTAGTGGGTCGGGGCCTTGGCCGCATGGGCCTTGCTCACTTCGAGGTAGTAGCCGTGCACGCGGTTGTAGCCGACCTTCAGCGTGGCGATGCCGCTGGCCTCGCGCTCGCGGGCTTCCAGGTCGACCAGGAACTGGTCGGCGGTCGAGGACAGCGTGCGCAGCTCGTCGAGTTCGGCGTCGTAGCCCTCGGCGAACACGCCGCCGTCGCGGGCCAGCAGCGGCGGCTGCTCGACAATCGCCGAACGCAGCAGGTGGGCGTGCTCGTCGTGCTCGCCCAGTTCCGCGGCCAGTTCGTCGAGTCGCGGCGAGTCGAGCGGGCGCAACAGGTCGCGCAGTGCCGGCAGCAGGCCGAGGCCGTCGCGCAAGGTCGACAGGTCGCGCGGCCGGGCGCTGCACAGGGCGATGCGGGTGAGGATGCGTTCGGCGTCTCCGAGTGCGCGGAACTGCTTGCGCAACTCGTCGCCGGTGGTCGACTCGAGCAGGGTTTCGACCGCCTGGTGGCGGCGGCGCAGGGTGGGGCGGTCGCGCAGCGGGCGGTGCAGCCAGCGCCGCAGCAGGCGGCCGCCCATCGGGGTCACGGTGGAGTCGAGCACGCCGAGCAGGGTGTGGCGGGTGTCGCCGTCGACGCGAGTGTCGAGTTCGAGGTGGCGGCGGGTCGCGGCGTTCATCGCGATCGCGCCGTCGCCGGACTCGACCGCGATCGCGGTCAGATGCGGCAGACGCTGTTTCTGGGTTTCCTCGACATAGCCGAGCAGGGCGGCGGCGGCGGAGATCGCCAGCGGCCGGTCATCCAGGCCGAAGCCGGACAGGTCGTGCAGGCCAAAGAATTTCAGCAGCTGGCGGCGGCCGCTGTCGGCGTCGAACAGCCACGGCGCGCGTCGGCGCAGACCGTTGCGTTCGACCACGAATGGCGGCCAGCCGTCCTCGTCGGCACACAGGATTTCGGCCGGCTCCAGTCGCGCCAGTTCGGCTTCCAGCGCGTCCTCGCTGGCGACCTCGTTGACCAGGAAGCGGCCGCCGGCCAGATCCGCCCACGCCAGCCCGAACCCGATCTTGTTGCGCGATACCGCCAGCAGCAGGGTGTCGCGGCGTTCGCTCAACAGCGCCTCGTCGGTGACGGTGCCGGGAGTGACGATGCGCACCACCTTGCGTTCGACCAGGCCCTTGCTCGCCGCCGGATCGCCGATCTGCTCGCAGATCGCGACCGACTCGCCCAGCGCCACCAACCGCGCCAGATAACCCTCGGCGGCATGGTGAGGCACCCCCGCCATCGGGATCGGCTGGCCAGCCGAGTTGCCGCGCTGGGTCAGGGTGATGTCGAGCAGCTTCGCCGCCTTGCGGGCGTCGTCGTAGAACAGCTCGTAGAAGTCGCCCATGCGGAAGAACAGCAACACGTCCGGATGCTCCGCCTTGGCGGCGAAGAACTGGCGCATGAGGGGCGTGTGCGCGTCGGTGTCGCGGGCGGTTGCAGCGGGGCTGGGCTGGGGCACGGATTCTGGGTCGGGAAAGAAACGGGGCGGGCGGGCCGCTCGATGCCCACAGTATGCCAGCCGCCACGTGTCCCCCGGGACTGTTGCAGCGCCGCATGCACCGCCATACGCCACCGTGTAGCTTCTGTGTCAGCCGTCCCAATCCGGGCGGCTGCGGACAGGCTCCGCGCAGGGGTTCAACAGGGGTTCGACGGCAGTCCTTGCCACGTTTTGCGCACAACTCTGGGGAGAGTCGCAATGGGTTCGAGCGGATTGAATCGGAACGTACTGGTCTTGGCAGTGGCAGCGGGACTCGCCGCCGGCACGGGGCAGCTCGGCGCGCAGGAGCGGCAGGAGGCACAGCAAGCACCGGGCGTCGTCCAGGCGGGCGAGGACGAGCAGGAGACGACCACGCTGGCCGGCATTACCGTCACCGCGCAAAAGCGCGAGGAGGCGCTGCAGGACGTGCCGATCGCGATCACCGTGCTGCCCGAGCAGTTGCTGCAGGACACCGGCGTGCGTGACATCAAGGACCTGCAGTTGCTGGTCCCGGGCCTGACCGTCACCAGCACCCAGAGCGCGGTGCAGACCACCGCGCGCATCCGTGGCATCGGCACCGTCGGCGACAACCCGGGGCTGGAGTCGTCGGTCGGGGTAATGATCGACGGCGTGTACCGGCCACGCAACGGCGTCGGTTTCGGCGACCTCGGCCAGATCCAGCGGATCGAGGTGTTGAAGGGGCCGCAGGGTACGGTGTTCGGCAAGAACACCTCGGCCGGCGTGATCAACGTGATTACCCGTCGTCCGCACTACACCACCGAGGTCGAGGGCGAGCTGACCGTCGGCAACTACAACGCACTCGGTGCCTCCGCCTCGCTCAACACGCCGATCAGCGACAACGCCGCCTTCAGCATCTACGCGGCCAAGCGCAAGCGCGACGGTTTCATGGAGGTGCGCACCGGCGCCGGCCCGCGCGAGGAGACCGAGGACTACGACCAGAACTTCCACTCGTTGCGCGGGCAGTTGCTGGTCGAACCGACCGACAACCTCGATATCAACTTCATCGCCGATTTCACCAGCCGCGAGGAGAACTGCTGCACCGGCGTCACCATCGCCCGCGAGAACACCCCGGGGTTGCCGTTCAACGCGCCGCAGCAGGTGATCAACGCGCTGGCCGGCGGCGAGGGCGTCGGCCCGACCGTCGACCCGTTCGCGCGGGTGGCCTACAGCAACCGCAGCACCGAGCAGGACATCAAGGACAAGGGCGTCTCGGCCGAGGTCAACTGGCTCACGCCGTGGTTCCGCGATGCCGAGCTGACCTCGATCACCGCGTTTCGCGACTGGGACGCGATCAACGGCCTGGATTTCGACTTCAGCGCTGCCGACGTGCTGTACCGCGAGGCCGATCCGGACGAGTCGTTCACCGGCTTCGAGACCTTCAGCCAGGAGTTCCGCCTGACCGGCGCGACCGACAGTGTCGACTGGATGGTCGGGATGTTCTACGCCGACGAGGATCTCGATCGCCACGACTCCTACCGCATCGGTGCGGCCTACGAGCCGTATCTGTCGACGCTGGTCGGCAGCCAGGTGCTTGGTGCGATCGCTGCCGGCCTGGCGCCGACGGGATTGACCGTCGACCAGTCCAATCCGGCGTTGTTCATGTCGCAGGTCAGCGGGCAACCGTTCGGTACCAATTTCGCCGGGCTTGGTGCGCTCGATACCTACGAGCAGAGCTCGCGCAGTCTGGCGCTGTTCACCAACAACACCTGGCACGCCACCGACGCGCTCGACCTGACCCTGGGCCTGCGCGCGACCCGCGAGGACAAGACCCTCGATGCGATCTACAGCAATCCCAATGGCGGCGTCGGCTGCGGCTCGGTGCTGGCCAATCCGGCCGCTCGCGTGGGTGGCGCAGTCGCGGGGCGGATCAACGGTTTTGGCAGCCTCCCGCCTGAGACCCAAGCTGCCATTTTGGCCGGAGTCCTGGCTGACAGGCCTGATGGCAGCCCGGGTGCAGCGAGGCAGGTCGCCGGTTTCATGTGCCTGCCGTGGGCGAACGCGCTGCACAACGGCCGGGTCACCCATCAGGAACGCGAGGAAACCGAGTGGTCGGGCACGCTAAAGGCTGCCTATCGCTGGAACGAGCAGGTGATGACCTACCTGTCGGCCGCGCGCGGCTACAAGGCCGGCGGCTTCAACCTCGACCGGGTGCAGTCGTCCAACGGCCTGTCCAGCGGCACCGCCGGCATCGCCCCGGTCGACGACACCTCGTTCCCGGGCGAGTTCGTCGACAGCTACGAGCTGGGCGCGCGCACCACCTGGGCCGACGGCAACCTGCTGCTGAACGCCACCTTGTTCCACCAGACCTATACCGACTTCCAGCTCAACAGTTTCCTCGGCACCAGCTTCGTGGTGCGGGCGATCCCGGAAGTGGTGTCGCAGGGCATCGACGCCGAGGCGATCTGGCAGACCGGCTTCGACGGGCTGTTGCTGCAGGGCGGGGTGATGTATGCCGACACCCAGTACGGCGACGACCCGCTGCCGGATGCCGACCTGTTCCTGCTGCCGGGCAACCACGCCAGCTTCGCGCCGTTGTGGTCGGCCACCGGTTCGTTGACCTACGAGCAGGACATCGGCAGCAACCTGATGGGCCGTTTCAACATCGGCGCCAAGTACACCTCCGACTTCAACACCGGTTCCGACCTCGATCCGCAGAAGGCGCAGGACGCCTACACAGTTGCCAATGCGCGTATCGGCATCGGCGCCCGCGACCAGGGCTGGATGTTGGAGTTGTGGGCGGAGAACCTGACCGACGAGGAGTACATCCAGGTCGGCTTCGACGCGCCATTGCAGGCCGGCGCGTGGAACGCCTTCCCCGGCGCGCCGCGCACCTACGGCGTGACCATGCGGGTGCGCTACTGACGGACGGCTGCGACCTGACCCTGCGGGCCTTTGTAGGAGCGGCTTCAGCCGCGATCTGATGCTTGGTCGTGCGCACCGACTCCAGATCGCGGCTGAAGCCCTCCTACAGACCCGCGGACGCCGGGTATAGTCCGCCCATGAGCAGAGACGCATCCGACGCCGCCCTCCAGCGCCTCGCCGAACAAGTCGGCGAGGCGGCCCGCAAGCACTACCATCGACTGGTCACCGCCGAGAGCTGCACCGGCGGCTGGATCGCCAAGACCCTCACCGATATCGCCGGGGCCTCGGACTGGTTCGAAAGCGGCATGGCCGCCTACAGCTACGAAGCCAAGCAGGCGTTGCTCGGGGTCCAGCCGGCCACCCTGGAACAACACGGCGCGGTCAGTCGCGAGACCGTGATTGAAATGGTGTCCGGGGCGCTGGTGCATTCCGGCGCCAGCCTCGCGGTCGCGGTCACCGGCATCGCCGGTCCCGGCGGCGGCATCGAGGACAAGCCGGTCGGCACCGTCTGGATCGCCTGGAAGCGTCGCGGCGGCTACCCGACGGCGCTGGTATTCCACTTCGATGGCGACCGCGAGGCGGTACGCCGGCAGACCGTCGCGGCGGCGCTGCACGGGTTGCTCGACCTCGCCGCCTGAGCCGTCGGGGCAGGGGCTTGCGCCCCGCTGAATTTTGTTAGTAGTATTACTACTAATGAACACCCTGACCGAAACCCAGCAAGCCATCCTCGCCCTGATCGGCGAGCGCATCGCAGTTGACGGCATGCCGCCGTCGCAGACCGAGATCGCCCGCGCGATGGGGTTCTCCGGCGTCCGCGCGGCGCAGTACCACCTCGAAGCGCTGGAACAGGCCGGGGCGATCCTGCGGGTGCCGGGCAAGGCCCGCGGCATCCGCCTGGTGCAGTCGCAGGCCGGGTCGGCGGAATCGGAAACCCGGGCGCCCGACCAGACGCCGCTGCCGACACTCGACGACGCGCTGCGCCTGCCGATCCTCGGCCGGGTCGCCGCCGGCGCCCCGATCGGGGCCGATGCCGGGGCCGACGACTACGTCCTGCTCGACCGCAACATCTTCTTCCCGTCGCCGGACTACCTGCTCAAAGTGCAGGGCGATTCGATGCGCGACGAGGGCATCTTCGATGGCGACCTGATCGGCGTGCACCGCACCCCCGAGGCGCGTTCCGGGCAGATCGTGGTCGCCCGGATCGACGACGAGATCACGGTCAAGCTGTTGAAGATCGCCAGGGACCGGATCCGGTTGCTGCCGCGCAATCCCGACTACGCCCCGATCGAAGTGCTGCCCGACCAGGATTTCGCGATCGAGGGCCTGTATTGCGGGCTGGTGCGGCGTGGTCATTGACGCCCGCCGGCCCCGGGTTTTCCCCGGCGGCCGTCGCGACGTTTTCCGACGCCTCGCCGGCGCGCGTCCCGATGGCTCCCACCCGCGCCACCCCGTTAGTTTCGAAGCCATCGCCGTTGTCGCAACCCCTGCGACCGGCGCTGCCTAAGCTGCACCCAACCAATTGACGCCACCCGAGGATTCCACGATGGACGAGAACAAGAAGCGCGCCCTGGCCGCCGCACTGGGACAGATCGAGAAGCAGTTCGGCAAGGGCTCGGTCATGCGCATGGGCGACCGGGTGGTCGAGGCCGCGGAAGTCATCGGCACCGGCTCGCTGATGCTCGACATCGCGCTCGGCATCGGTGGCCTGCCGAAGGGCCGGGTGGTCGAGATCTACGGCCCGGAGTCCTCGGGCAAGACCACCCTGACCCTGCAGGCGATCGCGCAGTGCCAGAAGGCCGGCGGCACCGCCGCCTTCATCGACGCCGAACACGCGCTCGATCCGGTCTACGCCGCCAAGCTCGGGGTCAACGTCGACGACCTGCTGCTGTCGCAGCCCGATACCGGCGAGCAGGCGCTGGAGATTGCCGACATGCTGGTACGTTCGGCCGCGGTCGACATCGTGGTGATCGACTCGGTCGCCGCACTGACCCCGCGCGCCGAGATCGAGGGCGAGATGGGCGACCAATTGCCCGGCCTGCAGGCGCGCCTGATGAGCCAGGCGCTGCGCAAGCTGACCGGCAACATCAAGCGCTCCAACACCCTGGTGGTGTTCATCAACCAGTTGCGCATGAAGATCGGCCAGATGATGCCCGGCCAGAGCCCGGAAGTGACCACCGGCGGCAATGCGCTGAAGTTCTATGCCTCGGTCCGGCTCGACATCCGCCGCATCGGCGCGATCAAGAAGGGTGACGAGATCATCGGCAACCAGACCAAGATCAAGGTGGTCAAGAACAAGATGGCGCCGCCGTTCAAGCAGGTCATCACCGAGATCCTGTACGGCCAGGGCATCTCCCGCGAGGGCGAGCTGATCGACATGGGTGTGGACGCCAAGCTGGTCGAGAAGGCCGGCGCCTGGTACAGCATCGGCGAGGAGCGCATCGGCCAGGGCAAGGAGAACGCCCGCCAGTACCTCAAGGACAACCCGGAGCTGGCCGAGCGGCTGGAAGTCGCACTGCGCGAGAAGTTCGTCCCCGCCGAGACCAAGCCGGGCGAGGATGACGGCGACGCGGACGCCTGAACCGGTTGAATGTCGACCGACGACGCGCCCGACGATGAAGGCCTGCCCGGTGGCGACACCGGCGGCCTGTTTGGCCCGGACGGAGTCGGCGGGTCGCGGCGTCGGCGCCAGCGCCCGGTGGCCACCACTACCCAACGCGCGCTGACCCTGCTGGTGCGGCGCGAGCACTCGCGCCAGGAACTGACCCGCAAGCTGGTGACCCGCGGCCTGGATCCGGTGGAGGTCGAGGCCGCGGTCGCCAAGCTTGCCGATGCCGGTTGGCAGGACGACACCCGTTTCGCCGAAAGCCTGGTCCGCAGCCGCGTCAACGGCGGCTACGGCCCGATCCACATCCGCGCCGAACTCGGCACCCACGGCCTCGACAGCGATACCGTCGCCGCCGCGCTCGACAGCTTCGAGGGCGACTGGATCGAGAACGCCCGCGACCTGATCCGGCGCCGCTGCGGCGAGTCGGCCGCGGACGATCTCGCGTGGCGCCGCAAGGCCACCGACCTGCTGATGCGCCGCGGCTTCCCCGGCGACGTCATTCGTGCCGCCACCCGGTTCGACCCCCACGACTGAGACCGGCCCTCCCGGCAGCAGCCAAACCCGCGCCCTGATACGCTATCAGGCTAATCCGGTTGCCCACGCGATCCGCCGTTCCCATCCTCGGGGCATCGGCGCGGCGACAACCTGCCCAGCCCTTCGACCTACCGTGCCAGGCATGAACGACACCCCAAAGACCACCAGCGACATCCGCCGCGACTTCCTCGAGTTCTTCCGCGAGCGCGGCCACACCATCGTGCCGTCGGCACCGCTGGTGCCCGCCAACGATCCGACCCTGCTGTTCACCAACTCCGGCATGGTCCAGTTCAAGGACGTGTTCCTCGGCAGCGAGAAGCCCGGCTACGTGCGCGCGGCGGACGTCCAGCGCTGCCTGCGCGCCGGCGGCAAGCACAACGACCTCGACCAGGTCGGCTACACCGCGCGCCACCACACCTTCTTCGAGATGCTCGGCAACTGGTCGTTCGGCGACTATTTCAAGGAAGACGCGATCAAGTGGGCCTGGCAACTGCTGACCGAGGTCTGGAAGCTGCCGCCCGAGCGCCTGCTGGCGACCATCTACCACACCGACGACGAGGCCTTCGAGATCTGGAACAAGCAGATCGGCCTGCCGCCCGAGCGCATCATCCGCATCGGCGACAACAAGGGCGCGCCGTTCGCCTCCGACAATTTCTGGCAGATGGCCGACACCGGCCCCTGCGGCCCGTGCACCGAGATCTTCTACGACCACGGCGAGCACCACTTCGGTGGCCCGCCGGGTTCGCCGGACGAGGACGGCGACCGCTTCATCGAGATCTGGAACCTGGTGTTCATGCAGTTCGACCGCCAGCCCGACGGCAGCCTCGCGCCGCTACCGGCGCAGTGCGTCGACACCGGCATGGGCCTGGAGCGCTTGGCGGCGATCCTGCAGGGCAAGCACGGCAACTACGAGATCGACATCTTCCAGCACCTGATCAAGGCCGCGGCCGGCCTCACCGGCACCGCCGACCTCGACAACAAGTCGCTGCGGGTGATCGCCGACCATATCCGCGCCTGCAGCTTCCTGATCGTCGACGGTGTGCTGCCGTCCAACGAGGGCCGCGGCTACGTGCTGCGCCGGATCATCCGCCGCGCCCTGCGCCACGGCTGGATGCTCGGCCAGAAGGGTCCGTTCTTCCACCGCATGCTCGGCCCGCTGATCGAGATCATGGGCGAGGCTTACCCGGAACTCGTCAACAAGCGCGAACTGATCGACCGCGCGCTGCTGGCCGAGGAAGAGCGCTTCGCCGAGACGCTCGACTCCGGCATGCGGATCTTCGACGAGGTCGCGGCGCGCTCCAAGGACACCATTCCCGGCGCCGACGCCTTCCGCTTGTACGACACCTACGGTTTCCCGGTCGACCTGACCGCCGACATCGCCCGCGAGCGCGGCCTGTCGATCGACATGGACGGCTTCGATGCGGCGATGACCCGCCAGCGCGAGACCGCGCGGGCGGCCGGTAAGTTCGGCGGCGTAACCATGCTGCCGGCCGAGCTGGCCTCGCAGCTGCAGCCCACCGGCTTCCTTGGTTACGACCGGTTCACCGAGGGCGGCCTGGAAGTCGTGGCCCTGCTCAAGGACGGGCGTCCGGTCGAGGCGATCAATGCTGGCGACGATGCCGTGGTGATCCTCGACCGCACCCCGTTCTATGCCGAGAGCGGCGGTCAGGTCGGCGATGCCGGCGAGCTCGACGAGGCCGGCACTCGGTTCGTGGTCAACGACACCCTCAAGCTCGCCGGCCAGTTCCACGGCCACGTCGGCCAACTCGCCGCCGGCAGCCTCAAGCGCGGCGACCACGTGTTGGGCTCGGTCGATGGCAAGCGTCGCAGCGCCACCGTGCTCAACCACTCGGCCACCCATCTGCTGCATGCCACCCTGCGCAGCGTCCTTGGCGAGCACGTCGTGCAGAAAGGTTCGCTGGTCGCGCCCGAGCGGCTGCGTTTCGATTTCTCGCATTTCCAGCCGGTCAACACCGACGAACTGGCCGAGATCGAGCGTCGGGTCAACGCCGAGGTGCGCGCCAACCACGTCACCGAGGTCCATCACATGGGCATGCAGGAGGCGTTGGACTTCGGCGCCATGGCCCTGTTCGGCGAGAAGTACGGCGACGAGGTCCGGGTGCTGCGGATGGGCGAGGGTTCCACCGAGCTGTGTGGCGGCACCCACGTCGGCCGCACCGGCGACATCGGCCTGTTCAAGATCGTGTCCGAGGGCGGCGTCTCCGCCGGCGTGCGCCGGATCGAGGCCTTGACCGGGCAGGGTGCGCTGGACCATGTCGCGACCGAGGAGCAGCGGCTCGACGAAGCCGCGCGCCTGCTCGGCGGCAACCCGGCGGATGTCGCCGACAAGCTGCGCGTCCTGCTTGACCGGCAGAAGAAACTCGAGCGCGAGCTTGAAGCCCTCAAGGCCAAGGCCGCCTCCGGCGCGACCTCCGACCTGGCCGGTTCGGCGATCGAGGTCGCCGGGATCAAGGTGCTGGCCGCCCGGCTGGAGGGCTTCGACGCCAAGGCGCTGCGCGATGCCCTCGACCGCCTCAAGCAGCAACTCGGCGATGCGGTGGTTCTTCTGGCCGGCACCCAGGACGGCAAGGCCGCGCTGGTGGCCGGGGTCAGCGGCGCCGCGCTGGGCCGGGTCAAGGCCGGGGAACTCCTGGGCCACGTGGCGGGTCAGATCAACGGCAAGGGTGGCGGCCGGCCGGACATGGCCCAGGGCGGCGGCGAGGATGGCCCGGCCTTGGCGTCGGCCCTAGCCGATGTTGGCGACTGGGTCGCGGACCGGCTCGGTTGAGGAACCATGACTTTCATCGCTTGTGGGCCTGTCCCCGCTAAGCAATAATTGACGTTTAACCAGCAGTTGGAAGCGCTTCCATATCATGGAACGCGAACGCCGACACAAGACGTGCTGGCACAAGGAGAATGGGCAATGCTAATCCTGACGCGACGCGTCGGTGAAACCCTGATGATCGGCGACTCGGTGACCGTCACCGTGCTCGGCGTCAAGGGAAACCAGGTACGTATCGGCATCACTGCGCCGAAAGATGTGGCAGTGCATCGTGAAGAGATCTACCAGCGCATCCAGCGCGGAGACGAGCCGGCCGAGGGTGGCGCGGGCGGCGCTGCCGATTGAAGCAACAGCGATTGAGACACTCCTGATGGCCCCGGCGGACTGAAAAAAGTTTGCCGTGTGTGGAGTGAGCCGTTATGCTTCGCGGCCGCACCGTTTTGTTGATGCGGAGAGTTGCCCGAGTGGCTGAAGGGGCTCCCCTGCTAAGGGAGTATGGGGGTTAAACTCCATCGAGGGTTCGAATCCCTCACTCTCCGCCAGTTTCACCGAAGGAAAATCGTTGACGGATTCGCAGTCGCCCGTCATAATTTTCCGACTACGCGCCCGTAGCTCAGCTGGATAGAGCACCAGGCTACGAACTTGGGGGTCGGAGGTTCGAATCCTTCCGGGCGCACCATCTACGAAGTAAAATCAGTCACTTAGACCATCAAGTCCTGATGTACCCCCCTAAATACCCCCCTACAAGTTGATGGTAGGGCGGCTACGAAAAAGCCACCTTCGAGGTGGCTTTTTCGTTTCTGAGCGGCGACGCGTAATGAGGACGTTTGTCGTGAGCTGCAATCGAGTCAGGTGACGGGGGCACGACGCGGGGGCTTCCGCCAACGCGGTCGCTGTAGAACTCGTTCCGAACAAGAATGCACGATCGTGGAACCGCTTTGCTGTTCCTTACGTCTTGACCGTGTCCGGCAATGGAGGCGACGAGATACCTGTCAGTGAGTCCTGTCGATCATCAATTCACCAGTGCCGCCGACGTTCTTGCGGCAGCGGTTCTGCTCCATGTGCGCCCACCGTTCATCACGGCGAATACTCCAGACAACCAGTGCATCAGCACATGGGCGAGTGTCAACACCAGTGTCACGGTCACCGCGATCGTGGTGATGTAGTGGGCCAGCATCCAGCCGTCGGTCGCAGCGGGTACGCCTTGCCACAGCCAGATTTTGACTTGCGCGATCACTGGGAAATGTGCGGCGTACAGGAAGAAGGCAACGCCGCCGTAAGTCGATAAGGTGGAGCCCCAACGAGTCAGTACGAGGTGCTGGAATACGCCCCAGCAGGCCAGAACACCGATCAGGCGCATCGAACGCGTGGCGGCGGTCAGCACTTCCGGCCGACCGCCAGACATGTCGATCGCCAAGGGTGCGGCAGCACGCAATGCGACCAGTACGACATAAGCCGCCATTAGTAGCCACGCGACGTTACGATTGATCTGCAGCGAGATCCCGCGCACGCGCAGGAACGCGCCGAGGAAGAAGAAAAACACCACGTCGCTCCTGAAAAAGATGAGCAAGCCGCTGCCCGCCATCCAGGCCAGACCGAGCAGAGCCATGCCCAGATACGGCGCACGCCTCAGCAGCAGCCACAGCAGTGGACTGATCATCACGGTGACGAACAGGTCGCGTACGAACCAGAACTGGTAGCCGACCGGTCGCTCGGTTACGGCGAACACTGCATTGACGTAACCCAGCCAATCATCATGGCCGAAATAGACGTTGAGCTCGGCCAGCAGCGGATGCCCCGGCTGAAGCAGGAACAGCGCCGTCAGCGCCACGAAGAACAGTCCGTTCCACAGCACCAGGGGCAGGTACACCGAACTCACTCGACGACGGATACGCCGGCGCAGCCCGAGGGAGGCGCTCTCCTGAGGATTCCGGGCGAACGCGAAGAACAGCCAGCCCGAAATCATGCTCAGCAGCGGTACCGCACTGAAAAATAAGAACAGCATGAAGCTGTTAATGAAGGTGGCCAGTTGGTGGTGTACGGGATCCATGCCGTCGAACGGACTGACTTGTGAGTTGGGGAACTCCTGATAATGCAGGCACACCAGCCCCAGGATCAGGACGATCCGCGAGAAGCTGATCGTGCGTGACATGTGCTCAGGGCTGAGCGACTTGGCGTCTCCGCGCAGGAGGCCCAAGGCGCGGCGACAGGGCCGGATCGAGAGATTCATGAACAATGGAGAGGCCGGGGCGTGCGGGCAGCGCAGAGGAATCAAGGATCACCTCATTGCCGTGGTGTTCGGGTAAACGCTCGCCGGGGGCTGGACCGGCAACCCGTGACTATGGACACAGGTCCAGCCGTTCACCCGCGCTTTACGCGTGCGGGTAAACTACTCCCATGTCGATCCACTCCGTGCTGCTGCGGCTGTTACTGATTATCGTCCTGATGCTCGACGGGACGGCAACGGCTATGGCTTCGGCGGTGCACATGAATCACGTCGGCATGGCGACAACGGCTGCGCAAGTGGCATCCACGGCGAAGGCCGATGAAGAAGGCGAGATGCCTTGCCACGACGTTGGCGCCAACGAGGCAAAGGTCGTGACGGCAACTGACTCCGGCGAGCACGAGCACGGGTCTCCCGACACCGGGGCGCCAGCGCAGGATTGTTGCGAGGGCGCCTGCGATTGCGCGTGCGTGCACCCCGTCCAGGCCGCTGTAGTGGCGGCCCTAGTGAGTGTCGGTTCGATCGGTCACTCCGACATCGTGCGACCGATGTTCTCGGTACACGCCTCGCCTGCGCTTCCTCATCTGATCCGACCACCTATCGGCTAAGCGTCCTCTGGCGCCGCAATGGCGCCCGTCAGCCTGTGCCCGTGCGTCGGGCCGGGCTGCTTCGTCGCCTGCGTGTCAGGTGAGCTTTCTGATGCTTTCCGGAGTTTTGTTCATGTCATCCGATCTTTTCGGCCGTAAGGCCGGCGGGCCGTCTCTGCTGTCGCGGCGCCGCTTCGTGCAAGGGCTGGCAGCCGGCGGTGCCGTCGCTGGACTGGGACTTTGGCCCCGACAGAGTTGGGCGCTACGCACCCAAGGCGTGCCCAACGTCCTGTCAGGCACCGAGTTCGACCTGACCATCGGCGAGACGCCGATGAATTTCACCGGTGTGACGCGCACCGCGATCACCGTCAACGGGTCCGTTCCCGCACCGTTGCTGCGTTGGCGCGAAGGCACCACGGTCAACCTGCGGGTCACCAACGCGCTGCCGCCCGGCTCGATCCACGGCCATTCCACCTCGATCCACTGGCACGGCATCCTGCTGCCGGCCAACATGGACGGCGTGCCGGGGCTGAGCTTCGACGGCATCAACCGCGGCGAGACCTACCAGTACCGCTTCAATGTGGTGCAGGGCGGCACCTACTGGTACCACAGCCACACCGCGTTCCAGGAGCAGGCCGGGCTGTACGGCCCGCTGGTGATCGAGCCGCTGGAGCCTGAGCCGTTCCGCTACGACCGCGACTACGTGGTCATGCTGACCGACTGGACCGATCTTGACCCGACGTATCTGTTCGCCCGTCTCAAGAAGATGTCCGATTTCGACAACTTCGCCAAGCAGACCGCCGGAGACTTCTTCGACGACGTGCAGCAGCACGGGCTGTCGGCCACGATTCAGAACCGCAAGATGTGGGGCGAGATGCGGATGACGCCGACCGACCTGTCAGACGTCAACGGCAACACCTACACCTACCTCATGAACGGCACGACCTCGCTCGGCAACTGGACGGGTTTGTTCCGCTCCGGTGAGAAGGTGCGCTTGCGTTTCATCAATGGCTCCTCGATGACCCACTTCGACGTGCGCATCCCGGGGCTGAAGATGACGGTGGTCGCCGCCGACGGCCAGTATGTGCACCCGGTGACCGTCGACGAGTTCCGGATCGCCACCGCCGAAACGTTCGACGTGATCGTCGAGCCGACCGGGCAGGATGCGTTCACCATCTTTGCGCAGGACCTGGGTCGCACGGGGTATGTCAGCGGCACGCTGGCCGTGCGCGAAGGTTTGCGCGCGCCGGTGCCGTCGGTCGACCCCAAGCCGATCCTGACTATGGACGACATGGGCCACGGGATGATGGGCGGGGCAGGGCACGACATGTCGGCGATGTCGGCCGGCGCGATGGCCGGCATGGATCATGGCGGCATGGATCACAGCCAGCACGGCACCACGTCGATGAAGCCCGGACCGATGGCGACCATGGACCACGGCGCCGCGGGCATGCAGGCGCATCCCGCCAGCGAGACTGGCAACCCACTGGTCGACATGCAGACCATGAACCCGGTGCCCAAGCTCGACGACCCCGGCATCGGCCTGCGTGACAACGGACGCAGGGTGCTGACCTACGCCGACCTGCGTAGCACCTTCCCCGACCCGGACGGCCGCGAGCCCGGCCGCGAGATCGAACTTCACCTGACCGGCCACATGGAGCGATTCGCCTGGTCGTTCGACGGCATGAAGTTCTCCGATGCGGAACCGTTGCGACTCAACTACGGCGAGCGCATGCGCATCGTGCTGGTCAACGACACCATGATGACCCACCCGATCCACCTGCACGGCATGTGGAGCGATCTCGAAGACGCCGACGGCAACTTCCAGGTGCGCAAGCACACCATCGACATGCCGCCTGGCAGCAAGCGCAGCTACCGCGTGCGCGCGGATGCGCTCGGGCGCTGGGCCTACCACTGTCATCTGCTCTACCACATGGAAGCCGGCATGTTCCGGGAAGTGGAGGTGAAGGAGTGATCGCCATGAACCTATCCGTCCATCGTCCACGTATTGCCGCCATTGCCGCCGCCATGCTGCTGGCGGTCGGCTTGGCACCGGCCTGGGCCCAGGAAATGGACCATTCCATGCATCAGCCGGTGGAGCCCACCGCGCCGGCACAGGAAGCGTCCGAACCGCAAGATCCCCATGCTGGCCACCAAATGCCGCCTGCCGAACCCGTTGAGCAGGAACGGGAGCAGCTTGTAGACCACTCCATGCATGCGCCTGCCGAACAGGCTCAGCCAGCACCTCAAGCAGCTGATGAACCGGTCGACCCCCATGCGGGCCACGACATGGCACCGGCCACCCCGCAAGCCGAGCCGATGGACCATGCGGCCATGGGGCATGGCACTGCCATGGACCAGGACCTGCCCGCGACCGCACCGCCGCTCGATCCGATTCCGCCGGTGACACCGGGCGATCGCGTCGCGGCGTTTCCGGATGTTGATGGGCACGCGGTGCACGACACGGCGGTCCATTCGTACTGGCTGCTCGACCGGCTGGAGACCTGGGATGGCGACGAGGAAGGCACGGGCGTGGGTTGGGAGGCGCTGGCCTGGGTCGGCACCGACCTTGATCGCGTCTGGTTGCGCAGCGAAGGAGAGCGCGTGGATGGCGCCACCGAGTCTGCCGATGTCGAGGTCCTGTACGGCCGCGCGATCGCGCGATGGTGGGACCTGGTCGCCGGCGTTCGCCACGATTTTGGAGAAGGGCCGTCGCAGACGTTCGCCGCCTTCGGCGTGATGGGCTTGGCGCCGTACATGTTCGAGGTCGATGCGACCGCCTATCTCGGCGAATCAGGCCAGACCGGTCTCGCACTCGAGGCCGAGTACGAGACGCTGTTCACCAATCGCCTGATTGGACAGTGGCTGGTCGAGGCCGAAGCCTGGGGCCAGGACGATCCGGAGCGCGGCATTGGTGATGGCCTCAGCACGCTGGAGGCCGGCTTCCGTCTGCGCTATGAGTTCCACCGCCAGTTCGCGCCCTATATCGGCGTGGTGTGGGAGCGCGCCTACGGCGGTACTGCGGATTACCGGCGCGAACAGTTGGACGACATCGAGGACACCCGCGTCGTCGCCGGTGTTCGAATCTGGTTCTAGGGGAGACACGACACCATGGTTTCAACGACACGCAAAGCGCTGCTGATCCTGCTCATACTGCTCGGCATCGCCGTGATGGCGATTGCCGGTTACATCTGGTCGGGCCTGTACAACATCGCCGCCGACGAGCCGCACACCGATGCGGTCCATTCCATCCTGACAACCGCGCGCGAGCGCTCGATCGCGGTGCGCGCGGACGATCTCAAGGTACCGCCGAATCTGGATGACAAGGCGCGCATCGTCCAGGGCGCGGGCAACTACGCGGCCATGTGCGCTGGCTGCCATCTGGCACCGGGTACGTCCGAAACCGAGATGAGCCGGGGCCTGTATCCCGCACCGCCGAACCTGACCGAGCATATGGTCGGCGCCGCCGAAGCGTTCTGGGTGATCAAGCACGGCATCAAGGCGTCGGGCATGCCGGCCTGGGGCGAGAGCATGGCCGACGAGTACATCTGGAACATGGCTGGGTTCCTGCAGGTGCTGCCGACACTCGACGCAGCCGAGTACCGGGCCATGGTCGACAGCAGCGGCGGCCATTCGCATGGCGGCGGTGAAACGCAGCCCCATGCCGACGGGGAAAGCGCCGCGCCGGACCATCATGGCGACCCCGCAGCAGGCGCGGAGACGACCGGCGGTGCAGGGGGGCATGAGCACCCACCGGGTACGCCGCCCCACGACGATACGGCGGCCGAACCCCAGACCGGCATGGACGACCACCATGGCGCTGGCGGCGAGGCGCCGCATTCGGGCACGCCTGCCGATCACCACGAGACCGGGACGCAACCCGATGCGCAGCCGGAGATGGTCGAGCACCGCCATGCCGACGGCACCGTGGATTCGCACCCCGCACCGCAGAACCCGCCGGCCGATGACGGCCACGACCACGAACATTGACCACGGAGCCACGACCCATGAAATCTGTCGCAACCTTTCTTGTCCTCATCCTCGCCGCTGGCGGGCTCAGCGTCGCATCCGCCCAGACACAGCCGGACACGGCTTCGCAGGCGCACCACGCGCCCGCAGCACCGAACCAGCCGCAACTGGACGTCCCGGCCGAAGCAGAAGCAGCTACGGCGGTGGCCGAGCGCTTCAGCGACGCCCTGTCCAGCGGCGACCTGGAAACGGTGGGGGAACTGCTGGCGCCGGACGTGCTGATCCTGGAGTCGGGCGGTGCCGAACGCAGCCGCGAGGAATACCTGGGTCATCACGCCATCAGCGACGCCAAGTTCCTCAAGAGCGCGCACCGGCAACTGCTGCGCCGGCGCGCACGCGCCGCCGGCGACCTCGCCTGGATCGGCAGCGAGAGCGAACTGCACGCCGAAAAGGACGGCAAGCCGCTGGTGCTGCTCAGCACCGAGACCATGGTGCTCAAGCAGACGCCGGACGGTTGGCGCATTGCGCACCTCCACTGGTCCTCGCGACCCAAACGCTGATTCGGAGGCGGTCTTGAAGCTTCGGCATTCCGCTGGCCTCACGATCCTGCTCGCCGCCAGTGCAGCACTGGCGGCGTGTGACCAACAGCCGTCGCCACCGAGCGGGTCGGCAGCCACCACCTCGGAGGCGGCGCCGGCCGCCGCCGATATTCCGGCTGGCGACGCGCTGCCGCTGATGGTCGTCCACAAGAGCCCGACCTGCGGCTGCTGCGGGCTGTGGGTGGAGCACATGCGCGAGGCCGGATTTCCGGTCCAGGTGCGCGACGCCCATAACGTCCACCCGGTCAAGCAACGGCTGGGCGTCCCCTACGGCAAGGGCTCCTGCCATACCACGGAAGTGGGCGGCTACGTGATCGAGGGTCACGTGCCGGCCGAGGACATCAAGCGCCTGCTGGCGCAACGACTGGACGTACGGGGGCTGGTTCTTCCGGGCATGCCACTGGGTTCGCCCGGCATGGAGATGCCTGATGGCCAGACCCAGCCTTATACGGTCGAGGTCGTCAGCCGCGATGGCACCACGGAGGCATTCGCCCGGCATTGAAGCAGGCAGTCAAAAGGGGGCGGTGATGCGGGCGCGCCGATTCTCGCCTGCTATCGCAACAAGGAGTAGGACATGACCCATCACACTGCGGCCCATCGACCCCAAGCCATGAACGATTGCATCGACAACTGCACCCAGTGCCATGCGATCTGCCTGGAGACCATCAACTACTGCCTCGGCAAGGGCGGGCAGCATGCCGCGCCCGAGCACATCGGCCTGCTGGCCACCTGTGCAGACATCTGCGCGACCAGCGCCGACGCCATGCTGCGCGGAGCGGCGATCCACACCGTCATCTGCGGTGCATGCGCGGAGGTCTGCCGCCAGTGCGCCGACGCCTGTGACCGCATGGGCGACGACAGCGAGATGAAGCGCTGTGCCGATGCCTGCCGCCGTTGTGCGGACAGTTGCGCAGCCATGGCTGCCTGACACGTACTCCATGGCGCGGGACTATCCGTCCCGCGTCCCGACCTGAGGAGTTTGCACGATGAACACCCTTCGAGTCCTTCAAGCCAAGCGGGCGCTGACGGTATGGACGCTGTTGCTGCTATGCCTGTTCACCACGAATGCCTGGGCCGATGCGCCTGCGCCACACCCGGCGCAAGCCCGCTACGAGGTTCGGTTTTTGACGAGCATGATCGATCATCATGCCATGGCGGCCGAAATGGCCAGCACCTGCGAGTCCAAGCCGGGCATCCACGATGAGCTACGCGAACTGTGTACTGACATCCGCATTGCCCAGCGCAACGAAATCGACCTCATGCAGGGCTGGCTCGGCGACTGGTACGGCGTCACGCACTCCCCGCAGATGTCGCGCGGCGACATGCGCAAGATGGAAAAGCTCGCCTCCCTGACCGGCGCGGAGTACGAAATCGCCTTCATGACGAGAATGGTCGACCACCACTCATTGGCGATCCGGCGCGCTTCCGGCTGCCTGCTGCGTGCCCATCACGACGACCTGGTCGACCTGTGCGTGAACATCATCGAAGCCCAGGTACTGGAGATCCGTCTTATGCGGATGTGGCTGTGCGAGTGGCATGGCCTCTGCGGTGATCGACGGCATGCGTCGACAATGTGGGATGGCGCATATCGCCATGCCAGCAGCGCATTTGCCAGGTAAGCGGCTCAGCGAAGTACCCGCCCATGCGGGTGCCGGCGGACCGTCGCCAGCTGCAGGCCACCTGAGTGATCCTGCGCGCTGTTTCAGCATCTGGCGACGGCCGCCTGCCTGGATAAGCAGGAAATGACAGATGAGCCGCCCAGATTGACTTGGATCAAGGGTCGCCCTTTCAGGTCGTCGGGCGAGCCAGTATTCACTCACGCTTTGGATCGCCGTAGTACCATCACGCCCATGCCGTTCCGTCGCCGTCATCGCTTGCGCATCGCCCTTGCGGTAGTCCTGTGTCTGCTGTTCCAGCAGATCGCCGTGGCGGCCTATGCTTGCACGCTTCCGGAGATGCCGCCGGATCCGGTCGCCATGACCGAGGACTGCAGCAGCATGGACATGGAGGTGGTGCAAGAGGCGCCGGCGCTGTGCGCCAAGCATTGTTCGCCCGATCACGCTGTTACAGCCGATCTGGCCGCACCGCACGTGCCTCCCTTGGCGTTGCCGCCGCTGCTGTTCGAGCCGGTGCTCGCTTCGCTGCACGCCCAGATTGCATTCGCAGCCCATGGACCGATTGACCACTCCGGTCCACCACCGCGACTGCGCTACTGCAGCTTGCTGATCTAGACCCCGAACGACGTCGCGAATCTGCGCCGGCAATGTGTGCCGTGCGTTTCTGACGATTTCGTTTCGGAGGTCCCATGCTGTTCCACACCCAGTTTGTCTGTGTTGCGCGTTCATTGGCTCGCGCGACAAGGGCGTGTCCGTTGCTCCTGCTGCTGTCGATGCCAGTGGCAAGCTTCGCCGCATCACCTGCGCTGTCGCTGGAGGAGGCGACCCGCCTCGCCGTCGAGCGCGCACCCATGCTCGATGCCCGTCGCTCCCAAGTTGAAGCGGCGCAGCAGGAATCCCGCCGCGCCGGCGCTTTGCCGGATCCGATGCTGACGGTCGGCATCGACAATCTCCCCGTCACCGGCGCGGATGCATTCGATGTCCAGGCCGACTTCATGACCATGAAGCGCATCGGACTGCGGCAGGAGGTTCCAGCACGGGCCGAGCGCGAAGCGGAACGCTCGCTGGCGGCCCGGAATATCGACAAGGCTCAGGCCGATGCCCAGGCGGAGCGACTTGAAGTGCGCCGTGAGACGGCCGAGGCGTGGATCGACTTGTGGGCCGCGCAGCGGGAGCTGGACGAGCTGATGGCCTTGCGCGAGGAGACCGAACTCGCAAGTCGCCTGGCCCGCGCGCGCGTGGCGGGCGGCGCCGACCCCGTGGCTGATGCGCTGGCTGCCGAGGCGGCGTTGCTGGAGCTGGACAACCGCATCGAAGCGGCCCGCGCGTCCGAGCAGGCGGCCCAGGTGGGCCTGGCGCGATGGATCGGCGACGAAATGTTGCTGCCTACGGAACAGGCCCCGGATTTCACCGCGCTGCCGGTTTCCGAGGCGCGGCTGCTGGCGGCGCTGGATCGGCTCGGGCCGTTGCTGCCGACGACGGCGGAAATCGAAACCGCGGCGGCGGCGGTGGATGTCGCCCGTGCGGAGAAGCGCCCGGACTGGAGTGTGGCCGCCTCTTACGGCCAACGTGACGGCGGCCGCAGCGACATGTTCATGCTGGAATTCGGGATCGACTTGCCGCTGTTCACTCGCAACCGGCAGGACCGCGGCATTGCCGCGCGACAAGCCGAGTACGAAGCCGCGCTGTCAACGCGGGAGGATCTGCGTCGCCAGCAGGCCGCCCGCATCCGCGCCGACATCGCACGATGGGAAGGCTTCAAGCGGCAGGTGGCGCGCGACCGCGACGCATTGCTGCCGCTGGCGCGCGACCGCACCGCGACCGCATTGGCGGCTTATCGCGCGGGTGCTCCGGTCAGGCCCTGGCTGGATGCCCGGCGCGACGAGATCGACATCCTGATCGACCACACGCAACGGCTGGGGGCGCTTGGACGTGCCTGGGCGGCGCTCGCCTATCTGCTTCCACAGGAGCCGCAGCAATGATCCACAAGAAACGCATTTACGTCGCCATCGCTTCGCTTGCGCTGCTGGCCGGCGGTATCGGTATGGGCTACTGGTGGGCGAGCGACTCCTCCGATGCTGCCACTGCGGCGGCAACTGCCAGCGATGCGGGCGCGCCCGGAGAAACCGATCGGGAAGTCCTGTACTGGTACGACCCGATGGTGCCGGGCCAACGCTTCGACCAGCCCGGCCCGTCGCCGTTCATGGACATGGAGCTGGTGCCCAAGTACGCCGACGAAGTCAGCGAGGGCGGCATCAGCATCGCGCCCGGCACACGCCAGAATCTCGGCATCAGCACCGTCGAGGTCGAACTCGGCAGCCTCGCCGGCACCGTCAGCGTGCCCGGCACCATCGGCTGGGATCTGCGACAGGAGCACGTGGTCAGTGCCCGCGTCGATGCCGTGGTCGATCGCCTGTTCGTCAAGGCACCGTACGAGCCAGTCCGTGCCGGCGAGCCGCTGGCGTCGATTCTGGCGCCGGCCTGGAACACTGCGCTGGCTGAAGCCCGGGCGCTGGGGCAGGCCAGTTCGTCATCGGCGCAGGCATTGCAACCGGCAGCGCGCCAGCGGCTGCAGGTGCTCGGATTGCCGCCGGACGCGACCATACGCGACGGCCGCATCGTGTTGACCGCGCCGGTCAACGGCGTGGTCAGCGAGATCGGTGTGCGTGAGGGTCAGGCGGCGTCGACCGGCACGCTGCTGTTCCGCGTCAACGGCACCGATACCGTGTGGCTGGAGGCGGCGATCCCGCAGGCCGCGGTGGGCGCGATCGTGCCCGGTACGCCGGTCGAGGCGCGGGTCAGCACCATGCCCGGGCGCGTGTTCGAGGGGCGGGTCGAAACCCTGCTGCCGCAGATCGAAACCGGCAGCCGCACGCAACAGGCGCGCATCGTGCTCGACAATCCTGAGGGCGTTCTAGCGCCAGGCATGTTCGCGCAGATCACGTTGGAGCCCACCGACGGGTCGGAGCAACCGCTCGTGCCGTCGGACGCGGTGATCGGCGCCGGCAGCGAAGCACGGGTAATCGTGATGGGGGAGGGCGGGCAGTTCCGTCCGGTGGCGGTGCAGACCGGGCAAAGCGGTGGCGGCTTCACGGAGATCCTGTCCGGCCTGGAAGGCGGTGAGCGCATCGTGGCCTCGGGGCAATTCCTGATCGACTCCGAAGCAAATCTCTCCGGCGCGCTGGAGCGCCTGGGCGGAAATGCGTCTGACCAGAGCGAACCGAGCGGCAAGGACGCGCCAGAGTCCCAGATGCAGGGCATGGATGACATGCCGGGAATGGACGCGACAGAGGCTGCAGATGATGAGGCCGACGCGGCGCCCGAAGCAGCCATTCCATCCACTGACGAATCCGCTGTGGAGCCAAAGCCATGATCGCCGCAATCATCCGCGCGTCGATCGCCAACCGTGTGATCGTGCTGTTCGCCGCGATGCTGCTGACGGTGTGGGGCGTCCTGTCGGTCTTTCGCACGCCACTGGACGCGCTGCCCGACTTGTCCGACACCCAGGTCATCATCCGGACCGAGTGGCCCGGGCAGACTCCGCGCATCGTCGAGGACCAGGTCACCTATCCGCTGACCACGACGATGCTGTCGGTGCCCGGAGTGACGGCCGTACGCGGCTATTCGTTCTTCGGCGATTCGTATGTCTACGTGCTGTTCGACGACGACACCGATCTGTACTGGGCGCGCTCGCGCGTGCTCGAGTATCTGAGCCAGGCGCGCGACCGGTTGCCCGAGGGCATCACGCCATCGCTCGGCCCCGACGCGACCGGGTTGGGCTGGGTCTACCAGTACGCGCTGGTCGACCGCTCCGGCCAGCACGACCTTGGAGAACTGCGCTCGCTGCAGGACTGGTTCCTGCGCTACGAGCTCAAGACCATCCCCGACGTGGCCGAGGTCGCGAGTCTCGGCGGCATGGTGCAGGCGTGGCAGATCGTGCCGGATCCGCAGGCGCTCGCCGCCCGTGGCATCACTGTCACGCAACTGGTCGAGGCGATCCGCGCCGCCAACGGCGCGACCGGCGGCTCGGTGATCGAGCAGGCCGAAGCCGAACTGATGGTCCGCAGCGAGGGCTACCTGCAGACCCGCGAGGATTTCGAGAACGTGCCGGTCACCCTCGGCGGCGTGCCGGTGCTGCTGGGGGATTTGGCGAGGGTCAAGCGCGGTCCGACTCTGCGCCGCGGCATCGCCGAACTCGACGGCGAAGGCGAGGTCGTCGGCGGCATCATCGTGCTGCGCTCGGGCAAGAACGCGCTGGCTGCGATCGACGCCGTCAAGGACAAGCTCGCGCAGTTGCAGGACAGCCTGCCAGCCGGCGTCGAAGTGGTGCCGGTGTACGACCGCTCCGAGCTGATCCTCGACTCCGTGCGCAATCTCGCGACCAAGCTGGCAGAGGAGTTCCTCATCGTCGCGCTGGTCTGCGCGCTGTTCCTGTGGCACCTGCGCTCGGCGCTGGTCGCGGTGATCAGCCTGCCGCTGGGCGTGCTCGCCGCGTTCATCGTGATGCGTTATCAGGGCATCAGCGCGAACCTGCTGTCGCTGGGCGGCATCGCGATCGCGATCGGCGCGATGGTCGATGCGGCGGTGGTGATGATCGAGAACGCGCACAAGGGCCTGGAGGAATTTCGCGATCAGAACGGCCGCGAACCCAAGGGCCAGGAACGATGGCAGCTGATGGGAACCTCGGCCAGCGAAGTCGGGCCGGCGTTGTTCGTCAGCCTGCTGGTGATCACGCTGTCGTTCGTGCCGGTGTTCTCGCTGGAGGGGCAGTCGGGACGCTTGTTCTCGCCCCTGGCGTTCACCAAGACCTACTCCATGGCGGCCGCCGCGATCCTGTCGATCACCCTGGTCCCGGTGTTGATGGGCTACCTGATCCGCGGACGGATCCGTCCGGAAAAGGAGAACCCGATCAATCGAGGGTTGATCAAGGTTTATCGACCCGCGCTGAACGCGGTGCTGCGCCATCCGCGCATCACCCTGGCGCTGGCGGGTGTGGCGCTGCTGCTCAGTCTGTTGCCGCTATCGAAGCTGGGCAGCGAGTTCATGCCGCCGCTCAACGAGGGCACCTTGCTGTACATGCCGACCGCGCTGCCTGGCCTGTCGGCCGGCAAGGCAAAACAACTGCTGCAGCAGACCGACCGCATGCTCAAGACCGTGCCGGAGGTCGCGCACGTGTTCGGCAAGGCCGGGCGTGCGGACACCGCGACCGATCCGGCGCCGCTGGAGATGTTCGAGACCACGATCACGTTCAAGCCGCGCAGCGAATGGCGTCCGGGCATGACCATGGAGAAGCTGCAGCAGGAATTGGACGCGGCCGTGCAGGTGCCGGGTCTGACCAACCTGTTCGTGCCGCCGATCCGCAACCGCATCGACATGCTCGCCACCGGTGTCAAGAGCCCGATCGGCATCAAGGTCTTTGGGCCGGAGATCAAGGTGCTGGCGGAGATCAGTGGCCGCATCGAGCAGGTCGCGCGCACCGTGCCGGGTGTCAGCTCCGCGGTGGCGGAGCGCATCACCGGTGGTCGCTATCTGGATGTCGAGGTCAAGCCGCAGGCCGCGGCGCGCTACGGGTTCACCCAGGCCGACGTGCAGCGGCTGATCGCGACCGTCATCGGCGGCCAGCCGGTCGACCAGACCATCCAGGGCCGCGAACGATACCCCGTGGTGGTGCGTTATCCACGCCCGCTGCGCGACTCGGCGGTGGAGTTGGCACGGCTGCCGCTGATCGCACCCAACGGGGTGCAACTCACGCTGGGGCAGGTGGCCGAGCTGTCCTACGCGGCCGGCCCGCCGATGCTGAAAAGCGACAATGCCCGCCTGGCCAGCTACGTCTACGTCGACGTCGCCGGGCGCGATCTGGGTTCAGTGGTCGAAGACCTGAAGCAAGCCGTCGCTGAGGAAGTCGCGTTGCCGGCGGGGTACTCGGTCGCCTGGTCGGGCCAGTACGAGTTCATGCAACAGGCGGCCGAACGCCTTCGCGTGGTGATACCGGCGACGCTGCTGATCATCTTCGGCCTGATCTGGCTGGTGTTCCGGCGCGCCTCGGAGGCGGGGATCATCATGCTCAGCCTGCCGTTCGCGCTGATCGGCGGGCTGTGGCTGATCTGGCTTCTGGGCCACGCGGTTTCAGTCGCCACGCTGATCGGATTCATTGCGCTCGCGGGTGTCGCGGCGGAGTTCGGCATCATCATGTTGCTGTACCTGCGCCAAGCCTGGGAGCGGCAGCTCGCGGCCAATCCCGAGGCCGGCGAAGCAGAGCTGGCCGACGCCATCCGCGAAGGCGCGGTACAACGCGTCCGGCCGAAGGCGATGACCGTGGCGGTGATTCTCGCCGGTCTTTTCCCGATCCTGATCGGCGGCGGCGCGGGCTCGGAAGTGATGCAGCGTATTGCCGCCCCCATGGTCGGTGGCATGATCACCGCGCCGCTGTTGTCGATGTTGGTGATACCGGCGGTGTACTGGCTGCTGCGTCGTCGCGAACTCGTTCGCAACCGTTCCATCCACCACCCACGGAGAACCACATGAAAATCCTGACCACGTATACGATGACCACTCTGGTTGCGCTCGGCCTGTTGGTCGGCTGTTCATCGGAAACGAACGACCAGAACCCGGCGACACCTGAAGCCGCGGCACCGGCGGCGGCAGCGGCAGCGGCAGCGGCAGCGGCAGCGGACGCCGATGGCATGGAGGGCATGCAGCGCGGCCCCGCCACCGCGACCACCGCATCTGCCACCGGCACTGTGCAAGCTGTAGATGCCGCCGCCGGCACGGTCACCATCGACCATGGTCCGGTCGAAGCACTGCAGTGGCCTGCAATGACGATGACGTTCCAAGCACCAGACGTCGACCTCGGCGCTATCGAGCAGGGCGACCAAGTCTCGTTCGAATTCACTTCGACCGGCATGGACGGCACGATCACCGGTATCACGGAGCAGTAGCGGTCGCAGAGCGCGCACGCAGCGCAATACTCATCAGCTCATCAAGGGACTGAGTTGCTGCCCAGGGAGGGGCGGTCCGGCAGCAGTCGTCGGGGTGGATTCACATGTAAACCATGTGGGCCGCTGCTCAATGTAGTGCGAAACACTTTTTGCTCACACTACCTGAGGTGAGGAATGAAGCTCTGGAAAACATTGGTATTCGCGCCCTTGTTGTTCGTGGCGAATATGACCCAAGCCACCGCGACCGCCGATCCCGGGAGCATGATGGGCGGCGAAAGCATGATGGGCGGGTGGATGATGGTCCTCTGCATGCTATTCGGCCTGCTGGTCCTGATCGTTCTGGTTCTGGCGATTCTTGCGTTGGTCAAGTACCTACGCAGCGATCGGCGCTCCCGGTCTTGAGTCGCGGGTCTAGTGCACTGGAATCACCGGGATGAGACGAATCAGCGAAAGCCAGGAAGCTTGCCGCAAGAGTTGTATATCTGCGCGTGCTGCTGCTGAGCCCTACTCAAGTCCGGCTGACACGTAGCACCTCGCGTGCTCCAGCACATCGAGCGTAGGACAGCACGCTCCTATGGGCGTTTGGCTGCACTTCGCCACCATCTGTTCTAAATCGCGCTCCAACTGCCGCAATTCGGCAAGACGCAAACGAACATCGGCAAGCTTGCGCTGGGTCAACTGCCGAGTCTGCTCGCAGGAGCGCTCGCCCGTGAGCTTCAGCAGATCGGCGATCTCGTCCAAGGCAAAGCCCATTGTCTGCGCCCGCCGGATGAACTGAAGTCGGGTGACATCAGTCGGTCCGTAGCGTCGCACGCCGCCGGCCGGCCGCTCCGGCTCATGTAGCAGGCCGCGACGCTGGTAGTAGCGCACCGTTTCGATGTGCACGCCGGCCGAAGCCGCCAGTCGGCTGATGGTGAATGTTGTTGGACTCATCGCTTGACTCCGTACCCAAGTACGGAAGCTAGTATGCACCCATGCCTACGAATCTCGCCAAATCCTCGGTGCCCGCCATCCTGGGCGCAAGCCTCGCTGCCATCGGCGCGTCGATCTGTTGCGTCGTGCCGTTGGTGCTGGTCCTGCTGGGGATCAGTGGCGCCTGGATTGGCAATTTGACCGCCTTGGATCCGTGGCGGCACTGGTTCACTGGAGCCACCCTGCTTTTGTTGGGGCTGGCCTTCTGGAGCCTGTACGGGCCGACCTCCCAATGTCGCGCCGACAGTGCATGCATCGATCCGCGCACTTTGAAACGCCGACGGCGTTGGTTGTGGCTGGCCACGTTCGTGATCGCGATGCTGTTGCTGTTTCCCTATTACGTGGTCTGGTTTTTCTAGGAGGTGATCTATGCGCAAGTGGACTTTGGGCCTGATGCTCATGATGTTGGCGGGAGCGGCGACAGGGAGCACGCCGGAGAAGGTGGTGCTCGACGCTGCGAACATGACCTGTCCGGCATGCAGCATCACAATCGAGAAGGCACTTGAAAAGGTGCCCGGCGTAACCGGTACGCAGGTTGATACCAAGGCCGCCACGGTGACGGTGACCTTCGATTCGGAACGCACGAACATCCCGGCCGTGGCACGCGCCATCACCGATGCCGGCTTCCCGGCCAAGGCAAGGGCGAACGGTGACTGACCTACTCAGCACACTGACTTGCCCGGAGTGCGGACATCAGGCCAGTGAGACGATGCCCACGACTGCCTGCCAGTTTTTCTACGAGTGCCCCGGCTGCGGCGTCGTGATGCGCCCCAAACAAGGCGATTGCTGCGTGTTCTGTTCCTACGGCACAGTGCCGTGCCCACCGATTCAGCAACGAAAGCCCTGCTGCGGATAACGGCTGGTCATGCGCGGTGCATGGGCTTCACCAGACACACCGCGTCACGTCGCCAGACTTCGCAAGATTGGTTCACCACCTTGCGCTATTCCAGCCCAGCGGACACGAACACGAATAATGCAAAGCCACCGACGAAAGACATGGCGGCAGCCTTCGAATCAGCGCCATGCTCGTGGGCTTCCCCGAGCAGGTCTTCAATGGCGGCCAGCGATAACAGCCCAGCGATTACGGCGAGCGCACCGAACTTCCACAGATCGCTCGCGTCCCTGAGCACCAAGTGCGCGAACGTAGCGGCCAGTAGTACCGGGATGGCGAACGACGCCAGCATCAGCAATCGCTTGCCACGCGGTACGTCATTCGCACGGAACGAGGCGGCGGCCGCGTAGCCCTCTGGCACGTCGGCCAGCACTTGACCGGCTGCCAGCTTCAACGCGAGCGCGGTGGCGACAGCGCCGCCGGAGCCGATCATCAGGCCATCGCTAAGTAAGTCGATCGCGACCGCCGCGTAGATCAGCCACATGCGCTTGCCGCCCCCTTTCGCCCCGGCCAGTCGCTGCGCGCCGGCTTCTATCGCGAGATACAGCACGCCGCCCATTACGAAAGCAGTGCCTACCACCCAACCTGACAGGACTGCGCTTGCTTCCGGTAAGAGTTCGGTGGCGACAATCGCCAACATGATGCCGACGGCGGCATGTAATGCCGCGCTCAGGACGCGAGCTGAAGGTTTCCATACCTCCGCCAGTAAGCCGCCTGCAAAGTTCCCGGCGGCCGGGAGCAGCGCCAACCCAAGGATCGGAAGAAGTCCATCCATCACAGCCACCGCCTGCCTCTTGCGCGCCAGAGGCGGGAAGACTAGCCAGTCTGCGGTACAGCCAACGTGAGAATGATTAGAACTCTTCGGACGCGTCTACGGGCATCGATCCATCGCCGATCAGGTACGCCAATGCCCGACGACCATCACCAGCGCTCCAAGTAGGATCAAACCGCCACCGATCAGGTCGATGCGGTTGAGTCGGCCGTCGTCGACGAGCACCAGCCAAACAAGTGCCGTCGCGACGTAGATGCCGCCGTATGCGGCGTAAATCCTGCCGGAAGCGACTGGGTGCAACGTCAGTAGCCAGGCGAATGCCGCAAGGCTGATCGCCGCTGGAACGAGGAGCCAGGCGGTGCCGCCTTCCTTGCGCCAGAGCAGGACCAGCCAACAGCCGACGATCTCCGCGAGTGCGGTGATGACGAAGAGGGCCGTGACCTTGAGTACGGGAATCATTTCCCGCCGCTCACGCGCAGTTCTGACCACGCGTTGCGTAGCACCCGCCACGACGAGCGCAGGAACATCAGCAACAGCGCCCCAGCGATCACCAGATCGGGCCAACCGGCTTCAAACAGCCACACGCCAGCCGCAGCAAGCAGGACCGCGAAGCCCTCGTACACGTCGTTTCGCGAGCACTCCCACGCCGAGGCCAGGTTCACGTCGCCATGGCGGTACGGGGTCAGCAGCCACAGGCAGATGCCGTTGAAAGCCAAGTTGAGCAGGGCGGCGATGCCGATGGCTTCGAAGATCGGCACCTCCGGGTGCGTTAGACGCCAGCCGATCTGCACGGCGACGGCGACCGCGGCGCCGAAGATCAGCAGCCCCTTGATCAGCGCCACCTTGGCCTTGGCACGCATGCTCGCGCCGATCACGGCGAGGCTTAGCAGGTAAGTGAGCGCGTCCCCCAGATTGTCGAGGCTTCCAGACAGCAGCGACGAGGATCCACTGTAGATCGCCGCCGCCAGCATCATCACGAAAGTTGCCACGTTGATCGCCAGCACGATCATCAGTACGCGACGCTGCCGCGCCTCCATGGCGCGAATATCGACGATGCTGCTGCAGCATGAATCGGCCATGGGTCAGCCCTCCCGAGCGTCTTGATGACGTGCGCTGTCGCGGTACCAACGTGAAACGCTAGCCCTTTACCGCGACGGCCGTTCTTCGGTTGTGGATCAACCCGCCCGTCAGAACGAGCAGCGTTATCGCTTGCGCCAGCACCACCTGCAGCGACGGATGCACACCGAGCCAATCGATCCTGGGGAAAGAGATGGGTGCCACACTCAGCCAACCTGCCTCCTGCAGTGCGGCTACGCCCTTGCCGGTCAGCACGACCGCTAGGATTGCCATCAGCAGCGAACTCCAGAAGAAGAACTGACCGATCGGCAACTTCCGCGAAAACCGCAACATGCCCAACGCGACGATCACAAGAATCACGACACCCACGCCAAAGCCCGCCAAGATCATGCTGTTGTCGCCGCCGCCGTGCCACATGGCCGAGTAGAACAGGATCGTCTCGAAGACTTCTCGGTATACCGCGACGAAGCTCAGGACCAGCAGGAACCAGGCCGACCTTCCGGACAACACGCGCGACAGCTTCTGCTGAAGGTACCGCTGCCAGAGACCGGCGTAGCTCTTCTGATGCAACCAGAGCCCCACGCTCACCAACACGACTGCGGCGAACAGTGCCGAGAATCCCTCGACGACCTCACGTTGTGCACCGCTGATGCTGACCGCGTACGTGGCCAAAGCCCAGGTTCCGGCGCCCGCCAGCAATGCGCCGATCCAGCCAGCATGGACGTAGGGCAGCACGTCGGGCCGCTCCGCCTTGCGCAGGAACGCAACGATCGCGATCACGATCAGCAACGCCTCCAGACCTTCGCGTACGAGGATCGTCAAGGCGCCCACGAAGCCGGCCCAGCCGGCGTTGCCGGCTTTGCTCGACAGCACCGTTTCCGCCTCATCGAGTAGCGCGGCGGTCGTGGCGGCACGCTGCTTCACTTCTTTCAGTCCTGCTTGTTGGTCAATGCTGGCACGCAGGCTCAGCATGCTTTGTTCGATGTCCCGCATGAGATCGGGCGCTCGGGTCGCCAGTTGCGGTTCGACGGGTTCAAAGCCATCCAGATATGCGGACAGCGCAGCCGATTTGGCAGCCGGCCGGTCACCTCGGGCGTATGCCGCCACGGCGTTCGAGAGGCGAGCGTGCGCGAGCGACAACTGAGAGTCCGTGGCCGGCAGGGAAGCTGCAGGGTGGCGCCGCAGAAAGGCGGTGATCGCACGCGCCTGTTGCTCACCCACTTCATTCGCCAGCGTTGCGGGCGTGATCTGCACCAGTTCCTGCAACGTGGCAATCGGGTTTGCGTCCCCTTTCGGCAACTCGGGCGCCTCCTCGGCGGGGTACGCGAACTGTCCCACATGAAAGGCGAGGGCCCAGCGATCCTGATCCGACAGGTGCGCGTAGCTGGTCATCGCCGTGCCTTCCAGGCCCTGCGTGATGACCTGGTAGAGCCCGAACAGACTGCGTTCGCGCGCGCGCGCCTCATCGGTGAAGTCGATCGGCGGCGGATCCATTCCAGCGGCGGCCGGACCATCGCCCGCACCGGTCACTCCGTGGCACGCCGTGCACATCTGCTGATACAGCGCGGCTCCGCGAGCCACGTCCGGCGGCTGCGAGGGCGCGAGCGGAACGGGATACGCCGCAACGAGAGTCGTTGCCAGGGAGCGCGCCTGCCGGGCTACGCCATCAGGCGAAGCATGGCCTTCGATCAGCTCGATCAAATGCGCGGCACCCTCGCGCAGCTCGGATTTTCGGGCATTCGCAGGCAGCGTCACGATCTTCTCGCTGGCCGTGGTGGCAAACTCCTGCATCTCCGCGTACTCGGCAGGATTGATCACCGTGCCATCTTGCACGGCGCCGGCGTAGTCGACGGCGATGTAATCGAGCAGGCGCCAGACCACAGCCGCCTCCTGCCCCGGTGACTGCGCGTAAGCGACTGGTGCGAAAGCAAGCACCAGAAGGGTGGCGAGGAGCCACAGTTGCAGGAGCGCACCGCTCCGGCGTACATGAAGCCGCTTCTTCATCATCGGATGTGAGTCTCAGAACTACGCTGCTGTGCAGCGCGACGGTGTTGATCACGCGGCGAGGCGAGCAGCCCTACGAGGAACATGCCGCTCGCGCCGGCGACGATAGCTACATCGCTGAGATTGAACACCGGCCAATAATGGTCGCGCCAGTACCACTGGATGAAGTCGACCACATGACCCCGCAGCAAGCGATCGACGACGTTACTCAGTGCGCCTCCGATCACCAAGGCATAAGGAAGTGCAGTTTTCCAGTCGCTTGCTGGCGTCTTGCTCAACCAATAGCCGAGCAACCCGGTGATGCACAGCGCCAGGCTGGAGAGTAGAGGTTGTTGCCAGCCGCCCGCATCACTGAGAAGGCTGAAAGCAGCACCGGTGTTGTAGCTGCGATACCAGTTCCACCAGCCCTCGATGACAGGGACAGCTGTGAACTCGGGGAGCGAGGTCAACACCCAGTATTTGCTCAGCTGGTCCGTCATGATCACGAGGAGTGATACGAGCAGCCAGGCAAGTGCGTTGGGCGTGGGATTGCGGACCCATGTCTTCTTCATCAGGTGTGAGCCTCATGACCCGGCATATCAGGCTCCGGGCGCTTTGTGCTTGGCCTGACGAGCTTCCGACAGAATTTCAAATGCCTCGCGGATCACGTACAGGCCGATCAACGTGCCGATGATCAGGTCCGGATAGCGGGTGTTCGTGACTGCGACCAGGACGCCGGAGAGCACCACGCCGACGTTGGCCACCACGTCGGCACGGGTAAATATCCAGCTCGCGCGCAAATGCACATCGCCCGAACGCAGCGGCTTCAACATGCGCAGCACGGCCATATTGACCACCAGCGACAGCAGCGCCACACCGATCATCCAGCCACTCGCCGGCTCGCTGCCGAAGATCGCCCGACGCCCGACTTCCACCAGCACGCCCACTCCCAGCAGCAACAGCACGCCGCCGCTGCCATAGGCAGCGTTGGCCTTGAACCGGGCGCTGCGCCCGATCGCAATCAGGCCAATGGCATAGGCGCTGGCGTCCGACAGCATGTCCAAGGCGTCGGCCAGCAAGCCAGTCGACTGGGCCATCCATCCGGCGACCCCGCCGATCACCGCCATCGCGGCATTGAGGGCCAACGCAATCCACAGAACACGCCGCTGTTGCGGGTTCTCGGCTTCGGGATGGCAGCCACAGTCGCTCATGATTCGCTCTCGGTTGATCGACCGCAGCGATTGCGGTCGGATGGACGACAACGCATCCTAGAGCCCGTAGTTACTACAGGGTCAAGGCCATGAAGATCGGCGAGGCCGCCACCGCCAGCGGTTGCCATCTGGAAACCGTGCGCTATTACGAGCGAATCGGGCTGCTGCCCGCGCCCCCGCGGACGTCCGGTGGCTACCGCGACTATCGCCCGGCGGACGTTGACCGGCTGCGGTTCGTCAGTCGTGGCCGCGACCTGGGCTTCTCGCTCCTGGAAATCCGCAGTCTGCTGCGCCTAACCGAGAACGACGCGTTGTCCTGCCAAGAGGTCGACCGGTTGGCGCGGGCTCACTTGGAGGACATTCGGACCCGGCTCGAGGATCTGCAACGGATGGCATCGGAACTGGAGCGCGTGATTCACAGCTGCGACGGCGACAAGTGCGGTCAATGCACCATTCTGGGGACGCTGCGCCATCCCGTCGTCAGCCAAGCCCGATCCGGGTAAACCGTGCTCGGCACGACCCCGCCAGCACGATCATCGGCCGTGCGACTGCCGCGCCCTTTCGGGACGCGGCATTGACCTTACCGCTGCAGCACGGGGCGGTAGCTGGGGCTTAACCCTGCGGCATCTTCCCGTTCTCACCGTCGCGGTGCAGCCAACGGTAAAGTGCCGGCAGCACCAGCAGCGTGAGCAGCGTCGAGGACACGATGCCGCCGATCACCACCGTCGCCAGCGGCCGCTGCACCTCCGAGCCGGTGCCAACATTGAACGCCATCGGCAGGAAGCCCAGGGAGGCGACCAGCGCGGTCATCAGCACCGGCCGCAGGCGGCCGAGCGCGCCGTCGACGATGGCGTTCTCCAGCGGGTCGCCCTGTTCGCGCAGCTTGCGGATGAAAGCGATCATGACCAGGCCGTTGAGCACCGCCACGCCCGAGAGCGCAATGAAGCCCACGCCCGCGGTGATCGACAGTGGAATGTCCCGCAAGGCGAGTGCGACCACGCCGCCGGTCAGGGCCAGCGGCACTCCACTGAACACGATCGCCGCGTCTTTGGCCGAGCCGAAGGCCATGAACAGCAGCCCGAAAATGAGCACCAGGGTCACCGGCACCACGACCGCCAGGCGGCGGCTGGCCGAGATCAGCTGCTCGAAGGTGCCGCCATAATCGACCCAATAGCCTTGCGGGATGTCGACTTCATTGGTGACGCGCTGTTGCAGCTCATTGACGAAGCCGCCCAGATCGCGATCGCGGACGTTGGCGGTGACCACCACCCGGCGTTTGCCGTTCTCCCGGTTGATCTGGTTCGGCCCGAGGATCTTCTCGATGGTCGCCACCTCGCGCAGCGGAATCGTCTGGGGCGGGTCGTCTGACCAGGCGGGGTCGCGGCTGGCCTCGTCCCCATTGGCGGTCTCGCCGAGCGGGATCGGCAGGTCGGCCAAGGCGTCCGGGTCTTCGCGCAAGCGCTCGGGCAGGCGTACCACGATCTCGAAGCGGCGATCGCCGTCGAACAACTGGCTGGCGACCTGACCGCCGACCGCAGTGGCAACGGTTTGCTGCACCACACTCGCGTTGAGTCCGTAGCGCGCCAGCGCTTCGCGATTGGGCACGACCATCAGCAGCGGCAGACCGGTCACCTGCTCGGTACGCACGTCGGCCGCGCCGTCGATCTGGCGGGTGACCGCCTCGATCTGCTCGGCGGTCTCCACCAGCGTGTCCAGGTCGTCGCCGAACACCTTGATGGCCACGTCCGCGCGCACGCCCGAAATCAGCTCGTTGAAGCGCATCTCGATCGGCTGGGTGAACTCGTAGTTATTCCCCGGGATCTTCTCAACCACGGCCTGGATCTCCGCGATCAGTTGCTCCTTAGGCTTGCGCGGATCCGGCCAGTCCTCGCGTGGCTTCATCATCATCATGGTGTCGGCCACGTTCGGCGGCATCGGGTCGGTAGCAACCTCGGCGGTGCCGATCTTGCTGAACACCAGCTCGACTTCCGGTATTTGCATTACCGCCTCCTCAACGGCGATCTGCATCTTGACCGCCTGCTCCATGCCGGTGCCGGGAATGCGCATGGCGTGCATCGTGATGTCGCCTTCGTCCAAGCTGGGGATGAACTCGCTGCCCAGACGCGTGCCTAGCCAACCGCAAGCGACCACGAGCACCGCGGCACCGCCGAGCACCCAAACGCGATGGCGCAGCGACCAACCCAGCAGTGGCGCATAGCGGCGCTTGGTCCACTGCATCACCCGGTTTTCCTTCTCCTGGACCCTGCCACCGAGGAACACCGCGATCGACGCCGGCACGAAGGTCAGCGACAGCACCATCGCGCCGGTCAGCGCCAGCACCACGGTGATCGCCATCGGGTGGAACATTTTCCCCTCGATGCCGGTCAGCGCAAAGATCGGCAGGTACACCGCGGTGATGATGAACAGACCGAACAGGCTCGGGCGGATCACCTCGACCGTCGCCGAGGCGGTCAGGTCGGTACGCTCCTCGTCGGTCATCACGCGGCCGAGCCGGTGCTGCATCTCGCCGAAACGGCGCAGGCAGTTCTCTATGATGATCACCGCGCCATCAACGATCAGGCCGAAGTCGAGCGCACCCAGGCTCATCAGGTTGCCCGACACGCCGACACGGACCATGCCGGTGAGGGTGAACAGCATCGCCAGCGGAATCACTGCAGCGGTGATCAGGGCCGCGCGGATGTTGCCCAATAGCAGGAACAACACGACGATCACCAGCAGCGCACCCTCGACCAGATTCTTGGAAATCGTCTTCATGGTGCGGTCGACCAGGTCGGTGCGGTCGTAGACGGCGGTCGCCTCGACACCCTCCGGCAGGCTGGCGCTGGCTTGCTGCAGCTTGACGGCAGCAGCCTGCGCGACTTCACGGCTGTTGGCCCCGACCAGCATCGCCACCGTGCCGAGCACGGTCTCCTCGCCGTTCTGGGTCGCGGCACCGGTGCGCAATTCCTTGCCTTCGCCGACCGTGGCGACATCGCCCACCCGGATCGGCAGCCCGTTGCGGCGGTCGAGCACGATGTTGCGGATCTCGTCCAGCCCGCCGACCTGGCCCGGCACACGCACCAGGTACTGCTGGCCGTTGCGCTCGATGTAGCCCGCACCCATGTTCTGGTTGTTGGCGGCGACCGCTTCGACGATGTCCTGCAGCGTGAAGCCCAGTGCCACCAACTTGGAGGGATCGGGCGTGATGTGGATCTGGCGCTCGTACCCACCCAACGTATTGACCTCGGTGACGCCCGGTGTGTTGCGCATCTGCGGGCGGATCACCCAGTCCTGCAGCGTGCGCAGGTCGGTCGCGGTCCACGGGGTGCCGTCGGGCTTGGTCGCCCCGGGCTCGGCATCGAGCGTGTACATGAAGATCTCGCCCAGGCCGGTCGAGATCGGCCCCATCTGCGGCTCCAGGCCGTCCGGGATCTTCGAGCGGATCTGCTGCAGGCGTTCGGCCACTTGCTGCCGGGCGAAGTACAGATCGGTGCCGTCCTCGAACACCACCGTGACCTGCGACAGGCCATAGCGCGACAGCGAGCGGGTGTAGTCCAGCTGCGGCAGCCCGGCCAGCGCGGTTTCGATCGGATAGGTCACGCGCTGCTCGGACTCCAGCGGCGAGTAGCCCGGCGCCTCGGTGTTGATCTGCACCTGGACGTTGGTGATGTCGGGGGTGGCGTCGATCGGCAGCTTGGTGAAGCTCCAGATGCCGATGCCGATCAGGCCCAGGGTCAGCACCAGCATCAGCCAGCGGTGCCGGATCGAGAAGCGGACGATCTTTTCCAGCATGCCTGCTTCGTGGGAGCGGGGCTCAGTGTTCATCCGACACTCCCGCCTTCCCGATGTCGGCTTTGATCAGGTAGCTCTCCGTCACTACAACCTGTTCGCCCTTGCGCAGGCCCGCGCGGATCTGCGCACGCTCGCCGTCGCGCATGCCCACTTCGACCGGGCGCGCCGTGTAGGTATCGCCGCTGCGTACGAACACCACGTCCTCGCCATCCATGGTCTGCAGCGCCGACAACGGCACCATCAAATCAACCGGCTGCTGCTCGACCGTGATCCGCGCCTTGACCGCCGATCCCGGCCGCCACAGCCCGTCATCATTGGCGATCGTGGCCCGCGCGACGGTGCTCTGACTGGCGGTGGCCATGCCCGGCAGCACCCGTTCGAGGGTGGTGTGCACGGTCTTGCCGTCGCTCATGCGGGTCACGGTGACCGGCACCCCCGGCTGGATGTGCTGGGCGTCGGCGCCGAAGATGTGCAGATCTACCCAAAGTTGCGACAGATCGGCAATCTCGAACAGGGGCGCGCTTTCGCCGGCGAGTCCGCCGACCGAGGCGTTGCGGGCGGTGACGACGCCGGAGATCGGCGCGGTCACGCTGTAGGTGCTCAGGCTCAGGTTGCTCTCGATCGTGGCCAAGGTCTGGCCGGCGCGGACCTGGTCGCCGACATTGGCGCGCAGCGAACGCACGACGCCTGGGAAACGGGCGCTCACCTCGGCCACGCGGCCCTCGATCGGGGTCAGCAGACCCTGCACTTCATGCTCGTCGGCGATTACGCCACCGTCGGCGGGCCTCACTTCGATGCCGGACTTCTCGGCAATGGCAGCGGGGATGACGGTGTTGGCCGCTTCTCCGGAATGCTCGTCAGCTTCCTCGTGGCCACCGGATTCTCCCTGTCCGTGCTCGTCGGCTTCTGCGCCATGGCCAGCGCGCTCTTCTGCCTGTGGTGCCCCGCCCGGCGTGGGCTCCTCGCTGCAGGCGGCCAAGCTCAGGGCGAGTGCCAACGCGGCGATCAAATGGGTCGACTTCATGGGGTGACTCCTTGTTCGGTTTGCGGGGCCGCGCCGGCGATGAACGCCTGCCCGGTCAACCGCTGGATTTCGATGAGGGCGCGCTGGGCTTCCAGTGCAGCCTCCAGCTGCTGGCGTCGGGCGTCGACGCGCTCGGCTTGCAGCGTCGCCCACTCCAGGTAGCTCGCCGCGCCGGCGCGGTAGGCCTCTGTGGCGGCGGTCTCGGCCCGGATGAGTCGCGGCAGCACGTCGTCGCCAAGGCGCTGCACCTCTAGCTGGCCCACGCGGTAGCGGCCGTGGGCTTCGGCCAGCGTCGAGTACAGCGACAGCCCCGTGGCCTCGCGCTCGATCTCCAGCGCCGCCAGCTCGGCGCGGGCGGCGCGGATATCCGGCTGGGCACGAGAGCTGGCACCCAATGGCATCGAGATGCCGGCGACCAAGCCGAAGTCATCGCCGGGCAGCCGGCGCACGCCGACCTGCCAGTCCAGATCCGCCGTCGCCTGGCTGCGGGCCAGCTGCAGGCGGGCCTCGCGGATGCGCCGTTCGCCGACGAACTGCGCCAGCTCCGGGGTGCGCTGCAACCAGTCGGTCAGAGTCGCGAAATCCGCGATCTCCGGCAGCGCCAGCGGATCCCCGCCGACCACCTCAAAAGTAGGGGCACGTTCGCCCCACAGCGCCGCCAGGTGTTGGCGCGCGGCGGTCTGGCGCTGCTCGGCGCGGGCCAGATCCAGCTGCGCGCGGGCGAGCGCGGCCTGTGCGGTCAGCACCACCGACTCGGGCGAAGCGCCCGCTTCGTGGCGCAGGCGTGCCGCCGCGACGGTGCGCTCGCGCTGTTCGATGTCGAGTCGTGCGATCGCCTGCTGGTCCCGGGCCGCGACGACCGCCAGGTAGCGGCGGGCGACCTCGGCCAGCAGGTCCAACCGCTGCGCTTCGCGCTCGACGGCCAACGCGTCGATGCGGCTCTGCGCGAGGGTGCGGCGGGCGTCGAGTTTGCCACCGTGCTCCAGCACCGACGCCAGACTCAGGGTGATTTCGGCGCCATCCAAGCCGCTGACCTCGCCGGTGCCGAACGCGTTCTCGACCTCAGCGCCGGCGACCCATGCGGACCGCAACGATGCCCGATCCAGTTCGGCTTCAAACACGTCGCGGTGGGCGCCGAACAGGCGTAGGTTGGGATGGGTGTTGGCGACGCGTTGGAAGGCGTCGTCCAGGGACAGGGGCTCGGCGGCGTGCGTGGGAAAGGCCACGGCACACACGACGACAAGCGCGGCCATAGCCGCGAATCGCAAACGCATGGGAATTGCTCCGAATTATTCGAGATGACAGGTGCCGGCGTCATGCCGGCGACGCGGTCACACGAAAATCGGAGGCTTGAACGGTGAAGCCAGACGCGCCTGCAGCGGGATCGGCGTCTTCGCGATCGCCAGGCGGCCGCTCAAAGGCATGACGGGGAGCGGCTTCAACACGGGCAGCAGGGCTGCGGTCGCACCGCAGCAGTGCGAAAAATGCAGTAGCACGTGCAGGGTCTTGGCTCCGCCTTGGTCCTGCTCGCTGGCCGCGGCTAGTTCCGCATCCAACTCGTCGGCGTGCTGGTCGTGGCTGTGCGTGCCCGACGGATCGTGTGCAAGTTCGTGCATCTCGCCGACGGCCGCCATTACCGGTTGCAGCACCAGCCCCAACGCAAACAGCCCCAACACGAGAACGCGCAGTAGCGGCAACCAGCGGCGGGGGCGGAAGGGGATCATGGCCACGCAGGGTAACTGTCGGGCGTGGGGTACACAATTTCACTGTGGCACAGCACATGGGGATGCTCGCCCGTACGTCTATGGAGACATCCGATCGAAAAACAGCTCCCGACCAAGTGGGTAGCCAACCTGCTCTCACAACGCGTCCAGCACATCGTCGTGCCGAAGCTTCGCCTTTCGTCAGCGGCGACATTGGTCCTTGCATGTTAATTTTTTGCGCCTACAATGAAGGCTAGGAAAATTAACAAGCGAGGTGTCTGTGGACAGTCAGCCCGATAGCGTCGTAACGGATCCTCCTGCTGTTGACCGTGAGCTTGCACGCCTAGGCTTGACTCGGGAGCTTGTCCGTACAGTTGCAGAGAGGGCGGCTGCCGCCCGGGCCGAGGCCCTGTCCATCGATCCACGGGGCAGCGCTGGCTGGGACTCTTACAGGCATGGCCACCGAGCGATGCGCCTTGCGCTGCTGCCTGACGGCTGGCGCATCGATCGTTCTAACAACGTGGAATCAGTTGTCAACGATGAGCGCGGCATCCAGTTGATTTTCCAGAACGTCGATCGGGCTTGTGGCGTTTCGCCCCCCAAAGCCATCTCGGAACGGGGTGCAGGCTGCCGTAACTTGGTCAATGAAAGCCAGGGCGTTTTGTTCCAGTCCGGCGGTGCGGAGATTGTGTCACTTGGCACGCGGCCGACGGTGTGGCTCGTCTGCGTGAGTGCAGACGATTACTCGATGCGTGCTGAGGTCTCCTGTCCAGAATGCTTCGAAGGCAGTCAGTTCGAAGGCTTTAGCCTTCGCCTGCTCGTTGTGGATGAGACATACGACACGCCGCGTTCGCCTAAGCATGACGACAGCGAACTCGATGACGCCGATCATTCGCTTGATGTAGTTGTTACGAAGAAGTGAGCAGACAATGTTTAATCCCGCGCGGCTCGCTCTTGCTAGGAAGCGGCGCCAGCTAACAAAAAAGGAGCTGGCGGCGCGCGCTGGCGTATCACCTGTAACCCTTACTCGAATCGAAAAAGGCACCACGCCAGATCCCGAGCCAGAGACGGTTTCGGCATTGGCGCACGCTCTGGATTTTCCGGTTGAGTTCTTCTCGCTTGATGATCCTGAGGAAATTCGGGTCGAGGCGGCGAGCTTCCGTAGCCTGTCGGCTATGACCGCTAAGCAGCGCGATGCCGCGTTGGCCAGTGGTTCTATTGGTATCGCGTTAGATGCATACGTCAATGCGCGTTTCAACCTGCCTGCTTCCGAGCTGCTTGATCTTCGTGACGAGAGTCCGAAGGCAGCGGCGGACGCGCTGAGGAATCATTGGGCGCTGGGAAGAAAACCAGTCGTACACATGACGAAGCTGCTTGAGGCGAAGGGCGTTCGTATCTTCACTTTGAGTGAGAGCAATCAGAACGTCGATGCATTCTCTTTCTGGCGCGACGGCACGCCTTACATGTTTCTTAACACATTCAAGTCAGCTGAGCGCAGCCGATTTGATTCTGCCCACGAGGTGGGACACCTAGTGCTGCACCGGCATGGTGCCCCGGCGGGACGCGACGCAGAACGAGACGCTGACGAGTTTGCGTCAGCTTTCCTGATGCCGGTTGAGGACCTAATCGCCAATCTCCCGCCCAATCTCACGTTGCCGAAGCTCATCAACGCGAAGGAGCGGTGGGGCGTATCGGTGGCGGCACTTGCTCGTAATGCATTTGGAGCCGGGCTGATCTCGGATTGGCACTATCGCGAGATGTGCAAAACGATGAGCGTCATGGGATACCGGCGTTCGGAGCCGGTCCCTCGGCCACGCGAAGAGTCGGTGCTCTGGAAGAAGGTGCTGCAATCGTTGTGGTCGGACAGGGTCGATAAGCAAACCATCGCGAGAGCGTTGTGCATTCCATCGAGCGAGTTGGAAGCGTTGCTGGGCGGCCTATACGGGGAACCCACGATGCAGCAAGGTTTAGGGCAGCGCCCCGTTTTTCGAACAGTATGAAGTGGTACATGATCCTACGCATGACGTGTTGGAGCCTCTGAGTTCAGTGATGATATGCGGGTGCCGGATTGCCTGTTTTGGGGTTTTTCGCGGATTGAAAAAGCTTTCAAACCTATAACACTCTCGTGAGCACAGGGATGCCTGTGCTTGCGTACCGGCGTTCCGGCTGCAACGCCCATGGGAGACATCCATGTTTCCGTACAAGACTGACGCTTTGACCTGCGTGCTGGTCGTCACCGCCGCTGTACTGGTCGCCTTCGCCAAGTGCGTGGGTTGCACAAAGCTTCCTTGATTTCACACTGACAGGCACGACGCCAAAGGCCCGGGACTTCCCGGGCCTTTGGCGTTTTTGTGCCGCCCAACACGGAGTTCGACATGCATCTCGTAGAAACGATGGCTTACACGGGCGCGAGGCCTTGGCACGGCTTGGGCAACAAACTGGCTGCCGATCAGTCGATCGACGACTGGAAGAAGAGTGCCGGAATGGACTGGATGATCGAGAACTCTGAGGTCCGCTACATCACCGGCCAAAGCGGGATCGGGACCATCAACGCGTTCCCGGAGCAGAAGGTCCTGTACCGATCGGATACCAAGGCACCGCTTGCGGTGCGACGTCCCCCCGCCTTCAGTAGCGGGGCCATCTAGAGTCCGGGGTTCATCGTAGTGGTATTGGCGGCCAAGCGCTCGGCGTAAGCGCTTGGGGTCAGTCCACCTAATGCCTTCTTTGGTCGCTCCT
>JBOHYB010000026.1:0-51216 GCA_050737695.1 Lysobacter sp. | reverse complement strand
TGGAGTGCGGGCGCCCTGGCTCCTACACGTGCTTTCGGGCACCCCGGCTGGTCGGCGTCCCGCACTCCGCTCTCATCTCCAAGCTAGAGCAAAGTGCAGACACAAGCGGCTTTAGCCGCGATCTGGAATCGTTCGCCCGCGCCAACTCCCGATCGCGGCTAAAGCCGCTCCTACAAGGACGACGAGGCCCGCGCCAATCTACCCTTTGTAGCCGTTGCTGATCGGGTACCGGCGCTCGCGTCCGAATGCGCGGCGCGAGACCTTCGGGCCCGGCGCGGCCTGGTGGCGCTTCCACTCGCTTATGCGGACCAAGTGCAGCACCCGGTCGACCGTGTCGGCGGCGAAGCCGGCGGCGGTGATCTCCTCGCGCGACTGTTCCAGGTCGATGTAACGCGACAGGATCGCGTCGAGCACGTCGTACGGCGGCAGCGAGTCCTGGTCCTTCTGGTCGGCGCGCAGTTCCGCCGATGGCGGCCGCTCGATCACCCCGACCGGGATCACCGGGTCGCCGACGGTGTTGCGCCAGCGCGCCAGCTCGTAAACCTCGGTCTTGTACAGGTCCTTGAGCGGCGCGTAGCCGCCGGCCATGTCACCATAGATGGTGGCGTAACCGACCGCGTACTCGCTTTTGTTGCCGGTGGTCAGCAGCAGGCCGTGGAACTTGTTGGTCAGCGCCATCAGCATCGCGCCGCGCACGCGCGACTGCAGGTTCTCCTCGGTGGTGTCGACCGGCTCGCCCTCGAACAGCTCGGCAAGCGTGTCGAGATAGCCCTGGAACGGCTTCTCGATCGGCAGCGTCAGCAATCGCACGCCCTGCTCGGCACACTGCTCGGCGGCGAGGTCGTTGGACAAATCGGCGGTGTAGCGCGACGGCATCCGCACCGCGGTGACGTTCTCGGCACCCAGCGCATCGACCGCGATCGCCAGGCACACCGCCGAGTCCAGGCCGCCCGACAGGCCCAGCCAGGCCTTCTGGAAACCGTTCTTGATCGCATAGTCGCGGGTGCCGCGCACCACCGCGCGCCAGGCCAGCGCGTCGCGGCTCTCGTCGCCGTCCTCCATCCACTGCACCGAACGGAAGCCACGCGTGTCCGGGTCGAAGTCGACCACCAGCATCTGCTCGGTGAACGCCGCCGCGGCCGGACGCACCGTGCCGTCGCCCTCGGCCACCAGCGAACCGCCGTCGAACACCACCGCGTCCTGCCCACCAACACAATTGACGTAGGCGATCGGCACCCCGAACCGGCGTGTCGCGTCCTCCAGCAACGCATCGCGGCGCGCGTGCTTGTCACGTTCGAACGGCGAGGCGTTGATCGACAGGATCAGTTCGGCGCCGGCCTCCGCCGTGGTGTGCAACGGCTCGGCGAACCACATGTCCTCGCAGATCAGCAGGCCGCAGCGCACGCCGTTGAGTTCGAACACGCAGTCGCCACCATCCGGGTCGACCACGAAATAGCGGCGCTCGTCGAACACCGCGTAGTTGGGCAGCTCGCGCTTGCGGTAGGTCCGCTCTATCCGCCCGCCGCGCAGGATGCTGGCGGCGTTGTAGACCACCGAGCCGGCGGTCTCGGGCCAGCCGACGATCGCGGTGATGCCGGTCGCGGCCGCGGCGATGCGCTCCATCGCCAGGTGGCAGTCGTGCAGGAAGCCCGGTCGCAGCAGCAAGTCCTCGGGCGGGTAGCCGCTGAGCGCAAGTTCGGGGAACAGCACCAAGTCGGCACCGTAGTCGTCGCGCGCCTCGGCGATGAATTCGATGATCCGCTCGGCGTTGTCGAATACGGCCCCGACCGGAAAGTCGAACTGGGCAAGGGCGATGCGTAGGGTCATTGCGAGCGTCCGCTGTTAGCTCCCTCTCCCGCTTGCGGGAGAGGGCTGGGGTGAGGGCCCGACCGCGAGCGCGTCGCATATCACTGCTAGCACCGCATCGGTATCGGCCAGGACATCATTGTTCCAGAAACGCAGGACGGTAAAGCCCTGCTCGTGAAGGAAGCGGTCGCGCCGGGCATCGTGCAGCGAATCATTGTGCTGCCCGCCGTCGACTTCGACGATCAGCCGCGACGCCAGGCAGGCGAAGTCGGCGATGTAAGGCCCGATCGGGAACTGGCGGCGGAACTTGGCGTCGAGCAGGCGGCTTCCCCGGAGGTGATACCAGAGCCGCTGTTCTGCGTCGGTCATGGTGCCGCGCAACTGGCGGGCGAAATCGCGTTTCTGGCCGTTGCGCATCCTTGCGCTCCATTGGGTGAGACTTGGGGAGCGTCGCAAGAGGAAGGCTTCGACGCAAGCGGTGGGTCGCGTGCCCTCACCCCAGCCCTCTCCCGCAAGCGGGAGAGGGAGTCAGGAGCAGCACCCCCGCTCGCCGTGGCAACAACCTGCCGTTCCTTCTCCCGCTCGCGGGAGAAGGTGCCCGAAGGGCGGATGAGGGCACGCGCAACAACGACAACGACAAAACCACCTGAAACCCCACAAAAAAGGCCACCCGAAGGTGGCCTTTTCCACGACGCTGCGCCGGCCTATTTCGCCAACCGCTTCGCAATCGCCGCACCCAAGTCACCCGGCGACTTCACCGTGGTCACCCCGGCCTTCTCCATCGCCTCGAACTTGCCCTCGGCGGTGCCCGAGCCGCCCGACGCGATCGCGCCGGCGTGGCCCATGCGCTTGCCCTTCGGGGCGGACGCGCCGGCGATGAAACCGACCACCGGCTTGGTCACGTACTGGCTGATGAACTCGGCCGCCTCTTCCTCGGCGCTGCCACCGATCTCGCCGACCATGATGATGCCCTCGGTCTGCGGGTCGTCCTGGAACAGCTTGAGCGCGTCGATGAAGTTGGTGCCGTTGATCGGGTCGCCGCCAATACCAATGCAGGTCGACTGGCCGAGGCCGACGTCGGTGGTCTGCTTGACCGCTTCATAGGTCAGCGTGCCCGAGCGCGACACGATGCCGACTTTGCCTGGCATGTGGATGTGGCCGGGCATGATGCCGATCTTGCACTCGCCGGGGGTGATCACGCCGGGGCAGTTCGGCCCGACCAGCACCACATCGTCGTAGTCGTTGAGCACGTTCTTGACCCGCAGCATGTCCAGCACCGGGATGCCCTCGGTGATGCAGACGATGACCTTGATACCGGCGTCGGCCGCTTCGAGGATCGCGTCGGCCGCGAACGGCGGCGGCACGTAGATCACCGAAGCGTCGGCACCGGTCGCGTCGACCGCGTCCTGCACAGTGTTGAACACCGGCAGTCCGAGATGCGCGCTACCGCCCTTGCCCGGGGTCACGCCACCGACGACCTTGGTGCCGTATTCGAGCATCTGCTCGGCGTGGAAGGTGCCCTGCGAGCCGGTGAAGCCCTGCACGATCACCTTGGTGTTCTTGTCGATCAATACGCTCATGTCAGTCCCGCCTCACTTGCCCGAGACGGCGGCAACCGCCTTCTTGGCGCCATCGTTGATGTCGTCGGCCGGCGTGATCGCCAGGCCGGAATTCTTCAGCAGTTCCTTGCCGGCTTCGACGTTGGTGCCTTCCAGGCGCACGATCACCGGCACCTTGACGTCGACTTCCTTGACCGCACCGATGATGCCCTCGGCGATCATGTCGCAGCGCACGATGCCGCCGAAGATGTTGACGAAGATCGCCTTCACCTTGTCGCTCGACAGGATCAGCTTGAACGCCTCGGTCACGCGTTCCTTGGTGGCGCCGCCGCCGACGTCGAGGAAGTTGGCCGGCTCGCCGCCTTCCAGCTTGATCACGTCCATGGTCGCCATCGCCAGACCGGCGCCGTTGACCATGCAGCCGATGTTGCCGTCCATGGTCACGTAGTTGAGGTCGTGCTGGCTGGCCTTGACCTCGGTCTCGTCTTCCTGGCGGATGTCGCGCATCGCGACCAGTTCCGGGTGGCGGAACGCGGCGTTGTCGTCGGAGTCGACCTTGCCGTCGAGCACGGCGAGGTTGCCGTCGGTGAGGATCGCCAGCGGGTTCAGTTCGACCAGCGCCAGATCCTTCTCGTGGAACAGCCTGAACAGGCCCAGCATGATCTTGGCCAGCTGGTTGGACTGCTTGGCGGTCAGGCCCAGGTCGAAGCCCAGCGCGCGGCACTGGTAGGCCTGCAGGCCCTCGACGTAGTTGACGTTGATCGACTTGATGGCCTCGGGCTTCTCGGCCGCGACCTGCTCGATGTCCATGCCACCCTCGGCGGAGGCGATGAAGGTGACCGACTGGGTGCTGCGGTCCACCAGCACCGACAGGTACAGCTCCTTGTCGATGTCGGTGCCTTCGCAGATCAATACGGTGTCGATCGGCAGCTCGACGCCGGCGGTCTGGTAGGTCGCCATCTTGCTGCCGAGCATCGCCGCGGCGTACTGCTTCACTTCATCAAAGTTCTTCGCCAGCTTGACGCCACCGGCCTTGCCGCGGCCGCCGGCGTGGATCTGGGCCTTGACCACCCAGAGGTCGCCAGGGATGGACTTGGCGGCCTCGACGGCCTCTTCGGGGGTGCGGGCGATGCGCCCGGCCGGCACCGCGATGCCGTAGTCGGCAAACAGCTTCTTTGCCTGGTATTCGTGAAAGTTCATGCGTCACCGAGGGGAGTTGAAGACGTCCCTGGCGGAGGCGACCGGAGCACGGCGCAGGCGCGAGGGGGCCGGCCATTGTCGCCGATCGGGGCGGAGCGAGCAAAAGCCACGGCTATGCGGCGCCTCCACGTTCTTGTAGGAGCGGCTTCAGCCGCGATCTGGAGTCGGCACGGGCGAACGATTGCGGATCGCGGCTGAAGCCGCTCCTACGAAGGCCCGGGACTCTATACTCGGCTGGGGATTTCACGGGACACACAACTTGCCGCCAGCCATCGCCGCCATCGAGGTCGACGACGCCGACAGCGCGCTGCGCCGGGAGCTGTACTTCTTCACCCTGTACCGCCTGCTGGAAGCGGCGATGCTGGTGCTGGTGCTGTTCGGACCGGTCGCCGACATGATCGGCCCGCCGCGCCACGACCTGCTCGCCCGCGCGGTGGCGCTGTCCTACCTGTTCCTGGCGACCCTGCTGTTCCTGTTCGGCCGCCGCGCCGGCGACCTGCGCGGGCATGCGCTGGCAGGCATTGCGACCGACCTGTTCTTCGGCCTGCTGGCAATTCACGCGATCCCGGCCGCCGGCACCGGCATCGCCCTGATGCTGATGTTCAACGTCGGCGCCGCGGCTCTGCTGCTGCCGGCGCGACTTGGCCTCGGCGCGGCGATGCTCGCGGTGCTCGGCATCATCGTCGAGTACGTCTGGAGCACCACCCTCGACGAGAGCACCCGCCTGCTGGCCGAGCCGATCATGTTCTCGATCGGCTACCTCGCCATCGCCACCCTGACCAGCATCCTCGGCCGCCAGATGCGCCGCAGCTACGACCTGGCCGAGCGTCGCGGGGTCGAGACCGCGCACCTGACCGAGGTCAACGAGCTGATCATCCGGCGCCTGCGCACCGGCGTGCTGCTGGTCGACGGCCACAACCGCGTGCGGCTGGCCAACGAGGCCGCGACCCTGCTGCTCGGCGACGCCGGCGACGGCCACCGCGACCTCGGCGTCGCCCTGCCCGAGCTGTCCAAGCGCCTGGCCGCGTGGCGCCAGGACGGCAAGGCCGACGAATCGCCGCTGCAGGTCGCCCCCGACCAGCCCGAGGTGGTGCCGCGCTTCACCCGCCTGCTGGCCGGCAGCGACCAGACCCTGGTGTTCCTCGACGACACCTCGCTGGTTTCGCGCCGCGCAGAATCGATGACCCTGGCCACCCTCGGCCGGTTCTCGGCCAGCCTCGCCCACGAGATCCGCAACCCGCTGGCGGCGATCAACTACGCCGTGCAGCTGCTGGAAGAGTCCGACGACATCCCCACCGCCGACCGGCGCCTGCTGGAGATCATCCGCCAGCAGGGCGTGCGCATGAACGGCATCGTCGAGAACGTGCTCGGCCTGGCCCGGCGCGAACCGGCCAAGGCCGACCACGTCGAGCTGGTCGCCTTCACCCGCCATTTCGTCGACGACTACCGCGCCGGCCACCCGCTGGAGGACGACACCCTGCGGGCGACCGCGACCCAGCCCCGGATCGGCACCCTGGTCGACCCGCGGCAGTTGCACCAGGTCCTGACCGTGCTGGTCCACAACGCCCTGATCTACGGCCGCGTCCCCGGCGAACCGGCGCGGGTGGGCCTGCACGTGCACCTGGACGACCACGGCCACCCGGTGATCGACGTCGTCGACCGCGGCCCAGGCATCCCTGAACGGGTGTCCCAGCAACTGTTCCGGCCGTTCTTCACCACCTCCGGCCACGGCACCGGCCTGGGCCTGTACATCGCCCGCGAGCTGTGCCGCGCCAACCAGGCCGCGCTCGATTACGTGCCGCTGCCCGCCGGCGGCAGCTGCTTCCGGATCCGCCTGTCCGGACCGGCGCTCAAGAAAGCCCTGGACTGACCGTTAATGCCCCCTTGTGCGCCTGTCGCGGCGATCGCGGCCATTTCGGCCCCGCAGCAGCGACAAGCGCCAAAAATAGGCCGGAAGTCACTCCCGTGGTCCTTCACGACGGCTTAATATATGGTGCTTAGCGGAGGTTCGGATGGCAGAAACACGTAGTGCACTGGTGATCGACGACGAGCGCGACATCCGCGAGTTGCTGGTCATGACCCTGGGCCGCATGGGCCTGCGTTGCGATACCGCGTCCAGCCTGGCCGACGCGCGCAACCAGCTGGCGCGCAACCAGTACGACCTGTGCCTGACCGACATGCGCCTGCCGGACGGCTCGGGCATCGACCTGATCGCCGAAATCACCCAGCAGCACCCCGACACCCCGGTCGCCATGATCACCGCCTTCGGCAACGTCGAGGCCGCGGTCGAGGCGCTGAAAGCCGGGGCGTTCGACTTTGTCGCCAAGCCGGTCGAACTGGCGGTGCTGCGCGACCTGGTCCGCCACGCCCTGGAACTCAACGAGGCCCGCAACGTCCCCGCCGCCGATGCCGTCGCCTCGCGCCTGTACGGCCAGTCGCCGGCAATGGACACGCTGCGCCAGACCATCGCCAAGGTCGCCCGCAGCCAGGCCCCGGTCTACATCGCCGGGGAGTCCGGCGTCGGCAAGGAACTGGTCGCCCGCACCATCCACGCCGAGGGCGGCCGCGCCGGCGGGCCGTTCGTGCCGGTCAACTGCGGCGCGATCCCGTCGGAGTTGATGGAAAGCGAGTTCTTCGGCCACAGGAAGGGCAGCTTCACCGGCGCCCATGCCGACAAGCCCGGCCTGTTCCAGAGCGCCGACGGCGGCACCCTGTTCCTCGACGAGGTCGCCGAACTGCCGCTGGCGATGCAGGTCAAGCTGCTGCGCGCGATCCAGGAAAAATCGATCAAGCCGGTCGGCGCCAACGCCGAGGTCGTGGTCGACGTGCGCATCCTCTCGGCGACCCACAAGGACCTCGCGCCGATGGTGGCCGACGGCCGCTTCCGCCAGGACCTGTACTACCGCATCAACGTCATCGAGCTGCGCGTGCCGCCGCTGCGCGAGCGCCTGGAAGACCTGCCCGGCCTGTCGCAGAAGATCCTGCAGCGCCTCGCCGCCGGCTTGGGTCGCGAGGCCCCGCGCCTGTGCGACGACGCCCTGGACGCACTGCAGAACTACCCGTTCCCCGGCAACGTGCGCGAGCTGGAAAACATCCTCGAGCGCGCCCTGGCCCTGGCCGAGGGCGACTGCCTCGACGCCGGCGACCTGCGCCTGCCCCGGCCCGCCGACAGCGCCGGCACTGCACCGTCGCCGCCGCCCCCATTCGGCCGCCAGACCCCGCAAGCCAGCGCCGCCGCGGCCGGCATCGACCCACGCACCGTCGACCCGCGCGACACCGCCACCAGCGCCCTGCCCTCGTACATCGAGGAGATCGAGCGCGCCGCGATCAACCACGCGCTGCAGGAAAACCGCTACAACAAGACCCGCACCGCGGCCGCTTTGGGGATCACATTCCGGGCGTTGCGGTACAAGTTGAAGAAGCTGGGAATCGACTGAGAGGCGGCATCAGTAGCCCCGCCTCGCGAACATGACGCACCGCAAGCATGACGACCTCGATGCGGTCGTAGCGATACAGAACCACATAGCCGCCCGCGCCGAACTCAATCAGCCATTCCCGAAACTCGGGCTCCATCTCAGCCGTTGGACGGCCCGCTTCCGGATGGCGCTCTCCCGTGGCGGCGCCTTCACGGATCGCAGCGACTGCCCTGCGTACGGCATCTCCGCTCTTGCCCGCCAGGAATGCATGAAGCCGAGTCCCGCCTGGCGGAAGCTTTCGCGCTTCTCCTCGCGCTCGACGTACTGCTCCACCGCCTCACGCATCAACCCATGTGCCGAGCGTTGCCGCGCCTCCACCAGCGGCTGCACGCGCAACTTGAGTTTCCGAGTCAATCTTCAAGCCTGGTGGTGGAGGTTGCCGTTACGTGCAACTCAAGTGTTACCTCCTACTGCCTTACATGGTCCCTACCGGAGCCGAAGCCCTAATCGCGTCCAGGCACCGAGCCGCCGAAGTGACGCAAATCGTCACCTAGCCCGCAACCGAACCGACCTTTCGCGTCACCCGCCCGAACGACCGCCCCCATTCAAGCGTGACCCAATATTCAGTTTGGTCATCCGGCTGATCCCAAAGCCCCGTAGCGCTGTACTTGGCACGCGTCCTGCGTACTCTTCCCTGTACGTGCAGCATGCACGGCAACGCCGACGGACCGGATTAGCCGGCCCTGCAGGCACGTGAAGTAACAATCACTCCTAGGGGAAACACCATGATGAAGAACCAGAAAGGCTTTACCCTGATCGAGCTGATGATCGTTGTTGCGATCATCGCGATCCTGGCCGCGATCGCGCTGCCGGCGTACCAGGACTTCTCGATCCGCTCGAAGATCACTGAAGGCATCGTCGGCGCCAGCGCCGCCAAGGTCGCCGTGGCCGAAGGCTTCCAGACCGGCGGCATCAGCGGCGTCAACGCCGTTGCCGCCGAGTATCCGGCCGGCAACGACGAGACCGCTTCCAAGTACGTTCAGGAGATCAGTGTCGCTGCAGACACCGGTGTCATCACCGTGGTCATCCGCGCCAATGCCGACAACGGCATCCCGACCGGCCTCGATCAGCAGACCCTGACCTTCACCCCGAACGTCAAGGACGAAGGCGCCTACGTCGTCTTGGGCGACAACGCCACCGGCTCGGTCGACTGGGGCTGCTCGTCGCTGACCAACGTCACCGCCACCGACCGCGCCTTCGCGGGCCTGGTTGCCGGTACGCTCGAAGGCAAGTACGCGCCGTCCGAGTGCCGTTGATGCCAGCCTGTTGACCTTGGTCAACACGTAGGCACTGAAAGCCCCGCCCCGTGCGGGGCTTTCTTTTTGTCTGCACTTGGAATGGGTGCCGGCGCACCGGCGACCGCAGGTTGGCACGACACTTGCGGTGTACCCTTCAGGGGGAACACCACATGACCGCACACAAGGGCTTTACCTTGATCGAGTTGATGATCGTCGTCGCGATCATCGCCATCCTGGCCGCCATCGCACTGCCGGCGTATCGGGACTTCACCATCCGCGCCCGGCTCACCGAGGGCTACACCGCGTCCATGAGCGTGCGCAACGCGGTGGGCTCGGCCTGGAACAGCGGCGGCATCGTCGCGGTGCAGGGCGTCGCGCAACAGTTCCCAGCCGGCAACGACTTCACCGGCTCCAAGTACGTCAACCACATCGCGGTCGGCAATGCCGGCGTGGTCACCGTGGCCTTTGCCGCCAACGCCAGCAACGGCATTCCGCCGCAACTGGACGGCCTGACCATGACCCTGACCCCGCAGGTACTCGACGACGACGGCTACGTGCTGCCCGCGGCCGGCGTCGACGGAGGCCTGGACTGGGCCTGCGCGTCGGAAACGCAGGTCACCGCGACCAACCGCGGCATGTTCTCCACCGCCGGCACCCTGCCCGCCAGGTACCTGCCGGCGGAATGCCGCTGATACCATCCCGCGCGGGTTCTGACAGCAAACGGGAGGGCGAAGTGCCGGCACGGGTCAAGGCGTTTCTCTGGCATCTGGGTGCATCTGTACTGATCGCGCTCGCGGTTGCCGCGGTAGTGTTCATGGTGTGGTATCCCTCGCCGCTCGACGATGCGCTGGGCGTGACCGGCATCTTCGGGGTGATCCTGCTGGTGGACGCCTCGCTGGGTCCCTTGCTGACCCTGGTGGTGTACAAGCCGGGCAAGAAGAGCCTGCGCTTCGACCTCGCGGTGATTTTCTGTCTGCAACTGGCGGCGCTGGGCTATGGCTTGTGGACGGTCGCCGCGCAGCGGCCGGCGTGGATCGTATTCAACGCCGATCGCTTCGACCTGGTCCAGGCCAGCGCCATTGATACCCGGGCCGCCGGCAAGGCCGCGCCCGAATACCGCGGTGCGCCCTGGACCGGCCCGCGCTGGGTCGGCGCCCGACCCTCCGGGGACCGCAGGATCCGCAACGAGATGATGATCGAAGCCGCCATCGGCGGCCCCGACATCCCCGCGCACCCCGAACTCTACCGCCCGCTGGACGACGTGGCCGCGGACATCCGCGCACGGGCACTGCCGCTGGACCGACTGCAGCGCTTCAATGCGCCCCCGGCGGTCGCCGCCACCTTGCGCGAATGGCCGGCCGCAGCCGCGTGGGTCCCGCTGAAGGCGCGAGCGCGCTCGATGGTGGTGCTGCTCGATGAGCAGCAACGGCGCGTGGCCGTCGTCGATCTGCGCCCCTGGCACTAGTCAGCGCCTCCCAGTCAAACGGGAGTCCAGCGCACGGCGGAACGGCCGGCTTTTGCGGTAGAGTCCCGCTGGGGAAGAATACGTATCAGAGGGGCACCATGAGTACCGTCGCGACCGCCAACCTGGTGGGCATCACCGGCATTGCCCGACGACTGGTGCTGGATGGCGCCATGGACGAGGCCGCCGCCCGCGAAGCGATGTCAAAAGCGACCGCCGAGCGCAAGCCGCTGGCGAGCTACCTCACCGACAACCGCCTGGTCAGCCCTGCCCACCTGGCAGCGGCCAACTCGGTGGAGTTCGGCGTACCACTGTTCGATGCTGCGGCGATGGACCCGTCGCAGTCGGCGGTCAGGCTGGTCAGCGAGGAACTGCTGCGCAAGCACGGCGTGTTGCCGCTGTTCAAGCGCGGCAACCGCCTGTTCGTCGGCATCGCCGACCCGACCAATACCCACGCCCTGGACGAGATCAAGTTCCAGGCCAACCTCGCGGTCGAGGCGATCCTGGTTGACGAGGACAGCATCAGGCGCCACCTCGACCGCTGGATGGAAAATGCCGACGCCCTCGGCGATGCGGTCGGCGAAGACGACGAGGGGCTGGACAGCCTGGAGGTCGGCAAGGATGACGAAGCATCGGCCGACAGCGGCGTCGACGCCAAGACCGACGACACCCCGGTGGTCAAGTTCGTCAACAAGGTGCTGGTTGACGCGATCCGCCGCGGTGCCTCGGACATCCACTTCGAACCGTACGAGACCGAATACCGGGTGCGCCTGCGCATCGACGGCCTGCTCAAGCAGGTGGCCAAGGTGCCGGTCAAGCTACAGCAGCGCATCTCCGCGCGCCTGAAGGTCATGGCGCAGCTGGATATTGCCGAAAAGCGGGTGCCGCAGGATGGCCGCATCAAGCTCAACCTCAGCAAGACCAAGCAGATCGACTTCCGTGTCAGCACCCTGCCGACCCTGTTCGGCGAGAAGATCGTGCTGCGTATCCTCGACGGCAGCGCGGCCAAGCTCGGCATCGACAAGCTTGGTTACGAGGACCACCAGCGCGACCTGTACCTGGCGGCGATCGTCAAGCCCTATGGCATGGTGCTGGTCACCGGCCCGACCGGTTCGGGCAAAACGGTGTCGTTGTACACGGCGCTGAACATCCTCAACGACGAGACCCGCAACATCTCCACGGTCGAGGATCCGGTCGAAATCCGCGTTCCCGGGATCAACCAGGTGCAGATGAACCTCAAGCGCGGCATGACTTTCGCCGCCGCGCTGCGCAGCTTCCTGCGACAGGATCCGGACGTGATCATGGTCGGCGAAATCCGCGACCTGGAAACCGCCGAGATCGGCATCAAGGCGGCGCAGACCGGCCACATGGTGCTGTCCACCCTGCATACCAACGACGCGCCGCAGACCATCGCGCGCCTGATGAACATGGGCGTGGCGCCCTTCAACATCATCTCGTCGGTGACCCTGGTGGTGGCCCAGCGTCTGGCGCGGCGACTGCACGACTGCAAGAAGGAAGTGCAGCTGCCGGAGCACGCGCTGCTGGCCGAGGGCTTTTCCGCCGAGGAGATCGCCGACCCCGCGTTCAAATTGTACGAAGCGGTGGGCTGCCCGGACTGCACCGAGGGCTACAAGGGTCGTACCGGCATCTACCAGGTGATGCCGATGAGCGACGAGATCCAGACCATCGTGCTGGCCGGCGGCAACGCCATGCAGATCGCCGAGGCTGCCCAGGCGGCGGGGGTCAACGACCTGCGTCAGTCTGCCCTGCTGAAGGTCCGCAACGGCGTCACCAGTCTGGCCGAGATCAACCGGGTGACCAAGGACTGAGCCGGGGGCGGAAGTCAGCCGATATGGCGCCGTCACCAGTGTGACGGCGGTTGCTACCACGACGCGGAAGGTCGGGATATGCTGCCGTACGTCACGCCCGGACTGGGGAATGCCCGGGCGGAGCCGGGGGAGTGCGGCCGTCGGGCCGCATGGGTGCAAAATTGAGCCGTTACGCGTTACTTGGGGATCCACGTCATGTCCGTTAGCCGAACCGCTGTGAAGTCCGCCAGCGCCACATCCGTGCGTCGCGCCGAGCCGATGACGATGTTCGTCTGGGAGGGCACCGACAAGCGCGGCGTCGTCATGAAAGGCGAGCAGCCCGCCAAGAACGCCAACTTCCTGCGTGCCGAACTGCGCCGGCAGGGGTTGACGCCGCGGGTGGTCAAGCCCAAGCCCAAGCCGTTGTTCGGCGGCGCCGGCAAGACCATCACGCCGCTCGACATCGCGATCTTCAGCCGACAGATCGCGACGATGATGAAAGCCGGCGTGCCCATCGTCAGTGCGCTGGAGATCATCTCCAGCGGCAACAAGAACCCGAAGATGCAGAAGCTGGTCAACACGATCCGCGCCGATGTCGAGAGCGGCTCGTCGTTGAGCGAGGCACTCAGCAAGCATCCGGTGCAGTTTGACGAGTTGTTCCGAAACCTGGTCCGGGCCGGTGAGTCGGCCGGTGTACTCGAGACCGTGCTCGACACCGTGGCGACCTACAAGGAAAACCTCGAGGCGCTGAAGGGCAAGATCAAGAAGGCGATGTTCTACCCGGCCATGGTGGTCGCGGTGGCGATAATCGTCAGCGGAATCCTGCTGGTGTTCGTGGTGCCGCAGTTCGAGTCCGTGTTCGCCAACTTCGGCGCCGACCTGCCGGCATTCACCCAACTGGTCATAAACATGAGCGACTTCATGGTCGCCTGGTGGTGGTTGATGCTGCTGATCGCGGTGGGCGCGGGTGTGGCTTTCATGATGGCATTGCGGCGATCCAGGCAGTTCCAGTACTTGCTCGACCGCGTGTTGCTGAAGCTGCCGATACTCGGGCAAGTCCTGCACAACTCGGCGATCGCCCGTTTCGCCCGCACCCTGGCGGTGACCTTCAAGGCCGGTGTGCCGCTGGTGGAAGGCCTGGACACCGTGGCCGGGGCAACCGGCAACATCGTCTACGAAAAGGCCGTCCATCGCGTGCGCGACGATGTCGCGGTCGGCTATCCCGTCAACATGGCGATGAAGCAGACCAACCTGTTCCCGCACATGGTGGTGCAGATGACCGCGATCGGCGAAGAGGCCGGCGCGCTCGACACCATGCTGTTCAAGGTCGCCGAGTTCTACGAGCAGGAGGTCAACAACGCCGTCGATGCGCTGTCGAGCCTGTTGGAGCCGCTGATCATGGTGTTCCTCGGCGTGGTCGTCGGCGGCATGGTGGTGGCAATGTACCTGCCGATTTTCAAGCTCGGCGCGGTGGTCGGCTAAGCTCCCCGGATGGCATTCCTCGACCAGAACCCCGAAATCGGCTACCCGCTCGTCGCCGGTTTCGGCCTGCTGCTGGGCAGCTTCCTCAACGTGGTGATCCTGCGCCTGCCCAAGCGGCTGGAATGGCAGTGGCAGCGCGACAGCCGCGAGGTGCTCGGCGAGCCCGACACCTACGACCCGCCGCCGCCCGGCATCGTGGTCGAGCGCTCGCATTGCCCGCACTGCAAGCATCAGCTCAGCTGGTACGAGAACATTCCGGTATTCAGCTGGCTGGCCCTGCGTGGCAAGTGCCGCAACTGCAAGGCGCCGATCTCGCCGCAGTACCCGCTGGTCGAACTGCTGACCGCGGTGTTGATGGTCGCCTGTGTGTGGCGCTTCGGCTTCGGCTGGCAAGGCTTCGGTGCGATGGTGTTCACCGGCTTCCTGATCTCGCTGTCGGGGATCGACCTGCGCACCCAGCTGCTGCCCGACCAGTTGACCCTGCCGTTGATGTGGCTGGGGCTGATCGCCGCGATCGACAACCTGTACATGCCGGCCAAGCCCGCGCTGATCGGCGCGGTGGTGGGTTACCTGTCGCTGTGGCTGGTCTGGTGGGTGTTCAAGCAGGTTACCGGCAAGGAAGGCATGGGCCACGGCGACTTCAAGCTGCTGGCCGCGATCGGTGCGTGGACCGGCTTGAACGGGATACTGCCGACGGTGCTGCTGTCGTCGCTGGTCGGCGCGGTGATCGGCTCGATCTGGCTGGCGATGAAGGGCCGCGACAAGGCCACTCCGATTCCGTTCGGCCCGTATCTGGCAATCGCCGGCTGGATCGCTTTTTTGTGGGGCGAGCAGATAGTGGACGGCTACATGCGGATTTCGGGGCTGGGCTGAGGCCCGAGCGTATTGGGTTCCGGCGTAGGGGCGACGTAGGTCGCGATTGCGCGGAGTCCCGGTTGTCGTGCGTTCGCGACTTACGTCGCTCCTACAGGGCTCCTGCAGGGCTGGGAGTGGCGTGGCATCCTGCGCGGCATGAGCGACTACATCATCGGCGTCACCGGCGGGGTTGCCTCCGGAAAGAGCACCGTCACCCGGCATTTCGAATCGCGGGGCATCGTCGTGGCCGATGCCGATCTGGCCGCGCGCGAAGCGGTGACGGTGGGCTCGGAGGGACTCGCCGAAGTGGTCCAGGCATTCGGCCGGGCGATCTTGACCGACGATGGCACCTTGGATCGGGCGGCGATGCGCCAACGGGTTTTTGCCGATGCCGCGGCTCGGGCGGAATTGGAGGCGATCATCCATCCGCGGGTGCGGGCACGATTGCGGGCGCTATGCGCGACGGCCGATGGGCCCTATGCGATCGCCGCCATTCCGCTGCTGACCGAGGGCGGCGGCCGCGTGGCGTATCCATGGCTCGACCGGGTGCTGGTGGTCGATGTGCCGGTGGCGGTGCAGCTTGAACGATTGATGCGCCGGGATGGCGCGGCCATGCCGCTGGCGGAGGCGATGATCGCTGCGCAGGCGACGCGGGCGCAGCGGTTGGCGGTCGCGGACGACGTGATCGTCAATGACGGACCGCTGGAGGCGCTTGTGACGCATGTGGAGGCGCTGGATCGACGCTATCGGGCGCTGGCCGCCGGCGGACGCTCCGGGCCCTTGTAGGAGCGGCTTCAGCCGCGATCGGATGCTTGGTCGCGCGTACCGATTCCAGATCGCGGCTGAAGCCGCTCCTACGAAAAGCGGGTCACGCCGGCCACAGGCCGCGGATGGCGGCGATGCCTTGGGCGCCATGACTCCGGGCTTCGGCCAGGTCGTCCGGGCCGAGCCCGCCGATCGCGTACAGCGGCAGCGAGACGCGTTCACGCAGGCGGGCGAAGCCGTCCCAGCCGATGCCGGCGGTGCCGGGGTGGCTCGGGGTCGGCTTGATCGCTCCGACTACGGCGAAGTCGCAGCCGATCGCTTCGGCCGCGCGCAAGTCGTCCAGCAGGTGGCAGGAGGCCGCGAGCGTCACGTCGCCGGCGACAGGTCTCGAGTCAAGGCCAGCCAGTTGCGCGGCACGCAAGTGCAGGCCGGCACCGTGCTCCCTGGCAAGTTCGATGTCGCCGTTCACCATCGCGTGAGCGCCGACCTTGCGGCATCGACGCACGGCGCGGCCCACCAGTGCCGACCACCGCTGCGGATCGCTCCCGGGTGCCCGCAGGTGGATCCGGCGGATGCCGGTGGCGAGTGCACGGTCGAGCGCCGCCAGCCAGGCGCCTTCGTCGTCGGGTGCCGGCGTGACCAGATAGCGGTCGGGCTGCAGCAGCGCGCCGACCACCGGCCGGTCGGCCGGCGGCATCGAATAGGTAGCGAGTTTCTGTAGCGGCACCCAAGCCAGCGCCTGGCTTTCGCGACCGCGGGCAGGGCCATGCCAGTCCTTGATCAGGCGCACGTCGAGCCGCAGGCGTTTGTCCGGATAGATCTGCGGCACGTTGATCAGCGGGGCACCGATCTCGACGCTGATGCCCAGTTCCTCGTGCAGCTCGCGGGCGAGCGCGGCTTCCGCCGACTCGCCGGGCTCGCGCTTGCCGCCGGGGAATTCCCACCGGCCGGCGAGGTCGCGGCCTTCGGTGCGCCGGGTCAGCAACACCCGGCCGCGGGCGTCACGGATGACGCCGGCGACGACTTCGATGATTCGGGTGGGAGGATCGTCGGTCACGGGTGGATGACGTCGTCGCCTGAGTGTCGCATGCCCTCACCCCAGCCCTCTCCCGCAAGCGGGAGAGGGCGCCAAGAGCGGCGCTTCTCAGGCCAGCTGCCCATGGCAGTGCTTGTACTTCTTGCCACTGCCGCAGGGGCACGGGTCGTTGCGGCCGATGTTGGCGAACGCCTGGTTGGCCTGCGATGCGGCCTGCCCCGACGCGGCCTGCTCGGCCTCCTCGTCGGCGCCCAGGCCGCCGGCGTCGGCATGCTGGAACTGCATCTGCCGGGCACGGGCCTCGGCCTGCGCGCGCTCCTGCGCTTCGAGGGCGGCGATCTCCTCCTCGCTGCGGATGCGCACGCGGGCCAGCAGGGTCACGACCTCGCGCTTGACCTTCTCCAGCATGTCGCTGAACAGCTCGAAGGCTTCCTTCTTGTACTCCTGCTTGGGCTGCTTCTGGGCATAGCCGCGCAGGTGGATGCCCTGGCGCAGGTAGTCCATCTGCGCGAGGTGCTCCTTCCAGCTCTGGTCGAGCACGTTGAGCATGATGTGCTTTTCCAACATGCGCGTGGTCTCGGCGCCGAGCTGGGCCTCGCGCTCGGCGACATGGCGCAGGACCTCGGCCTGGACATGCTCGGCGACTTCCTCGGCGTCGATGTCCTGGCGCTCACGGACGACAGCCTGCAGGTCGGCGCGCACGCCGAAGTCCTGGGCCAGCGCGGCCTCCAATCCGGGCAGGTCCCACTGCTCGTCCACCGAGCCCAGCGGCACGAAGCGGGCCACGGTATCGGCGATCACGTCCTCGCGGATGCCCTCGATGTTGTCGCGCACGTCCTCGGCTTCGAGCAGCTCGTCGCGCTGGCTGTAGATGACCTTGCGCTGGTCGTTGTTGACGTCGTCGAAGTCGAGCAGGTTCTTGCGGATGTCGAAGTTGTGGGCCTCGACTTTGCGCTGGGCGCTGGCGATCTGCTTGGTCACCAGCGGGCTTTCGATGATGTCGTCTTCCTTTAGGCCCATCCGCGCCATCACCCGCTGCACCCAGTCGGCGGCGAAGATCCGCATCAGGTTGTCTTCCAGCGACAGGTAGAAACGCGAGGAACCCGGGTCACCCTGGCGACCGGCGCGGCCGCGCAACTGGTTGTCGATGCGGCGCGACTCGTGGCGCTCGGTGCCGACGATGTGCAGGCCACCGGCGGCCTTGACCGCTTCGTGGCGCTGCTGCCACTCGGCCTTGAGGCGCGTGCGGGTGGCCTCGTCGACCGGCTCGCCGCTGGCGGCTTCGAGCTGTTCGATCTCGTTCTCCCACGAACCGCCGAGCACGATGTCGGTACCGCGACCGGCCATGTTGGTGGCGATGGTGATCGCGCCGGGACGGCCGGCCTGGGCGATGATCACCGCCTCGCGCTCGTGCTGCTTGGCGTTGAGCACCTCGTGGGCGATGCCGGCCTCGCGCAGTTGCTCGGAGAGCATCTCGGAGACCTCGATCGAGGTGGTGCCGACCAGCGCGGGTTGGCCCTTGGCGTTGGCTTCCTTGATCTCGGCCAGCACCGCGCGGTACTTGCCGGCGCGGTTGAGGAACACCGCGTCCGGGCTGTCCTTGCGCTGCACCGGGCGGTTGGGCGGGATCACCACCACTTCCAGGCTGTAGATGCTCTGGAACTCGAACGCCTCGGTGTCGGCGGTGCCGGTCATGCCGGCCAGCTTGTTGTACATCCGGAACAGGTTCTGGAAGGTGATGCTGGCCAGGGTCTGGTTCTCGCGCTGGACCGGCACGCCCTCCTTGGCCTCGACCGCCTGGTGCAGGCCGTCGGACCAGCGACGCCCGGCCAGGGTGCGGCCGGTGAACTCGTCGACGATCACCACCTCGCCATCGCGGACGATGTAGTCGACGTCGCGCTGGTAGATCGCGTGCGCGCGCATCGCCGCGTTGAGGTGGTGGACCACGCTGAGGTTCTGGGGGCTGTACAGCCCCTCGTCCTCGCCGCCGCCAAGGATGCCGGCGTCGCGCAACAGTTGTTCGGCGTGTTCCTGGCCGTCTTCGGACAGGTGGACCTGCTTGCCCTTCTCGTCGACCCAGTAGTCGCCCTCGCCTTCCTCGGTCTCCTGCTTGACCAGCGACGGCACCAGCCGGTTGACCTTGATGTACAGCTCCGGTGACTCGTCGGCCGGGCCGGAGATGATCAGCGGGGTGCGCGCCTCGTCGATCAGGATCGAGTCGACCTCGTCGACGATCGCGAAGTTGAGGCCGCGCTGGTGGCGGTCGCCCTTCGACAGCGCCATGTTGTCGCGCAGGTAGTCGAAGCCGAACTCGTTGTTGGTGCCGTAGGTGATGTCGCTGTTGTAGGCCGCGGCCTTGTCGGAATGCGGCATGCCCGGGTAGACCACACCGACCGACAGGCCCAGCCAGTTGTACAGCTTGCCCATCCAGGCCGCGTCGCGCCGGGCCAGGTAGTCGTTGACCGTGACCAGGTGGACGCCGTCGCCGGTCAGGGCGTTGAGGTAGACCGGCAGGGTCGCGACCAGGGTCTTGCCCTCGCCGGTGCGCATCTCGGCGATCTTGCCCAGGTGCAGGACCATGCCGCCGATCAGCTGCACGTCGTAGTGGCGCATGCCCAGCACGCGGGTGCTGGCCTCGCGACAGACCGCGAAGGCCTCTGGCAGCAGCTGGTCGAGGGTGGCGCCGTCCTTCAGGCGCTGCTGCAGCTCGGGCGTCTTGGCCTGCAGTTCGGCATCGCTGAGCTTCTGCATCTCCGGCTCGAGCGCGTTGATCTTGGTGACGGAACGTTGCAGTTGGCGCAGCAAGCGGTCGTTGCGGCTGCCGAAGACGCTGGTAAGCAGGTTGTTGAGCATGTGCGGTCCGAATAGGGTCCCGAAGGCGGTCGGCCAATGGATCGGCCAATGCAAACGGGGCGCGAGGCGCCCCGTCGTGGCGAAACGTTCATTCTAGCGTGGGGGGCGATGCGACGCGTATCAAGGTTGTGGACGCAAAAAAGCCCACGTGCCTTGGGCGCCGTGGGCCGACGAAAATTTCTTGCGGGCGCGTGCCTGGCCGCCGGCGCCGGCGGCTGTCACCGCTCAGCCGCGCAGCGGCGACTGCTGCTGCAGGAACTGCTTCGGGTTGACCGCGGCGCCGTTCTTCCACACCTCGAAATGCACGTGGGCGCCGGTCGAACGACCGGTCGAGCCGGCCTTGGCGATCTCCTGCCCCGCCCGGACCAGCGAGCCGACCTTGCGCTCCAGCCGCGAGTTGTGCGCGTAGCGGGTCACATAGCCGTTGCCGTGGTCGATCTCGATGGTGTTGCCATAGCCCGAGCGGCGGCCGGAGAAACTGACCACGCCGTCGGCCACCGCCATCACCGGGTCGCCGACGTCGGCTTCGAAGTCGATGCCCTTGTGGAAGGCACGACCGCCGCGGATCGGATCGGCGCGACCGCCGTAGTTGGAGGTGATGTAGCTGTCGATCGGCTCGCGCGAGGGCACCGAGTTCATGTCCAGCTGACGGTTGAACAGCAGCGACTCCAGCACCGACAACTGCTCGCCGGAGGCCTGGAACTGGGCGCCGAGCTGGGCCAGGCCGGCATCGAGCTCGTTCTTGGGCATGTCCTCGACCACGCCGGTGCCGCCGACGCCGACCGGCTTGTTGAAATCGAACTCGCCGTCCTGCAACTGGCCGATCCGGGTCAGGCGCTCGCCAAGGGCGTTGAGGCGGTTGGCCTCGGCCTGCAACTCGCCCAGGCGCGCGGCCAGGGCGTTGATCTCGCGCTGGGCGTCGGCGCGGGTGGCTTCGATCTGGGCCTGCTGCTGCTCGACCTGCGCACGCAGGCTCAGGTTGCCGGCGATCCCGCCGCCGATGCCGACCACCAGGCCGGTGCCCAGCAGCAAGGCGCTGGCCACGCCCGGGCGCCGGGCGCCATGATGGGCAAGGAAATTTGCGAACCGGCTGGCCTGGGTCGCCAGCGCATCGCGCGATTTGTCTAACATGTTGGTGTAGGTCATATGTCCGATGTCTGATTCCAGGTCCAAGCCGCCGCGTCGCCCCTCGACCCCCACCGCCGCGCTCGATGCGCTGTTGGCGGAGTCCGCTGGCGACCCGATCCGTCGTGCCATGTGGCTTGACGAACTGGACCGTCGGTTACGCCCCCTCCTGCCGCCCCCGCTGGCCGCGCATGCGCGACTGGCGAACTACGAGCGCGGCAGGCTCGTATTTGTCGTCGATGCCCCGGTATGGCGGGCCAGGCTGCGCCTGCTCGCCCCGGAACTGCTCGACGCCGCCCGATCCATCGGGTTGGCCCCGGCCGAGTTCGTCGTCAAGACGAGCCTCGTTCCGAACACGCCGCCCCTGCAGGCGCCCCGGAGAACCGTAACCATGTCGCCGGCCGCAAAAGAAGCCTTGCAGGCCGCCCTGGCCTCACTCAAACCCGACAAGCCGCCGGGACCGGAGGAGGCCGGATGAGTCATTGGGTTCGGCCGGTCTGCGGCGCGATGCACGTTTGTCGTGAAGACCCAATGATCATCGACGGGGCATCCTAGAACGCGCCCTCCCTTCGCTTGTTAAAAAATAAGAAGAATTTTGTTAAATTATAGTTAATGTGTCACGAGGTGTTCACTTCCGTGATGGAGCGCACCGGGGAACAGCGACCGGGGATCGCTCGTCGGATTTGCGATGGAAAGTTGCAGGAGCGACGTAAGTCGCGAATGCACGGCGAAACCGGATACCAGTGAAATCGCGACTTACATCGCTCCTACAAAGGGTCAGGTCGTCGCGGGGCGGCTGTAGGCCATCGGCACCGGGCCGTCTTCACCACTGAAACTGACGATGTCCCAGGCCGACTGCTCGGCCAGCAGCGCGCGCACGAGCTTGTTGTTGAGCGCGTGACCGGACTTGTGGCCCTCGTAGGCGCCGATGATGGCGTGCCCGGCAAGGTAGAGGTCGCCGACCGCGTCGAGGATCTTGTGGCGCACGAACTCGTCGGCGTAGCGCAACCCATCTTCATTGAGCACGCGGAACTCGTCGAGCACGATCGCGTTGTCCATCGAGCCGCCGAGGCCGAGGTTGCGCTCGCGCATGTATTCCAGGTCGTGCATGAAGCCGAACGTGCGGGCGCGGCTGACTTCCTTGATGTAGTTGGCGGTGGAGAACTCGACCTCGGCGCGCGACTGGGTCTCGGGAATCGCCGGGTGGTCGAACACCACGGTGAAGCCGAGGCGGAAGCCGTCGTAGGGCTCGAACCGGGCGAGCTTGTCGCCATCGCGGACCTCGACCGGGTGCTTGATCCGGATGAAGCGCTTGGGCGCCTCCTGCTCGGCCACGCCGGCCGACTGCAGAAGGAACACGAACGGACCGGCCGAACCGTCCATGATCGGGACTTCGGGCGCGGACAGGTCGATATAGCAATTGTCGATGCCCAGCCCGGCCAGCGCCGACAGCAGGTGCTCGACGGTCATGACCTTGCCGGCGCCCTGGCTGAGGCCGGTGCACAGCACGGTCTCGGTGACCAGCTCGGCGCGCGCGGGGATCTCGACCACCGGGTCGAGGTCGACACGGCGGAACAGGATGCCGGCGTCGACCGGAGCCGGGCGCAGGGTGAGGAAAACCTTCTCGCCGCTGTGCAGGCCCACGCCGGTGGCGCGGATCACGTTCTTGAGGGTGCGCTGGCGCAGCATCGGATCGGGCAAGCCTTTGTTTTCGGGCGGGAAGATTACCACTCCCGGTGCTGAACCCGCGTGGAAAGAAGTGTGAAGACAGGCGCTAAATCGACCGGTCGGCCGCCGCTCGAGCGGTCAACCGGTCCAAATGCCCCGGGCGTTGGGGCCCCGGGACCAAACTTGCGGACATGGTTACTGCATGGTGGAACCGCCGCCCTCAGTCGGCCTGGCGGCGCAGGAACGCCGGGATGTCGAGGTAGCTGCTGTCGCTGCCGAAATCGGCCGCCGCAGACGCCGGGGCCGAAGCCGGGGCCTCGGAACGGCCGGCGCTGCCGCGCAGGCTGCCGCCGAAACTCGGCATCGGCGCAGCGACCGCGTCCTCGGCCGGGAACATCGGCTGGCCGGTGGTGCCGTCGCGGACCAGCTGGATCGGTGCGCGGTTCTCGTTCGGCCGGCCCTGGCGGGCGACGGCGCGGTTGAGGCCGGTGGCGACCACGGTGACCTTGACCTCGTCCTGCATGTCCGGGTCGAGCACGGTGCCGATGACCACGGTCGCGTCCTCGGAGGCGAACGCCTCGATGGTGCGGCCGACTTCGTCGAACTCGGCCATGGTGAAGTCCGGGCCGGCGGTGATGTTGACCAGGATGCCGTTGGCGCCCGACAGGTTGATGTCGTCCAGCAACGGGTTCTGCACCGCCGCCTCGGCCGCGGCCTGGGCGCGGTCGTCGCCGCGGGCGGCGCCGCTGCCCATCATCGCCAGGCCCATCTCGGACATCACGGTGCGCACGTCGGCGAAGTCGACGTTGATCAGGCCCGGACGCACGATCAGGTCGGCGATGCCCTGCACGGCGCCGAGCAGCACGTCGTTGGCGGCGCGGAAGGCCTGGATCATGGTGGCGTTGCGGCCGAGCACGGTGATCAGCTTTTCGTTGGGGATCGTGATCAGCGAGTCGCAATGGTGGCTCAGTTCCTCGATGCCCTTGAGCGCGACCTGCATGCGCCGACGGCCCTCGAACGGAAACGGCTTGGTCACCACGGCGACCGTGAGGATGCCCATTTCTTTCGCCAGTTGCGCCACCACCGGCGCCGCGCCGGTGCCGGTGCCGCCGCCCATGCCGGCGGTGATGAATACCATGTCGGCGCCCTGCATCGCGTCCATCAGGCGCTCGCGGTCCTCCAGCGCGGCCTGGCGGCCGACCTCGGGGTTCGCGCCTGCGCCCAGGCCCTTGGTGACATTGCTGCCGAGCTGCAGTTGCAGCTTGGCGCCGCAGTTCTTGATCGCCTGCGAGTCGGTGTTGGCGGTGATGAATTCCACCCCATCGACGTTGCCGCTGACCATGTGGGCGACCGCGTTGCCGCCGCCGCCGCCGACGCCGATCACCTTGATGATCGCGTTGGGTGCCATGTTTTCTACCAGTTCGAAGTGCGCCATGTCCGTGTCCTCGTATGTCTAGTTATGTGGTGCTGCCGTGCTTCGCGTTGCTGCCGTCTGTTGCCGCCCCTGCTCCTGGCCGCCGCGCCCTCGCGCCGGCCTTTGTCTTGTTCAGAAATGCCCGCGATACCAGTTCTTCAACTGGTTGAGGAAACTGCCCGCGCGGCCCGTGTTGATCGTCGGCCGCCGCGGGTTCTCGATCTGGCTGCCCATCAGCAGCAGGCCGACGCCGGTGGCGTGGACCGGGTTGCCGACCACCTCGCCCAGGCCTGTCACGTGCTGCGGGATGCCGACGCGGACCGGCATCTGCAGCATCTCCTCGGCCAGCTCGACCACGCCTTCCATCTTTGCGGCGCCGCCGGTCAGGACCATGCCGGCGCGCACGTGCTGCTCGAAGCCCGAGCGCCGCAGTTCGGCCTGGATCATTTCGAAGATTTCCTCGTAGCGCGCCTGCACCGCCTGCGCCAGCGAGTGGCGCGGCATCCGCCGTGGCGGGCGGTCGCCGACGCTGGGGACCTGGATCGATTCCTCGGCGGTCGCCATCTGCGCCAGCGCGCAGGCGTAGCGGACCTTGATCTGCTCGGCCTCCGGGGTCGGCGTGCGCAGCATGTGGGCGATGTCCTCGGTCACCTTGTCGCCGGCGATGCCGAGGCTGGCCGAGTGCGCGATCGCGCCCTGCACGAACACCGCGATGTCGGTGGTGCCGGCGCCGATATCGACCAGCACCACGCCGAGTTCGCGCTCGTCGCTGGTCAAAACCGCGTTGGACGAGGCCAGCACGCCGAGGATCAGGTCGTCGACCTGCAGCCCGCAGCGCTGCACGCACTTGCTGACGTTGGCCGCGGCCGACTGCGCGCAGACCACCAGGTGCGCGTGCACCTCCAGTCGCACGCCGGTCATGCCGACCGGGTTGCGGATGCCCTCCTGCGAGTCGTCGAGCACGTAGTCGCGCGGGATCGCGTGCAGGATCTTCTGGTCAGCCGGGATCGCGACGGCCTTGGCCGCCTCCAGCACGCGGTCGAGGTCGTTGAAGCTGACCTCGCCATCGCGGATCGGCGCGATGCCCTGCGAGTTGCGGCATTGCACATGGCTGCCGGAGATCGAGGCGTAGACCGAGCGGATCTCGCAGCCGGCCATCAGCTCGGCTTCCTCGATCGCGCGCTGGATCGACTGCACCGTCGACTCGATGTCGACCACCACGCCGCGGCGCAGGCCGCGCGACTCATGCGAGCCGATGCCGATCACCTCGATCGGGTTGCCCGGCGAGTACTCGCCGACCAGCGCGACTACCTTGGAGGTGCCGATATCGAGACCGACGATCAGCGATTTGTCGCCTTTGCGATTCATGACTTTCCTTGCTTGTCCGCCGCGCCGGCACCCGTGATCGGGGCCCAGCTCAGCGCGAAACCATTGGTGTAGCGAAGGTCGGCGCGGACCAGCCGCTGGACCTGCTGGGCCAGCAATTGCGGCATCAGCCGAACGAAGCGGCCGAGCCGCGCACGCGCCTCGCTGCGGCCGACCACGACCTGCGCGCCGTTGCCCAGGCCGAGCGTCCAGCTGCCGCGCGGATCGAGCTCGACCGCCTCGACCCGGATGCCGAGTGGGCCAAACAGCACCTGCGCCTCGTTGTAGAGCGCGACCACGTCCTCGACCCGGCTCTCCGGGCCGTGCAGCAGCGGCAGGTCGGCCGGCACCTCGATGCCCGTCGCCGGGAAGATCCGGCCGTGCTCCGACAACACCTGTGCCTCGCCCCAGCGCGCGAACGGCACGTGCTCGACCACCCTGACCTCGAGTACGTCGGGCCAGCGCTTGCGCACCTCGGCGTGCTCGACCCACGGCAACTTCGCCACCGCGGCCTGGGCGTCGTCGAGCCGCACCGCGAAGAAGCCCTGGCGCGCGTACGGCATCAGGGTCTTGCGCAGTTGCGCGTCGTCGACCCGATCGAACTGGCCGGTCGCGCGCAACTTGGTCAGCGGCCAGTGTTCGGCGCCGACCCAGCCGTTGAGCACGGCGACCAGTGGCAGCGCCACCAGCGCCACCGCGAGGGTCCAGCCGAACAGGCGCAGCAGCGCGTTCACGCGTCGGCACCTCCGTTGTCGGCAATGCTGGACTCGAGCACCCGCCAGCACAGCTCCTCGAAGCCGATCCCGACCTCGCGCGCGGCCTTGGGCACCAGCGAGTGACTGGTCATGCCCGGCGCGGTATTGACCTCCAGCAGGAAGAACTTGCCGCTGGCGCGGTCGCGCATGACGTCGACCCGGCCCCAGCCGTGGCAGCCGGCGGCCTCGAACGCGACCAGCGCGATCCGGCGGATCTCACCCTCGGCGGCGCCGTCGAGCCCGGGGCACAGGTACTGGGTGTCCTCGGCGACGTACTTGGCGTTGTAGTCGTACCACTCGCCTTTGGGCACGATCCGGATCGACGGCAGCGCGACGTGGCCGGCGCCGTCGGCGAGGATGCCGACGGTCAGCTCGTCGCCGACCACCATCTGCTCCATCAGCAGCTCGCCGGGGTAACGCGCTGCCAGCGACACCGCCTCATCGAGACCGGCGTCGTCGAACACCCGCGAGATGCCGACGCTGGAACCTTCGCACGACGGCTTGGTGATCAGCGGCATCCCGACCTTGCGCGCGGCGTCATGCACGTCGTCGCCCTTGCCCAGGCGCAGGTAACCCGGTGTCGGCAGGCCGACGCTGAGCCACACCTGCTTGGTCCGGATCTTGTCCATGCTCAGCGCCGAACCGAGCACGCCGGAGCCGGTGTACGGCACCTTCAGCGCGTCGAGCAGGCCCTGCAGCACGCCGTCCTCGCCACCGCCCTTGTTGCCGTGGAGGATGTTGAACACGCGGTCGACCTTGCCCTCGCGCACGCTGTCGACCAGCGCCGGAATGCCGTCGACCACGAACGCATCGACGCCGCGCGCCTGCAGCGCTTCCAGCACGTTGCGGCCGGAGTCGAGCGAGACCTCGCGCTCGGAGCTGGTGCCGCCCATCAGCACCGCGACACGACCGAACGCGGCCGGGTCGGTGACGCGCGGCGGCGACAGCGGGGCGTTCATGCGGCGTCTCCATTGGCTGCCACGAAGCCGTGCATCGCAACATGCTGGGCGGCCTGGCCGATATCGCCGGCGCCCATCATCAGCAGCAGGTCGCCGTCCTCAAGCACGTCGCCGAGCACCGCCGGCAACTCGCCGGCTCCGCCGACCACGACCGGGTCGATCCGGCCGCGGGTGCGGATCGCCCGCGCCAGCGACTTGGCGTCGGCGCCGGCGACCGGCGTCTCACCGGCGGCGTAGACCTCGGTCAGCACCAACGCATCGACGGTAGAGAGCACCGCGGCGAAATCGTCGAACAGGTCGCGGGTACGGCTGTAGCGGTGCGGCTGGAATGCGACCACCAGTCGCTTGTCCGGCCAGCCGCCGCGGGCCGCCGCGAACACCGCCTCCAGCTCCTTCGGATGGTGGCCGTAGTCGTCGACCACGGTGACCGTGCCGCGGTCACGCCCGTCCTTCTGCGCCAGCGGCGTCTGCGACAGCAGGTTGAAGCGGCGGCCGATGCCCGCGAAGCCCTCCAGCGCGCGCGCGATCGCGGCCGGCTCGACCCCGAGCTGCCATGCCACCGCGGCCGCGGCCAGCGCGTTCTGGACGTTGTGGCGCCCCGGCAGCGCCAGCGTCACCGGGCAGCGTGCGCCATCGGGCAGGCTCAGGGTGAAATGCATGCGCCCGCCCTGTTGGCTGACCTCCTCGGCGCGCACGTCGGCATCCTCCGAGAACCCGTAGGTCATCACATGGCGCGGGGTGCGCGCGGCCAGCGCGGCGACTTCGGGGTCGTCGATGCACAGCACCGCGAGACCGTAGAACGGCAGGCGGTGCATGAACTCCAGGAACGCCGCCTGGACCTGGGCAAAGTCGCCGCCGTAGTTCTCCAGGTGATCGGCGTCGATGTTGGTGACGATCGCGATCTGCGGATTGAGCCGCAGGAAGCTGCCGTCGCTTTCGTCGGCCTCGGCGACCAGCCAGTCGCCGCCGCCGAGCCGTGCATTCGCACCGGCGGCGAGCAGCTGCCCGCCGATCACGAAGGTCGGGTCGATCCCACCTTCAGCCAGCACGCTGGCGGTCAGCGAGGTGGTGGTGGTCTTGCCATGGGTGCCGGCGACCGCGATGCCGCGCTTGAAGCGCATCAGCTCGGCCAGCATCTCCGCACGCGGCACCACCGGGATGCGCTGCGCGCGCGCTTCCAGCAACTCCGGATTGTCGGCCTTGATCGCGCTGGAGACCACCACGCAGTCGGTGCCCAGGACATTCGCGGCAGCGTGGTCGCGCTGCACCGCGATGCCGAGTTTGGCCAGCCGGCGGGTCACCGCGTTGTCGGCCTTGTCCGAGCCCGACACCTGGTAGCCGAGCGTGCACATCACCTCGGCGATGCCGCTCATGCCGGTGCCGCCGACGCCGACGAAATGGACGCGCGGGAAGGCCTTGGCAAGGTCGCCGCTGTGTTGCAGTCGGCGGCGCACGGTACTGCTCATGCAGCGGGCTCCTGGTGAGTGTTGTCGGACGAGGCTTCGATCACGATCGCGGCCACGCGCACGGCGGCGTCTGGCCGGGCCAGCGCACGCGCGGCCTGCGCCATCGGCAGCAGATCGGCGCGCTGGCCGAGAATTTCGAGAGTGGCCGACAGCCGCTGCGCGAGATCGCGCGGGTCGCCACCCTGTGGCAAGAGGTGGGCGGCGCCGCGGTCGACCAGGAACTGCGCGTTCTTGGTCTGGTGGTCGTCGACTGCCTGCGGGAACGGCACCAGCACGCTGCCGACGCCGACTGCGCACAACTCGGCCAGGGTCAGCGCGCCGGCGCGGCATACCACCACGTCGGCCCAGCCGTAGGCGGCGGCCATGTCGGCGATGAACGGCTCGATACTGGCCTCGATGCCGGCCTCGGCATACGCCGCGCGGGCGTCGTCGGCCTGCTTGTCGCCGCACTGGTGGCGGACCTCGCAACCATCAATGCGGCCGCGCAAGCCGGCCAGTGCCTGCGGCACCGCGTGGTTCAGCGCGCGCGCGCCCTGGCTGCCACCGAGCACGAGAATCCGCAGCGCACCTTCGCGGCCGGCGAAACGGCGCTCCGGCCGAGCAGCCGCAGCGATCTCGGCGCGGACCGGGTTGCCGACCACCTGCTCGTTGGCGAAGGTGCCGGGGAAACCGCTCAGCACTTCGCGGGCGAACTTCGCCAGCACCCGATTGGTCATGCCGGCGGCGCGGTTCTGCTCGTGCACGACCAGCGGGATGCCGGCCAGCCTGGCGGCCAGTCCGCCCGGACCGGCGGCGTAGCCACCGAAGCTGACCACGGCACGCGGTCGCCGCGCACGCAGCACCGTCGCCGCCGCGCGCACCGCGCTGACGACCTTCAGCGGCGCGCCCAGCAACGTCGCCACGCCCTTGCCGCGCAATCCGCGCACCGCGATCGTGTCGATCTCGATGCCATGCTGTGGCACCAGCCGGGTTTCCATGCCGCCCTCGGCACCAAGCCAGGTCACCGGCACGCCGCGCTCGATCAGTGCGCGGGCGACCGCGAGCCCCGGGAAGATGTGCCCGCCAGTGCCGCCGGCGAGGATCATCACCGGACCCTGGGCGCGATTCTGTTCGATCGGGATGCTCATCCGAGCCTCACCACCCTGATTGTTCGGGATGCTCATCCGAGCCTCCCGAGAATCGGCTCGACCCGCTGGCGCAGGCGGCTGGTGCCGCGCGCGGCGCTGGGCGACGCGGCTGGAACGGCTGTGGTGGGTGCGGATCGACCATGGCCAGCGCGTGACACCGCTGTCGGTGCCGCCGCCGGGGACGCGTCGACCGGAACGCCCGAGTCACCGCGCAGCCGCGCGACCTGGCGCCGGGCGCGGTCGAGTTCGTACGACACCCGAAGCAGCAACCCCGTCGCCGCGCACGTCATCAGCACGCTGGAGCCGCCCGAGGAGATCAGCGGCAGGGTCAGGCCCTTGGTCGGCAGCAGCCCGAGGTTGACGCCGATCGAGACGAAGCTCTGCAGGCCGATCCACAGGGCGATGCCGAACGCGCAGTAGCCGGAGAAGTGCCGGCGCATCTCGACGCACTTCAGCCCGAGCCACAGCGCACGCCCGACCAGCAGCGCGTACAGGCCGATCATCGTGCACACGCCGACAAAACCGAGTTCCTCGGCAATCACCGCAAGGATGAAATCAGTGTGCGCCTCCGGCAGGTACGACAGCTTCTGCACCGAGCCGCCGAGCCCAACGCCGAACCACTCGCCGCGACCGACCGCCATCAGCGCGTTGGTCAGCTGGTAGCCGGAGTTGAACGGATCGGCCCAGGGGTCGAGGAACGAGGTCAACCGGCGTACGCGATACGGCTCGGCGATCGCGACCGCGGCCAGCAACGGCAGCAGCACCAGCACCGGCCCGAACATCCGCGGCATGTTGACCCCGCCGAGCACCAGCATGCCGCCGGTGATCGCGAGGATCAGCGCCAGCGAGCCGAAGTCCGGTTGCAGGATCAGCAACAGCACCATCAGCAACGCCACCCCGAGCGGCTTGAGCATCGCCGACCACGTCGCGGTGACCTCCTCGCTGTAGCGTTTGAGGTAGCTGGCCAGCCAGATGATGTAGAGCAGCTTGACCGCCTCCACCGCCTGGAAGCTCGACACCCCGAGATTGATCCAGCGCCGCGCGCCGTTGACCTCGTCACCGAGGCCGGGGATGAACACCGCGATCAACAGCGCGAAGCAGCCCAGCAGCAACCAGTGGTTGTGCAGCTCGACGGTCTTGAGCTCGGTGCGCATCAGCCAGACCGCCAGTCCCGCACCGATGCCTAGGAATGCGACGTGGCGAATCAGGTAGTGGAACGGGCCGACCCCGTAGTCGAGCGCGATCGCGATCGAGCTGGAACCGACCATCACCACGCCCAGGCACGCCAGCGCGCACACGGCACCGAGCAACCAGCGGTCGTAATGACCGCTGATCGCGTCGAGTCGGGTGGCCTGGCGCGCGGCGTCGGTCATCAGCGCACCTTCAACGTCGCCAGGCCGACCAGCACCAGCACCACCGAGATGATCCAGAAGCGCACGATCACCCGCGGTTCCGGCCAGCCCTTGAGCTCGAAATGGTGGTGGATCGGCGCCATCTTGAACACGCGCTTGCCGGTGAGCTTGAACGACGCCACCTGGATCATCACCGACAGCGTCTCGATCACGAAGATGCCGCCCATGATCACCAGCACCAGTTCCTGGCGAACGATGATCGCGATCGTGCCGAGCACCGCGCCGAGCGCGAGCGCGCCGATGTCGCCCATGAACACCATCGCCGGGTAGGTGTTGAACCACAGGAAGCCGAGCCCGGCGCCGGCGATCGCCGCGCAGATGATCACCAGCTCGCCGGCCCCGGGCACCGGCGGGATCTGCAGGTACTCGGAGAACTCGGCATGGCCCGAGGCATAGGCGAACACGCCCAGCGCGCAGGCGACCAGCACGGTCGGCATGATCGCCAGGCCGTCGAGGCCGTCGGTCAGGTTGACCGCGTTGGAGAAGCCGACGATCCAGAAGTAGGCGATCACGATGATGCCGGCGCCCAGCGGTAGCGCCAGCGCCTTGAACAGCGGCACGTAGAAGGTGGTCGCCGACGGCGCGTCGGCGGTGACGTACAGGAACACGCCGGCGGCCAGCCCGAACAGCGACTGCAGCAGGTACTTCCAGCGCGACTTCATGCCGTTGGGGTCGCGATGGACAATCTTGATCCAGTCGTCCCACCAGCCGATCGCGCCGAACGCGACCATCACCGCCAGCACCACCCACACGTACTTGTTGCGCAGGTCGCCCCACAGCAGCACCGAGGCGAGCACGGTGAAGAGGATCAGCGCGCCGCCCATGGTCGGGGTGCCGGCCTTGGAGAAGTGCGACTGCGGGCCATCGGTGCGGATCGGCTGGCCGCCCTTGTATTGCGCCAGCTTGCGGATCACCGCCGGGCCCCACCACAGCGACAGCGCCAGCGCGGTCAGCGCGCTGAGGATGCCGCGGAACGTCAGGTAGCCGAACAGCGCGAAGCTGCTCTGCAGTTGTTCGAGCCAGCGTGCCAGTTCAAGCAGCATCGATATCCCCTTGTCCGTCCGACAGCAGCGCCGTCACGACCTTGTCCATCGCGCTGCCGCGCGAACCTTTGACCAGAATCCGTAAACTGCCTCCCGCCTTTGTAGGGGGGGCTTCAGCCCCGATTGGGGACCGGTTTCCGATCGGGGCTGAAGCCCCTCCTACAGATGCCAGCTGCTTGCGCAGCGCTCCGATCAACTCGGCGTGGCTGGAAAAGACCTGGCCGCCCCCGCCGAACGCCCGCGCCGCGGCGGCACTGAGGTCGCCCAGCGCGAACAGCCGCTTGATCCCGGCTGCCTTGGCCCGACGTCCGGCCTCTGCATGCATCGCTTCGGCGTCGTCACCGAGCTCGCGCATGTCGCCGAGTACCAGCCAGCCCTCGCTCGGCACCTCGGCCAGCGCATCGATCGCCGCGGCGAGCGAACCTGGATTGGCGTTGTAGCTGTCGTCGACCAGCACCGCACCATTGCGCAAGGTGTGCGCGACCAGCCGGCCGGCGACCGGACGCGCTTCGTTCAGGCCCTGCGCGATCGCCTCCAGCGAGGCGCCAAGGCCGAGTGCCATCGACGCGGCGGCGAGCGCGTTGCGGACGTTGTGCCGGCCCGGCATCGCCAGCGCGATCGCGACCTCGCCATCGGGCGTCACCAGGGTGAAGCGCGAGCCGTCGGCGGTCGCGACGATATCGCGCGCGCCGACGTCGCTGCTGGCATCCAGTCCAAACCGGATCAGCCGCCGTCCATGCGCCCGCTCGCCGAAGTACGGCGCGAACGCGTCGTCGGCGTTGACCACCGCAACGCCGTCGGCCGGCAACGCGTCGTAGACCGCCGCCTTGGTGTCGGCGATGCCAAGCAGGCTGCCCATCCGCTCCAGGTGCGCGGGCGCGATGTTGTTGACCAGCGCCACGTCGGGCCGCGCCACCGCGGTCAGGTAGGCGATGTCGCCGGGCTTACCGGCACCCATTTCGTAGATCGCGACGCGCGCGTCTTCCGGCGCGTCGAGCACCGCCAGCGGCAGACCGATCTCGTTGTTGCGGTTGCCGGGGTTGGCGTACACCGATCCGCCGGTGGCCTGCAGGATCGCCAGCAGCAGCGCCTTGACGCTGGTCTTGCCGTTGCTGCCGGTGATCGCGGCCACCCGGGTGTCGCGCCCGGCCTGCATCGCGGTGGCGAGGTCGGCCAGCGCGCGCTCGGTATCGGCGACCAGCACCTGCGGGATCGCCACCTGGCCCAGCCGCGAGACCAGCGCGGCGGCGACCCCGCCATCCACCGCGGCGGCGAGGTGATCGTGGCCGTCGAAATTCTCGCCCTTGAGCGCGATGAACAGTACCGAGCCGGCCGCCGCCAGGGCGCGGGTGTCGGTCGCTACCGCATCGACCGTGGCGTCGTCACCGTGCAGGCGGCCACCGGTCATGCACGCGATCTCGGACAGTGACAACAGCCTCATGGACGTGCCTCCATCGCCGCGCGGGCAACCTCGGTGTCGTCGAACGGATGCATCACGCCATTGATGTCCTGGTACGGCTCATGGCCCTTGCCGGCGATCAGCACGATGTCGTCCGGCCCGGCTTCGCCGACCGCGCGCGCGATCGCGGCGGCGCGGTCGCGCTGCACGATCACCGCGCCGGCATCGATGAAGCCGGCCATGATCTCGGCGACGATCGCGTCGCCGTCCTCGCGCCGCGGGTTGTCGTCGGTGACGATCACCACGTCGGCGTGGGTCTGCGCGATGGAGGCCATCTGCGGGCGCTTCCCGCGGTCGCGCTCGCCGCCACAGCCGAACACGCAGACCAGCCGCGCGGCGACATGCGCACGCAGCGATACCAGCGCCTGCTCCAGCGCATCTGGCGTATGCGCGTAGTCGATCACTACCAGTGGCACGCGACCATTACCACCGAGGCGGTTCATGCGGCCATGCACCGGCTGCAGTTGCGACAGCACGCCAGCGATCTGCGCCGGGATATCGCCCAGCGCAAACAGCGCGCCGGCAACCGCGAGCAGATTGTCGACGTTGAAGCGGCCGAGCAGCGGCGATTGCACCGGATGGCGCTCGGCGCCGACGCCATCCCCGCAAACCAGCTCGAAGCCGATCCCGGCATTGTCGAAATGCAGCGCGTCGGCGCGGACTTCGGCGCCGAGTTCGCCGCGCGAGCTCAGCCCGACCGCATGCACGTCCGCCGGCAGCGCATCGCGCAACGCCCGGCCGTGGGCATCATCGAGGTTGATCGCCGCGGCCCGCAGGCCCGGCCACAGGAACAACCGCGCCTTGGCCGCGCCGTAGCCGGCCATGTCGCCGTGGTAATCGAGGTGGTCGCGGCTGAGGTTGGTGAACACCGCGACGTCGAAATGCACGCCGTCGACCCGGCCCTGGTCCAGCGCGTGCGAGCTGACTTCCATCGCCAGCGCCTGTGCGCCGGCGTCATGCAACTGGTCGATCAGGTCGTGCAACTGCAGCACCAGCGGCGTGGTGAAACCGGTCGGCAGCACCTCGCCGTACAGCCCGGCGCCGAGCGTACCGATGGTCGCGCCGCGCACGCCGCGCAGGTGCCAGGCCTGGCCGAGCAATTGCACGGTCGAGGTCTTGCCGTTGGTGCCGGTTACCCCGACCACGGTCATCGCCTCGCTGACCCGGCCGTGGAAGCGGTCGGCCAGCTCGCCCAGGCGCGCGCGCAGGTTCGACACCGCGATCGCGTCGTCGGGTGCGGGGATTTCGGCCGATGCCGGCGCCTCGAACAGGATCGCGCTGGCACCGGCGGCACGCGCCTGCTCGACGAACTTCAGGCCATGGGTACCGAAACCGCCGATCGCGACGAACGCATCGCCGCGGGTGATCGTGCGGCTGTCCTGGACCAGTCCGGTAATGACCAGACCGGGGTCGATGCCGGCGACGTCCGGCAACAGTTCGGCCAGGGCCATGCGACGGTTCATCGCGCACCCCCGATCGTGACCGGGTCGGGCAAGCCGCTGTCATCGGCGGTCCCGGCGCTGGCCACCGACGGCAGCACCGGGGTGTCTTTGCCGGGCCGGCCGCCATTGGCACGGATCCGCTTGGCCTGGTCCGCGGCCTGCGCCGCCAACCAGGTCTCGATGTCGTCGGGCGGCACGTCCATCAGCCGCAGCGCGCCGGCCATGACGTTCCTGAACACCGGCGCCGCCACCGCGCCGCCGCCGTAGCCGTGGCCGGCGCTGGCGTCGGGCTCGTTGACCACCACCACCATCGCGAAGCGCGGGTTCTCCACCGGCACCACCCCGGCAAACAGGGCGATGTACTCGTCGGAGTAGCCGCCGGTCGGACTGAACTTGCGCGAAGTGCCGGTCTTGCCGCCAACGTGATAACCGAGGATCGCCGCGCCGGTGGCGGTGCCGCCGGTCTCGGTCACGGTCTGCATCATCCGCAGCACCTGCCGCGCGGTCTGCGGCTCGAGCACCTGCTCGGCCGGGTTGCGCTGGCCCTTGACGAAGGTCGGCGCGATCAGCCGACCGCCGTTGGCGAGCGCGGCGTACGCCATCGCGATCTGCAGCGGCGTCGCCGACAGGCCGTAGCCGTACGACATGCTGGCCTTGGTCGAGCCGCTCCACTGGTCGGGCGCGGCGAGCAGGCCCGAGGCTTCGCCGGGGAAGCCGCTGCCGGGCTTGCTGCCGTAGCCGAAGCTGCGCACGAAGTCGTAGAAGTAGTCGTTCTTCAGCCGCGACGACAGCATCACCGCGCCGACGTTGGAGCTGTGGGTGATGACCCCGGTGGTGGTCTGCAAGCCGTAGTTGCGGAAATCGTTGATGGTGTAGCCGCCGACCACGATGTAGCCCGGCGACAGGTTGATCGGGGTGTTCGGCTCGACGATGCCGGCGTCGAGTGCGGCCGCGATCGTGATCGGCTTCATCGTCGAACCCGGCTCGACCACGTCGGTCACGGCGCGGTTGCGGCGCGCGTCCTGGCGCCCGCCCTCGAGGTCGTTGGGGTTGTAGCTCGGCAGGTTGGCCATCGCCAGCACCTCGCCGGTGTCGACGTCGAGTACCACGGCCGAGCCGCTCGATGCGGAATGTTCCTGCAACGCGCGACGCAGTTCGCGGAACGCGAGGTACTGGATCCGGCGGTCGATGGTCAGGGTCAGGTCGTGGCCGGGCTGCGCCGGGCGGATCAGGTCGACGTTCTCGATGATCCGGCCCTGGCCGTCGCGCACGACCCTTTTGGAGCCCGGGGTGCCACGCAGCCATTCGTCGAACGCCAGCTCCAGTCCTTCCTGGCCGCGGTCGTCGATGTTGGTGAAGCCCAGCACGTGGGCCAGCGCCTCGCCCTGCGGATAGAAGCGGCGGAACTCGCGCTGCGAGAACACGCCGGGGATCTCGTGGGCGAGCACGCGCTGGGCCTGCGCCGGGCTGATCCGGCGCTTGAGGTACATGAACTCCTTGTCGGCGCGCTGGCTCAGGCGGCGACCGAGGTCGTCGGCGTTGAGGCCGAGGACCTCGGCCAACCCGGAAATCTGGCCCGGGTGCTTGAGCAGTTCCTGCGGGTTGGCCCAGATCGACTCGACCGGGGTCGACACCGCCAGCGGCTCGCCGTTGCGGTCGGTGATCATGCCGCGCGAGGTCGGGATCGGGATCTCGCGCAGCGCGCGCGCATCGCCCTGTTCAACGTAAAAGTCGTTGTTGAGGACCTGCACGTCGAACGCGCGGCCGACCAGCGCGACCGAGCACAGCGCCAAGGTGCCGCCGACCAGCGCCACGCGCTGGCGCGGATTGTAACGCACGCCGCGGCGCGGGCGGCTGTCGTCGCTGGCGAACAGCGCCGCCAGCGCGCGCCACGACAGGCGCGCGTCGCCGCGGCCACCATCGCGAGCGCCGCTGCGCTTATCCCCGCGCTTGCGTTGGCCGTCACGCCAGCTCATGGCCGGATCACCACGATTTCGGCGCCTTCCGGGAACTTCATGCCGAGGCGGTCGCGCGCGACCTGGTCGATGCGGTTGCTCTCGGCCCAGGTGGCCTGCTCCAGCTGCAACTGGCCGAACTGGATGTTGAGCTCGTCGCGCGCCTTCTCCAACTGGCTGACCTGCACGAACAGCACCCGGTGGCGATGGCGCGCATGGACCACGCCGAGGGCGCTGACGACATTGGCCAGCACAAGCACGGTCAGCAGCAGGCGGCCGCTCATGCGGCCTCCTGCACGGCTAGCTTCTCGGCAATCCGCAACACCGCGCTGCGCGCGCGCGGGTTGGTCGCGGCTTCATCGTCGTCGGCCTTCCGTGCGCCGCCGATCGCCTGCAAGGTGGGGATGAACTCGACCTCCACCGGCAGCCGGCGGTTGCTCGGTGGCGCCTTGGCGTGGCGGTTGATGAACTGCTTGACGATGCGGTCTTCCAGCGAATGGAAGCTGATCACCGCCAACCGCCCGCCGGGCTTGAGCCGCGCCATCGCCGCGTCGAGGCCGGCTTCAAGGTCGGCGAGTTCGCGGTTGATGAAGATCCGGATCGCCTGGAAGCTGCGCGTGGCCGGATGGATCTTGTCTTTGCCGCGCGGCATCACCGAGGCGATCAGCTCGGCCAACTGCGCGGTGCGGGTCAGCGGCTGTTCCTCGCGACGGGCGACGATGGCGCGGGCGATCCTGCGCGACTGGCGCTCCTCGCCGTAGGTCCACAGCACGTCGGCGATCTCGCGGTCCTCGGCCGTGGCCAGCCATCCGGCCGCGCTCTGGCCGCTGTCGGGATCCATCCGCATGTCCAGCGGACCGTCCTTGCCGAAACTGAAACCACGCTCGGCTACGTCGAGCTGCGGCGACGACACCCCGAGGTCGAACAGCACGCCGTCGAGGCCGGAGGCGGTCGCATCCCAGTTGGCGAGGTCGGCGAAGCTGCCGCGGAAGATCGCCACGCGCGGATCCGTCCCGAACTCGCGTTCGGCCACGGCAATCGCGTCGGGATCCTTGTCCATCAGCAGCAGCCGGCCTCCGGGGCCGAGTTGGTCGAGCACGCCACGCGCATGGCCACCGCGCCCGAACGTGCCGTCCAGGTAGGTGCCACTCCCGCCCACCCGCAGGCCCTCGAGGACCTGCCGATACATCACGGGAAGGTGGCCGGAGGTCGCGGTGCGCTCCATGCCACCGCCCGTCATAGCTGCAGGTCGAGCAGTTCGTCGCTCAGGTCGTCATCGGAGACCGTCTGACGGATCTGCGCGTGATGCGCCTGCTCGCTCCACAACTCGAACTTGTCGCCCATGCCCAGCAGCACGGCCTTCTTCTCGATCCCGACCGCGGCGCGGTGGCTGGCCGGGACGGTGATGCGGCCGTTGCCGTCGAGTTCGACGAAGGTCGCCGCGCCGACCAGCTTGAGTTGCAGGTTGCGGTTGACCTTCTTGGCCTTGGGCAGCTTGTTGACCTGCTCGCGCACGCGCTCCCAGATCGCCAGCGGATAGATGTAGAGGGAACCGGACTCGAAGGGGTTGTAGGTGATGACCAACCGGTTGCCACACTCGCGCGCGACGACGTCGCGGTGGGCGGTGGGCACCGCCAACCGGCCCTTGTCGTCAATCGTGATGGCGGTCTCGCCCTGGAACATTGCGCACCTGGTTGTTGGCCCGCCTCTACGGACGGTTTGCCTGTCGAACACCTGGCCTGAAAAGCCGAGTGCAGCCACCGAAAACCACAAAAAACCCGGTTTTCCCTCTGACGCCCACCTTAGGTACGCCAAAAAGGCTTGTCAACAACTTTTCGGACGCAATTTCATTAACGGGATCAATAAGTTGCGGCAAACTTCAGAGTCTTATTCAAGACTTATCCACTAGCCCTTGTTTAGTCTCATATTTTGAGACGCATGGTCTTCGCGGCAGATGTGAAATTTGGTTCAGAAACCCGTCCGACTGGTTCACGACCACATGCTGCGGCGCAGCAACCGACGCCCGATCGACACAATCGATCGGCCTCTGCGACAGAAAAAGTGGCGGAGCCGGCCACTTAACAGACACGGAAAACCTTTGATCTAGGGGCTTTCAGCTAGTCCATCGTCTCGGCGTACCCGAAAACGTACCCATTACGAGGAAAAGCCCGTGCTTAACCAGTCTGTGATCAAAGCCGCCAAGCCCCAACCCAAGCCCTACCGCCTGCCCGACTTCGGCGGCCTGTTCCTGCTCGTGCAGCCATCTGGATCGAAGCTTTGGCGCTGGCGCTACCAGCGCCCCGGGTCCAAGAAGGAGAACATGCTCTCCTTCGGCCCCTACCCCACCGTCTCCCTTCAGGATGCCCGCGAGGCCCGAGAGGACGCCAGCCGGCTCCTGATCCGGGGGATCGACCCCGGTCTGAAAAAGAAGGTCGAGAGAATGGCTACGGCCCAGAAGGCTGCCAGCACTTTTGGAGCCGTCGCCCGCGAATACCTCGACAAGCGGGACCGGGAAACCGCCGGCGACCCCTTCAAGCGCGAGCGGAACCGCTTTGAACACCACCTGGCCCCGATCCTCGGCGACGTGCCCATCGCCGACGTGACAGCGCCCATGCTGCTGGCGGCCCTGCGCAAGCCCGAAGCCGCCGGGAAGCTCGAAACCGCCCGCCGCCTGCGGGCAATGTCGGGGCGCATCTTCCGCTTCGCCATCGCTACCGGGCGCGCGACGTCCGACCCGTCGGCCCATCTGATCGGCGCCCTGACCATGCCCATGCCGACCAACTTCGCTGCCGCCACTGCCAGCGCAAGGGTGAGGATGGGGTTTCGCCTCACCGCCGGAGCGGACATTCTAGTCCGGCCTTTGACGCCCGTTCAGGGCCAGCGCCTCCGCCTTGGTGTAAACGCGCAGGTGTCCCTCGCCCATGAGGAAGTGCCGGTAAGCATTCACCGCCGTTCGCCACGCGGCTTCGGCGACCAACTGGCCGGATGCTATGACCTTGCCGTCCTCGTCCACTATGGCGAATTGCGCGGGCCTGCCGTCGGCGGTGATGGCGGTCAAGCCTTCATAGCTTAGTGCGGAGATGGTGGGGGCTTGGTCGCTTTTCATGGTGTCTCCTTACTGCCGTATACAGAGTCGATGGTGCCAGCCACAGGCCGACAATCAAGATGCCTGCAGGTCACTTTTCAAGCGCCTCAGCGTACGGCTCCGAAGAGAGTGAGCTACGCGCGTAAGTTGCGGCTAGGCCGCTGCACGAAGCCGAGCATCGCAGATTTCTGTCGGCCAAATCCAGCAAGGCCCGCATCGCCGCGGGCCTTGTGTTTTATGTGTCAGCTAACTGTTCTCTGAACCCTGTCCTACGCGGATTTTCTGTAGCAATTGACGAAGTCAACTAGCTCTTCGATCTGCAGCCCGCGCCTATTGGGCTCATCGTCTTTGCAAAGGCCCGTATCGGAGAGCTCGTTGATAAGCGCGTCGATCAACAGTTCGCGCTTGTTCTCATCAAGCACACACCTACCTGCTAGTACAGCTTCCATCGGTAGATCAAGCTTGTGCTTCAACGAAATCTCACTTAGAAGCATGCGAAGGTGCTGGGGTACTGGCCTGCTCATCATTTCACCGTCGGATCGCGCAAAGCTTCGCGATTCTTTGGAATAGTCGTGATCACCTTGCCTTCGCTGTTTAGAACAACCTTGGCACTCTGGCCCGTATAAGCCGTCTTTCCGCCCGCCTGCTCGGCAACTTTAATGGGGCTTTTAACTGCCGATAGAATCGCTTTAGGGGATACACCTCTCCCCCCATCTCTTGAGATAGCTTGATTGAGGCCGTGCTTGGTGTAGCCCGTTATTTTTCCGGCAACCGCACCTGCCCCTGCAACTCCAGTCACACCAGCAGCACCGGCCGCGACCTCCGTGGCCGTGGCTATTGCACCAGGGTTGGCAAGTACCGCCATGCCAGCTGCAGGCGCGGCAACCGCAGCAGCCACAACGACTGCAGCTGCAGCGCCGCCAACTCCACGCGCCATTGCATGATCGTTAAACTGACTTTGGGACATTTCGCCCCGCGCCACCGCAGCCACATCACGATCAATAGCCCGCTCGATAGAGGTCGACTGCCGTCCATCGGGATCGGTGAATTTGTAGGGGTTGTTATTGGCGTAGTAGTAGCGGTTGAAGTTCTGCCCGTCGTTCGGGTTGGCTTGAACAGGGTCTACCGACACGAAGCGTGCCGACGCGCCGAACGCGAGCACCACAAGGACGACGGAGACTAGCCATAGAATGGTCTTACGCATCACTGCTCCCTTCGCGCCCTTTCGCGCTGGATGTGTTGAAGATAGCTCGCTTCCTGCTCTGGCGTCTTCTGCGCCCAGCCCAAGGATTCGGCCTTGGCGTACCACGCCAAGTTTTCTTGGGTCAACCGACGGTACTCTTCGTGGAGTTCCGGGGGCACGTCCGCCGCGTTGGGATACTTAGACCTAATGCGCCTCTGCGTCTGGAAGTAGTAGGCGTTCGCCTTCCAGATCATTGCCACCGGGTCCTTGGGGTTGGCCGCCAGCGCCAAGTCGGCTACGGCCATGAGCGCGTCCCCGTCCTTCTTGGCACCGTAGTGCTCCATGAGCGTGCCGGCGATGACGCCCACGCCCTCGTGCGGCAACAAGGGGCGCAGGTAAAGCCCGTTGTCGAGCGCCACTCCGGAGATTCGGGTCTCACGTTGGTAGCTGCTGTCGTATTTGAAGCCGCCCTCGGTGGCCTCCACGTTCAACCACATATGCTGGGTGTCGTCGGCGAACTTGACCAGAACGTGGTTGGGCGCGGTGGCCAATGCGATGGGCAAGCCCAACCGCTGGCCGAGGATGACGAACAGGATGGGCATGGAGACGCAATTGCCTTGGCGCGTGGCCAAGTAGGTGGCCAGCTGCTTGTTCTTCGGGTTGGTGCCGAGCGGGTCCGTCAAGTCGTAGCTGAACGGCTTGCCCTGATTCCAAGGACCCGGCTCGTAGAGCGTCTTGATCAATGCGTCGAGCACTTGGCGCGCCGACGGATTGGCGGGCACGTTGCCGCGTACCGCGCGCTCCCACTCGTCAAGATGCCGGCGCACAGCTGCTACGTCGGTGCTGGGGTCAATGAGTCGGTCCACCGCGAGCTTGGCGGCGGCATAGTCAACGCGATCGTCGGGCGACTGGAGCTGGGAGCGTAGCGAGGCTAAGTCGTCGTTGGCCCACACGACAGGAGCTAGGGACGCCAGTAAGACCCCCAAACCCCAAGCGGTCCAACGGTGAACTTGAATTCCCATGCGATCCTTGCGCCCCCTGTTCGACAGCATCCTAGTCCTGCCCGAACAAGCGTGTCCACCGTTCGTCCTGCAAGGCGATTCCCACGTACTTTTCCGAATGGATCAGCAAAAAGGTCGATTCCAACAAGCAGTCAGCGGCTCCGCGACACCAGCAACGCCCACAGTCACACTGGTTCCCCCGTAACGTCAGCAGGATTAAGCACCGCCATATGTGCCGGATTTTGCACATACAGAGTGAACTGCCCACTCGTGGTGACGTGAGGCGTGCCGAAAACAAGGATGTACTTGCCGACAAGTTCGCGCATTCCGTCAATCCGGAATCTGTCTCGCACACGCTGGACGAGTTCGTGCGGAACATTGACCGCGATGCGGTCACGGCTACGGCCTGCCGCCGTGTTTAAGTAGACAGACCCATCCGCACCCCACGGCGCGGAGCGCACAGGCATCCCCCAAAAGCCGTGGTAATGGCCAGTGTGGTGTTCTGGATTGGCATTGTCGAACCCGACAAAGAAGCGGTTTGCCGGTATCGAAGTTCCATTGGGCAACAGCATTTCAACAACGCTTGTGCGGAACACTTGGGAAGTCACCAGTAGATTTAGCAGCCTTTTGGGACCGCGTTGAATAGTGGTTCCAACTGGCTCCCCACCGCCGGCGTGTCTACCGCCGCCCCCTTGTTCGCGTCCGGTTCCATTGCCACCTTGGTTGGGTTCGTCTGCGTCGGCGGCTAGCGCAAGCTTGATCCGCTGGCGGTCCGCTTGCCAGCGTTGCACAACATCATCACCCTCTGGCCCCCATGGTCCGTCGCCTCGCACCGCTAGCTCGCAGTCGGGCGCGTGGGGGCGGCCTACGAAGCATGCGTCGTGTCCGTTGCTGCTGGCGCGTCGGAAGTGTGTGGGGCCACTACACCCAAGGCATGTGAACTCACGCCTTTGGGCCAAAATAGTGGCTGGTGGGAGGCGTGAGAAGTCCCAAGCCGTTGTTACTTGACCGGTGACAGTTGACCTTGCCTCTTGCATGGCAATCCCCTAGGTGACCGTCTATGCCTAGCAGTTTGGATTGCCGTTTGCAAAGGCCAAGGCTTGACGGCGCGCGCGGTCAAGCCACAATCGTAGAGAGCTTCCCCTCGGGCGGCGTGATGGTCAGCGGAGTGGACAGGCGAGCTGCCAAGGTACGCGCCCAGCGGAATCTGTCGGGCAGGGCATGCCGGGGAGCGTTGGGGTCCCCCGCATAGCTTGCGAGCGGCTGCGGACCCGCCCCAAGCTGCCCTGCGCTCGTGGCGGCTTTGGCCAACCGTCAATGGGTACATTCGAGGGTACGCCCCTATCGACGCCCTCCGCGTACCCTTCAATGCACCCCTAAAAACGGGGTACGATTCGTGACGCCGAATGATGACTCGTGACAAAGCGCCCATGGAGAAGCCCGGACTGGCCGGGCTTTAGTGACCACAAATGACTTTTTGTGATCTGAAGTAGGTGGCGGAGCCGGCCGATAAGCCGGGTTCTGTCGTGGACAGTCATTCCTCTAGGCGCATCGTCACCGATACGCTCGAGCAACCTACCCGGACCCGACGCGGGCCGCGCCATGAGGTCCCTATTTGGTCTTGCTCCCGGTGGGGTTTGCCGTGCCGGTCTGTTGCCAGACTCGCGGTGCGCTCTTACCGCACCGTTTCACCCTTGCCACGCACTCCCGGAGGAGCCGTTCGGCGGTCTGCTCTCTGTTGCACTTTCCGTCGGCTCGCGCCGCCCAGGCGTTACCTGGCACCGTGCCCTGTGGAGCCCGGACTTTCCTCGGCATCGTTTCCGATGACGCGACTGTCTGGCCGACTCCGCCACGTGCAGTTTAGCGGTTGCGCAGAGGCTGCAGGGGATTGCGACACCTCAACCGGTAGGTTTGTTCAGAGCAAGGGCCATCTTCGGTGCGTTCGTCGGGCCACGGAGATCGCGCGCGCATGAAACCCAGCAGCCCCAAACCGCGACGTGGCGTCCTGTCGGGGTATTGCGGAGAGTGCGCCATGGATGGCGCACGGCGGTGAGTGCGGCCATGGATGGCCGCCCGAACCGAATAGCAATGCCCCGACAGGTCGTCGCCCATCCCGAAGCCGGTTCACTACACGCCGTTGCCGTTGCTGCTGCCGACCCGATTCCGGCAAACCCGACTCAATCCGTCACCCCGTACAACGCCTTACGCGGCGCCCCGCTCAACTCAGCGGCGAGTTTCGCTGCGGTGGAAGGCGGCAGGTGTTCGGACAGCTTCCGGTAGAGCCGGCGCCCCTCGACCAACCGGGCGTCGGTGTCGTCACCCGCACCTTCGACGATCAACACGAACTCGCCCTTGCGCTGGTTCGGATCGCCCGCCACGCGGTTGCGCAACTCGGCCAGGCCGCCATCGAGCACCGTCTCGAACAGCTTGGTCAACTCCCGTGCCAGCACCGCCGGCCGCTCGTCGCCGAACGCCGTAGCAAGGTCGCCCAACGACTCCTCGATCCGGTGCGCCGACTCGTAGAAGATCAGCGTGCGCGGCTCCGCCGCCAACCGCGCCAGCCGCTCGCGCCGGGCACCCGCCTTGGCCGGCAGGAAACCCTCGAACACGAACCGGTCCGACGCAATCCCGGCCACGCTCAGCGCCGCAACTGCCGCGCACGCACCGGGAACCGGCGACACCGGCATCCTGGCCGCCCGCGCCGCGCGAACCAGCCGGTAGCCCGGATCACTGACCAGCGGCGTGCCGGCATCCGACACCAGTGCCAGCGAATCGCCGGCCTGCAGCCGCGCAACCAGTTGCGCCACCTGCGCCTCCTCGTTGTGCTGGTGCAACGCCAGCAACGGCCGCTCCAGCCCGAAGTGCGTCAGCAACTGCCGGGTATGCCGGGTGTCCTCGGCGCAGATCGCATCGACGCCCTTCAGGGTGTCGAGCGCGCGTGGCGACAGGTCGCCGAGATTGCCGATCGGCGTGGCGACAACATGCAGGATGCCAGGAGTTTGCATCCGCACGATGGTAGGGGCCACCGGCACCGATGTCTCCCGCCGCGATCCTGCGGACGCCACGCCGGCGGTTGGTTAGAATCGGGCGTCCCCACTGGAACGCCGTTCGCGGCGCGCGCGCATGCCGATGAGTCCCGTAGCCCGCCCCTACCGTTACCGCCGCCTGCGCGGAGCGCTCGCCCTGGCGATCGCTGCCGCCGTGATTGGCGGTTGCGCGGTCATGCCGAGCCGCTCCAGCACCGATGCGCCGGCACCGCGCAGCCAGCACCCACTGATCGCCCAGGCCAGCACCCTGGCGCAGGCCGGCGGCAATGCCAATGCCGACCAGATCGACGCGCTGCTGTCGCAACTCGACGACGCCACCCTCGCCGCCGAGGCCGCCGTGCTGGCCGCGGGCGACCCGCTGTACAACTATGCCGGCCGCGCACTGTTGCGCCGGGGGCTGCCATTGCCGCGGCCGTTCGACCGTAGCGCCTGGCAGTTCGACGCCAGCAGCCGCCCGCCGGCCGCGGCCGACGGTTACCGGCCGCCGCTGCGGCTGGCGGTGCTGCTGCCGTTGTCGGGGGAGATGTCGAAAGCGGCCGCACCGGTGCGCGACGGCTTCCTCGCCGGTTACTACGGCGAAGACCGTCGCCGACCCGAAGTCAAGTTCTACGACACCCACGGCACCACCGGCGGCGCCCTGGCCGCCTACGACCAGGCGGCCGCCGCCGGCAGCGACTTCGTGGTCGGCCCGCTGGGCCGCGACCAGGTCAGCGCGTTGTTCGGCCGGGCCGCATTGCCGGTGCCGGTGCTGGCGCTCAACCGCGGCACGGGACGCCCGCCCGCCGGCAACGCCAGCTTCTCGCTGTCGCCGGAGGACGAGGGCGTCGCCGCGGCCGAACTGCTGATCGAACGCGGCGCGCGCCGGGTACTGGTGATCGCCGGCAACGACGCGAGCCAGCGGCGCTCGGTCGATGCATTGCGCGACCGGCTCGGCGAGCGCGGCGCGGTGGTCACCGACGTGGTCGGGGTCGGTATCGCCGACCTGGCCCCGTTCGCTTCGATGGAAGGCGGCATCGATGCGGTGTTCCTGGCCGTACGCGGCAGCGCCGCTCGCGAACTGATGCCGAAGCTGGCGCTCGCGGGCCTCGCCGGCAAGCCGCGCGTCGCCACCTCGCAGCTGTTGTCGGGCACCGGCAAGGCCGAGGAGGACCGCGTGCTCGATGGCATCGCCTTCCCGACCGAAACCTGGACCAGCGGCGGCCATGTCGCCGGACTGGCGCCGGAAGCCAGCGTCGCCCAGACCCTGCCGACCGCGCGCGGCGGTGCCGGCCGGTTGTTCGCGTTCGGATACGACGCCTGGCTGTTGACCGCCTACCTGGAGAAGCTGGCGCTGGAAGCCGACGGCCATGTCGAAGGCGCGACCGGCATCCTGCGGATCGACGGCTTCGGCAATATTCAGCGCACGCCGGCGTGGTCGACCTTCAGCGCCGGCGTGCCGGTGTCGCTGGGCAATGCCGGCCGCTATTGACCGGCGCGGCCGTGGCGCGGCGGTCGAGGCCGCCGCCCGCGACCACCTGCTGCGGGCCGGCCTGCGCCCGCTCGCGGCCAATGCCAACTACCGTTGTGGCGAAATCGATCTGGTCATGCTCGATGACGGTGGCGGCGACGCCACCGTGGTATTCGTCGAAGTGCGCTATCGCGGCGACGACCGCTTCGGCGGTGGCGCGGCTTCCATCGACTTCCGCAAGCAACGCAAGCTGGTGCGCGCCGCGCAGGTGTTCCTGCTGCGCAACCGGCGCTTCGCCGACTCGCCGTGCCGCTTCGACGTGATCGAGGCCGACGGCGCCCCCGAGGCACCGCGACTGAACTGGCTGCGCGATGCCTTCCGGGCGGACGATTGCTGACGGCAACCGCACAGCTGCCGACACGCCAGACAGATGCCCCTGCCCGCGCCCCTGCATGACGAGATGGCCGCCCTGCTCGGCATCGGCTGGCTGGCCGATCCCGCCGAGCGGCTGACCTACGCCTACGACAACTCGCGGCGGCAATCGCTGCCCGACGCGGTCGCGCTGCCGACCACCCGCGAGCAGGTGGTCGCGCTGGTCCGCGCCTGCCGTGCGCACCGGGTGCCGCTGGTCGCGCGCGGGCGCGGCACCAACACCACCGGCGCGGCGGTACCGGTCGAAGCCGGCGTGGTGGTGTCATTCGAGCGCATGGACCGGATCATCGAGTTGCGCCCGGGCGACCGCTGCGCGGTGGTCGAGCCGGGTGTGCTCAACGGCGACCTGCAAGCCGCGCTGGCCCCGCACGGCCTGTTCTGGCCGCCCGACCCGACCAGCGCCGCCTACAGCACCGTCGGCGGCAACCTCGCCTGCAACGCCGGTGGGCCACGCGCGGTCAAGTATGGCGCCAGCCGCGACAACGTGCTGGCGCTGACCGCGGTCACCGGCGCCGGCGAACTGATCGAATGCGGCACCGCGACCACCAAGGGCTCGACCGGCTACGATCTGCAGCGGCTGCTGGTCGGCAGCGAGGGCACCCTCGCGCTGATCGTCGAGGCCTCGTTGCGGCTGACCCCGGCGCCAACCGCGCGACGCGCGATCCGCGCGATCTACCGCGACGTGTCGAGCGCGGCGCTGGCGGTCGCGCGGCTGATGGCGCAGCCGGTGACGCCATCGATGCTGGAGTTCATGGACGCCCACGCGGTGCAGCTGGCGCGTGACGTCGGCGGCGCCGAGCTACCGCCGGATGCCGGCGCGTTGCTGATGATCGAGGCCGACGGCGACGCCGAGACCCTGCCGCACGACATCGAGGCACTGATGCGCGCGGCCGGCGGCGACGGCCTGGTCTCGCTCGACGACGCCGCCGACGAGGCCGCTCGCGCGCAACTGTGGGCCGCCCGCAAGGCGCTGTCACCGGCGTTGCGCACGCTGGCGCCGGGCAAGATCAACGAGGACGTGGTGGTGCCGGTCTCGCGGATCCCGCAACTGGTCGACGGCGTGCAGGCGCTGGCCGCGGAGTTCGACCTGTCGATCGTCTGCTTCGGCCATGCCGGCAACGGCAACCTGCACGTCAACCTGATGTACGACCCGGCCGATGCCGCGCAGGACACGCGCGCGAAGGCGGCGATGGCGCGGGTATTCGAGCTGGCGATCTCGCTCGGCGGAACATTGTCGGGCGAGCATGGCATCGGCCTGGCCAAGCGCGACTTCATGCCGCGCGCGATCACCCCACCGACTCTGGCGATGATGCGCCAGATCAAGGCGGCGTTCGACCCCGATGGCATCCTCAATCCCGGCAAGCTGCTGCCACCGTGAGCATCCCGCTCGAACACCTGCTGCGCGACATCCGCGCCTGCCGCATCTGCGAAGCAAACCTGCCGCTTGGCCCGCGACCGGTGCTGCGCGCGGGCGCCGACGCGCGGCTGATGATTGTGGGCCAGGCTCCCGGCGCGAAGGTCCATGCCAGCGGCGTGCCGTGGGACGACGCCAGCGGCCGGCGCCTGCGCGAATGGCTGGGGATCGGGGCCGATACCTTCTACGACGAGTCGCAGGTCGCGATCGTGCCGATGGGGTTCTGCTACCCCGGCAAAGCCGGCTCCGGCGATGCCCCGCCGCGACCGGAATGCCGCGCGACCTGGCATCCGCGCTTGTTGCCGCTGTTGCCGAAGGTCGAACTGACACTGCTGATCGGCCAGTACGCGCAGGCGTATTTCCTCGGCGCGCGACGCAAGGGCAGCCTGACCGCGACCATGCGCGCATGGCACGAGTACCTGCCGTCGCAACTGCCGCTACCGCACCCCAGCCCGCGCAACGTCGCCTGGTTCAAGGCCAACCCGTGGTTCGAGGGCGAGGTGCTGCCGACGCTGCGCGAGCGGGTGGACGGGTTGGTGCGGCGCGCACGTTGAGCGCATTTTGCCCCATCCCGAACTCCCGCACTTTTGTAGGAGCGGCTTTAGCCGCGATCGTGAGTCGGCGCTGTGGAACGGTTTCCGATCGAGGCTAAAGCCGCTCCTACAGATGGCGGGTGTCCATTCAATCGGAGAAGTGGACGTAGCCGGCTCTCCCCGGCTGCCACGGCGCGCCGTCACGATCAATCGCACGCACGCCCTCGCCTTCGATCATGCGGCCGACGCGGGTGATCGGCGTCGCGGTCGCTACCGCAATCGCCTCGATGCGTTCGCGCATCGCCGGCTCCGCGGTGAAGCACAACTCGTAGTCGTCGCCGCCGGTAGCCTGCAGTTCGCGACGCCGGACATCGTCGAAGTTCCCGGCCAAAGCCGGCGAACATGGCAACCGGTCGACTTCGACCTCGGCGGCAAGCCGGCTCCCGTGGCAGATATGTCCAAGGTCGGCAAGCAGGCCGTCGGAGACGTCGATCCCGGCGTTGGCGACACCCGCAAGACTGCGACCGATCTCGACCCGCGGCGCGGGCCGGTCCAGCCGCGACCGCAGTCGCGACAATGCCTCGGCAATCCGCGGGTCAGCCGCGTCCTCGGCGGGCAGGATCGGTCCGGCTTCGCAGGCCGACGCCAGCATCGGCTCCGACTCTCGCTGCAGCAGCACCAGCGCACCGGCAGCATCACCGAGGGTGCCGGTCACCCAGATGTCGTCGCCGGCCCGGGCGCCGTCGCGGCGCAATGCGCGACCGGGTTCGACCAGACCGTGCACGGTGACGCCGATCGACAACGGTCCACGGGTGGTGTCGCCACCCACCAGCGCGACGCGATGTCGTGCGGCGAGTTCGAGGAAGCCATCGACGAACGCATCGAGCCAATCCGCGTCGCTCTCGGGCAGCGACAGCGACAACGTGCACCAGGCCGGCTCGGCGGCCATCGCGGCGAGGTCGGACAGGTTGACCGCGAGCGCCTTCCAGCCGATGTCGGCGGGCGCGGTATCGACCGGGAAATGCACGCCGGCATTGAGGGTGTCGGTGGCGACGACCAGTTGCCGGTCCGGTGGCACCTGCAGGATAGCGGCGTCGTCGCCGATGCCGAGGATCACGTCAGGTCGCGAAGGCACGCGGCTACGGATCCGGTCGATGAGGTCGAATTCCAAGACTCCCTCCTCGCGTTCGATTCCCTCTCCCGCTTGCGGGAGAAGAATGCAGTTACCGGCTACGCGCGGCATTGACCTCGGTCGCGCGCCAGTCGGCGGCGGCGTGGTCGAGTACGCCGTTGACGTAGGTGTGGCCGTGCTCGGCGCCGAAACGCTTGACCGTCTCGATCGCCTCGTTGATCACCACCCGGTACGGCACGTCGAGACGGTGGCGCAACTCGTAGGCGGCGATGCGCAGCACCGCCAGCTCGATCGCGTCGACCTGCTCGATCTCGCGGTCGAGAAATGGCTTGAGCGCGCGGTCGAGTTCGTCGCGGTGCTTGTCGACGCCATGCACGAGGTCCTCGAAATAGGCGAGGTCGGCGACTTCCTTGGCCTGCTCGTGGGCGAACTGGGCGACCACCTGGCGCGCGTCCGAACCCGACATCTGCCAGGCGTAAACGGCTTGCAGCGCGCGGCGGCGTGCGCGCGAACGCGCGACCGGGTCGATGCCATCGGGGCGGCGACGGTTCATGGCAGTCTCTCCAGCAGGTCGACCATCTCGATCGCGACCAGCGCGGCCTCCTCGCCCTTGTTGCCGTGGTTGCCGCCGGCGCGGGCCTGGGCGTCGGCGAACATCTCGACCGCCAGCACGCCGTTGCAGACCGGCAGTTTGTGGTCGAGCGCGACGCGCATCAGGCCGTCGGAGCAACCGTCGGCCACGTGCTCGTAGTGGCGGGTGTCGCCGCGGACGATGCAGCCAAGCGCGACGATCGCGGCATGCTTGCCGGCACCGGCAAGGCGGGCGGCGGCCAGCGGCAGCTCCCACGCGCCCGGCACCCGGATCACGTCGATCGCGTCCTCGGCCACGCCATGGTCGGCGAAGCACTTGCGCGCGCCGGCCACCAGGGTGTCGGTGATGCGCGGGTTCCAGCGGCTGGCGATGATCGCGAAACGCGCGCCCTTGGGGCTGCGCAGGTCGCCTTCGATGTGGGGCATGGGCGGGTCTGTGGCGATTGGACGGGTAGTTTAGCCGGCTTCGGCGTGCCACCCCGGAAACCGGTTGACCTGTAGGAGCAACTGTCTTCTTCAAATCGGCTGCGGGACCCAAGGTGCGCCATCGCGGATCATGGCGTTCAGTCGTCCCAGGAAAGAGCGCATGCAGGCGACCAGGGCCACCTTGGCGCACTTGCC
>JBOHYB010000025.1:0-51875 GCA_050737695.1 Lysobacter sp. | reverse complement strand
ATCGGGAACCGGTACAAGAGACCGATCCCCGATCGCGGCTAAAGCCGCTCCTACAGGGGGGGCGCTGGCGGGTGGGGCGCTGGGCGTTGCGCGAAACGTCAACACCAGAACGTCTCGATGGGCCGGCATGCCGGGGGCCAATGGCGTCACCGCAGTCACGCCATGACAGACGCGGGCATCGTCGACCAGCGCGGCGTCCAGCGGCTGCGCGAGGGTGAAACTTCCCAGTTCACGGCCGTCGTCGGCATGGATGGAGGTGGTCCCGCGTGCGATGTTGGTGCGGTCGACCAGCAGCACCAACACGTAGTCGACGCCGTCGCGATGCATGCCTTCCGGGGTCGGCTCGCCGGGCTGGTCGGGATGCGGCTCGATCCGGAACTGGTGGACCTCGATGTGCCAGCGCGGGGAGGCGCGGGCGGCGCGCTCGAAGACCGCGCGACTGAAGCCGATGACCGTGGCCAGGCTGTTGCTGGTCGCCGCCTCCGGCAATACCGGCTCGAACCAGCGCTCGATGTCGCCCTGCAGCGGGTTGTAGTGGAGGCTCTGGTAATGCGGTTGGTGGGGTTCGGATCGGACCGGCTCACCGGGGGCGGCCGAGAACACGCCGTGGCGCCGTCGGCGCTGGCGGCCGGTGGCCGCCAGATAGGTATCGACGGCAAGGCCGTTCCAGCTGTCGGCGAATCGATTCCAGTCGTCGAGACCGCCGAACCTTTCAAGCAGTTGGCGCATCGTGCCATGGGCGACGAAGGCAAAGCCGTCCTGCTGGATTGCAGTCTCAAGTGATTGCGCTGTTTCGGCGGGAAGACTGGTCATCGCGGCGCGCGTTCCTCGTCGTTCATCGGATTACGGCTCCGTGGATCCGCACAGCCGCGAGTGCCAGCAGGATCACGACGCAAGCGAAGCCGAGAGTCCAGGCGAGGCTGCGCAAAGTCGCCTTGTTCCAAAGGTAGAGCAGGCCATGAATGATTGTCGAATTTCTCGCCACTGGCCTTGGCCACCGATGACCAGACGAGCGGCAGGATGGCGGCGATCAACACGCACCAGTAGGCGATGGCCAGTGTCATGGAAAGCTCGAGGGTCGTGCGGAGATGCAAGCCTAGCCGAAAACAACAACGGCGCCCGCGGGCGCCGTTGTTGAAAGCCGTTCTCCGGTAGCTATTCAGCGGCCGGCTTGGCGTCCATCATTTCGTCGCGGGCGGCACGGAAAGCATTGCCTTCGTACCAATTGGGCCATTGCTCGCTGCCGGCGAGCACCTGGCCGACGCCATACAGCGCCTGCAGGTCCTCGATCACGCCTTGCATGTCCCAGTCCGGGTCGAACTCGTCGCCGGGCTGGTGGTAGCGGTTGTCGCGATAGTCCTGGTGCGCCTGTTGGCCGGCATCGACACCGCCTTCGACCAATTCGTTGCCACCCTTGGCGTACAACGCCGGAACACCGGCCTTGGCGAAGTTGAAGTGGTCGGAGCGGAAGTAGAAGCCGCTCTCCGGAGTGCCTTCGGCACGCAGCACGCGACCTTGCCCGTCGGCGATCTGCTTGAGCGTGTCTTCCAGTTCGGAGTTGCCCAGGCCGACCACGGTGATGTCGCGGGTCTTGCCGATCACCGGCATCGCGTCGAGGTTGATCACCGCGACGGTCTGGTCGAGCGGCACACTAGGATGGGCGACGTAGTACTTCGAGCCCAGCAGTCCGGACTCCTCCAGGGTCACCGCGAGGAACAGCAGCGAGCGTTCCGGTGCCGGTTGCTGGGCGACGAAGGCCTCGGCGATTTCGAGGATGCCGGCGATACCGGTGGCGTTGTCGATCGCGCCGTTGTAGATGCTGTCGTCGCCGGCCGCGGCCTCGCCTTCGTGGCCATGGTCGCCAAGGTGGTCCCAGTGGCCCATGTAGATCACCGCCTCGTCCGGCCGCTCGCTGCCGGGCAACTTCGCGATCACGTTCTGCGACGACTTCTCGGTGCTGGTGCTGTCGAGATCGAGCGACAGCGTCGCGTCGAGCTCGATCGCCTTGAAACCGGGCTTGTTGGCGGCCTTGTACAGGTCATCCAGGTCGTGGCCGAGGTCGCCGAGCAGCGTGCGCGCGACATCGCCGGTGATCCAGCCCTGCGCCGGCAAACGCGGTTCCGGATCGTCCTTGGCCGGCAGGTCGAACTGCGGGCCGGACCATGAGTTCTTCACCACGTCCCAGCCGTAGGAGGCGCCCGCGGTATCGTGGATGATCAGCGCGGCGGCGGCGCCCTGGCGCGCGGCCTCCTCGTACTTGTAGGTCCAGCGCCCGTAATAGGTCATGCGCTTGCCCTGGAACAGCTCGGCGTCCTGGGTGTGGAACCCCGGGTCGTTGACGAACATCACCACCGTCTTGCCCTTGACGTCGACGCCGGCGTAATCGTTCCAGCCCAGCTCCGGCGCATTGACGCCGTAGCCGACGAACACCAGCTCGCTGTCGTCGATGCCGACCTCGGCCTGGCCGGTACGGGTGCCGATCATCATCTCGCTGCCGTAGGCCAGCTCGCGCGGCTCGCCGTCGACGTTCAAGCGCAGCACGGTGGTCGGATCGGCGGTGGTCTCGACCATCGGCACGGTCTGCAGGTAGCTGTCGCCGTTGCCGGGCTGCAGGCCCAGGCGCTTGAACTGTTCGACCAGGTAGGCGACGGTCTTTTCCTCGCCGATGCTGCCAGGGGCGCGGCCGGCAAATTCATCCGACGCCAGCGTCTGCACGTGCGCGGCGAAGTCGTCGGCGGTGATCGACGCGTCGAATGAATGAGCCGGCTGCGATTCGGTGGCTTGCCCGGTGGACGCAGCGGATTCGACCGGCGCCTCGGCCGGCTTGTTGCAGGCTGCGAGAACGAGCGCGGCGGCGGCCACGGCGGTCGTCATTGCAGGTAGGAGCGGGATACGGGACATCGATGCCTCCGGGGACTGCGGAACGCCCGATGTTAGCAACGATGCCGCAGCAGCGATGCCCCCGGGCGAATCCGCGGCTCGGAGGCCGCTGGCGGCTACTTGCCGGTGGGCGCGCGGTCGCCCTCGTAGCGGATCGCGGTGGCGCCGGTGACCGCGCCGATCCGCGCACTCTCATGCACGTACAACTCGACCTCGCGTTCGAACACCAGCGGTCCGTCGACCCGCGCGTTGGGACCGATGATCACCCGCGGGTCGCGTCGATTGAACGCGATCCACTGCTGGCCCGGCTTCTCGTAATGGATGCCGCCGCGCACATGCGAGCCGACGCCGACGGTGAGGTCGCCGTTGACCGTCTCGATGCCGCCGGCGACATCGGTGTCGACCAGGCCGATCGCGCCGTTGACGGTCTCGACGTCGCCGCCGATGTTGCCGCCGCGGTCGACGAAAACGCTGCCGTTGACGGTGCCGACATCGTCGCCGATCTCGACATCGCGGCCGGTACGGATGCTGCCGTTGACCGTCGACAGGCCGCCGGCGTGGACCTTGTCGCCGGCCCGGATGCTGCCGTTGACGGTCTCGGCATCGCCTACCTGGGCGCCGGCGCCGATCTTGATGCTGCCGTTGACCGTATCGAGGTCGCCCGCGCGTTCGCCGGCATCGACGCTGACCGTGCCGTTGACCTTGCTGTGGTCGTCATCGACGGCCAGGGCGGAGGGGCTGGTGGCCAGCAGGGCCAGCGAGATGGCGAGGGCGAAGCGGGATTGGGTCATGGCGGAGTCCATCGGGTCAGTGGCAGTCGTCACCTGTGATGCACGCGGCGCGTGGGTGGTTTAACTGCGGTCAGCTGCCTTGATAGTCCTGTTCGCTACAATCCGCCCCTGTCTGAAGTCATTGGAATCCCCGACGTGCCAGCCGCCCCTGCGTCCGCCATCCGCCCGGTCGTCCTGTTGATCCTGGATGGCTGGGGCCATCGCGAGGATCCGGTCGACAACGCCCTGGCCCAGGCCCGGCTGCCGCACTGGGACGCGATGCTGGCGTCGTCGCCGCACACCCTGATCCACACTGAAGGCCGCCACGTCGGCCTGCCGGACGGGCAGATGGGCAACTCCGAGGTCGGCCACATGAACCTGGGTGCCGGCCGTATCGTCTACCAGGACCTGACCCGGATCGATGCCGCGATCGACGATGGCAGCTTCTTCGCCAACGACGAGCTGCGCGCGGCCTGCGCCGCCGCCCGGGATGGCGACGCGACGCTGCACCTGCTCGGCCTGCTCTCGCCCGGCGGCGTCCACAGTCACGAGAACCACATCTTCGCGATGATCGACATGGCTCGCCGCGAGGGTGTGCCGAAGGTCGCCGTGCACGCCTTCCTCGACGGCCGCGACATGCCGCCGCGCTCGGCCCGGCCGAGCCTGGAGAAGCTGCAGGCGGCGTGTGAAGGTGCGGGCAATGCGCGGATCGCCACGGTCAGCGGCCGCTACTTCGCGATGGACCGCGACCAGCGTTGGGACCGCCAGCGCCAGGCTTGGGACGCAATCGTCGACGGCCGCGCCGGGCACCGCGCCGATGATGCGCTGGCCGCGCTGGAACAGGCCTACGCGCGTGGCGAGAACGACGAGTTCGTGGTCCCGACCGTGATCGGCGAACCAACGCCGGTGGCCGACGGCGACGCGGTGGTGTTCATGAATTTCCGCGCCGACCGCGCGCGCCAGCTGAGCGCGGCGTTCGTGTCGCCGAGCTTCGACGGCTTTGACGCTCGCCGGCCCAGGCTGTCGCGCTTCGTCTGCCTGACCGAGTACGACGCCCGGCTGCCGGCGCCGACTGCGTTCGCCCCCGACGATCTGCGCAACACCCTCGGCGAAGTGCTGGCCGAGAACGGCTTGAAGCAGTTGCGCATCGCCGAGACCGAGAAGTACGCCCACGTGACGTTCTTCTTCAGCGGCGGCCGCGAGGACCCGTACGCCGGCGAGACCCGCATCCTGGTGCCGAGCCCGAAGGTCGCCACCTACGACCTGCAACCGGAGATGAGCTGCCCCGAGGTCACCGCGGAACTCACCGCGGCGATCCGCTCCGGCGACATCGATGTCGCGATCTGCAACATCGCCAATCCCGACATGGTCGGCCACAGCGGCAATCTCGAGGCGGCGATCCAGGCGGTCGAGGCGGTCGACGTCGCGATCGGCGCGGTGGTCGCCGCGGTGCGCGACACCGGCGGCGCGCTGCTGGTGACCGCCGATCACGGCAACGTCGAGATGATGCGCGATGCGCAGACCGGCCAGCCGCATACCTCGCACACGGTCGGCCCGGTGCCGCTGGCGTACCTCGGCCCGCGTGAAGCGACCCTGCGCAGCGGTGGCGCCCTGCGCGACATCGCCCCGACCCTGCTCGACCTGCTCGGCCTGCCGCAGCCGGCCGAGATGACCGGGCAGTCGCTGTTGTTGGACGGGCGCGTACTGGGCGGACGCAACGGCTGATGCGCATCGGCGGCGCGGCCATCGTCGTCGTGCTGGCCGCCTGGCTGGCGGCTGCGCCCGCGTCGGCACAGAGCAGCCGCGACACCGAGCGCAAGCTGCAGACGATCAAGAAGGAACTGCAGTCGGTCGCGGCCGAACGGCGCAAGATCGAGTCCCGCCGCGGCGCCGCCACCCGTGAACTGCGCGAGGCCGATGAACAGGTCGCCGCGTCGAGTCGACAGTTGCGCGCGACCGAGCAGCAACTCGAGGCCAGCGAACGCGAACTGGCCGAACTGCAGCAACGCCGCGACGGCCTGCAGGCGACGCTTGGCAACCGCCGCGACGAGCTCGCCGGCCTGCTGCGCGCCGCCTACGCCCAGGGCGACGCGGCACCGCTGAAGTTGCTGCTGGCGCAGGACCGGGTGGCCGATGCCAATCGATTGCTGACCTACCACCGCTATCTGCAACGCGACCGCGCCGAGCGCATCGCCACCCTCAGCGGCGAACTGGCCGGGCTCGACGCGCTGGAACGCGAGATCGTCGCGCGCCGCGCCGAACTCGACGCCGCCCGCGAACGTCAGCGCGGGCAACTCGCCCAGCTCCAGCGCGACCGCAAGTCGCGCAAGACCCTCGTTGCCGAGCTCGACCAGCGCTACCAAGACAAACGCAGCCGCGAAAATGCCCTCGGACGCGATGCCAAGGGCCTGGAGTCGCTGCTGAAGAAGCTGCGCGCCGCCGCCGCGCGTGCCGAGGCCGAGCGCCGCGCCGCCGCGGCCCGAGCCGAGCGCGAAGCCCGCGAGGCGCGCGAAGCCGCGCAACGGGCGGGCCAACCGGCGCCGCCGCGCAAGAACCCGGTCGCGGTCGCCAGTGGCCCGGCGGTCGGCGGCGCCGGCTGGCCGCTCGCCGGCACCCTGATTGCCGGCTACGGCGCCAGGCTGCCCGACGGCCGCGACAGCCAGGGCCTGCTGATCGGCGCCAACGCCGGCACCGCGGTCAAGGCCGTCGCCGACGGCACCGTGGTCTACGCCGAATGGATGAGCGGCTACGGCCTGATCCTGATTGTCGACCACGGCAACGGCTACATGAGCCTGTACGCGCACAACGACGCGCTGTTGCGCGATGCCGGCGACACCGTCGAGCGCGGCCAGCCGGTCTCGACCGTCGGCACCTCCGGCGGCCACGGCCGGCCGGCGCTGTACTTCGAACTGCGTCGCAATGGCGACCCGGTCAACCCGACCGGCTGGCTGCAGCGCTGACCGCGATCGTGGCTTGCCTGGTTAACGAAGAATGTTTACGGAAAATTCCCCGGCAACGCCGTAAGGTCTGGAATCCCGTACCCGTCGCCCGAGCCGGAGCCCACATGCCCTTGCGTCACCTGACCCCGCTTGCCATCGCCATTGTGCTGGCGCTCGTCTCCGTCCCGGCCATCGCCCAGGACACGCCCACCAGCGACGACACCAGCGCCTCGAACATCCCGCTCGACGAGATCCGTCGCTATGTCGCGGTCTACAGCGCGGTCAAGGCCGCCTATGTCGAGCCGGTCGACGACACAACGCTGATGGACTCGGCGATCCGCGGCCTGCTGCTCGATCTCGACCCGCACAGCGCCTACCTCGAGGGCGATGCCGCCGACAATTTCGAGGAACAGTCGCGCGGCAACTACGACGGCATCGGCGTGGAGATCTTCCGCCAGCCCGACGGCACCCTGCGGGTGATCGCCCCGATCGACGACACCCCCGCCGCCCGCGCCGGGGTCAAGGCCGGCGACCTGATCGTCGCGATCGACGGCGAGCCGCTGACGGCCGGTGGCGACGACACCTCGACCACGCTGCGTGGCGAACCCGGCACCGCGGTCGAGCTGACGATCGAACGCGATGGCCTCGACAAACCACTGACGCTGACCGTCGAGCGCCAGACGATCCGCATCGCCAGCGTCCGCGGCAAGATGCTGGAGCCGGGTTACGGCTACATCCGGATCAGCGCGTTCCAGGCCGACACCGCCGCCGACTTCGAGCGCCAACTGGCCGAACTCAACGAACAGGCCGGCGGCCGCCTGCGCGGCCTGGTGCTGGACCTGCGCAGCAATCCGGGCGGATTGCTGACCGCGGCGGTGCAGATCGCCGACGCCCTGCTCGACGAGGGCCGGATCGTCAGCACCCGCGGCCGCATCGCGATCAGCGACGCGATGTTCAGCGCCACCCCCGGCGACCGCCTGCACGGCGCCCCGGTGGTGGTGCTGGTCGACGCCGGTTCGGCCAGCGCCTCCGAGGTGCTGGCCGGCGCCCTGCGCGACAACGACCGCGCCCGCGTGGTCGGCAGCCGCACCTTCGGCAAGGGCTCGGTGCAGACCTTGCTGCCGCTCGACAACGGCGACTCGGTCAAGCTCACCACCGCGCGCTACTACACCCCCAGCGGCGAGTCGATCCAGGCCCTGGGCATCGTCCCCGACGTGGTCCTGCATGCCGACGAGGACGCGGCGAACGGCGGCCAGGCGCCGTTCTCCGAGGCCGACCTGCCGGGCCACCTCAGCGGCGACGGCGAAAGCGGTGACGGCGAAGACCAGCCCGGGATCAACGCCGGCGACGTGCTCGAGGGCGAGTCCTACATCACCGCGGCGCTGGCCGAACTCAAGAAGCAGGTCGCCACCGGCGCGGCGCCCGCGCCCAAGGGCTGAGCGTCATCAGTCGCCGGTTCCGGCATCACTGGCCGTGCTTGTGCCCGCGGTGACGCTGCGACTGGCCGCGGATCTCGCCGCCCGGGAACGTCGTCGTGTGCACGTTGACGTAGGCCGCGCCCGTGCGGATCGCTGCGACCAGTTCGGCCAACTCGCCCGCATCGATACCTTGCGCCGCCGGTCCGATCACGTTGACCGCGCGTAGCAGGCCCTGCACCCGGCCCGACGTCGGACACATCGGAGCCAGGCCGCTCGGGTCCGGCGCTGCCGCGGTCTGACACAGGAACACACTGACGCCGCCGTTGACGTGGCGCTGGCCGAAGTGGATGTGGGCCTGCAGCACCTCGCCCTGCAGGTGGCGGTACTTCAACTCATAGGCGATTTTGTCGCCGTCCGGGGCGATCCTGGCACGGAACAGACCTTCGGCATCGGACGACACCGACGGGACTTCCTGCACGCCGCGCAGCGGGATATGTACCTCCTCCGCCAACGCCGAAAGCGGCACGCTCGACAGCACGCCGGCCAAGGCAAAGGACAACAACGCTCGATGGGATGCCATGACACTCACCTCGGAGAAGCGGCCGCAGCGGGCCGGTGGGGATCCAAGGTCTGATGCCGGCACCCTAGGCCGGCCGCTGTTGCTTCACGGTGAAAACATCGTGAGCGCCCGCGTTGCGGGTCTCAGTAGCCACGGTTGCGGCGCATGCGCCGGGCGATGCCGGCGCGGGCGAGCAGGGCGAACGCGCCGCCGAACGCGAATCCGGCCAGGTGCGCCGACCACGCCACCGCGCCGAACGCCGGGCCGATGAAGGTGAACACCACCTGCAGCAGCGCCCACACCCCGATCAGCAATGCCGCCGGCACCTTCACGAACTGCAGGAACAGCCCCAGCGGCACCACCACGCCGAGCCGGGCGCCGGGAAACAGCGCCAGGTAGGCGCCGATCAACGCCGATACCGCGCCGCTGGCGCCGATGATCAACCGGTCCGGGGTGGCGATCGCGGCCACCGCGGCGAGGTTGGCGACCGCGCCGCCGAGCAGGAACAGCAGCGCGAAGCGCCACGGCCCCATCGCCCGCTCCGCCGGCAGCCCGAAGATCAGCAGGAACACCAGGTTGCCGAGCAGGTGGGCCCAGTCGGCGTGCAGGAACAACGCGCTGAACAGGCGCAGCATGGCGTCGGTCTGCAGCGACTGCTGCCAGGCCTGCGCCGAGGTCAGGCCGCCCGACAACGCGCCCCACTCGAGCAGCAGCTCGCGCTGGCTGGCGTCGGGCAGCAGCGTGGCCCAGGTGAAACACCCCCACAACGCCGCGAACAGCAGCGGGGTGGCCCAGCGCAAGGGGCTCTTCTGGCGGGAAGGAATCGCGATGAACATGAATGGGCAGTGGCGGATCCGCCCCCTCATCATGCCCGCAAAACGCCGCTGGCGCGGCGATCGGGCTGTTGTTAGCGCAAGGTTAATCGGCACGCTATAGTGCAGACGGCGCCGTATGGCGGCAGCCCCGGCGCCCGCCGGCGATCGGCTCGGCCGGCGCTGCAGGCAGACCCAAAAAATAGAACGTTCAACATAAGAAACGCCAATTGGAGACTTCAAGCATGCAGCACGCACACCGCATCACCCGCCTGTCGGCGCTCGCGCTGGGCATCACCGGCGCGCTGGCGCTGGGACAGGCTCACGCCACCGGCTTCCAGATCCGCGAGAACAGCGTCCAGAACCTGGGCCGTGCCAATGCCGGCACCGCCGTGGCCCAGGACGATGCTTCCGTCGTCTCCAACAACCCGGCGGCGATGACCAATATCGACCGCACCACGGTGCAGGCCGACCTCACCGTGATCGACCTGACCGCCGACTTCAGCGGCTCGGCGACCAGCGCGTTCGGCACCCCGGTGTCCGGCGGCAACGGTGGCGACCCGGGCGACCCGACCGCGGTGCCGGCGCTGGCAGTAGTGGTGCCGTTGAGCGGCGCGTTCGAAGGCCTGACCGTCGGCGCCAGCATCGGCGCGCCGTTCGGCCTGAAGACCGAATACGACGCCGACTGGGTCGGTCGCTACAACGCGATTACCTCCGACCTCAAGACCGTCGACCTGACGTTGTCGGCGGCGCTGAAACTCAACGACCACCTGTCGGTCGGCGCCGGCCTGATCTACGAGCGCGCCGACGTGACCCTGTCCAACGGTATCGACTTCGGCACCGGCTTGGCGGCGCAGGGCGTGCCGGGCTTCGCCCCGGGTTCGGCCGACGGCGAGGTCGAGTTCACCGGTGACCACAACGGTTTCGGCTTCCTCTTTGGCGCGCAGTTGCGCGTCACCGACCAGTTCGTGATCGGCTATTCGCACCGTTCCGAGATCGATCACGACCTCGAGGGCGAGGCCAACTTCACCGTCCCGGCCAATGCCGCCGCGGTGTTTGGCGCGCTCGGCATCCCGACCTACGCCGATGGCCCGATCTACGCCCCGCTGACCACCCCCTCGGTGAACACGGTGAGCGCGCAGTTCGATTTCAGCGACCGCTTCCGCATGATGGCCGACTACCAGCGCACCGGCTGGAGTTCGTTGCAGGCGGTGAACATCTACCGCAGCAACGGCACCCCGATCGGCCAGGAGCCGTTCAACTGGGAGGACACCGACATGCTCGCGCTCGGTGGCGAGTTCGACCTCAACGACGCGTTCACCCTGCGCGCCGGTGTCGCCGCTGACGAAAGCCCGACCAACGACGAGGTCCGCACCCCGCGCCTGCCCGACGAGGATCGCATGCTGTACACGATCGGCCTGGGCTGGAACGTGTCGGACAACCTGACCGTCGACTTCGCCTACATGAACATCCAGATCGACGAGACCTCGATCGACGTGGCGTCGTCGAGCAGCTCGCGCCTGGTCGGTACGTTCGATGGCCACGCCGACCTGTTCGGCATCTCCGCGAAGTACCAGTTCTGATCCAGTGTCATCCAACAAAAAACCCCGCTTCGGCGGGGTTTTTTGTTGCCCGCGACCGGCCGCTGGCCTTCGCGGATAGCGAGGGCCGCCGCGCCGTGCGCCTACTCGCCCAAGGTCAGCAACGAGGCATTGCCGCCCGAGGCGGTGGTGTTGATGGTGATGGTCTTTTCGTTGGTGAAGCGCGGCAGGTAGTGCGGCCCGCCGGCCTTGGGGCCGGTGCCGGACAGGCCGTGGCCGCCGAACGGTTGCACCCCGACCACCGCGCCGATCTGGTTGCGGTTGACGTAGCAGTTGCCGACGTGGATCCGCGCGGCGATCTTCTCGACGGTCGCATCGATCCGCGAATGCACGCCCAGGGTCAGGCCGTAGCCGGTGCCGTTGATCGCGTCGATCACGCTGTCGAGCTGGTCGGCCTTCCAGCGGATCACGTGCAGCACCGGCCCGAACACTTCCTTGTCGAGCTGGTCGAGCGAGCGCAACGCATACGCGCGCGGGGCGAAGAAGCTGCCGTGGGCAGTGTCGTCGTCCATCGCCACGGTCGCAATTGCTGTGGCCTCGCGGTCCATCCGTTCGGCGTGCGCGTGCAGGGTCTTCAGCGCGTCCTCGTCGATCACCGGGCCGACGTCGGTCGACAGCAGGCCGGGATCGCCGACCTTGAGTTCAGCCATCGCGCCGGCCAGCATGGTGGTGACCTTGTCGGCGATGTCGTCCTGCACGAACAGCACCCGCGCGGCCGAGCAGCGCTGGCCGGCCGAGGTGAACGCCGAGCTCATCGCGTCCTTGACCAGTTGCTCCGGCAGCGCCGAGGAGTCGGCGATCAGCGCGTTCTGGCCGCCGGTCTCGGCGATCAGCACGCCGATCGCGCCGTCGCGCGAGGCCAGCGCGCGGTTGATCGCGTTGGCGGTCTCGTTGGAACCGGTGAAGGCGACGCCGGCCACGCGCGGGTCCTTGGTCAGCGCCGCGCCGACGGTCATGCCGTCGCCGGGCACGAACTGCAGCACGTCCTCCGGCACGCCGGCCTCGTGCAGCAGCTGGGTGGCGACATAGCCGACCAGGTTGGTCTGCTCGGCCGGCTTGGCGATCACCGCGTTGCCGGTCGCCAGCGCGGCGGCGACCTGGCCGATGTAGATCGCCAGCGGAAAGTTCCACGGGCTGATGCAGACGAACACGCCGCGGCCGGACAGCTGCAGGGTGTTGGTCTCGCCGGTCGGTCCGGGCAGCGCCTCGGGGACGAACATCTTGCGCGCCTGGGCGCCGTAGTAGCGCAGGAAGTCGACCGCCTCGCGGACCTCGCCGACGCCGTCGGGGATGGTCTTGCCGGCGTCCTTGGTGCACATCGCGATGAACTCGGCGGTGCGCGATTCCAGCAGGTTGGCGGCATGTTCGAGGATCGCCGCGCGGCTCGCGGCCGGGGTCGCGTCCCATTTCGGCTGGGCGATGACCGCGTTCTGCAGCGCCTTCTCGACGGTCGCGGCGTCGGCCGGCAGCCACTGGCCGACCACTTCGCGGCGGTCGGCCGGGTTGGTCACCGGCAGGCGCTCGCCGGACGGCTTGGCGCCCGGTACCAGCGGCTCGGCGAACCAGTCGTCGCGCACCGCGGCGTTGACCTGTTCGGCCAGCGTGCGCAGCCGGTCGTCGTTGGCGAGGTTGACGCCCATGGAGTTGCTCCTGTCGCAATACTTCATTGAGTTGGCATGGCTGCGGTAGAGGTCGACCGGCAGCGGGATCTGGGGGTGGGTGATGCTTTCGAACGAGCACACGGTCTGCACCGGGTCGCGGATCAGGTCGTCGATCGCGACGTTGTCGTCGGTGATGGAGTTGACGAAACTGGAATTGGCGCCATTCTCCAGCAGGCGCCGGACCAGGTACGGCAACAGATCCTCGTGACTGCCGACCGGCGCGTAGACCCGGCACGGCACGTCGAGGCGGTCGGCCGGGATCACTTCGGCATAGAGGTCGTCGCCCATGCCGTGCAGCTTCTGGAACTCGAAGCGATGCTTGCCCGCCGCGGCCGGTGCGGCGCCGGACACCAGCTTGGCCATCTGTTGCACCGACGCGATCGTGTGCGCGTTGTGGGTGGCGAACATCGGGTAGATCGCGTCGGTCGACTCCAGCATCCGCCGCGCGCTGGCGAGGTAGGACACGTCGGTGTTCGGCTTGCGGGTGAACACCGGGTAGCCCGGGTGGCCGTCGACCTGGGCGCGCTTGATCTCGGTGTCCCAGTAGGCGCCCTTGACCAGTCGCACCGGGATCCGGCGGCCGGTCTTGCGGGCGAGGTCGGCGATGAAGTCGATCACCTCCAGCGAGCGCTTCTGGTAGGCCTGGACCGCCAGCCCGCAGCCGTCCCAGCCATCCAGCGAGGGGTCGCGGAAGGCGCCGGCGAACACGTCCAGCGACAACTCCAGCCGGTCGGCCTCCTCGGCGTCGACGGTGAAACCGATGCCGTGCGATTTCGCCAGCTGCGCCAGTTCCAGCACCCGCGGGGTCAGCTCGGCCAGCACCCGGGCGCGCTTGGAATGTTCGTAACGCGGATGCAGCGCCGACAGCTTCACCGAGATGCTCGGGCGGGCGAAGATCTCGCTGGCGGCGTCGCCGCCGCGGTTGAAGTCGGCGCCGATCGCATGGATCGCCTGGCGGTAGGCGTCGAGGTAGCGCAGGGCGTCGGCGTCGGTCAGCGCGGCCTCCCCGAGCATGTCGTAGGAGTAGCGGTAGCTGGCGTTGACGCCCTTGCGCGCGCGCGCAAGGGCCTCGCCGATGGTGCGACCCATGACGAACTGGTGGCCCATGATCCGCATCGCCTGCCGCACCGCCAGCCGGATCACCGGCTCGCCGACGCGGCCGACCAGGCGCTTGAATGCGTTGTGGACGTCGCGCTTGGTCTCGTCGGCCAGGCCCACCAGGGTGCCGGTCAGCATCAGGCCCCAGGTCGAGGCGTTGACCAGCACCGAGTCGGACTGGCCCATGTGGCGCTTCCAGTCGGCCTCGCCGAGCTTGTCGCGGATCAGCTTGTCGGCGGTGCCCTGGTCGGGGATCCGCAGCAGCGCCTCGGCCACGCACATCAGCAGCACGCCTTCCTCGCTGCCGAGGTCGTACTGGCGCATGAAGGCCTCGATCGCGTCCTGGTCCTGGGCGCGGGCGCGGACCCGGGTCACCAGGTCGGCGGCCAGCGCCTGCACCGCGGTGCGTTCGGCTTCGGGCAGGCGGGCCTGCTCGATCAGACTGCGGACGTGGGCGGCCTCGTCGCGGACCCAGGCGGCGGTGATCGCCGCGCGCGGGCCGGTCGGCAGGGGAGGCAGTTCCGGGCCGATCAAGGCGCGCGGCGGGGGCTGAACGGCGTTGGCAACGCTCGCAGCGACTCGGGAATCGGTGGACATTCGGACCGACGGCAACGGAGGGGAAGGACGCATAGTCTAGGGCTTCGCGCGGGTGTCGCGTATGTGCGCGAGAAGGCCGTTTCGTGATGACGCCGGCAAACTCCGGCACTGGCCGCAAAGGCGCGCCGGGCAAGGGTCTGCGCGACCCGGAGGATGCCGACTTTGGCCATTGGCGAAAGCGCGTCGGCTTGCCGCGACCGGGTCCGGCGGCTACCATTTACCGGCTATCCGTGGCGCCAGGGGCCTATCGTCCCGGTGCACCGGGCCTTGAACGGGCTCGTCAGCCACCCTCCAAGCACCATCCTGCGCCGACCCGGCGCGTGGCGGCGGGAGCGGCAGCTTGCGGACAATGAAAACCTAACCGATTGATTATCAAGCTGATGCTGGGGCTCGAACCAATGAAAGCCGGTTGTTTTAAAGGGCAACACAAACAGTGGGCAGCAGGTGTCGCCGCGATGGCGTCGCCGGTCCTCGCGTTCGCCCAGAGTGCCGATCCCGAGCGCTGGCAGCTCAACATGCACCCGGGTGTGACCCACCTGTCGCACAACGCCTACGACGCCCACATGATGGCGCTGTGGATCTGCGTGGCGATCGGCGCGCTGGTGTTCGGTGCGATGGCGGTGGCGATGTTCCGCTTCCGCAAATCGCGCGGCGCGGTGCCGGACCGGGACTTCACTCACAGCACCAAGCTGGAGATCCTGTGGACCGTGATCCCGGTGGTGCTGCTGGTGCTGATGGCCGCGCCGGCGACCAGCAAGCTGATCGACATGTACGACACCCGCGCCTCCGAGATGACCGTCAAGGTCACCGGCTACCAGTGGATGTGGAAGTACGAGTACCTGGGTGAAGGCGTCGAGTTCACCAGCCGCCTGGCCCGCAAGAGCGATGCGGTGCGCCAGAGCGGGGTGCAGCCGACGATGGCCGAGAACCCCAACTACCTGCTCGACGTCGACAACGTGCTGGTGCTGCCGACCGACACCAAGATCCGCTTCGTGATCACCGCCGACGACGTGATCCACGCCTGGTGGGTGCCGGCGCTGGGCTGGAAGCAGGACGCCATCCCCGGAATCATCAACGAAGCCTGGACCGACATCTCCACCCCGGGCATCTACCGTGGACAGTGCGCCGAGTTGTGCGGCAAGGACCACGGCTTCATGCCGATCGTGGTCAAGGCGGTGCCGCCGGCGGAGTACCAGCAGTGGCTCGCCGCGCAGAAGGGCACCGCCGCGCCGGCGCCGGTCGAGCCGCAGCCCGCCCCGGCCGAGCCGCAGCCCGAAGCCGCGCCGGCCGCCGACAGCACCGCCGCAGTCGCCGTCGCCGGCTGATCGTCGTCGCTGACCCCGCAATTCCGCAGTCCAGAATTCCTATTTGAGGTCGCCCATGGCCACCACGCACGCCGCCACCGCCGATCACCACGATGACCATGCCCACAAGCAGGGCTTCATCGAACGTTGGTTCTTCTCCACCAACCACAAGGACATCGGCACGCTGTACCTGGTGTTCAGCTTCCTGATGTTCATCGTCGGCGCCGCCTTCTCGGTGATGATCCGCGCCGAGTTGATGACCCCCGGCCTGCAGCACATCGAGCCGTACTTCTTCAACCAGATGACCACCATGCATGCGCTGGTGATGATCTTCGGCGGCATCATGCCGGCCTTCGTCGGCCTCGGTAACTGGATGATCCCGCTGCAGATCGGCGCGCCGGACATGGCGCTGCCGCGCATGAACAACTGGTCGTTCTGGATCCTGCCGTTCGCCTTCACCCTGCTGCTGATGACCCTGTTCCTGCCGGGCGGCGCGCCGGCCGGTGGCTGGACCCTGTATCCGCCGCTGTCGCTGCAGGGCGGCTCCAACGTCGCCTTCGTGATCTTCGCCATCCACATGATGGGCATCAGCTCGATCATGGGCGCGATCAACATCATCGCCACCGTGCTCAACATGCGCGCGCCGGGCATGGACCTGCTGAAGATGCCGATCTTCACCTGGACCTGGCTGATCACCGCGTTCCTGCTGATCGCCGTCATGCCGGTGCTGGCCGGCGCGGTCACCATGCTGCTGACCGACAAGTTCTTCCTGACCAGTTTCTTCAACGCCGCCGGCGGCGGCGACCCGGTGATGTACCAGCACATCTTCTGGTTCTTCGGGCACCCCGAGGTCTACATCATGATCCTGCCGGCGTTCGGCATCGTGTCGGAGATCATCCCGACCTTCAGCCGCAAGCCGCTGTTCGGTTACCAGGCGATGGTCTACGCGACCGCCGCGATCGCGTTCCTGTCGTTCATCGTGTGGGCCCACCACATGTTCACCGTCGGCATGCCGCTCGGTGGCGAGATCTACTTCATGTTCGCCACGATGCTGATCTCGATCCCGACCGGGGTGAAGGTGTTCAACTGGGTCACCACCATGTGGCGCGGCTCGATCACGTTCGAGGCGCCGATGCTGTGGGCGATCTCGTTCGTGATCCTGTTCACCATCGGCGGCTTCTCCGGCCTGATGCTGGCGATCGTGCCGGCCGACTTCCAGTACCACGACACCTACTTCGTGGTCGCGCACTTCCATTACGTGCTGGTCACCGGCGCGCTGTTCGGCATCATCGCCGGCGTGTACTACTGGTGGCCGAAGTGGACCGGCCGGATGTACCACGAGGGCATGGCCAAGTTCCACTTCTGGTGGACCATGGTGTTCGTCAACCTGCTGTTCTTCCCGCAGCACTTCCTCGGCTTGGCCGGCATGCCGCGCCGCATCCCGGACTACAACGTGGTGTTCGCCGACTGGAACTTCATCAGCTCGATCGGTGCGTTCGGCATGTTCATCACCCCGTTCCTGATGGGGTTCATCCTGTGGCGCTCGCTGAAGACCGGCGTCAAGGCCGAGGCGCGCGCGTGGGAAGGCGCCAGGGGCCTGGAGTGGACCGTGCCGAGCCCGGCGCCGCACCACACCTTCACCACCCCGCCGATGATCCGCGACGGCGACCTCGCCCACGGCGACATCAGCCACTGAACGCAGAGCCAGGCGCACCACGCGCCTGGTTCGCAACCATGATCCCGAGCCATGACGCCGAGCCACGACCCCCGCAACGATGACGCCGCCCGCCGCAAGGCGGTGCGCCGGACCCTGCTGGTGTTCGTGGGGATAGCAGTCGCGATCTACGTCGCCTTCATCCTGCGCGGGGTACTGGGGCAATGAGCGCGCCGCAGATCCCGGACAACATCGGTTCGCCGGCGGCGCACAAGCCCAGTACCGGCCTGGTCAAGATGCTGGTGGTCGCGGTGCTCGCGTTCGGATTCAGCTTCTCGCTGGTGCCGCTGTACCGGATCGCCTGCGAGAAGCTGCTCGGCGTGCGCCTGGAAGGCAGCGCGGCGACCGAGGTCGCGCCGGCTGCGGCGGTGTCGGACCGGGTGGTCACCGTGCAGTTCGATGGCGGAGTCAACTCCAAGCTGCCGTGGGAGTTCAACCCCAACCAGCTGACCATGCAGGTGCGCCCGGGCCAGCTGTACGAGACCACCTATTACGCCCACAACACCAGCGACCGCACCATCGTCGGCAGTGCGGTGCCGTCGGTCGCGCCGGCGCGGGCGTCGGCCTATTTCAGCAAGACCGAGTGTTTCTGCTTCACCGCCCAGACCCTGCTCGCCGGCGAGAGCCGCGACATGCCGGTACGCTTCATCATCGACCCGAACCTGCCCGAGGGCATCAACACGGTCACGCTGTCGTATACCTTCTTCAAGAACGCCAAACTCACCGCGCGGGCCGCGAGCGCCCACCCGGTGGGGGCGACCCCGGCCTCCGCGCCGTAAGCACCACTGCATCCATCGAACTACGGAATCGCCGCCATGGCCCAAGCTCACACCCAAGACGCCAACGTCTACTTCGTCCCGCACAGCAGCCGCTGGCCGTTCCTCGGCTCGATCGCGCTGTTCGTGACGATGGTCGGTTTCGGTGGCTGGCTCAATGACAGCAGTTGGGGCCAGGCGACCTTCTTCATCGGCATGGCCGGGATGGTCGGCGTGCTGTTCGGCTGGTTCGGCGACGTGATCCGCGAGTCGGTGCAGGGCCACTACAACCGTCAGGTCGATGTGTCCTTCCGCATGGGCATGGTCTGGTTCATTTTCTCCGAGGTGATGTTCTTCGCCGCGTTCTTTGGCGCGTTGTTCTACGCCCGCCAGTACGCATTGCCGTGGCTGGGTGGCGCCGGCGACGGTGTGGCCACCAACAACCTGCTGTGGCAGGGCTTCAGCACCGCCTGGCCGACCAACGGCCCGGGCGCGGTCGGTGGCCAGTTCCAGACCATCCCGGCATGGGGCTTGCCGCTGCTCAACACCATGATCCTGCTGACCTCGGGCGCGACCGTCACCGCCGCCCACCACGCGCTCAAGGCCGGCCATCGCAAGTCGCTGCTGGTCTGGCTCGGCGCCACCGTGCTGCTGGGTTGCGTGTTCCTGTTCTTCCAGGCCGAGGAATACATCCACGCGTATTCCGAGCTCAACCTGACCCTGGGCTCGGGCATCTACGGCTCGACGTTCTTCATGCTGACCGGCTTCCACGGCCTGCACGTGACCCTGGGCACGCTAATGTTGGCGATCATCTGGTTCCGTTGCCTGAAGGGCCATTTCGACAAGGACAACCACTTCGCGTTCGAGGCGGTGGCCTGGTACTGGCATTTCGTCGACGTGGTCTGGCTCGGCCTGTTCCTGTTCGTCTACGTGCTGTAAGCGGAGCGGACGTCGACAGGGTTTACGGTCCACGGATTCGGGAACCCCGTCCCGACCAGGCATCCATCGCAACCGCGCGCGCCGCGGTTGCAGTGTTTTCGGCCCCCGGCTAGCTGCCGACGCCGTGGAACTCGATCCAGCCCATCTTCTGTGCCAGGACAACCAGCAGGATCAATGCGATGGACAGCACGATGCGGCGGGTCAGCGCATTGACCGTGCGCTTGCTCCCGCCCTTGTCGACCAGCATGTAGTACAGGCCGGCACCGAGGTTCCATAAAATGAGAATCAGGAAGCCGACGATCAACAGGGTCTTCATCAACATGCTCCGACGCGGCGGCGCCCAGTCCCGCTGGGTGACCGGCCTGGTGGCCGGGGTGTCGCCATTATCGCAGCCGGTGGCGGCGTCGGCATGAGTCGTCGTTTCAGTTTCGTGTTGCTGTGGCTGCTGGCGATCGCGACGACCGCGCTGTTCGCCAGTCTCGGCTTCTGGCAGCTGCGCCGCGAGCACGAGAAACAGTCGATGCTCGATGCCGCCGCGCAGGTGCTGACCACGCGCGCCGTGCATCCACTGTCGGCGGCGGCCGACCCGGCCCGCGTCGACGTATATGACTGGGCCGTCGGCCACGGCCAGTTCGATGCCCGCCCCGAACTGCTGCTCGACAACCAGCAGCGCCATGGCCGCGTCGGCGTGCGTGCCTACCGGATCTTCCTGCCCGAGCAGGGCGGGCCGCTGCTGGTCGATCTCGGCTGGCTGCCGCTGCCCGGTGATCGCATCCTGCCGGCGGTGCCGCGGCCATCCGGCCCGATCGAGTTGCGCGGCCTGCTGGCGCCGCCGCCGTCGACCGGCATCTCGCTCGGTCGCGGCCTGATGCGCACCGACAGCGGCTGGCTACTGACCCGGGTCGACATGCCCGCGATCGCCGCCGAGACCGGCCTGTCGGTGCCGCTGGCGCCGCGCGTGCTGCGGCTCGACCCGGCGATGGAACTGGGTTTCGAGCGCGACCTCGAACTGCTCGCCAACACCCTGCCGCCGGCCAAGCATCGCGGCTATGCGGTGCAGTGGTTCGGCCTCGCCCTGACCGTGCTGGCCACCGCATTGATCCTTACGTTCCGCCGCTCCAGGAGCCCGCGATGAGCGATGCCAAAAACCCCCAGAATCCCACGCCTGCCGCGCAGCCGCTCGACACCCGGACGCGCAACCGCAACCGCGCGTTGCTGGTCACGATCCTGCTGCTGTTCTTCGGCAGCATGCTGGTCGCCGGTGCGCTGCGCTTCAGCGGCTGGATGCCCGAGGGCCGCAAGAACCACGGCACCCTGCTCGAGCCGCCGGTCGACCTGCGCGAGGTGGTCCCGAGCCTGGTCGATGGCGGCGAGTACCACTGGAATCCCGACGAGCGCATCTGGCGTATCGCGGTCGCGCCGCCGGCCGACTGTGGCACTGGTTGCGGGGCGCTGGCCGACCAGCTCGATACCGTCTGGCGCCTGTTCGGCAAGGACGCCGACCGCGTGCACCTGCTGTGGGTGTGCGGGAGCGCCGGTTGCATGCCGCCGGACGGCGCACCGCGGCCACGCACCCTGCAGTTGCTGCAACCCGAGCCGCGCCTGCACGGCGCGCTGTCGGCGACCCCCGATGTGATCGGTGACGGCGCCGCGCATGCGCCTTCGGTCTACGTGATCGACCCCAATGGCTTTGTCATCCTGCGCTACCCTCCGGGCTTCGACCCGGTCGAATTGCGCGTCGACATGGTCAAGTTGCTGAAACTGATTTGAGTTGGAACCGATCGAGACCCGCATGAGCGCTTCGCCACAGCCCACCCCGGCCCGTCCGTCGATCCGTCCCGCCCGGCACTTCCACCGGCTGGCATGGCTGGCGGTGGCACTGGCGCTGGGGGTGATCGTGTTCGGCGCGTTCGTGCGCCTGTCCGATGCCGGCCTCAGCTGCCCGGACTGGCCGACCTGCTACGGTCGCGCGGCGTGGCCGACCGCGGCCGGCCAGGTCGACGACCACGCCGCCACCGCGATCCGCGCGGTCGACCCCAGCAAGGCCTGGCGCGAGCAGTTCCACCGGATGATCGCCGGCGCGCTCGGGGTGCTGGTGCTGGCGCTGGCGTTGCTGGCCGCGCGCCGGCGCCGTTACGGCATCGCCCAGGTGATCGCCGCCGCCACGCTGGTCGCGATCGCGATCCCGTTGTACATGCAGACCCATTACGTCGCCGCCTCGCTGCTGGCGTTCGCGGGCGAGGCGATCCTGCTGTTCGCCGCGTTGCGCTGGAGCAATCTCGACCTCGCCCGAGTCGCCGCGATCACCCTGGCGGTGATCGTGTTCCAGGCGCTGCTCGGGATGTGGACGGTGACCTGGCTGCTCAAGCCGATCGTGGTGATGGCGCATCTGCTCGGTGGCCTGCTGACCTTCTCGTTGCTGCTGTGGATGGCCTGGCGCGCGACCAACTCGCCGATCCGGCTGGCCGAGGCCACCGGCCTGCACCGGCTGGTGGTGATCGGACTGGTGCTGCTCGGCGTGCAGATCGCGCTCGGTGGCTGGACCAGCGCCAACTACGCCGCGCTGGCCTGCGGCGCCGGCGGCTGGGTTGGCGATACCGTGCACTGGTTCGACTTCCCCAAGTGCGTCGGCCAATGGTGGCCGCCGACCGACTTCCGCGAGGGCTTCGTGCTGTGGCGCGGAATCGGCGTCGACTACGAAGGCGGCGTGCTCGACGGCGAGTCGCGCATTGCCATCCAGATGGCCCACCGGATGATGGCGATGGTAGTGTTCGTGTACCTGCTCGGGCTCGCGATCCGGCTGATGCGCCTGCCGGGCATGCGCAGCTGGGCGACGCTGCTGGGCGTGCTGACGCTGGCCCAGGTCGGCCTCGGCATCGCCAACGTCAAGCTCGCGCTGCCGCTGTCGACCGCGGTGCTGCACAACGCCGGCGCGGTACTGCTGCTGTTCGTGTTGATCTCGCTGCTCGCGCGCCTGCGCGCGCCGGAGGCGTGATGAGCGGCAGCTGGCGCCAGATCGCGGGGCAGTACTTCGACCTGACCAAGCCGCGGGTGGTGGCGCTGATCGTGTTCACCGCGGCGATCGGCATGTTCCTCGCCGTGCCGGGATTGCCGCCGCTGCGCGAGTCGGTGCTCGGCTTCCTCGGCATCTGGCTGGCGGCCTCGTCGGCGGCGGCGATCAACCAGCTGCTCGACTCGCGGATCGACGCGAAGATGACCCGCACCTCATGGCGGCCGATCGTCGCCGGTCAGATCAGCCCACGCCAGGCGCTGGCATTCGCGTTGGTGCTGGCGGTGCTGTCGATGGTGGTGCTGCTGGTCTGGGTCAACCTGCTGACCGCGCTGCTGACGTTCGCCTCGCTGATCGGCTATGCGGTGATCTACACCGTGTTCCTGAAGCGCGCGACCCCGCAGAACATCGTGATCGGCGGCATCGCCGGCGCCGCGCCGCCGCTGCTGGGCTGGTCGGCGGTGACCGGCATGGGCGGGCAGTGGGACTGGGCGCACGCGTTGTTGCTGGTGCTGATCATCTTCGTCTGGACGCCGCCGCATTTCTGGGCGCTGGCGATCTTCCGCCGCGAGGACTACCGTCGCGCGATGGTACCGATGCTGCCGGTCACCCACGGGGTCGAGTACACCCGCTGGCAGATCCTGTTCTACACGGTGCTGCTGGTGCTGGTGACGATGCTGCCGTGGATCATCGAGATGAGCGGCAACTTCTACCTCGGCGGCGCGCTGATCCTCGGCGCGATGTTCATCTGGCATGCGTGGAAGCTGATGGACCCGCCCGATGAGCTGTATGCGATGAAGGTGTTCAATTACTCGATCGTATACCTGATGGCGCTGTTCGCGTTCCTGCTGGTCGACCACTGGTTGCTGCCGTACCTCCAGCCGAGCGCGGCGTTCGAGCTGAAGCGCCTGGGCGGATGAGCGGCCGCACGTCCGACAACACACCCGGCCACTCGCACGGCGAGCAGCAGCCCGGCAACGGCGGCGACGCCCCGCACCTGCGCGACAGCGCCAGCACCGACGCGCTGCCGGTGGCGCCGGGGCTCGGCGCCAGCCTCAATGCGGCGCGGATGCCGCGGCGTTCGACCCTGGTCGAGCCACGGATCGTGTTCATCGCGGCGCTGGCGATCGCGCTCGGCGTGGCCGCCGCGTTCGTCGCGCAACTGCTGGTCGCGCTGATCGGGCTGGTCACCAACCTCGCGTTCTATGGCCGCTGGTCGCTGCACGAGGTCTCGCCGGCGGAACACCAGCTCGGCGCCTGGGTGATCGTGGTGCCGGTGATCGGTGGCCTGATCGTCGGGGCGATGGCGCGCTGGGGTTCGGCCGCGATCCGCGGCCACGGCATCCCCGAGGCGATGGAGCAGGTGCTGCTCAACGAGTCGAAGATCCCGCCGCGGATCACCTTCCTCAAGCCGGTGTCGTCGGCCATTGCGATCGGCACCGGCGGCCCGTTCGGCGCCGAGGGTCCGATCATCGCCACCGGCGGCGCGCTCGGATCGTTCCTCGGCCAGCTGCTGCACGTCACCGGCGGCGAACGCAAGGTGTTGCTCGCGGCCGGCGCCGCGGCCGGCATGGCAGCGATCTTCGGCTCGCCGATCTCGGCGGTGATCCTCGCGGTCGAGTTGCTGCTGTTCGAGCTGCGCCCGCGCTCGCTGATTCCGGTGGCGCTGGCGGCGGTGGTCGCGACCGGCGTGCGCTACGCGATGGTCGGCAGCGAGCCGGTGTTCGCGATGCCCGACATCGCCCAGCCCGGCGGCCTGGCGCTGCTGAGCTACGTGGTGCTCGGCGCGCTGGTCGGACTGGTCAGCGTCGGCGTGACTCGCGCCGTGTACGGCATTGAGGACGCGTTCGAGAAGCTGCCGGTGCACTGGATGTGGTGGCCAGCGATCGGCGGGTTCGCGGTCGGCGTGATCGGCTACTACGCGCCGCTGACCTTGGGCGTCGGCTACAGCAACATCGAGGACATCGTCTCCGGCAACTTCGCGGTCGGCGCGTTGGCGCTGCTGTGCGTGGCCAAGTTCGGCTCGTGGGCGATCGCGCTCGGCAGCGGCACCTCCGGCGGCACCTTGGCGCCGTTGTTCACCATCGGCGGTGCGCTCGGCGCGCTGTGCGGGTTCGGGCTGGTCGCAGTGGCGCCGCAACTCGGGGTCGACCCGCGCATCGCCGGCCTGGTCGGGATGGCGGCGATCTTCGCCGGTTCCTCGCGCGCGCTGCTGACCTCGGTGGTGTTCGCGTTCGAGACCACCCAGCAGCCGGCCGGCCTGCTGCCGCTGCTCGGCGGTTGTGTCGCCGCCTACCTGGTGTCGGCGTTGATCATGCGCAACACCATCATGACCGAGAAGATCGCGCGCCGCGGCGTGCGGGTGCCGAGCGAGTACGCCGCCGACCACCTGCAGCTGGTGACGGTCGGCGAGGCCTGCAGCCGCGACGTGGTGTCGCTGCAGACCAGCGACGACCTCGGCGCAATCCGTCACTGGATGGCATCGGGCAAGCCCGAGGCGCAACACCAGGGATTCCCGGTGGTCGACGACAACGGCCGCGTGCGCGGGGTCATCACTCGCCGCGACCTGCTCGATCCGTCGCACCCCAATATCCGCCGCATCGGCGACATGCTCACGCGTGCACCGGTGGTGGTGCAGGAGAGCCATTCGCTGCGCGAGGCCGCCGACCACATGGTCGACCAGGACATCGGCCGGCTCGTAGTGGTCGGTGCCGACGCGCCGCACCCGCTGGTCGGCATCCTGACCCGCGGCGACCTGCTGTCGGCGCACGCGCGCCGGCTCAAGGAGGCGCACCAGGCCGGCCGGCATATCCGCATTCGCGAGAGCTTGCGACGCGCGGGCCGGCGCGGGGCGGCGTGACCCACGGCACCACGGCGGCCGGTGGCAGGCCGCCACACTCCACGGAGTCGACGCGGTGGTATCGCACCGCTCCGCGCGAGCCGGGCTGGCGATGGAGATGGCGCAATCCCGCCCTGGCGACGTTGCTGGCGCTGCTGCCGTGGACGGCGGCTGCCCACGCGGTATCCGTCACCACGGGCACCGGCATTCCGGCTTCGTCCGGGCGCGCGATCGACGTGCTGCATTACAACGTGCGCCTCGACCCCGATCTCGCGGACAAGACGCTTCGTGGCCGAGCCGTGATCACTTTCGCAGTGGGCACGCCGGGAGTGAAGGCCGTCGAGTTCGATGCCGGTGAACTGCACATCGATGCGGTGCGCGCCAATGGCGCGACGCTCGAGTTCGAGAAGGTCGGCAAGCATGTGCGGGTACGGCTGCCCGAGCCGACACGAGCCGGTACTCGCCACCAGATCGAGATCGCCTACCACGGTGCGCCGCGATTCGGCCTGGAGTTTCATCCCGAACGCGGAGAGCTGTATACGATTTTCTCGACCAGCCAGTGGCTGGTCTGCATCGATGCACCCGAAGAGCGTGCCACGCTTGAACTCGCCGTGGCGCTGCCGGCTGGACTCAACGCAGCGGGTAACGGCGCGCTGGTGTCGAAGACACCGCTCGGCGACGGCCGCGAGTTGCACCGGTGGCAGCAGGACCAGCCGGTGCCGAGCTTCATCTACGGATTCGCGGCCGGTCGCTACGCGGAAGCCTTCGAGTACAGCGACGGCGTCGCGCTGCGTTATCTCTCGGCCGACCTGCAACCCGCGCAGCTGCGGCGCATCTTCACCGACACCGGCGACATGTTGCGCTTCTTCGGCGAGCGCGCCGGCATCCCGTACCGCGGGCGGTACACCCAGACGCTGGTCGCCCAGACGATTGGCCAGGAACTGGCCGGCTTGGCCCTGATGTCCGAGGCGCACGGCCGCCACGTGCTCGAAAACCCGAGTGCCCAGGCGCTGATCGCGCACGAGGCCGCGCACCAGTGGTGGGGCAACATGGTGACCTGTCGCAGCTGGAACCATTTCTGGCTCAACGAGGGCTTTGCCAACTTCATGGCCGCGGCGTATCTGCAGCATCGCTTCGGCGACGCGCATTACCGCACGCAGGTGGAAGGCTGGAAGCGTCGGCTGGACCGGCTGCGCGCGGACGGCACCGATCACCCACTGGTCTACCAGAGCTGGGACAGCCCGAGTGCCGACGACCGTGCCGTGGTCTACCAGAAAGGGGCTTACGTGCTGCACCTGTTGCGTGAGGAGCTTGGCGAGCGCGAGTTCTGGCGAGGTGTTCGGACATACACACGAACCCACTACGGGCAATCGGTGACTACGGCCGACTTCCGGCGGGCCATGGAACGCGCGAGTGGCCGCGACCTGTCGACGTTCTTCTCAGCATGGGTCGATGCTTCGGCGTTCGAACCCGCTGCAGTGGCGACGCCTACTCGATAACCGTCTGTGCCCGCGGCATCGATCCGCCGGCCAGGAGCGCCAGCAGGGTCGGGTTGCTTGGGTAACCTTCGCCGTTGAACTGCAGGGCGACGGTGCCGGCCTGGGTGCCGTCGCCGCCGACGCCGACCAGCAGGTCGTGCCAGCCGTTGTGGCGCTGTCCGCCGACCGCGATCGGCGCATGGGTCACCGTGGTCTGGGTGACCAGCCGGTAGCCGGCACCGGCATCGCCGTGGAACACCAGCAGGCTGCAGCCGCCGCTGCCGCACCAATTGGGGTCGTCGAGCAGCATCAGCAGGTCATCGACGCCGTCTGAGTCGAGGTCGGTGGCGGCGGCGCGGTAGTCCGGCACTTCCTCGATCTGTCGCGATGCCAGGAACATCGACAGCGCGGCATCGCGTTGTTGCGCCGGGGTCAGCACCGGCTCGGGCAGGGGAAGCTCCGTAGTGCCGGGAGCCGCCACGACGCTGCCGCCGATGTCATGGGCGGCCAGGTCCAGCGCCGGGCCGCCGTTGCAGCTCGCCAGCAGGATGGCCGTACACAGTGTGGCCGCGAGCACGGACACGCGCGAAGGGAGTGCGCCGACGGGCTTTCGCATGCGGGCTTCTCCTCACCCTAAATTACTGGCCCAGCCTAGTCGGTCGACTGTCATCGTCTAGTCAACGCCGTGGAGTACAGAAGTCTCACAGACGTTGGTGCCATCAATCTGCCTAGCCGAGGCGCGCCTGTAGCAGCTGTCTCAGCTCGGCTTTGCCTGCTTCGTCCAGGCCGCTTTCGCTCCGCTGAGCCTGCAATTCGTCGATGCGTTGCAGTAGCACCTGCCGGTCGAGTTGCGAGATCACGTCGAGCAGCTCGTTGCGCCATTTGGCCTCGTCGCCGGGCATAGATTGCGACGCGAGCTTCTGCAGCGCCTCGTGTTCGTCGCGGCCGCTGAAATGCTCGATCAGCGAGCCGGTACCGATGTCGGGTCGCTGGTAGATCAGTTGCAACAAGTCGACCAGCAGCGCGATGCCGGGCTGTTGCAGGGAGGCGAAGCGGAACGGCGGCTCCAGCTCCAGTGCCAGCGTCGGTTGCTGCAGCACGAACGAGATGGCCGCGCGCACCAGGCTGCGTTTCGGGGCGGGCGTGCCGCGGCCGCTGCGCGCGCGTTGCACCGGCACGTGGGTGTCGGGCGCACTGGCGCGGGCGCCGACGCCGGTCAGTTCGGTCAGGCGTTGCTGCATGAGGTCGGCGAATGCGCCGTCGGGAATCTGCGCGAGCAGCGGTTTGGCGCGTTCGGCCAGCCGACCCTTGCCTTCGAGCGTGCCGAGGTTGACGTCGGTGGACAGCGAGTCGAACAGGAACTGCGACAGCGCGGTGGCGTCGCGCAGGCGTGTGTCGAAACCCTCGGCGCCTTCCTTGCGCACGATCGAGTCGGGGTCCTCGCCGTCGGGCAGGAACAGGAAGAACGCCTGGCGACCGTCCTTCATCCGCGGCAGCACCGATTCGACCGCCTTCCACGCCGCGGCGCGGCCGGCGCGGTCGCCGTCGAAGCAGAAATACACGTCGGGTGCATTGCGGAACAGCAGTTCGGCGTGGTCGGCGGTGGTCGCGGTGCCGAGGGTCGCGACTGCGGTGTCGACGCCGTGCTGGGCGAGGGCGACCACGTCCATGTAGCCCTCGACCACGATCAGCCGCGGGATCTGCTTGTGCGCCTGCCGTACCTGCCACAGGCCGTACAGCTCGCGGCCCTTGTGGAACAGTTCGGTCTCGGGCGAGTTGAGGTACTTCGGACTCGAATCCTTGTCGAGGACGCGGCCGCCGAACGCGATCGTGCGGCCACGGCGGTCGTGGATCGGGAACATCACCCGGTCGCGGAACTTGTCGTAGACCCGGCCGCTGTCGTTCTTCGAAAACAGCCCGCCGCGTTCGAGCAGTTTCATCCGCCGCTCGTCGCTGCCGAGCGCGTCGCGCAACGCGTTGAAGCCGTCGGGCGCGTAGCCGATCGAGAAGCGCGCGCGGATGTCGACGTCGACGCCGCGGCCGTCGAGGTAGGCCTGCGCCTTCGGGCTGGCCGCCAGCTGCTTGCGGAAGAACTGCGCCGCCGCGTCGACCACGCCGTACAGATCCTGGCTGTCGGGATTGGCGTTGCGCTGGCGGGTGTCGCGCGGCACTTCCATGCCGGTCTGCCGCGCCAGTTCCTCGACCGCGTCGAGGAACTCGAGGCGGTCGTACTCCATCAGGAACTTGATCGCGGTGCCGTGCGCGCCGCAGCCGAAGCAGTGGTAGAACTGCTTGGTCGGCGACACCGTGAAGCTCGGCGAACGCTCGTCGTGGAACGGGCAGCGCGCCGAGTATTCCTTGCCCTGGCGCTTCAACGGCACGCGCGCGCCGATCAGCTCGACGATGTCGGCGCGGGCGAGCAGGTCGTCGATGAAAGCGTCGGGGATGCGGGCCATGCGTCTAGAGGTCGGGTTCAATGCCGGCGAGCTCCTGGGCCAGCCGCCGCTTCACCCGCGCGTGCTCGTCGAGCATCGCGGTGATCAGCGCGCCGACCAGGAACACCATCGCGCAGTAGTACATCCACACCAGCATGACGACAAGCCCGCCGGCCGGCCCGTAGGCGCTGCCGAGGCTGGCCTGGCCGAGGTACAGCCCGATCGCCCAGCGCCCGAGCATGAACAGGCCCGCGGTCAGCGCGCCGCCGATCAGGGCGCGTCGGCGGTTCACCGGCCGGTCCGGCAGCAGCCGGTACATCGCCGCGAACACCGCCGCATACAGCAGGAACGAAACCACCGTGGCGAACACCGGCAGCAGGTCCGGCAACCATGCCATCAAGATCGCCAGCGCCGCCTGCACCGCCATCGACACCACCAGCAGGAAGCCGACCGCGATCGCCATGCCGAAAGACAGCAGGCGCTTGCGCAACCACGCCATCGCACCGCCGAGCCGCTTGGCGTCGGAGCGGAACACGCGGTTGAGCGCGGCCTGCAACTGGCCGAACACGATCGAGGCGCCGAGCAGCAACGCGCCGGTGCCGAGCAGCGCGGCCAGCGAACCGGTGCCGGGTTGCTGTTCGGCGTTGGCGACGATCAGCCGCGCGGTGTCCTCGACCTGCGGGCCGACCAGCAGGCCGATCTGGCGGAAGAACTCGTCCTGCGCGGTCGGGTACAGGGTGGTGGTCAGCCACAGCAGCATCAGCACCAGCGGCGCCAGCGACAGCAGGGTGTAGAACGAAAGTGCGGCGGCGAGGGCGAGGATGTCGTAGTCGACGAAGCGCTGGGCGAACTTGCCGGGCCAGCTTTGCTGCAGTCGTGCCTGCAAGTCGCGGACCCGCTCGCGCAGGTCCTTGTCGTCGAGGCTATCGTCGATGTCGGGAGCCGGCGCCGGCGTGGCGCGGGTGGTGTGTTCGTCGGGTCTCGACATGCGGCCCTCGTGATCGGCGCGGTTGCGTCGCAGCCAGTATCGAGCGACGCGGGTTAGCGTCGCGTGGTTTCGGCGATGCGTCGGCTTGCGCCGTGCCCGCGATGTCAGGCGCTGAGGCGCTGCTTGACCAGCTTCGACACCAGACCCATGTCGGCCTGGCCGGCCAGCTTCGGCTTGAGCGCGCCCATCAGCTTGCCGATGTCGGCCGGCGAGCTGGCGCCGGTTTCGGCGATCGCGGCGTCGATTACGGCGAGGATCGAGGCTTCGTCGAGCTTCGCCGGCAGGTAGCGTTCGACTACCACGATCTCGTCGCGCTCGATCGCGGCCAGGTCCTCGCGGTCGGCGGCCTCGTACTGGCTGACCGAGTCGCGGCGTTGCTTGACCATCTTCTCCAGTACCGCGAGGACCTGGGCGTCGTCGAGCTCGATGCGCTCGTCGACTTCCTTCTGCTTGATCGCGGCGTTAGCCAGCCGGATCACGCCGAGACTGTGCTTGTCGCCGCTCTTCATCGCGGCCTTCATGTCATCGGTGAGGCGTTGCTTGAGGCTCATGGCTGGGTCCTTGGGCTATGGAGAGGCGGCGTTGTGGCGGGGCAGCGCGCCAATGTCGGCGGAACGCAAAAAGCCGGCGGCGCTCGCGGCGCGGCCGGCTTTGGCTTTCCTGTGAAGAGTCCGGCCGTGGATGGCCGGGTTCTTGCGCAGGATGCGCGATCAGTACAGCCGCTGGCGCTTGGTCACGTCGCGCGAGGCGCGGCGGGACTGGCGCTTCACCGCGGCGGCGGCCTTGCGCTTGCGTTCCTGGGTCGGCTTCTCGTAGTACTCGCGCTTGCGGGTCTCGGCGAGGACGCCGGCCTTCTCGCAGGTGCGCTTGAAGCGACGCAGGGCAAACTCGAAAGGCTCGTTTTCGCGGACTTTGACGCTTGGCATACGGTATCTCGGTTCGGGTGAACAGCCCGGGCAGCCCGGGAGAGCCGCGTATTGTACCGGGGGCGATCGGCCGTGCGCAAGCTGGACGGCAACGGCAACGGCAACGGCAACGGCCGGAGTGGGGCGGCTTCGGGCGGGGCGCCGCCCTGTCGGGGCATTGCTACTCGGTTCGGGCGGCCATCCATGGCCGCACTCACCGCCGTGCGCCATCCATGGCGCACTCTCCGCAATACCCCGACAGGACGCCGCGTCGCGGCGTGGGGCGCGGCGATATCGCACCCGGGCTACCCTTTACGCCCCGCCATCCCCATATCCCACCCGATGAGAGTCCTGGGCATCGAAACCAGTTGCGACGAGACCGGCGTGGCGGTGTACGACACCGGTGCCGGCCTGCTCGCGCACGCGCTGTACAGCCAGATCGCGCTGCACGCCGAGTACGGCGGCGTGGTGCCGGAGCTGGCCAGTCGCGACCACGTGCGCAAGTTGCTGCCGCTGGTCCGCCAGACCCTGGCCGAGGCCGGGATGGCGGTGGATGACATCGACGGCGTCGCCTATACCGCCGGGCCCGGGCTGGTCGGGGCGTTGCTGGTCGGCGCCGGGGTCGCGCGCTCGCTGGCGTGGGCGCTGGACAAGCCGGCGGTCGCGGTCCACCACATGGAGGGCCACTTGCTGGCGCCGCTGATGGAGGGCGATCCGGGCGATCGCCCGAAGCCGCCGTTCGTGGCGCTGCTGGTGTCCGGCGGCCACACCCAGTTGGTCGGGGTCGAGGCCATCGGTCGCTATCGGCTGCTCGGCGAGACCCTCGACGATGCCGCCGGCGAGGCCTTCGACAAGACCGCCAAGCTCATGGGTCTGCCATACCCGGGTGGTCCGCAACTGGCCGCGCTGGCCGGGCAGGGCCTGGCCGGGGCCTACAAGTTCCCACGGCCGATGACCAATCGGTCAGGGCTGGACTTCAGCTTCAGCGGCCTCAAGACCCAGGTGCTGCTGGCCTGGCGCGACAGCGACAAATCCGACCAGACCCGCGCCGACATCGCCCGCGCGTTCGAGGAAGCGGTGGTCGACACCCTCGCGATCAAGTGCGAACGCGCGCTGGATGAAGCCGGCTGCGAGACGCTGGTGGTCGCCGGTGGGGTTGGGGCCAACCGCCGGTTGCGCGCGAAACTGCAACAGATCGCCGAGCGCCGTGGCGGCCGCGTCTGCTTTCCGCGGCCGGAGTTCTGCACCGACAACGGCGCGATGATCGCATTCGCCGGCGCGCTGCGGCTGCAGGCCGGCCAGCACGAGGGAGCATCGGTGATGGTGACGCCGCGCTGGGACATGGCGGAGTTGCCGGCGGTGTGATTGCGGGTTTCCCGACTGGATTTCCGGCCAATGGCCGGTTCTGCGGGTAAAGATCCAACAACCAAGCATTGGAATCGCAATGGACAAGGTATTCATCGAAGGCCTGCAGATCGACGCGCTGATCGGCATCTACGACTGGGAGCGGCGGATTCGCCAGCCGCTGGTGTTCGACATCGAGATGGCGTTTGACAACCGCATCCCGGCGGCGACCGATGCGATCGGCGACACCCTCAACTACAAGGCGGTCAGCAAGCGGGTGATCGAATACGTGTCGGCGTCCGACTTCGGGCTGGTCGAGACCCTGGCCGAGCGGGTCGCGGCGATCATCCTCGACGAGTTCGGCGTGCAGCACGTCACGCTCAGGCTCGGCAAACCCGGCGCGGTGCGTGGTGCGCGCGCGGTCGGGGTGATGATCGAACGCTCGGCCGCTACCCTGTAGGCATGGAAAAAACCTTCGACGCCGCACTGCTCCAGCCGCTCGCCGGCTATCCCCACGCCCAGACCGCGCTGGGGCTGGTCGCACTGTTGCTCGGCGCCTGGATCGCCAACTGGCTGACCCGGCAGGTACTGCTGCGCGTGGTCGGGCGGCTGGCGCAGGCCTCGCCGTCGCACTGGGACGATGCGCTGATGTCGCGGCGGGTGCTGGCGCGGCTGGCCAACGTGGTGCCGGCGCTGATCATCCTCGCCGGCATCGGTGCGGTGCCGGGCTTGCCGGCGCTGCTGGTCACGGTGGTGCGCAATGTCGCGTTGGCCTATGTCGCGTTGACCGTCGCGATGGCGATCGGCAACCTGCTCAACGCGCTCAATGACATCTACGAGAAGAACAGCCAGCGCGCTCGCGAACGACCGATCAAGGGCTACCTGCAACTGCTCAAGCTGATCGTCTACATCGTCGCCGCGGTGCTGATCATCGCCTCGCTGATCAATCGCTCGCCGCTGGTGCTGCTGACCGGCCTGGGCGCGATGACCGCGGTGCTGATGCTGGTGTTCAAGGACACCATCCTGTCGCTGGTGGCGTCGGTGCAGCTGGCCAGCAACGACATGCTGCGGGTCGACGACTGGATCGAGATGCCCAGCCAGGGCGCCGACGGCGACGTGATCGACATCAGCCTGCATACGGTCAAGGTGCAGAACTGGGACAAGACGATCAGCACCATCCCGACCCACCGGCTGATCAGCGAGAGCTTCCGCAACTGGCGCGGCATGCAGGAGTCTGGCGGGCGCCGGATCAAGCGCGCGCTGCTGGTCGACCAGAACTCGGTGCGTTTCCTCGATCAGGCCGAGCGCGACCACCTGCGCCGGATCGCGCTGATCGACGACTATCTCGACGACCAGCGCGCGGAGCTGCAGGAGTACAACGCCAAGCTCGAAGCCGCCGGCAAGGACCCGGTCAACAACCGCCGCGCGACCAACCTGGGCACGTTCCGCGCCTACATCACCGCGTACCTGCGCGCGCATCCGGGAGTGAACCAGGAGATGTTCCTGCTGGTGCGCCAACTGGCGCCGGGGCCGACCGGCTTGCCGCTGGAGATCTACTGCTTCTCCGCCGATATCGGCTGGGCGGCCTACGAGAACCTCGCCGGCGACATCTTCGACCATCTGCTGGCGGTGCTGCCGGAGTTCGGGCTGAAGCTGTACCAGGCGCCCGGGGGCGCCGACGTGGCGGCGGCGCTGGCGCGGCTGGGCGGAAGCGGGGTGGGTGACGGCGCCAACGCGGCGGCGGACAATGCGCCACCGCAACCGGAAGCGCCTGCGACCGCATGAGCCGTGCCTACCTCAGCCTCGGCAGCAACCTGGAACCGATGGCGAACCTGCGCGGCGCGATCGAGGCGTTGCGCAAGCGCTTCGGCACCGTGGTGCTGTCGCCGGTGTACCGTACCCGCGCGGTCGGTTTCGACGGCAACGATTTTTTCAATGCCGCCGCGGTCATCGAAACCGATTTCGAACCGGTCGCGCTCAACGACTGGCTGCATGCGCTGGAGGATGCGCACGGGCGCGACCGCAGCGGGCTGCGATACGGCGACCGGACGCTGGATATCGACATCGTGCTGTTCGACGACCGGGTGCTGTCGGGACCCGGCAACCTGCGGATCCCGCGGCCGGAACTGCAGCATGCGTTCGTGCTGAAGCCGCTGGCCGATATTGCCGCCGACGTCGCGGTGCCGGGCGACGGCCGCACGCTGGCGCAGTTGTGGGCGGCGCATCCGGAGCACGATGCGGGATTCGAGGTCGTGTCGTTGTCGTGACTGGTCGCGCTTTTGTAGGAGCGGCTTCAGCCGCGATCTGGAATCGGCGCAGGTGCACGACTATCCGATCGCGGCTGAAGCCGCTCCTACAAAAAGCCCGTCAGCGCGCGCTACCCCGCCAGCATTCGCCCGCCGTCGAGATACAGCACCTGGCCGGTGCTGTAGGTCGCGTCCTGCAGCAGCCAGCGCACCGCTTCGGCGACCTCCTCCGGCGTGCCGGTGCGGTCCAGCGGCGTGCGCGCCAACATTGCGTCCTGCGCGGCGCTGTTGCCGCCGTCCTCCGGCCACAGGATCGCGCCGGGCGACACCGCGTTGACTCGCACGTCCGGCCCCAGCTCCAGTGCCAGTGATCGGGTCATCATCAGCAACGCGGCCTTGGCCATGCAGTAGATCGTGTGCTCGCGCAGCGGCCGCTCGGCGTAGATGTCGACCAGGTTGACGATCGCGCCGCCGCTGGCACGCAGGTGCGGCGCGGCGGCTTGCGCGAGGAACAGCGGCGCGCGTGCATTGCTGGCGAACAGCGCATCCCACTGCGCCGGCGTCGCCGAGCCGATCGGGGTCGGCTGGAAGCCGGACGCGTTGTTGACCAGCGCATCGAGCCGGCCGAAGCGGCCGATCGTGTGCGCCATCAGTTCCGGCAACCGGTCGAACTCGGCCAGGTCAGCCTGCAGTACCAGCGTGCTGCCGGGACGCACGACTTCGAGTTCGGCGGCCAACGCGTCAACGTCGGCGCGCAAGTGGCGGCAATGCAGCGCCAGGTCGTAGCCGGCGGTGTGCAGAGTGCGGGCGATCGTCGCGCCGATACGCCGCGCCGAACCGGTAATCAGGGCGACGGGGGTCGGGGACATCGGGATCTCCGTTGATCGTGGGTCGTCGCAAGGCTGCGTTCTGTAGGAGCGGCTTCAGCCGCGATCGGGAAATCGTTCGCCCGCACCGACTTCAGATCGCGGCTGAAGCCGCTCCTACACAGGTATCCTGCGCGAGTATCCGGACAGACGCCAACGTGACCGATTTCAAGCTCCCGACCCCCGACGCCGACGCGCTAGCCCACAGCGCGCGGCTCGATGCCCTGATCGACGCGCAGATCGCCGCCTCCGACGGTGCCGCGATCCCGTTCTCGCGCTTCATGGAGCTGGCCCTGTACGCCCCCGGACTGGGCTACTACAGTGCCGGCGCGAGCAAGTTCGGCGAAGCCGGTGATTTCGTCACCGCGCCGGAGCTGGGCCCGGTGTTCGCCGCCTGCGTCGCCGAGAGCATCGCGCCGGTGCTGCAGCAGATCGGCCCGCAGGCGCGAATGCTGGAACTCGGCGGCGGCACCGGCGCGTTCGCCGAGACCGCGCTCAAGCGTCTGCTCGAATTCGATGCGTTACCCGACCGCTACGCCATCCTCGAACCCAGCGCCGAACTGCGCGAGCGCCAGCGTGAGCGCCTTTCGCAACGGCTGGTGCCGCCACTGTTCGACCTGGTCGAATGGCTCGATGCGCCGTTCGCCGGCGACTGGCAGGGCGTGCTGTTCGCCAACGAGGTGATCGACGCCCTGCCGACCCCGCGCTTCGCCATCGAGGCCGGCGAGGTTCACGAGGAACACGTCGCGATCGAGGCCAGTCAGCGTCGCCGCGTGTTGCGCCCGGCCGATGCCTTCCTGACCAACGCCGTGCGCCACGTCGAACGCAAACTCGGCCGCAGCCTGCCCGACGGCTACCGCTCCGAAGTGCTGCCGCAGCTGCCGTACTGGATCCAGGCCGTCGCCGGCGGCCTGCAGCGTGGCGCGATGCTGTTCGTCGACTACGGTTACCCGCGCGCCGAGTTCTACCAGCCAGACCGCAGCGACGGCACTTTGCGGGCCTACTACCGCCACCGCATGCATGCCGATCCGCTGCTGTGGCCGGGCCTGCAGGACATCACCGCCTCGGTCGACTTCACCGCGCTCGCCGAGGCCGGGGTCGCCGCCGGATTCGATTTCGCCGGCTACTGCAACCAGGCCAACTTCCTGCTCGGCAACGGCCTGGCCGGGGTGCTGCAGCGGATCGAGCAGATCGGCGACGCGGCCGAGCGCCAGCGCCGCGGCAACGAGGTCAAGCGGCTGACCCTGCCCAGCGAGATGGGCGAGCGTTTCCAGGTGATCGGCTTCGAGAAGGACGTCGAATTCGGCGCCGCGTTCCTTGCCGGCGACCTGAGCTACCGGCTGTGAACGCGGCGCGGCCATTGCTGCGCGAGTTCCGTCGGCCGGCGGTGTGGCTGGCCGGCTGGGGCCTGCTGTTCGCGCTGGTCGCGGTCGGCTCGCTGCTGCCACCGAGCGACCTGCCGCCGATGTGGCCCGGGCTCGACAAGCTCCAGCACTTCGTTGGCTACGCGCTGCTGTCGGCGTACGCGGTGATGCTGTTCGCGCGGATGCGCCCGCAGGCGCTGGCCGCATTGGCCGTGATCGCGTTCGGCATCGCGGTCGAGTTCGCCCAGGCGGCCTGGACCGCCGACCGCATCGGCGATAGCGCCGACGCGATGGCCAATGCGCTGGGCGCGTTGGCCGGGCTGATGGTCTCGGCCACGCCGATGGCGCGGTGGCTGCAGTGGCTGGATGCGCGCCTGTGGGGGCGTTTGTAGGAGCGGCTTCAGCCGCGATCGGGCAATCGTCCGCGCGCGCCGACTCCAGATCGCGGCTGAAGCCGCTCCTACAGGATCATGGGGCAGGCATAAGGCGCCCTTGCGTTGGCGGGTTGCTTGTTGGACGCTTGGGCCGGGCTTGACAGGGGAAGTCCGTCCACCACCTCAAGGAATCAGAGCATGTCCGTCTATCGCAACCGGTTGGCGCTGGCCGTGGCCGCCATTGTCGCCAGCCACGCTTTCACCACCAGCGCCACCGCACAACAGGTCCCGCCGGCAGAACCGGTCGCCCCCGAGGCGTCGGCGCAGCAGGCCACCACCCTCGACATGGTCCAGGTCACCGGCTCGCGCGTGCGCGGCCGCACCGCCGAGGACACTGCCGCGCCGGTCGACATCATCGGTCAGGAAGAGCTGACCGCCACCGGCGCGCTCGAAGTCGGCCAGGCGCTGCAGATGCTGGAGCCGTCGTTCAACTTCTCGCGCACCACCATCAGCGACGGCACCGACATCCTGCGTCCGGCGACCTTGCGCGCGCTCGGCCCGGACCAGGTGCTGATCCTGGTCAACGGCAAGCGCCGCCACCAGCAGGCGCTGGTCAACGTGCAGCAGTCCATCGCCCGCGGCACCGCCGGCACCGACATCAACGCGATCCCGATCTCGGCGATCGAACGCATCGAGGTGCTGCGCGACGGCGCCGCCGCGCAGTACGGTTCGGACGCGATCGCCGGCGTGATCAACATCATCCTCAAGAACCAGACCGAGCACACCGACGTGGTGCTGCAGGCCGGACAGACCTACGAGGGCGATGGCGAGCTGTACAGCGGCTCGGTCAACACCGGTTTCGAACTGGGCGACGACGGCTTCCTCAACCTGTCGCTGGAGTACCGCGATCGCGGAGAGACCAACCGCGCCGGCGTCGCCACCACCAACGCGCTGGGCTGGTACACGCCGGAGGAGTTCGCCGCCGGTGAACGCTCGACCAAGCTGCGCATCGGCCAGGCCGATTCGAGCGATGCCTACCTGTGGATGAACGGCGCGATCGGCGCCGGTGCCGGCGAGATCTACTGGTTCGGCGGGTTGTCGAAGCGCGAGGGCAGCTCCTACGGCTTCTTTCGCGGCCCGCTCGACAACCGCACGGTGCCGGCGCTGTATCCCGACGGCTTCCTGCCCAACATCGTCACCACCGTCGACGACACCTCGCTGGCGGTCGGCTACCGCGCGCCGCTGGGCGACAGCAGTTGGGACATGGACGTGTCGGTCACCCACGGCCGCAACGAGTTCGGCTTCGAGGAATCCGATTCGGTCAACGTCAGCTGGTGGTACGAGCCGATCGACCCGGCCAACCCGGCCGCCGGCATCCATGGCGCGTCGCCGGTCTCGGCCGACACCGGCACCCTGGAGTTCGACCAGACCACCTTCAACCTCGACTTCCGCGGCAGCGTCGGCGGCTTCAACGACCAACTGCTGTACCTGGCCACTGGCCTGGAATACCGCGAGGACAACTACGCGATCACCGCCGGCGACCCGGTGTCCTACACCTACGGCCGCACCAACAACCGCGACATCGTGATCCGCGGCCAGACCGGCGACATCGCCCAGCCGGGCATGCAGGGCTTCCCCGGCTTCTCGCCGAACGAGGCGGTCGACGACGGACGCCACAGCATGGCGGTGTACCTCGACGCCGAGACCAACCTGACCGAACGCTTCCTGCTCGGCGGCGCGGTGCGCTTCGAGGACTACTCCGACTTCGGCAACACCACCATCGGCAAGCTGTCGGCGCGCTTCGACGCGACCGAGACCTTCGCCGTGCGCGGCACCGTATCGACCGGCTTCCGCGCACCGGGCGCGCAGCAGCTGTTCTACAGCCAGCGCTCGACCAACCTCAATGCCGACGGCGTGCTGACCGATACCCTGACCGCGCGCCAGAACAGCGACGTGACCCGAGCGTTCGGGATCGAACCGCTGCAGGAGGAGACTTCGACCAGCGGCACCCTGGGCTTCGTGTTCACCCCGAGCGAGCGTTTCTCGCTGACCCTGGACCTGTTCCGGATCGACATCGACGACCGCATCATCTTCTCCAGCAACCTCTCGCCGGAAGATGCCGCGACCTGCCTGCCGGACAACAGCAATTGCCCGATCCGGGCGATCCTCGACCCGATCGGGGTCGGCCAGGTGCTGTTCTTCACCAACTCGATCGACACCCAGACCACCGGCCTGGACATCGTCGCCAACCACAACACGGTGTTCGACGGCGGTTCGTCGCTCAACCTGACCGCGCTGGTGCATTTCAACAAGACCGAGGTCAAGGACCGGCGCTCGCAGTCGCCGATCCTGTCGCCGGAGCAACTGTTCGACGACGCCCAGGTGACCCTGATCGAGGAAGGCCAGCCGCGCGCCCACCACGTGCTGCAGGCGGTGTGGGAGACCGGGCCGTGGCAGGTCACCGGCCGTGGCAACTACTACGGCTCGGTCGCCGGCGAGGGCTTCACCGGGGTCAAGCAGACCTGGGACGGCAAGGCGCTGTTCGACCTCGGGGTCAGCTACGCGGTGAGTGACCACCTCAAGTTCAGTGTCGGTGGCAACAACGTTTTCGACGAGTACCCGGACAATTGGGATCCGGACACCCAGTTCCCGTTCCCGCAGCTGGGCTTCACCTACGGCTGGGAGACGCTGCCGTTCGGCGTCAACGGCGGCAGCTATTACGCGCGGATGGATTACCGGTTCTGAGACAGGTGCCGGGCGGCCCGCGGGTGGCCCGGCGCATTCGCAAGCTTTTGTAGGAGCAGCTTTAGCCGCGATGTGGAATCGTTCGCTCGCGCCGACTCCACATCGCGGCTAAAGCCGCTCCTACGAAAAGCGGGTCGGTGCGTTCGTGCAGCTACGGCTTCTTGCCCGTCGCACTCACGACCGCGGCGATCCGCGCCTTGCGCATCGCCTCGCCAATCGCCGGGCCTTGCAGGCCTTCGGGCAAATCATCCGCACGCACCGCGCAGGCGGCGGCATGGGCGGCGCGCAGCGCATCGCCTTGCGGGTACCGCTGGTCCTGCAAACCGGCGCGGCCGCGCTTGTCGGCCTCGCAGACGGTGGCGAGTTGGTCGATCCGGCCGCGCTTGCGGAAGCCGTCGCAACGCTCGATCAGCTTGACCACCGTGCTCGCGCGCAGCTCGTCGAAGCGGTGGACGTTGAGGTGCTCGCGGCAGGCGACCTCGGCCAGCTGGCGGTGCTCGCCGGGAATCTTCAGGCGTTCGCACAGCCCGCGCAACGGAGCGACGCCGGCCTGCTCATGGCCGAGGTGTTTCGGCAGCACCGCTTCCGGTGTCAGCGCCTTGCCGAGGTCGTGGGTCAGCGCGGCGAAGCCGATCAGGTCGTTGCCGGGCGCAAGCGTCGCCGCCATGTCGCAGACCAGCTCGACATGCACGCCGGTATCGACCTCCGGGTGATACTCCGCCCGCTGCGGCACGCCATACAGCGCGTCGACCTCGGGCAACACCACCGCCAGCGCGCCGCAATCGTGCAGGGTGCTCAGGAATGCCGACGGCCGCTCGCTGGCGATCGAGCGTCGCAACTCCTGCCACACCCGCTCGGGCACCAGCTCGGCCAGCTCGCCGGCATCGACCATGCGCCGCATCAGCGCCATCGTCTCCGGTGCCACGCTGAATCCCAGCGCCGCGAAGCGCGCCATGAACCGCGCCGCGCGCAACACCCGCAACGGATCCTCGATGAACGCCTCGCCGACATGCCGCAGCACCCGCGCCTCGACGTCGCGCGCGCCGCCGAACGGATCGACCAGCGCGCCGTCGGCCTCCTGCGCGATTGCATTGATGGTGAAGTCGCGGCGGCCGAGGTCCTGCTCCAACGTCACCGACGGATCGGCGTCGACCACGAAACCGCGATAGCCGCGGCCGGACTTGCGCTCGGTCCGCGCCAGCGCGTACTCCTCGCCGCTGTCCGGATGCAGGAACACCGGAAAGTCGCGCCCGACCGGCTTGAAGCCGGCGGCTTCCATCGACGCCTGGCTCTCGCCGACCACGACCCAGTCGCGGTCGCCCGGTTCCAGCCCGAGCAACCGGTCGCGCACCGCGCCACCGACGAGAAAGGTTTTCATGAGAAGCATGATGCCTGCCTAACGCCGCAACCCCAATCCGCAATGCCCCCGTCACCCGACTCCTGCGCGGGCTCCGAGGCCCCAACACAACTCATCCCGGCTCCGCGTCTGTCCGGCTTTTCTCGCGCCGGCTTACGGGTTTGTCGCCGGACACTGGAACGACTTGCGCGGCCCATCAATCTCGCCCTGCATGCGATCGCTCAACCGCAGCGCATCGCCATCAAACAGCCAGTCGTAGATCACCGCGAACGCCAGCACCCGGGCGACGTAATCGCGGGTCTCGTGGTAGCTGATCGTCTCGATCCAGAAGTCCGCATCCATCCCCGGCCGCTGCGACTGCCAGCGCGCCAGCGGCGTCGGCCCGGCGTTGTAACCGGCGATCGCGAAGTAGGGCTTGCCGCCGGACTCGTCGAGCATCTGCCGCAGGTAGGCGGTGCCCAGCACGATGTTGGTGTCGGCGTCGTACAGGCTCTGGCTGCCGCCCCACGGCTGGCCGATCCGGCGCGCCACCGCCGCCCCGGTAGCCGGCAGCACCTGCATCAGCCCCATCGCGTTGGCACCCGAGCGCGCCCGCGGATTGAAGATGCTCTCGGCACGGATCTCGGCGGCGACCCAGGCCGGATCGATGTCGTTGCGCGCAGCCTCCCGGCGGATGGTCGCATCGTGGTGCAGGGGGAAACGCAGCGTGTACAGCTGGTTCTCGCGCGGCCCGTCGCCGAGCGCGAACACCGCGCGGTCGAACCAGCCGTTGGCCTGCGCGATCTTGACCGCGAGCTGGCGCTGGGTATCGCCGAAGCCTTCGGTCGCCTCGGCCCATTCCTCCACCGCCCAGCCATGGCGATCGAGCTTGTGCAGCCCGATAGCGCGCTGCAGCGCCGGATTGTTCATAACCGTGGCGAGGGTCGCGGCATCGGCCTCGACCTCCCACGGACACAGCGCGTAGGGCTGGTCGATGCGGTCGGCGGCAAGGAAGCCATGGAACTCGGGCTCCCGCGCAGCGGCGGCGTAACGCGCCTTCGCGGTGGCCTGGTCGCCGGTCAGTTCGGCCAGCCGGCCCTCGAAGTATTCGTAGGTCGAGTCGCTGCGCTGCTCGTCGCTCATCTTGCGGATCGCCGCCAGCGCCGCCGGCCAGTCCGACCGCGCCATCGCCTCGCGCACCCGCCACTCGTGCAGGCGGGCGTCGTAGCTGGCCGCCGGCACCGCGTTGAGCCGGCGCTCGGACCCGGGCAGGTACGACGCCACCGTCCACAACGCGATCATGTACATCGCCCGGCCGCGGTCGGCCTCGGTGAAGCTCAGCGCGCTGGCGTATTGCGGCAGCAGCGCCTCGGCACGGTCGGGGTCGGCCTTGCCGAGCTTGGCCAGGCCGTGCGAGGCGATCAGCCGGCTGCGATCGGTTTTCGGCCAGCCCAGCGCGCGCGAATGCGGCGCATCGATGAAGGCGGCGTAGTCCTCGGCCAGTGCGCGCTGATCGGCCGGCAGGCCCTGCGCCGAGGCGCGCATCACCCCGGGCTGCCACGCGGCTGCGGCTTGCTCGATACGCTGCCAGCGCATCGCGGCGGTCAGACCGCCACGCTCGGCGAGCGCGGTGAATACCGGGTCGCAGTCGTTCGGCAACGACTTGCCGTCGCTGTCCTTCCAGAGCGCCTGCGCATCGCTGGTCCATTGCGCGTCGACGCGGCCGAGCTGGCGCTGCGCATCGAGCCGGACGCAGCGCAGCTTGGTGCTGCGGACTTCGTCGTCCCAGGCCTTGAGAAACGCGGCCGGGTCTTCGCGGCGCGCGCTCGCGGCCAGCCACAGTTCGCGGAACTCCTCGGCTACTGCCTCGCCTTGGTAGCGCTGCAGGAATGCGGTCGCGCGCGGTTCGCTGACGTCGTCGATATTGCGCCGCAGGCTGGCCAGTTCGACCCAGCGATACAGCGGATGGTCGGCGAGGTCGCCAAAACGGGCGGCATCGAAGTTGCCTAGTTCGGCGGCGCGGATTGCGGCGTCGATCTGCGGCAGCCGCGGGTCGGACTGCGGCTTGATCGGCGTGCCGGGTTGCGGCGCGCGGACCGGCGTCGCCGCGGTCGGTTGCGCCGACGGCACGGGAGCGGATTGGGCGCACGCAAACGTCGCGAACGACGTCGCAAGCGCGGCGAGTACGATGGGCAGGGGGCGGGGGAGCATCGCCCGACTATAGCGGGGCGAAAGTGAATGACGGCGCCCGGTTTTTTCACATCACGCGCGCCGCGCCGGAGATCGAATGTCGCTTGCCTGGTTGCTGTTTCCCCTGCTCGGCATCGTCGCCGGAGTGCTGGCCGGCCTGCTCGGCGTCGGTGGTGGACTGGTGCTGGTGGCGGCACTGGCGTGGCTGTTGCCGTTGCTCGGGGTGCCGGCCGATGCGGCGATGCATGCGGCGTTGGCCAGCTCGCTGGCGAGCATCGTGCTGACCGCCGCGGCATCGGCGCGCGCGCATGCCAAACGCGGCAGCGTGCTGTGGCCGACGGTGGCGTGGATGGTGCCGGGGCTGCTGCTCGGCGGCTGGCTCGGCAGTGGCGTCGCGGTCGGGGTCGATGACGACGTGCTGCGTTACATCGTCGCCGGCTACTGCCTGCTGGCGGCGGCGCAGTTGTACTTCGGGGGTCTGCGCAAGGGTGGTTCGGACGACGTGCCGGCACCGCGCGGGTGGCCGATGACCGGCGCCGGGGTCGGCATCGGTGCTTTGTCGGCGGTGGTCGGTATCGGCGGCGGCAGCATGACCGTGCCGTTGCTGGTCTGGCGTGGGGTTGCGCCGGTGTGCGCGGTCGGCACTTCGTCGGCCTGTGGCATCGCGATCGGGCTGGGTAGTGCGCTGGGTTATGCGCTGCACGCGCCGGCCGGGGCGCTGCCGGAGTTCGCGGTCGGCTACGTGTACCTGCCGGCGGCGATCGGGGTCGCGCTGGCCTCGGTGCTGGCGGCGCCGTGGGGCACGCGGCTGGCCCACCACCTGCACGGAGACATGCTCAAGCGGGTGTTCGTGGTGTTCCTGGTGGTGGTCGCGCTGAGTCTGCTGCTGACGGGCTGATTTCGCCGGTCGGTCCGCGCGTCGTCAGCGCCGGCCGAGGTCGGCAACCGCGGTGTGGCGTCGCGCCAGCGCGCGGTCAAACAGTAGCAACACGGCCGCCACTCCGAGGAACGCGCCCAGTACGACAAGCGCATTTACCAGCACCTGGCCCAGGCCGAGCGCGGAGACATCCATGAACGGATACGGATACTCGTCGACCGCTGCGTCACGCAGCAGGGTCCATGACAGGAACGCCGCCGGAATCAGCAGCCAGCGCCACAGGTCCCGCCAGCCGAGTTTTCCGTGCGGCACACACGCCAGCCACCAGCCCAGGTACAACAGCGGCACTACATAATGCAGGGCCCGGTCGACCCACCATTGCAGGCCCTCGGGTTGCCATAGCTGGCGCAATGCCGTGGCGTACACGAGGCCGGTCACGGCGATGTACAACGCCACGGCGCCGAGTGCGCGCGGTGTCGCGAAGCGCGCTGGCCACCGGTTGCGGCGTGCAACGGACGCGGTTGCCAGGGCCACGCCGAGGTTGCTGAGCACGGTGAAGTAGCTGAAGAACCGCACCGCCAGGTGCCAGGTCGGAGCGGTGTCTTCCGCGGCGTGCAACATCAGGCCGAACTGCAGCAGCAACGACACCACTGCCACCGCGCACACCAGTGCCGCCGCGGCGCGCGGCAACGCGGTCATGCCCGGCCTCGGGCCGCGGCGTCACGATGCGGGTCGCCCACGTTCAGCGCGCCCCGAACTCGGCCCGGCAGCCGGCACTGACCCAGATGCCGGTGCCGCGGCGGTAGCCCCAGTTCACGCCCTCGATGCACGGCGCTTCGGACAGCTTCCGCTTGAGGTAAGGCGTTCCCCGGCTGTCATCCCAGCGGCAGATCACCGGGAACAGGCTGCTGTTGGCGCACTCAACGGTGTAGCCCGGACGTACTGGCTGCGGCTGCGGCCGCGGCGACGGACCGCCGGGCCCCGTCGCGGCCGCGAACTCGGCGCGGCAGCCGCCGCCGACGTAGACCTGTCCGGTTTGCGACTGCCACGTCCGACCCTCGACGCACGGTGCCTGCGAGAGTTGCCGCACCAGTCGCGAATCGCCGCGCCAGGGCGTGCGACAGGTGCGGCTGCGACCGTCGTTGCTCTCGCAGCGGATGGTGCCGGCCGTAGGTGGTGCGGTCGATCCGCCCAGCGAGGTGGCGATGTCGGCCTTGATCCGGGAGAACGTCCAGCTCGAGCGATTGACCTGGTCGAGGTAGAAACGCATCTGGTCGGCCGGAATCGAACGCCCGCCGGATTGCTCGGCGTACTCCAGGCCGATGACGCGGCGTTGATCCTGTGGCGACAGCTCGCGCAGATCCTCCGGCGCATAGGCCCGTTGTTGCGGTGGGGCGGCCAGCGCAATCGGCGTGGCGAGGACGCCGAGCATCAACGCCAGCGTCAGACAGGTGATCCTGTGCATGCGGGTTCTCCTCGGTTGGGGCACGCGGTTACCACGTCACCCGCACGCCCAGGTTGGCTTCGATGGTTTCGCGGTCGTCGTCGCCCAGGTCGGTGGTGTAGTCGGCGGTCAGGTGGCTGCTGAAATGCTCGTTGAAACGCACGACCACGCCGCCGCCAAATTCCAGCGCGCTGGAGCCGTGCCGGGTTTCGACCACGTCGGCATCGAGGCGGATGCGGTCGGCACCGCCGAAGCCATTCCACAAGTTGAGCTTCAAATAGGGCTGCCAGCCGCTGTGGGCGGTCGGCCGGTCCCGCAGCAGGCGCAGGCCGATCCGGCCGGTCAGGGCGGTATCGGAATCGAAGGACACCGCGGCGAACCGGTCCTGGCGGCGGTCGACGGACACACGCTGACCGATCAACTGCAACTGCGGTTCCAGCGACCATCGCGAATCGTCGCGCCAGGCGAGCGGGTAGCCGATCTCCAACGATGCGGTCAGGTCATCGCCTTCGATATCGATGCCGACCATGCGGGCCGAGTGGGACTCGCCGTCGAAACGGCTGCCCATCAGCACCGCATCGAGGTAGCCGCCGCTGGGGCCGACCCGGCTCCAGTAGGCGCCAAGGTGGGTGCTGTCGAGTTCCAGCGTACCGACTGTGAGGTTGTTCCAGCCCAACGCGAAGCCGCGGACGTCGCCGTCGATGCGCGCCCGCCCGGCGAACAGGCCGAAGCGGTCGCGGCGACCATCGTCGGACACGTGCGCGTACACGTCGCTGCCGACCTGGACCGCCCACAGCGAACCATCGAAGCTGGGGGCGACCGTGCCCGACCAACTGCGCTCGCTGCGTTGTCCGACCACGCGGCCCCAGGCCGCCGGGACCGCGCCGTCGCCTTGCAGCAGCGCCTGTTCGCCCTGGCGTTCGTGGAAGGTGCCGAGGGTGGTCAGCGCCAGCTCACGGGCCGCGACGGGCACCGCCGCATACACCGGGGTTTCGATCCGGTACAGCGGCACGACCGCGGCGGTCGAGGCAGTCGCGCCCGGTGTCGGCGGGGACGATGGTGTTGCTGGTGCCGGCACCGGCGCGGGATCGGTGGGCGGCTCCGGCAACGGCGGTGGCGGCGCAGGCGGCTCCACCGGCGCGGGTTCCGCGGGCGGTGGCGCCGACGGGTCCGGGTTGTCGGGCGTGGGCGCCGGTGGTGGCTGCAACGGCGGTGGTGGTGGCACCGGCGGCTCCGGGGGCGCGGGCGCGGGTGGCGTTGGCGGCAGGGTCAGCGGCGACGGCGCGGGTGCGGGCTCCGGCGGCACTGGCGCAGGCTCGTCCGGCGTCGGGGGCGGCGTCACCAGGGTCGAGCGCAGATACCAGTTGTCGCCGCTGCCGGCGCTGACCCCGCCCTTGAGCAGGAAATACTCGAACGCACCGGCGGCCACTGGCCCCAGCAATCCGAATGCGCCGGCGGCGGTGGTGGCGCCGTTGCTGGCCTGGACCACCATGATGCCGTCGCCCAGGGTCATGCTACCGGTACCTCCGAGGTTGACGATGCCCAGGCCGGTGCTGCCACTGGCGGCGCCGCCGGCGATCACCAGTTTGTCGGATGGCGAGCTGTCATCGCCCAGTTGGGTCTGCAGGAAGATCGCGCCGCCATCGCCGACGTAGTTGCCGGCGATGGTGAAGGTATCGGTGGCGCTGGCCGCGCCGTTGCTGAGATCGATCCGACCGGCGTTGCTGACATTGGCCAGCTGGGCGGCGTCAAACGCGGTGATCGAGGCGTTGGCGCCATTGCCGGCAAACAGGGTGCTGCTGGCGTCGACGGTGAGCGAGCCGGTGCCGCTGTCGGCATCGCCAAGCGCCAGGTCGCCGTCGAAGGTCAGTTCGGTGTCGTTGCCGGCGGTCACCTGTTCCCAGCTCTGGAAGCGGGCGACGCCGGTGGTCGACACGTTGTCGAAGCGCAATCCATCGACGCCGGGGCCACCGGTGAGCAACGGCGTGGCGCCCAGGTGGCCGCCATTGAGGTTGCCCAGGGTGACGCGGTCGTCGCCGGCGCCAAGATCGATCGCACCGTAGATGATCCCGCCGCCGTCCCAGTTGAAGACGTCGGTGCCGGCGCTCATCCGGACCTCGCCGCCGACCGCGCCGCCGGTGACGGTCACGCTGTCCTCGCCGCCGCTGACGCTGATGTTGCCGCCGATGAAGCCATCCGACAGCACGATGGTGTCGTTGCCGAAACCGGTGACCAGATTGCCATCGATGGTGCCGCCGGACATGTCGAAGCGGTTGTCGTCGAGCTTCATGTTGACCCGGCCGATGCGGCCACCGCTCATCGTCGCCAGGTCTCCGTCGTCGAAGCCGCCGACGATCCAGCCATCGGTCATGCTGAAGGTGTCGATATTGTCGCCCTGGTTGAGCGAGCCGAGCTGGCCGCCGGCCATGACGAAGTCGTCGCTGCCGGCGCCTTGCTGCAGGTTGCCGGTGATCGTGCCGCCGGTGATCTCGGCGGTGTCGGCGCCGGTGCCCTGGTCGACCGAGCCGTCGATCGTGCCTCCGTCCATCTGCAGGTGGTCGTTGCCGTCACCGAATGCCACCGCCAACCCCGCGCCGCGGATGTTGCCGCGATTGACCAGGACGTCATCGAATGCGCCCGAGAACGCCACGCCCGTGCCGGCCGTGCCGATGATCGAGCCATCGTTGATGATGGTGGTCGGACCGGCGGACACGATGCCGGCACTGCCGCCGGTGATGGAACCGCCGGACCGGTTGGCCACCGATCCGCCGGCGCCCAGCGAGATCGCGGGGCTGCCGGCGACGTCGAGCGCCGCGCCAGTCTCGACCGCCACCGCGACATCGGCCTCGCCGGCGGCGGATACCACCGCGGCGGGGTCGGGAGTGGGTGCGTCAGCGCTGCAGAGTACCGCCTGCCCCGTGGTTGGGGCGTGGTTGTCGCATCCAGCTTCGGCGGCGGCGGGTGCCAGTAGGGTCAAGCCGCCGACTATGCCGACAGAAGCTAACGGCAGCAGCGAGCCGATCTGGGCGGACAATGAGCCCAATCGCGGCGCGGCCATCAACCCTCCTGTTTGTGGGCGGATGCCCCCGGCCCGATGAACGCTCAATAACAGGTGCGCGTTACGGTGTTGTGACGGCGGAGGTCATCGGCGGTGGCGGGACCCGGGCACTGTCGCAACGAGTCGTGTTGAATTTTGCTGAATCCGACGTAAATCTTTGCTATTGCAGCTGATTCACAAAATGCTTACAAACGGGTGACGTCGCAGACAGGGGTGCGGCGATTCGCAATCGTTTTTCTTACGGAGAGAGAGATCGATGAACGCACCCCGTCGCCACCCGTTGGCGAAAGCCGTCTCGTTGTCGTTGCTGGTCCTGGCCCCGCTGGCTGCCGTGCCCTCGCTGGCCGCGGCGCAGGATCCCGCCACCGAATCCAGCGCCACCACCCTCGACGCCGTGCAGGTCACCGGCACCCGCATCAAGAAGGCCGAGATCGAATCGCAGACGCCGGTCCAGACCCTGACCCGCGACGACATCGAACGCACCGGCCTGACCTCGATCGGCGACATCCTGCAGGAGCTCACCGGCTCGGGCTCGGCGCTCAACACCAAGTTCAACTCGTCGGGCAACTTCGGCTTCTCGCCCAACGGTGACGGTGTCGGTGCCGGCTCGGCCCAGGTCGACCTGCGCAACCTCGGCGCCAAGCGCGTGCTGGTGCTGGTCGACGGCATGCGCTGGGTCAACGAGTCGTCGGCGTCCGGCGTCGGCGCGACCACCGACCTCAACACCATCCCGCTGGCGCTGGTCGAGCGGATCGATGTGCTGGAGGACGGCGCCTCGTCGCTGTACGGCTCCGATGCGATCGCCGGCGTGGTCAACATCATCACCCGGCGCAACTTCGAGGGCGGCCAGGCCACCCTCAATTTCGGCCAGTACGGCGAAGGCGATGGCACCTCCAAGGGCCTTGACCTCGCTTGGGGCATGAACACCGAGCGCAGCAACCTGTTCCTCGGCGCCAGCCGGGTCGAACAGGACGCGATCTCGGCCAACACCCGGGAGCAGTCGCGCTTTCCGATCCCGGGCACCGGGCTGACTTTCGGCAGTTCGGGCACCCCGCGCGGACGCTTCATCTTCACCGACCCCAACACCGGGGTGACCCACGACATCACCCCCAACGAAGGCGACAGCGACCCGCTGTACGACGCGTCGCAGACCGGTTGCGATCGCACCGACGGCTACCACTGCTTCGCCACGTCCGACCGCTTCAACTTCGCCGAATACAACATGCTGTTGACGCCGTCGACGCGTACCGGCGTGTTCGGCCAGTACCGCTTCTACTTCAGCGACCGCGTCCACGCCTATGCCAAGGCGCTGGTCAACCGCCGCGAGTCGGTCAACCAGGCCGCGCCGGAGCCGCTGTTCCTCGGCCTCGATGCAGGCACCGGCAACGCCTTCGCCGACGGCATGTTCGTGTCGGCCGACAACCCGTACAACCCGTTCGGCTTCGACCTGGCGTCGATCGACGACCCGGCCACGCCGGAGAACGAGGCCAACCTGATCCTGATCGGCCGGCGCCCGGTCGAGGGCGGGCCGCGGCTGTTCGAGCAGGTGGTCGACACCCAGTACTTCGGCGCCGGCCTGGAAGGCAGCTTCGAGGCCGGCGAGCGCACCTGGTTCTGGGACGTCAACCTTGCCCTCGGCCGCAACGAGGCCGAGCAGACCAACTACGGCAGCTACGACATCCGCAACATCGCGCTGGCGCTCGGCGACCCCGATGCCTGCGCCGCGGTGGCCGGCTGCGTGCCGCTGAACGTGTTCGGCGGTCCCGGCACGCTGACCCCGGAAATGCTGGCGTGGATCCAGCCGGTGGTGCACGACCGCAGCGAGCAGCGACTCGACCAGTTCACCGCCAATGTCTCCGGCGACCTGTTCGACCTATGGGCCGGCCCGCTGTCGGCCGCGGCCGGCCTCGAGCACCGCAGGTACGAGGGTTCCTACAACCCCGATCCGCTGACCGTCGCCGGCTTCTACAACGGCGTGCCGTCGCTGCCGACGTCGGGCGAGTACGACGTCAGCGAGGCCTACGTCGAGTTCAACCTGCCGCTGATCGAGCAGGGCGCGTTCGGCAAGAGCCTCGACCTCAGCCTCGCCGGGCGCTATTCGGACTATTCGACCTTCGGCAGCCAATTCACCCCGAAGTACGGCCTGCGCTGGCAACTCGCCGACGAGCTGTTGCTGCGCGCGACCTATGCCGAGGGCTTCCGCGCGCCGTCGATCGGCGAGCTGTACGGCTCAGCCAGTCGTGCCGACCTGCAGATCGACGACCCCTGCCTGGTCGGCGTCGACGGCAGTCCGGCCACCGGCGATGCCGCCAACTGCGCGGCGCTCGGCGTGCCGCCGGGCGCGGTCCAGACCAACTCGCAGATCTCGGTCACCACCGGCGGCAACGACCAGTTGCAGCCGGAGACCGCCAACAGCTTCACCACGGGCATGGTCTACAGCCCGAGCTTCGGCGCCAACACCGCCTGGTCGGACCGGCTCGACCTGGAACTGACCTTCTACCGTCACAGCATCGAGGGCGCGGTGCAGGCGATCGACGCCCAGACCCAGCTCGACCTGTGCGTGCAGACCCTCGATCCACTGTATTGCGACGGCATCACCCGCACCTCGGTCGGCAGCATCAACAGCTTCGGCAATCGCCTCACCAACCTGGGCTCGATCAAGACCGACGGCTGGGACGCGGACGTGTTCTGGACCCTTCCGGAGACTTCCGCCGGCCGCTTCAAGCTGAGCTGGCAGAACACCTTTGTGACCCGTTACGAGGCGATCGGCGCCGCCGGCCAGGTGCAGCCGCGCACGGTCGGGATCGAGGTCACCGACAGCGCGATCCCGGACTGGACCTCGACCGCGGCGCTCGACTGGGATCGCGGCAACTGGAGCGCGGCGTGGGTGGTCCGGCACATCAGCGAGCTGGTCGAGGATTGCGGCGACGCGGCGTCGTTCGCGGTCTGCAGCGACGGCGCGGTGGTCGGCCAGGATGACGACGGCAACGACATCTGGGCCGGCACCAACACCCTCGAGGCGATCACCTACCACGATCTGCAACTGGGCTACGAATTCGACTGGTTCAAGGGCCTGCAGCTGACCGGCGGCGTCAACAACGTGCTCGACAAGGACCCGCCGCTGTGCCTGTCGTGCTCGCTCAACGGCTACGACGCGTCGACCTACGATATCCCCGGCGGACGCTACTACTACGTGCGGGCGAACCTGCGGTTCTGAGATAGCCAGGCGTTTCGATGCAAAGCGGCCGGTGGGTGTCCACCGGCCGTTCGTTTTTGTAGGAGCGGCTTCAGCCGCGATCTGGAACCGTCCGCCCGCGCCGGTTTCCGAT